>NZ_JBVJKQ010000013.1:0-217032 GCF_055585205.1 Streptosporangium sp. NPDC053982
ATATGAACGAGCTGTTCGGGGGTCACGCCCGCATCGAACCATCACCCGGACGACCCGACCAGCCACAACAGCCTGACCTAACAAAGCACTACTAGCGGGCGCGTGGTCCCCTGCGGAGCAGGCGGATCAGTTCGGCGAGGTCCGCCGCCGCGTCATGGACGCGCTTCTCGTTCTCCCGGGCGTACTCGTGCAGCGCCCATACGGCGCCTTCCGCCAGCTCCCTCAGCTCGGAGAGCTGCGCGGTGACGTACTCGGCGTCGGCCCGCTCGCGCCTGCGCCGGTGCCAGAGCCCATAGCCTCCCGCCGCGAACAGGGCCAGCGCCAGGCCCGCGAGGGGGAGCGTCGCCGAGGTGGCGAACGCCGCCGCCAGTACGGCGACGCCGAAGACGAGGAGCGCGTAACCCATCCAGGGGCGGCCGCGGTTCGGCACACCCTCGACGGAGATCCGCTCCTCGGCCGCGGCCAGCG
Source organism: Streptosporangium sp. NPDC053982 (assembly GCF_055585205.1). Lineage (NCBI taxonomy): Bacteria > Bacillati > Actinomycetota > Actinomycetes > Streptosporangiales > Streptosporangiaceae > Streptosporangium > Streptosporangium sp. NPDC053982. The sequence continues at coordinate 469 of NZ_JBVJKQ010000013.1, forward strand.
ACTCGGGGTCCGGGCCCTCCGGCCGGAGGACCACGTGGTGTCCCAGGATCGGCATGGTGACCGATTCCGGCGGCTCGGCCTGGGTGGCCGTGACGAGGGTCTCCGCGGCGGACCGCACGATGGGCGCGGCCACGTGCAGGGCGATGCCCGCGAGGTGCAGGTCGGAGCCGGGCCGCAGGTCGGTGAGGAGGTGGTCGGTGAGCCGGCCGGGCGGTGTCTCGGGTTCGGCGGAGCCGATGAGGTGGCGTAGGGCGCCGAGGAGCTCTTTCTCGGCCTCCGTGGGCCTCGTCTCGGGGACGGCCGGTGTGCGGCCGGAGCCGTTCTGCCGGGCGGAGGTGATCTCGGTGCACCGGCCACGGAGGCGGGCGAGCTGGGCGGCGGCCTGCACCGGTTCGGCCAGCTCTGGAAGCTCGGCGAGCTGGGGGAAGTCGACCAGCGAGGGCGGTACCACCATCGCGGGCTCGTGCGGGGTCAGCGCGCTCAGCCAGCGTTCGGGCTCGGCGTGCGCGGGGATGGCCACCGCGTCGAGTCTGCGGAGCACGAAGATCTTGCCGGCGGGGCCGTACGCGCCGCGGGCGGCTGCGAGCCAGAGCGCGCGCTGGCCGTGGGTGACCGGCCGGTCCAGCGACAGTTCACCGAAGGCGATGCCGAGCCAGGAGGCGTGGATCTGCTCGCCCTGCCCGGCGACGGCCAGGGCGAGGCAGAGGAAGAGCGCGGTCTGTCGGCCGTCGAGCTGGGCGGCGCGGCCGAGAGGTTCGAGGGCGTCCTCGCCCCGCAGGATCATGTCGAGAGCCTGGACGGCGGGCCCCAGCCAGTGCTCGGGCGCGTCCGCGGTCTCCGGTGGCATCGGGAGGCCGGCGCCGTCACCGGCGGTCAGGCCCGAAAGGAGCGCCTCGGCGTAGCGGTGCGGCTCCGTTCCGATGCGGGGGCTCGCGGTCAGGTCCGTGCTCAAGGCAGAGAACTCCCCGAAATCGTGACCGACTGACCGCGCCAGCGTAGTGCGATCCGGTCATCCCCGTCGGGAGGCGCGCCGAATCCAACTTTGCCGGATGATCGCCTCGATTTGCTGAATCAAGGCGATCATTCGGTCGATGATCTCACATGCGCTCGGGCACCGGGATGCCGAGCAGGCCCAGGCCGGTCTCCAGGACGCGCAGGGTCAGCGCGAGCAGGGCCAGGCGCGAGGCGCGGGTGGCAGGCTCGACGCCCTCCTTGAGTACGGGGCAGTGCTCGTAGAACGTGGTGAGGGCGCTCGCGGTCTCGAAGAGGTAGGCGGCGAGCTTGTGCGGGACCGACCCCTCGGCCATCTCCAGCACGGCCGGGCCGAACCCGAGGAGCTGGAGGGCGAGGGCTCGCTCGGCCGGGTGGCCGAGGACGATCGGGCCGGTCGCCTCCGCCGGATCGACCTCGCCCCTGCGGAAGATGGAGCGGATCCGGGCGGTGGCGTACTGCAGGTAGGGGCCGGTGTTGCCGGTAAGGGCGAGCATGCGGTCGAAGTCGAAGACGTACTCGCTGTCGTGGCTGACCGACAGGTCCGCGTACTTGACCGCGCCCATGCCGACGGCGCGCGCGATCTCCGCGCGGGTCGCCTCGTCGTAGTCGCGTTCGGCGATCACCGCGGCGGCCCTGGTCTCGGCCTCGGTGAGCAGGTCGAGCAGCTTGATGGACTCGCCGCTGCGGGTCTTGAACATCTTGCCGTCGCTGCCCAGCACGCTGCCGATCTGGACGTGCTCGGCGTCGACGTGGTCGGGCAGCCAGCCGGCCATCCGGGCGGAGGCGAACAGCATCGACATGTGCAGGGCCTGGGTCGCGCCGATCACATAGAGGATGCGGTCGACCTTGAGGTCCTGGACGCGGTAGCGGATCGTCGCCATGTCGGTGGTGGCGTAGCCGTACCCGCCGTCGCTCTTGCGGATCATGAACGGGAGAGGCTGGCCCTCGCGGCCGGTGAAGCCGGGCGGGAAGACGCAGAGCGCGCCGTCGCTGATCACGGCGATGCCGCGTTCCTGCAGCTCGTCGCAGACCTGGGCGAGCATGGGGTTGTACATGCTCTCGCCGGCGATGTCGGCGTCGGTCAGCGTCACGCCGAGCTGGGTGTAGACCTTGTTGAAGTAGCGGACCGTGGCGTCCATGAAGATGCGCCACAGGCGCATGGTCTCCGGCTCCTCGGCCTGGAGGGTGACCACGCGGGCGCGGGCGCGCCGGTTGAACTCGGGGTCGCCGTCGAACTTCGCGCGGGCGGTCTGGTAGTAGGCGTTGCCCTCTCCGGCCTCCAGCTGCGCCACGGCGGCGTCCTCGCCGATGTCGAGGAGGTGCTCGATGAGCATGCCGAACGGGGTGCCCCAGTCGCCCAGGTGGTTCTGCCGGACGACCCGGTTGCCGAGGTGCTCGTGGACGCGGACGAGCGCGTCGCCGACGATGGTGGTGCGCAGGTGGCCGACGTGCATCTCCTTGGCCGCGTTGGGCGCGGAGTAGTCGACCACGACGGTCTGCGGCGACGCGGTCTCGGGGACGCCGGCCCGCGGGTCGGCCAGCAGGCCGGTGACCTGACCGGTGATCCAGTCGTCGGAGAGGGTGATGTTCAGGAAGCCGGGGCCGCTGACCTCGACGGTGCCGGGGAAGGGCTCGCCCTCCCCGCTCGCGCCGGAGAGGCGGTCGGCGATCTCCTGGGCGACCTCGCGCGGGGCCCGTCGCAGTCGCTTGCTCAGGCTCATCGCGACGTTCGCCTGGTAGTCGGCGAACTGCGAAGGACGGATCAGCGGGTCTGCGGTGGCGTACTCAGCGCCGAAGGCGGCGGCCAGCGCCTGCTGGACGCGCTCGGTGAGCACGAGCTGCGGGTCGGTCATACATCAAGGGTATCGGTTGGCCTGCGTTGAACCCGCTATATATCGACCGATGACATGATCTTGAAAACGGTGGCGGGCAGGGGTGCGAGAGGGCCGCGCGGCCTCGTTCCGGGGTCGCGCCGGACGCGGGCCCTGCCCGTGCGGGGTCTCGCCGGGCGTGGCGGTCCTGCCCGTACGACGGTCTCACCGACGTGGCCGTCCCGCCCATGCGGCGGTCTCATTCCGGGGGGCCGTCGCCGGGGTCCGGCGGAGGCGGCGGCGGGGTCGCGGCCGGGGAGGCCGGCGGGGACGATCGTCCCCAGAGGCGGTGCGACCGGGAGTGGGCCAGGCGTTCTCCCACCCGCGCCACCACGCCCCGCCGGGCCAGCTCGGCCGCCAGGACGCACGCGGCGCTGACGCCGCCGGCCCGGGAAGCCCCGTGTGCGATGACCACGGTGCCGTTCAGGCCGAGCAGTACGGCCCCGCCGTGGACCTCCGGGTCGAGCCGCCGGTGAAGCTCCCTGAGGCGTCTGCGCTGCAGCAGGCCACCCAGCCGGGCCGCGTGGCTCTCCCGCAGTGTGGCCCCCAGCTCCGAGAAGGCGTAACGGACGCTGCCCTCCATGGTCTTGAGAGCCACGTTGCCGGTGAAGCCGTCGGCGACGATGACGTCGACGGCTCCGGTGAGCAGGTCGTGTCCCTCGATGTTGCCGGCGAAGTTGAGGCCCGGCACGGCGGACAGCAGTTCGTGGGCCCGCCGGACGAGCTTGTTGCCCTTCTCCGGCTCGCTGCCGATGGTGAGCAGGCCGATCGTGGGGTCGGGGATGTCGAGGCATGCCTGCGCGTAGGCGGCTCCGAGATGAGCGAACTGCACCAGCATCTCGGGTTTGACCTCGGCGTTCGCCCCGGCGTCCAGCAGGATGGTGGGGACGGGCCTGGTCGGCAGGGCGACCGCGATGGCCGGACGGAGCACTCCGGGCTGGCTGCGGAGCCGTAGCTTGCCGGTGGCGACCACCCCGGCGGTGGATCCGGCGGAGACCACGGCGCAGGCGTCGCCCCGCCGTACGAGGTGGCAGGCGACGGCGATGCTGGAGCGCGGGCGGCGAAGGCTCGCCAGGGCGCCCTCGTCCATGGCGAGGGCCTCCTCGGCCCGCACGATGGGGATCTCGGTGAGCGCGTCGTGCCGGGCGAGCGCCTCGTGGAGAGGGCGGGGCGCGCCCACGAGGAGGACGGGCACCCCGTGTTCCCGTACGGCCCGCACGGCTCCCGCGACGATCTCGTCGGGAGCGTGGTCGCCGCCCATGGCGTCCAGGGCGATGGGCGGGACGCCGGAGGCGTCGGTGTCAGGCAAGCGGTCACCTCGTGCGGGAAAGTGGATGTCCGCATCGTAGGCGGGGTGGCCGCGGGCTCGGTCTCCCGGGGGGCCGGAGCCCCCGGATGCGGTCCTTTCCACCCGGTGCCCGAAAGCGTCCAGGGCCCGAAAGCGTCCAGGGCCCGAAAGCGTCCGAGGCTCGAAAGCGTCCGGAGTTCGAAAGCGTCCGGGGAAGCGGCCGGGGTTCGAAAGCCTCCTGGGACGCAGATGCCTCCCGGGGACGCAGAGGTTCGGGGCTCGAAAGCGTTCCGGGGTCCGGAGGAAGGCTCCCGGGGGCGGGAGGGCTTCGGGAGGGGCGGGTCTCAGTGCCTGGAGGGAAGGTTCCAGTCGGTCGTCTCCCGCGAGACGATGATCTTCCCGAAGGTGACGTTGCCGACGACCCTGATGACGGGTCCGTCCTCGGCGCCGACGCCGCCGGAGATGCTGCGCTTGGAGAACAGCGCGCCGACCTCGTCGATGACGTGGGAGTTCTCGGGGACCCTGACGATCATCTTGCTGAAGCGGCAGTCGACCTCAAGGGTGATCTCCCGGCCGGGGAGGACGGCGTCGGACAGGTCGACGATCAGGGCGCCGAAGGTGGCGTTCAGCGCCGTGTGGCGCCCGGCGATCCAGCGCCCGCCGCGGATCACCTTGCTGAAGACCGCGCCGACCTCCTGCCGGACGGGAGCGGCGCCGGTGCCGGCCGAGGTGATGTCGGGCAGGTCGCGGGTGATCGGGACGAGTTCGCCCACGGTCACGGCGTTGTAGGTCGCCTCCAGGCGGTCGGCGTGTTCGACGCTGGTGAGCCTGCCGGAGGCGAGGGCTTCGCTCAGCACGCTCGCCACATGGTCGCGGTCGGCGTCGGAGGCGCGCAGCGCGGGGTCGGACCCGTGCGGGACGAGACCGGCCACGCGGGTGGCGGGGTCGAGGGAGGTCATACGCCGATTGTATGCGGACAAGATATATCGCGATAGGTGAATCCGGTGTTTTCCGGAGGAGGACGTCAAGTCGTACGGAGCGTAGGGAACGGCGAGCCGCGTGGGGGCGCGGTCCGGAGCCGGGACGCCGGGGAAGGGGCCGTGCGGTCCGGAGCGGGAGAGGTGCCGGGGGAGGGGCCGTGCTGTCCGGAGCCGGAAGGACGCCGGGGAAGGCGGGCCGCATCCGGTTCGGGGTTCCGGTGCGCCGTCCGGCGGGAGTGAAGGTCGTGGCGTGGAGGCCCCGTATCCGCCGTGGCCGGTCAAGTGTGCACCCGGGGACGGGACGGCACGGGCCAGGAGGGTAATCAGCTGGCCAAAGGCCGATCTCGCGCCGTCCGGCCTGGGATACAAATGCCGAGCGGTTCCCGGCCGGCGCGTTCTCCGCGCACCCTTCACCTCGCGCCCGCCGGCGACACAGGGTCCGAAAGCCCGCTTCCCGAAAAGAGTCCGGGAGTCAAGCGGGCCGAAGAGAAGCTGGGAAGGCAACCATGAAGAAGGTCATCAAGACGGCCGTGGCCGTCGCGGCGTTCGGTATCGCGGCGACGGTGTGCGCCCCCGCCCAGGCGGCGACGAACAGCGGTATCGGCGGGAACGACAACCTGCTGGGCATCCTCGGTCTGCAGCTCGACAACCTCAACCTGCTCGGCCAGCCGATCGGGTCGCTCGGTCTCAACGGCGGCACCGAGACGGGCATGCCGTCCATGGGCATGCCGATGGGCGGAATGCCCATGGGCGGAATGCCGATGGGTGGCATGCCCATGGGCGGCATCCCGATGGGCGCGCAGATGGGCGGGATGCCGATGGGCGGCATGCCGCTGGTGGTCATGGGCCGCTGACGGCGGCCGGGTGGCGCTCCCGCGAACGGGCGGGGCGCCACCGGACGGACCGGGTCTCCGCCCCGCGGATCGCTTCGCGGGACGGGGTCCGGGACGGGGCTCGGAGCGGCCCCGGCCCCCGGCGCCCGCCGGGGGCCGGGGGCCGTGACGAGGAGAGGGGGCGGCCGATGTGCATCGGCCGCCCCCTCTCCATCGTGCCGCGCGCCGTGACCGGCCGCCGAAGTCCGGCCACGTGCGCCCTCCCGGTGGGCGTGAGGCGCCCCGGGGCGCCGCCCTTCCCGGTGCCGGGGACCTCGCGCTGGTCTCCCGGGTGCTTCGGGCCCGCGGATCGCCCGGGTGTGCGCGGACCCGCTCCGCTCAGGCCCCCGGCGCCCGTACGGCGGTGCGGCGGGCGATCTGGGCCTGGAGCCGCGCCATCTGCCAGTGCAGCTCGATGAGCTGCTCGGTCAGCTGGAGGCGGGGAATCTCGGATGGGTCCTCGACGGCCAGGTGGTCGATCGCGGTCGACAGCTCTCGCAACGCGCTCCCCCACTCCATGACGGCTTCCAATGATCGAACCAACGTTCGAATCATAGCGGACCACTGATCCTCGTGTCAGCGGATCGGGACGGGCGCGCCGGAGACGCGGCGGCCCGCCCGGCGCGCCGGACGCGGCGGGGCCGGGGAACCCGGTGCGCCGGGACGCGTCCGGGTGGGCGGCCGTCCTGCGGGCGCCGGTCCGCCCGGGGCAGGACCGGGGCGGCGGCGCGGTGGTCAGCTCTCGTAGACCGGCGCGATGTAGCCGCGGGCCAGGGTGTGGGCGGTGATGTTGAACCCGACCACGGCCGGCGGGGTGTCGGGGCCCAGGTCGAGCTTGTCCACGTCGAGGGCGTGCACCGCGAGGACGTAGCGGTGCGGCCAGCCGGGCGGCGGGGCGGCGCCGCCGTAGGCGTTGGCGCTGTAGTCGTTGCGGCCGTGGGTGCCGAATCCGCCGTCGGCGCTCCCGGCGCCCCTCGGAAGCTCCGTCACGTCGGCGGGGATGTCGAACAGCAGCCAGTGCCAGAACCCGCTGCCGGTGGGGGCGTCGGGGTCGTAGCAGGTGACGGCGTAGCTCAGCGTGCCCTCGGGGGCGCCGGACCAGCGCAGGTGCGGGGAGAGGTTCTCTCCGGTGAAGCCCCAGTCGTCGAACACATGGGTCCGGGACATGGTCTCGCCGTCGCGGACGTCGTCGCTCTCGACGGTCAGCGCGGGGACCTGGGGCAGGAAGTCGTAGGGGATCGGTGGCCGCGAGGACACAGGTTCACCTCCGGTGGGACGGTCTTTCTGACCTCCCCATCCTGCCCGGGGTCAGGCGTTGTAGGCGGCGAGGACCGCCTTCGGGTCGCCGTCCATCTTGATCTTTCCCTTGTGCAGCCAGATGACCCTGTTGCAGGTCTCCTCGATCACATCGAGGTTGTGGGCGACGAGGAAGACCGTGCCGGCCTCGTCGCGCATCTTCTTGATGCGCTCCTGGCTCTTGCGCTTGAAGTCGCGGTCGCCGGTGGCCAGGGCCTCGTCGATGAGCAGCACGTCGTGGGACTTGGCCGAGGCGATGGCGAAACGCAGGCGGGCGCCCATGCCCGAGGAGTAGGTGGACATGGGGAACTGCACGAACTCCCCGATGCCGGAGAAGTCGACGATGTCGTCGTACTTCTCCTTGACCTGCGCGGGGTTCATCCCCATGGCGTAGCAGCCGAGCACGATGTTGCGCTCGCCGGTGAGCTCGCGCATCAGCGCGGCGTTGACGCCGAGCAGGGACGGCTGGCCGTCGGTGTAGACGGCGCCGGAGTGCGGCGGCAGCAGGCCGGCGATGGCGCGCAGCAGCGTGGACTTGCCGGAGCCGTTGCGGCCGACGATGCCGATGGCGTCGCCGTGGTGGGCCACGAAGGACACGCCGCGTACGGCGTGCACCTCCTTCATCTGGGGCCGTCCCTGGCGCTTGACGAGGCGCATGAGGGCGTTGGCGGCGTTGCCCTTCTCGTTGTCGGTGGCCGCGCCGTACACGCGGTAGATGATGTGCAGATCGTCCACGATGACCGTGGGGACGGGCTCCTCGCCCTTGCCCGCGGGTTCGGGGTCAGGGTGCACCCTGACGTCCGTGCTGGGGACGCCGGGCTCCTCGGCCTTCACGTGCGACAGCTCCTCGGTCAACTCAGCCACGGCCGTACTTCTCCTCGGCTCGCCAGAAGTACCAGAAGCCACCGATCAGGGCGAACACTCCCCAGAATACGCAGACCTGCCAGATGTAGGGGCGAAGCTCGTGCGTTTGCATGAGCAGGTCGCGCATGAGCTCCATGTAGGCGGCGGCCGGGTTGAAGTACATGACGTCGGCGACCCACTGGGGCAGGTGCGCGGCGTTCACGACCCGGTCCTGGATGGAGAAGAACACCCCGGAGGCGTACAGCCAGGTGCGCATGATGAAGGGCAGCAGCTGGTTCAGGTCGCGGGCCGAGGCGCCGACGCGGGCCAGGACCAGGCTCGCGCCGATGTTGAACATGGTCTGCAGCGCCAGGGCGACCGGGACGAGGAGCCAGAGCCACGTGGGCATCTCGCCGAGGACGAACATCAGCGCGACCAGCACGCCCATGGAGATCAGGAGCTGCTGGAACTCCTGGATGGTGTAGGCGAGCGGGAGCGCGGCGCGGGGGAAGTGCAGGGCGCGGATCAGCGACAGGTTGCCGGAGATCGCCTTGGCGCCGCTGCTCACCGAGCGCTGGGTGTAGGTGAAGACGAACATCCCGGTGATGAGGAACGCCGGGTAGTTCACGATGCCGCCCTTGGCCCCGAGGATGAGGCCGAACATCACGTAGTAGATCGCGGCGTTGAGCAGCGGCGTGAGGACCTGCCACAGCTGGCCCAGGGCTGAGTTGCTGTACTTCGAGACGTTCCGCGCGGTGGCGTACGTCATGACGAAGTGCCGTCGTTCCCACAACTGGCGCAGGTAGACGGGCAGACTGGGGCGTGCGATGGCACGCCGAAGTCCGTAACGCTCGGCGAGCTTGGCCAGCGGCTCCTGCCCCGTGGCGGAGGTGCCGTTCTTCGGGCCGCCCGCCTGGGCGTCCGCGATCGCGGATTCCGGCTGGCTCATGGCAAGGACTCTATTGGATGCGAGTGGTTGAAGTGCCTGCGGCGGGGGTCCCGCCGCACACATTGGACGGGATCTCCGGGAAAGAGGTTCCACGGCGATTCGTGTGGTTTGCCGATGGACCCCGGGTCCCCCTCGCCCCGCCCAACGTTAGCCCAGCTCAAGGTCAGCAGAGGGGCAACGGGTGCGAGCACTGCCGGTGCGCCGGTATTTTAGCCTGGTCGTTCACGTACCACATGTGCCTCTATGTCGGGTTAATGCCTCGATGGGAGGTTGTGGGGACGGTGCTGGCAGACTTATGGCGTTGAACCGGCATAAGCGTGACCCAACTGCAACATCACAGGGGCGACCCGGTGTGGAGCGGTACGGGATAGTCGCGTCTGACTGGTGGGGCGTCAGCACGTTGCCCAGGGTGACGGGGATCCGAGGACCACAAGATCCTCTTCCGTTGTGCCCCGGTCTTCGGCAGTTAATCGGCGACGTCCGCCTGTAAAGGGAGGAAAAACCTACAATGCGCGTTACTAACGGCGCACGGATCATCGCTGGCACCGCGCTGCTCGCGCTCGGGCTCGCCGCGTGCGGCAGCCAGTCCTCCACCGGCGGGGGATCGGCCGCCGGCGGCGACCAGCCCGTGCGCATGGAGCTGGGTGAGCCGCAGAAGCTCTTCTACCCCGGCGACACCACCGAGTCCGAGGGCTCGGAGGTCCTGGCCGCGATCTTCGCCCCGCTCGTCGACTACGACGACAACAAGCAGGTCGTCAACGACGTCGCCGAGTCGATCGAGTCCACCGACAACAAGGTCTGGACGATCAAGCTCAAGCCGGGCTACACCTGGCACAACGGTGAGCCGCTGATCGCCCAGAACTACGTGGACGCCTGGAACTACGCGGCGAACCAGGACAACGCGCAGGGCGCCAACGGCTTCTTCAGCCGCGTCGAGGGCTGGGCCGACCTGAACCCGGGCGAGGGCAAGACCGTCTCCGCCAAGGGGATGAAGGGCCTCAAGGCCGTCGACGAGAGCACCTTCAAGGTGACGCTCTCCAAGCCGTTCTCGCAGTTCAAGACGATGCTCGGCTACACCGCGTTCTACCCGCTGCCCAAGGCGGCCTTCGGCTCCGACGGCAAGATCACCGACGCGTACGCCAAGCAGCCGATCGGCCAGGGCTACTTCAAGCTCGACAAGCCCTACAACAAGGGCACCGACCAGACGATCGACCTCACCCGCTACGACAAGTTCCCGGGTGAGAAGCCGAAGTTCGACAAGCTCCAGTTCAAGCTCTACACGAGCCCGGAGACCGCGTTCAACGACCTGGTCGCCGGAAACCTGGACGTCCACGACTCGCTGCCCCCGTCGGCCATCTCCCGGGCCAAGACCGAGCTGGGCGAGCGCTACATCGACACCGCCGACGCCGGCGTCGGCTACATCGGCTTCCCGCTGCAGTACAACAAGATCTACTCGAACATCAAGGTGCGCGAGGCCATCTCCATGGCCATCGACCGCAAGACGATCGCCGAGACCGTCTTCTCCGGCACCCGCGCCCCCGCCGACGACTTCATCAACCCGCTGCTGGAGGGCTACCGCCAGGGCGCCTGCGCGGCCTGCACCTACGACCCGGCCAAGGCCAAGGAGCAGTACGCGGCCGCGGGCGGTCCGAAGACGCTGGAGCTGGGCTACAACACCGACGGCCCGCACAAGGAGTGGATCGAGGCCGTCGCCAACAGCCTCCGCGCCAACCTCGGCGTGCAGGTCACGGTCAAGCCGTTCGAGAAGTTCGCCTCGATCCTCGACGACCTGGACAAGAAGAGCTACACCGGCATGTTCCGCATGGGCTGGGCGATCGACTACCCGTCCGCGGAGAACTACCTGACCCCGGTCTTCTCCACCGTCGCGATCAAGACCGGCTCCAACTACGCCGGCTGGTCCAACAAGCAGTTCGACGAGCTGCTGGCCAAGGGCGACGCCGCCGCGACCCAGGAGGAGGGCCTGAAGTACTACCAGCAGGCCGACGACATCCTGATCAAGGATCTGCCGTACATCCCGGTGTACTTCTACCGGACCAACGCGGCCTTCTCCCAGCACGTCAAGGGCGTCAAGACCAACCTCCTCAACCAGGTCGTCTGGACCGAGGTCGAGAAGGTCGCCTGACCGACGCCCCACGGGCCGGGCGCCGCGCCCGGCCGCACGAACCGCCTCACGGCCGCGGACCCTCCTCTTCCGGCACCGACCACCCCCGGGTGCCGGCCGGGGAGGGCCGCGGCGGGGCACAAGGGAGGCTTGAATGGGCCGCTACATCCTCAGGCGCCTGATCCAGGCGATACCCGTCCTGCTGGGCGCCACCCTGCTCATCTACGCCATCGTCTTCGCGCTGCCCGGCGACCCCATCGCGGCGCTGGCGGGCGAGAAGCGGATGGACCCCAACATCGTCGCCATCCTGCGCGAGCAGTACCACCTGAACGACCCGTTCATCGTGCAGTACTGGTACTACCTCACGGGACTGTTCAGCGGCGATTTCGGCAAGACCTTCGCCGGCGTGCCGGTGACGGACCTCATGGCCGGGAAGTTCCAGGTGACCATCAACCTGGCGGTGACCGCGCTGGTCCTGGAGGCGGTCATCGGCATCGGCCTCGGCCTGCTCGCGGCGCTGCGCCGCGGCCGGCCCGCCGACTCGGCGATCCTCGCCGCGACGCTGGTGCTGATCTCCGTCCCCACGCTGGTCACCGGCTTCGTCCTGCAGTTGCTGCTGGGCGTGAAGCTCAAGACGGCCGGGATCGACCTGTTCCCCATCGCGGGCGTGACGGAGGGCTGGCGCAGCTATCTGCTGCCCGGCTTCGTGCTCGCCGGGGTGTCGATCGCCTACCTCACCCGGCTCACCAGGACCAGCCTGGCCGAGACGCTGCGCGCCGACTACATCCGCACCGCGGTGGCCAAGGGTCTGCCCCGCCGCCGGGTCGTCGGCCGGCACGCGCTGCGCAACGCCCTGATCCCGCTGATCACCTTCCTCGGCGCCGACCTCGGCACGCTGATGGGCGGCGCGGTGATCACCGAGACGATCTTCAATCTGCCCGGCATCGGCCAGCAGCTGTTCAGCTCCGTCTACCTGCGCGAGCAGTCCGTGGTCGTCGGGATCGTGACCGTGCTGGTGCTGGTCTACATCCTGGCCAACCTGGTCGTCGACCTGCTGTACGCCGTGCTCGACCCGAGGATCCGCTATGAGTGACACGATCGCGCCGGACACCCGGCGCCGCAAGCACGGAGGCGGGACCGCCAGGCACGGCGGGGCCGCCAAGGCGCCCAAGGCGGCGAGCCTGTGGAGCGACGCCTGGCACGACCTGCGCCGCCGCCCCCTCTTCATCGGCTCGGCCGTCCTCATCGCGGTCATCCTGCTCATCGCGGCGTTCCCCGGGCTCTTCACCTCGGTGAACCCGTTCGACGCCGCCAGCTGCGACCTCGGCAAGGCGCGGCAGCCGATGAGCGGCGCCCACTTCTTCGGCACCGACAACCTCGGTTGCGACGTCTACGCGCGCACCCTCTACGGCGCCCGCAACTCGGTCGTGGTCGGTCTGAGCACCACGGTCGTCACCGCGGTCGTCGGCGGCCTGCTCGGTCTGTTCGCCGGGTTCAAGGGCGGCGCGGTGGACACCCTGTTCTCCCGGATCACCGAGATCTTCTTCGCGATCCCGTCGATCCTCGGCGCGCTGCTCATCCTCGCGGTCTTCCGTACCGGCAACGTCTGGACCGTCATGCTGGCGCTGGCCGTGCTGACGTGGCCGATGACGTTCCGCATCATGCGGGCCGCGGTGATCACCGCCAAGAGCCAGGACTACGTCGTCGCCGCGCGGGCGCTCGGCGCCTCGGCCCCCCGGATCATGTTCCGGCACATCCTGCCGAACGCCGTCGCGCCGGTGATCGTGGTCTCCACGATCAACCTGGGCACGTTCATCGCGGCCGAGGCGGGCCTGTCGTTCCTCGGCGTCGGCCTCCGCTCCCCGGACATCTCCTGGGGTCTGATGATCTCCGACGCCCGGGAGCGGTTCCTGGAGGCTCCGGCTCCGCTGCTGTTCCCGGCGCTGTTCCTGAGCCTGACCGTGCTGGCCTTCATCATGCTGGGCGACGCCGTGCGCGACGCCCTCGACCCGAAGCTGCGGTAAGGGGGACCCGCTGTGAAGAAGACCTCGACGCCGGTGCTGCCGGCGCGGACGGCCCCGGGTGACGAACCGCTGCTCGCCGTCGACGACCTGCACGTGGAGTTCGCCACCCGCCACGGCGTCGTCAAGGCGGTCAACGGGGTCAGCTACTCGCTGAGCCCCGGCGAGACCCTCGCCGTGCTCGGCGAGTCCGGCTCCGGCAAGTCGGTGACCGCGCAGGCCGTCATGGGCATCCTCGACATGCCGCCGGCCCGCATCCCCCGCGGTGAGATCCGCTTCCGCGGCACCGACCTGCTGCGGCTGCCGGAGGACCAGAGGGCGCAGGTCCGCGGCCAGCGCATCTCGATGATCTTCCAGGACGCGCTCTCCGCGCTGAACCCGGTGTTCACCGTGGGCTGGCAGATCAGCGAGATGTTCCGGGTCCACCGCGGCATGTCCCGCCGCGACGCCACGAAGAAGGCGATCGAGCTGATGGACCGGGTCCGCATCCCCGCGGCCCGGCAGCGGGTGAACGACTACCCGCACCAGTTCTCCGGCGGCATGCGCCAGCGCATCATGATCGCGATGTCGATCGCGCTCGACCCGGAGGTGCTGATCGCCGACGAGCCCACCACGGCGCTCGACGTGACGGTGCAGGCCCAGATCATGGAGCTGCTCGCCGAACTCCAGCGCGAGAGCAACATGGGCCTGATCCTCATCACCCACGACCTCGGCGTCGTGGCGGACGTGGCCGACAAGATCGCGGTCATGTACGGCGGGCGGATCGTGGAGAACGCCCTGGTGCACGACATCTACCGCGCGCCCGCCCACCCGTACACCAAGGGCCTGCTGGACTCCATCCCCAGGGTGGACCTCAAGGGCCAGGAGCTGTACGCCATCAAGGGCATGCCGCCGAACCTGCTGGACATGCCGCGGGGCTGCGCCTTCCACCCCCGGTGCCCCTACCGTCAGGACGACTGCGTCACCGACGCGCCACCGCTGTACGAGATCGGGCCGACCCGGGGCAGCGCGTGCCACTACTGGAGGGAGGTCCTCGATGACAGCCGAAGGTGAGCCGATCCTGGAGGTCCGCGACCTGGTCAAGCACTTCCCGCTGCACCAGGGCGTCCTGCTGAGGAAGCAGGTCGGCGCGATCAAGGCCGTCGACGGGGTCTCCTTCGACCTGCGCCGCGGCGAGACGCTCGGCATCGTCGGCGAGTCCGGCTGTGGCAAGTCCACGCTGGCCAAGGTGCTGATGGCGCTGGAGCGGCCGACCTCCGGCTCGGTGAGGATCAACGGCCGGGAGATCGCGAACGCGAAGGGGGCCGAGCTCAAGAGGGTCCGCCGCAACATCCAGATGGTGATGCAGGACCCGTACACCTCGCTGAACCCCCGGATGACCGTGGGCGACATCATCGGCGAGCCGTACGAGATCCACTCCGAGGTCGCGCCCAAGGGCGACCGCCGCCGCAAGGTGCAGGAGCTGCTGGAGGTCGTGGGGCTCAACCCCGAGCACGTCAACCGCTACCCGCACCAGTTCTCCGGCGGGCAGCGCCAGCGCATCGGCATCGCCCGCGGCCTGGCGCTCCAGCCGGAGATCATCGTCTGCGACGAGCCGGTGTCCGCGCTCGACGTGTCGATCCAGGCGCAGGTCGTCAACCTGCTGGAGCGGCTGCAGCGGGACTTCGGCCTCGCCTACGTCTTCATCGCCCACGACCTGTCGGTGGTCCGCCACATCTCCGACCGGGTCGGCGTGATGTACCTGGGCAAGATGGTGGAGATCGGCACCGACGTGGAGATCTACGACCGGCCCGCGCACCCGTACACCCAGGCGCTGCTGTCGGCGGTGCCGGTGCCCGACCCCGACGGGCGGGAACGGCGCGAGCGGATCGTGCTGCAGGGCGACCCGCCGTCCCCGGCCAGCCCGCCGTCGGGCTGCCGGTTCCGCACCCGGTGCTGGAAGGCGCAGGACATCTGCGCCCAGCAGGAGCCGCTGCTGCAGATCAGGCCCGGTACCGGGCACGCCAGCGCCTGCCACTTCGCCGAGACCCACGACGTGGTGCACGTGTAGGGGTTCTCTCCGGCCGCACGGCCCGTACGGCCCGTACGGCGGGCCGTCGCGTGACGCGCCGGCCGTACGGTCCGGCGGTCGTGTACGGCCCCATGCCGGAAAACGGCCGAGGGCGGTGCCCCGCACGGTGACGTGCGGGGCACCGCCCCTTTCCGGTACTCGGAGAAGCCGGCCGGCGCCCGCCGCAGTGCGCGGGACCGGCCGGCGGCACCGCTCCTTAGAGGATGCCGATGCCCAGGTTGCCGACGCCGACGAGGCCGCCGATGCCCGTGCCGTTGCCCACGACGCCGGTGCCGGGGCTGAGGGTGTTGATGTTGTTGCCGCCGCCGAGGAAGCCGCCGCCACCGGGGACGAGCCCGCCGCCCCAGCCGGCGCCGCCCCAGCCGCCGCCGGCCCAGCCGCCGCCCCAGCAGCTGCCGCCGACGCCCCAGCCGCCGCCGAAGCAGCTGCCGCCGCCGATGACGCCGCCGCCGAAGCAGTTGGCGCCGCTGGCGATGGCGACCGGGGTCGAGGTGACGACCTGGCCGTAGGTGACGGTGCTGGTCGGGATGAAGGCGCTGCCCCCGCAGCAGTTGGCCGTCTTGGCCGTGGACGCCGAGGCGGCGACGGCCGGGGCGAGGACGGCGAGGCCGACACACGCCGAGGTGACGAGAAGACGACGAATCATTTGTGTTCCCCCCGAAAGGAAATCGCGCCAGTGATTGGCCTTGGAACTCCGCGTATGCGCGTGACCACGCGAAGTAGCGAGAGTGAGACTATCCAGCGGCGCGTCTACGGGCGGTGCCGAGAAGGTCAGGCGGCGGCAATGATCGCAGCACCATAGGCGGGCAGACAGTGAGATAAAGCCCGCCTGGCACCGCGCGGCCGCGACCGCCGCGACCCCCGCGCCCGGGGCCCCCGGCGGCCGGAACCGGAGACGGCCCCGGACCGCGGGGGCGGCGCGGATCAGGGGTGAACCGACACGGCCCCGGGCCGCGGGGGCGGCGCGGATCAGGGGTGAACCGACACGGCCCCGGGCCGCGGGGTGTGGCGCGGGTCAGGTGTGGACCGACAGGCGCACGTGGGCGCCGGGGGGCAGGCCGAGCCGCTGCGAGGCGTCGCCCGCGTGGACCGCCAGCGACAGCAGCCCCGCCGAGTCGGTGAAGGCGACCAGCTCGCCCGGCGCGACGGCGGCGAACGTCTCACGGAACGGCACGGTGACGTGCCGCCTGCCCAGCCAGACCACCAGCGTGCTCCCGGGACGCGCGCCCAGCGTGGCCAGGTCGCCCCCGGTGACCGAGAGCTGGGTGTTGCCGTGGCCGTCCACCGACAGCACCTCGCCCTCCACCGCGCCCTCGTGCAGTCGCGAGGTCGGCGCGGGCAGCGAGACCAGCCGGTCGAGCGGGATCGGCGGCCCCACCTCGGACGGCCTGTGCCCGACCGTCAGGAACGCCGCGACGGGCGCGAAGACGTCGCGGCCGTGGAAGGTCGGTGAGACGGGCCGGTGGAAGAACTCCTCGTTGGTGAGCTCGTAGGCCGCCCGCGCGCCGCCGTTCGCCTGGACCGCCCACGACAGCACCCCGTTGTCCGGCCCCAGGAACACGTGGTCGCCCGCCTCGACCGCCACGGCGCGCCGGGCCCCGCCCCCGGGATCCACCACGGCGATGTGGACGGCGGGCGGCATGTGGGGGACCGTCTGCGCCAGGATCGCCGCCGCACGCCGTACGTCCCCCGTCGGGACCTGGTGGCACACGTCGATGATCCGCGCCTCCGGCGATATGCCGACGATCACGCCGTGGCAGGAGGCGACGTAGCCGTCCTGCAGGCCGTAGTCCGTGAGAATGGTGATGACTGAGGTCACACCTGGTGACTGTACGTCGGGGCCTTCGCCGTGAACAGGCAGAAATTCCGGACTATCCTGACTTCCGGGCGCGCACTCGGCGTGGTCGCCGGGTGCCCGACCGAGGAGGAGGGCGATGGACGGCGCACCGGTCCCCGGCGACGGCGAAGGCGCCGGACGCGAGCCGGACGCCCGTGGACTCACCGGGCGGGAGCGGGAGCTGCTGGCCTTCGAGCGCCGGTGGTGGCGCCGTCCCGGCGCGAAGGAGCAGGCCATCCGGCAGACCTTCGGCGTCTCGGCCACCCGTTACTACCAGCTGCTCGGCGAGCTGGTCGACCGGCCGGAGGCGCTGGCCCAGGACCCGATGCTCGTCAAGCGTCTGCGCCGGCTCCGTGAGACGCGCCGTCGTGACCGGGACGTCCGCCGCTCCGGCCCGTCGGCCCCGCCCGGCGCCTCCTCTCCGTCCGACGCCCCACGCGACGCTCCGCCCGGCGAGCCCGGTGATAGCCCCCATTTCGGATAAATCATCAAATGGAGGGGTACGGCACAGCGAGCGGGCACCCCGGCGGACGCCGGTGAGCCGGGAGACGACGGCGAGCCGGTGATCCGCACGAGACGCGGTGATCCACATGAGACGCGGTGAGACACGGTGATCCGGCGAGACGGCCGGGCCGACGACGGAGCGAGCGAGCATGACCACTGACCTCCCTGACGGACTGCGCGCGATCACGGCCGACCCCGCCGGGGCGGTGATCGGGGTCGACTTCGACGGCACGCTCGCCCCGATCGTGCCCGACCCCGCCGACGCCAGGATCCACCCGGACGGCGTCGCCGTACTGACCAGGCTCGGCCGTCTGGTCGGCGCCGTGGCGATCGTCACCGGGCGCCCGGCGGCCACCGCCGTGGAGTACGGCTCCCTGGCCGGGATACCCGGGGTCGTCGTGCTCGGCCACTACGGCCTCGAACGCTGGGAGGCGGGAACGGTCACCTCGCCGCCGCCGCACCCCGGCCTGGACCGGGCGCGGGCGGGCCTGCCCCGGCTGGTCGAGCCGTTCGACGGGGTCGTGGTCGAGGACAAGGAGCGGGCGCTGGCCGTGCACACCCGGCGGGCCCACGACCCCCAGGGCGTTCTCGCCGCGCTGCGCGACCCGGTCGCCGAGCTGGCCGTCGAGACCGGGCTGGCGGTGGAGCCCGGCAAGTTCGTGCTGGAGCTGCGGCCGCCGGGAATGGACAAGGGGATGGCGCTCGGCGCGTTCCTGCGCGAGCGCGGCGCGCGCTCGGTGCTGTTCGCCGGCGACGACCTCGGCGACATCGCGGCGTTCGAGGCCGTACGGACGTCGGGCCTGCCCGGCGTGACGGTGTTCAGCGGGTCGGCCGAGCTGGAGGTGGAGGCCGACATCGTGGTGGACGGGCCCGACGGGGTGATGAAGCTGTTCGCCTCGATCGCCGACACGATCGAATCCGGGGACGCGGACCGGGCCTGAACCGGGCACGGGCGGGCCCGCGGCGCGGCGCCGGTCGAGGGACGGCGGAGGTCGAGGGACGGCGGAGGTCGAGGGACGGCGGAGCGGCGGAGCACGGCGCGCCGGCCGCGGCGGGCAGGTCGCCAGGCGCGGGGCCCGGCGGTCAGCCCAGGGAAGCGAGCTGGTCGGTGAACCAGCGGCGCGGGGGCAGCGCCGTGGCCGCCGCCGTCAGCCGCGCGCCCCTGCGGACGCGGTCGGCCTCCGGCATGACCAGGCTCCGGTGGATGGCGGTCGCCGTGGCCGACACGTCGAAGGGGTTGACCAGCAGCGCGTTCTCGCCCAGCTCGGAGGCGGCGCCCGCCTCACGCGACAGGATCAGCGCGCTGCCCGGCGACAGCAGCGGCCCCTCCTTGGCCACCAGGTTCATGCCGTCGCGGATCGGGTTGACCAGCATCACGTCGGCCAGCCGGTAGGCGGCCAGCGAACGCGGGTAGTCGTCGTTGACGTTGAGGATCAGCGGGCTCCAGTCCTCGGTGGCGTACTCGTCCTCGATCTCCTGGGCGCAGCGCTGCACCGCGGCGGTGTACTCGCGGTACTCGGGCAGGTCGTGGCGGGAGGGGTAGGCGAACGCCAGGTGCACCACCCTGCCGTGCCACTCCGGATGATCCGCCAGGAACTCCCGGTAGGCCGACAGGCCCCGCACGATGTTCTTGGACAGCTCCGTCCGGTCGATCCGCACGATCAGCTTGCGGTCGCCCACCTGGTCGCGGAGGGCCGCCATGTGCGACTCGACGTCGGGCTCCGAGGCCCGCGCCCACAGCGCCTCGCCGTCCACCCCCAGCGGGTGCACGCCGATCCGGGTGGTCCGGCCGCCGTGGGTGACGGTGCGGTGCACGCGGTCCACCCGGGCGTCGAGCACCGCCTCGCAGCAGTCCATGAAGGCCCCAGCCCACCGGCTGGTGAGGAAACCGGCCCGGTCGGCGCCGAGGATGCCTTCGAGCAGCTCGACCCGAAGGTCGTCGGGGAGCAGGGAGAAGTACTCCGGCGGGGCCCAGGGGGTGTGCGAGAAGTGCGCCACCCGCAGGTCGGGCCGCTCGCCGCGCAGCATGGCCGGGACCAGGGACAGGTGGTAGTCCTGGACCATCACCCGCGCCTCGTGCGGCGCCTCCTCGCCCAGCGCCGTCGCGAACGCCTCGTTGTACGCCTGGTAGGACTCCCAGTCGCGGCGGAACCTCGCGTCGAACTGCGGCCGGTTGGGCGTGTCGTAGAGCAGGTGGTGGACGAACCACAGTGTGGAGTTCGCCACCGTGTTGTAGGCGCGGTGGAAGGTCGCCGGGGGGATGTCGAGCATCCGCACCGCCCCGGTGTCGAAACCCGTGTGGTCGAGCCGGCCGCCGGGCGCCAGCCGTACGGCGCCGCGGTCGCCGTCGGACAGCGCGGCGCAGATCCACAGCAGGTCGATGTCCCGCGACACCTCCGACAGGCCCGACACCAGGCCCCCTCCGCCCCGGCGCATGGTGAGGGAGCCGTCGTCGGCGAGGGTGAAGGAGACGGGGCCGCGGTTGGAGGCCAGCAGGATGGGGCCGCTCATCGGGATCCCTTCGGCTGAGGGACGCGCTTGCCTGGACTGAAAAGGTTAGCCGGACCTGGGGCAGAATGCCCTGGTCTTCCACCTGTACGGGTTACCGGGGGGATCGCTCCCGCCTCATCCGCCGGGGCGCCGGAGGCCGCCGGATGAGGGTGAACGGTCAAGGCGACGCCAAGGGAAGGGCGGCCGGAGCTTAGGATGGATCGACCGTGACCGCCGATCAGGAGCTTCGTGATGGCGCTGGACGAGACGACCGAGGAACTGGCCCGGCTGGCCGCCCGAGGTGATCACCGCGCGCTCGGCGAGCTGCTGAAACGGATCGAGCCCGACATCCTCCGGCACTGCGGACGGATCCTCCCCTACCGGCAGGACGCCGAGGAGGCGTGCCAGGACACCCTGCTGGCGGTGGCGCGGAACATCGGCCGGTTCGAGGGACGCGCCCGGTTCAGCACGTGGCTGCACATCATCACCGCCAACTGCGCCCGCACCACCTACCGCTCGCTGAAGCGGCGCTCGGCCGAGCAGAGCTCCGACGAACTGCCGATGCAGCGGCCCGACGTCGCCCGGGTGAGTGTGATCGCCGGCTCACGGCTCGACCTGCTGGACGCGATGGAGGCGCTGGAGGCGGAGAAGCCCGACCTCGCCCAGGCGCTGGTGCTGCGCGACATCTGTCAGCTCGACTACAGCGAGGTGGCCGAGCAGCTCGGCATCCCGCTCGGCACCG
The DNA here is from genome assembly GCF_055585205.1 of Streptosporangium sp. NPDC053982. Lineage (NCBI taxonomy): Bacteria > Bacillati > Actinomycetota > Actinomycetes > Streptosporangiales > Streptosporangiaceae > Streptosporangium > Streptosporangium sp. NPDC053982. The sequence goes on from NZ_JBVJKQ010000013.1 coordinate 21,348, forward strand.
CCAAATCGCGCATCCACCAGGCGCGCAAGTACGTCCAGGGAGCCCTGGGCGACGCCTACGGCTTCTGAGGCCCCGCTCCGGGACACACCCGCCGCCCGGTCACCCGAAACCCGGCGGCCCCGGGAACGCTCCCGCGCTCACGTCTCGCCCGGCTTCTGAGGCGTCGTTCCGCGGATGCGACCGCGTGTCGTCCGGCTTCCGGGTCTCCGCTCGGAGGCGTCCCCGCGTGTCGTCCGGCTTTCCCGGCCTTTCGCCTGATGGGCGGATTAGAGTGGTGCCGCCCGTACCCGGTGATCGGCCGTGGTGCGCGCCGGTCTCCCCTCGCGCCGTGTCCGTCAGCGCCAGGGGAGAGATCCATGCTTCGCAGACGTCCAGTCGCCGTGGGGTGCGTCCTCGCGGCCGTCGCCCTCGTCGTGACGACCCCCGTGGCCCCGGCGTTCTCCGCGGCCCAGGATGTCGGTAAGGCGCAGGAACTCCGGAACCCCCTGAGCTCCGGGGGCGCTTCGAGCGCCCGGAGCGTCCGGAAACCGCCGCACGGCATGATCGAGGCGCTCCAGCGCGACCTCGGCCTCACGGCACAGGAGGCCCAGGCCCGGCTGGACAACGAGATCCGGTACGCGCCGATCGAGGCCCGGCTCCGCCGGGAGCTCGGGGCGGGTTTCGGCGGCTCCTGGCTGGAGGGGAGGGTCGCGCAGGTGCTGATCGTGGCCACCACCGACCTCGCCGCGGCTCCCCTGATCACCACCGCGGGCGCCCAGCCCAAGATCGTCGCCCGGTCGCTGGCCCGGCTCACCGCGGTCAAGGACGAGCTCGACAAGGATCTGGCCGCCGCGGGAGAGGCGGGCGGTTTCGCCAGGTACGTCGATGTCCGCACCAACCAGGTGGTCATCCGTACGACCGTGCCGGAGCAGACCCGCAACCTCGTCGGGCTCACCGGCGTGAGCCAGGAGGCGGTGCGGGTGGAGGCCTCGGCCAGGCGGTTCCGGCCCCTGTACGACCTCCGGGGCGGCGACGCCTACCGCATCGACAGCGCGTGGCGCTGCTCGGTCGGCTTCTCCGCCACGAAGGGCGCCCAGAACGGCTTCGTCAGCGCGGGACACTGCGGCGACGCGGGCAGCGTCACCACCGGGTACAACAACGTCGCCCAGGGCGTCTTCGAGGGCTCCAGCTTCCCCGGCGACGACCACTCCTGGATCACGGTGAACACGAACTGGCGGCCCACCCCGGACGTGGTCAGCACCGGCGGCACGATCGGCGTCACCGGCTCCCGGGAGGCGATCGAGGGCGCGTCGGTCTGCCGGTCCGGCTCGACGACCGGCTGGCACTGCGGCACCGTACGGCAGCGCGACGTCACCGTCGTCTACGACGAGACCCAGACGGTCTCGCAGCTCACCCTCACCGACGCCTGCGCCGAGCCGGGCGACTCCGGCGGGCCGTTCGTCTCCGTCGACCAGGCCCAGGGGGTCCTGTCGGGCGGCAACGGCAACTGCACCGCGGGAGGCGAGACGGTCTTCCAGCCGGTCACCGAGATCCTCTCCGCCTACGGCGTGAGCCTGGTGGTCGACGAGCCCGTCCCGCCGGAGACCGGCTGCGCCTGCCCCTGCTACCCGCGGCGGGTGGCCGGGACGCTCAGCGTGGGCGGTCTCGCCTACCAGCCGAGCGGAAGCTACTACCGGACCACGGCCTACAGGCTGCACACCGGCTGCCTGGAGGGCCCGGCGGGCAGCGACTTCGACCTCTACCTGCAGAGGTGGAACGGCCGGAGCTGGGTCGTCGTGGCGAGCGACACCGGTCCGGCCGCCGACAAGTCGATCTCCTATCTCGGCGCGGCCGGCCGCTACCGCTACCGGGTGAACGCCCGCACCGGTTCCGGCCCCTACACGCTGGGCTACACGAACACCGCCCCGCTTCCGCCGGCGGTCCCGGTGACGCCGGGAACCCCGGACACCCCGGGCGCCCCGGCTCCCGGAACCCCGGCTCCGGGCGTCACGGCAGCTCCGGAGACCCCGACCGCTTCGGGAACCCCGAGCGCCCCGGAGACCGCTGAGGCCGTACGCGGCTGTCACGGAGGCGCCGCGCCGTCCACGCGGTCCGGCGGGGAGCCGGCGGCCGGCGGGCTCGCCCAGCCGGAACCGGAGTGCGCCTGCCCGTGCTACCGGACCACGACCCCGGGGACGCTCGCCCTGGGCCGCTCCGCCTACCTGCCGAGCGGCGGCTACTACCGGACGACGGCGACCGAGGTCCATCTGGCGTGCCTGGACGGCCCCGACGGCAGCGACTTCGACCTCTACCTGCAGAGGTGGAACGGCCGGAGCTGGGTCACCGTGGCGAGTGAGACCGGTCCGAACCCCGACGAGACGCTCCGCTACCAGGGACCGGCCGGCCGCTACCGCTACCGGGTGACCGCCGCGAGCGGCTCCGGCGGCTACACGCTGGGCTACCAGCACGACCTGCCCTGAAGGACGGACCCCCGGGAGGTCGTATGTTCCACGGTCGCGCCGTAGCCGCCGGATGTGCCCTCTTCTCCGCCGCCGTGCTCGCCGCCGTCACGCCCTCGGCGGTCCGGGCGGAGCCCGAGCCCCTGGCCGCCGTCCGGGACGCCCCGGTCGTACGGTTCCCGGCGGCGCGGCCCGAGCGCGGAGCCCTCGCGGGTCTCCCCGCGGCGCGGCCCGGCCGCGGAGCCCGCGTGCGCCCCGCCGCGGTCCGGTCTCGGCACGACTCCACGGAGCGCGGAGGGCGGGCGCGGCAGGCCGGGCGGGCGGGCCTGCCGTACAACGCGCCGCCGCCGGGCATGCTCCAGGCCCTCCAGCGCGACCTCGGCCTCAGCGCCGAGCAGGCCCAGGCCCGGCTGCTCAACGAGATCCGCCTGGCTCCGGTCGAGGCGAGACTGCGGGTGGCGCTCGGCGACCGCTTCGGCGGCTCGTGGTTCCAGGGAACCGTCGCGCAGAACCTCGTGGTGGCCACCACCGACCCCGACGACATCCCCAAAATCGTCGCCCAGGGCGCTCATGCCGAGGTCGTCGAGCACTCGCTGGTCGAACTCGGCGCGGTCAAGGACAAGCTCGACGCCGCGCTGCCCGCCCGCCCGACGGGCGGGGGGAGCGTGCGCTACGTCGACGTGCGGAACAACAAGGTCGTCGTGCTGTCCGAGGAGCCGGTGCAGACCGAGGCCGTCATCAGGGACATCGGCGTGGACGGCAGGACGATCGTGGTGGTGCCGTCCACCGAGCGTCCCCGGCCGCTCTACGACCTGGTGGGGGGCAGCCCCTTCTACGTCGGGGTCTCTCTGCGCTGCACGGTCGGCTTCTCCGTGCTCCACGGCGGCGCGGGCGGCTTCGTCAGCGCCGGCCACTGCGGCAAGGTGGGAGAGAAGACCAACGGCTACAACCGGGTGCCCCAGGGCGTCTTCCGGGGGTCGGTGTTCCCGTCGAGCGACTTCTCCTGGATCCAGGTCAACGACGACTGGACGCCCAAGCCTACGGTGGGCAACGCCGACGGCGGCGTCCTGCCCATCGCCGGGGACCGGCCGGCCATCGAGGGGGCGTCGGTGTGCCGGTCCGGCTCCACCTCCGACTGGTACTGCGGTCTCATCCTGCAGCGCGACGTCAGCGTCTCCTATCCGCAGGGGAACGTCTTCGGGCTGACCCGCACCAGCGTCTGCGCCGACCGGGGCGACTCCGGCGGCCCGTTCGTCTCGGTGGACCAGGCCCAGGGGGTGCTCTCCGGCGGCTCCGGCTCCTGTTTCCCGGGCTCCGGGTTCAGCTACTTCCAGCCGGTCGCAAAGATCCTCTCGACGTACGGCCTGACCCTGCTGACCGTCGACGGCACCCTGCGGCCGACCACGGGCACCTGCACCGGCTATCCCGCCTCCGCCCAGAGCATCCTGAAGGAGGGGCAGGCCGCCTACCGGCCCGTGAACCCCCGGAACCGGGCGAGGAGCGGCTACTACCGGTCGAGGACCGCCGGGACCCACTACGGCTGCGTGAACTCCAACGACGGCACCGACGTCGACCTGTACCTGGAGAAGTGGGCGGCCGGCTCCGGCTGGCGGACCGTCGCCTCCTCGGTCAGCCCGTACCCCTTCGAGACGATCACCTATGAGGGCACGCCCGGCTACTACCGCTACCGGGTGGTCGCCGTGGCGGGCGGCGGGCCCTTCCTCCTGGGGTACCGTCACCCGTGACGGGCCTTTTCACCGTCCGTCGTCCGGGGAATGACACGCGTCGTCTCGCACAGTGAGACATCTGGTCAGAACGCCCGGCGGCCGGGGTAAAGTGCGAGAGACCCGTTCATCGGGTCCACAACTTCATATTGCTCATCCAGAGGGGTGGAGGGACCGGCCCTGCGAAGCCCCGGCAACCCTCCCGGTTCAAACTCGCGACATGGCGGGGTCGGCCGGGACAGGTGCCAATTCCGGTCCGTGGCCAGGGTGGTCGCGGACGAAGATGAGGGAAAGGCCTCGCTTCATGGCGCTCGCAGAAACACGGATCCCCACCTCCGCCCCCGTCTCCGCCGGCACCGCGCCCGACGGCCGCTTCGGCCCCGCCGTGGCCCTCTCCTGCCGGGAGTGCGGCACCCGCTACGACCTCGGCCCGAGCTTCGCCTGTATCGAGTGTTTCGGCCCCCTGGAGATCGCCTACGACTTCGGGCGCGTCACGCGCGAGCAGATCGCCGCCGGCCCGGCGAACATCTGGCGCTACCGCGCGCTGCTGCCCGTCCCGGAGAACGTCGCCGCCCGGCCCAACACGGAGCCCGGCTGGACCAGGCTGGTCGACGCGGGCAACCTCGCCCGCGAGCTGGGCCTGCGCTCGCTGCACGTGAAGGACGACTCGGGCAACCCGACGCACTCGTTCAAGGACCGCGTGGTGGCCATCGCCGTCGAGGCGGCCCGCAACTTCGGCTTCCACACCCTGTCGTGCTCCTCCACCGGCAACCTCGCCGGCGCGGTGACCTCGGCCGCCGCCCGCGCCGGGTTGGACGCCTGCGTGTTCATCCCCGCCGACCTGGAGCAGGCCAAGATCGTCATGGCCTCGGTGTACGGCGGGAAGCTCGTCGGCATCGAGGGCACCTACGACGACGTCAACCGGTTCTGCTCGGAGCTCATCGGCGACGAGCTGGGTGAGCGGTGGGGCTTCGTCAACGTCAACCTGCGCCCGTACTACGCCGAGGGCTCCAAGACCCTGGCGTACGAGATCGCCGAGCAGCTCGGCTGGCGACTCCCCGACCAGATCGTCGTCCCGGTGGCGTCCGGCTCCCAACTCACGAAGATCGACAAGGGGTTCAAGGAGCTGATCGCGCTCGGGCTCGTCGAGGAGAAGCCCTATCGGATCTTCGCCGCGCAGGCCGAGGGCTGCTCGCCGGTCTCGGCCGCCTACAAGGCGGGTCACGATGTGATCCGCCCGGTACGGCCGGACACGATCGCCAAGTCGCTGGCCATCGGCAACCCGGCCGACGGCCCCTACGTGCTGGACATCGCCCGGCGCACCGGCGGCGCGGTGGAGGACGTCACGGACGCCGAGATCGTCGCCGCGATCAGGCTGCTGGCCAGGACCGAGGGCATCTTCGCCGAGACCGCGGGCGGCGTCACGGTCGGCGTGCTGCGCAAGCTGGCCGCCGAGGGGCGGCTCGACCCCGACGCCGAGACCGTGGTGCTCAACACCGGTGACGGCCTGAAGACCCTCGACGCGGTGGCGGGCGAGGCCCGTCCCACCGCGGTCATCCGCCCCTCGCTTGACGAATTCCGCTCGGTCATCGCCTGAAATCACCGGAAAGGTGCTTAATAATGAGTGTCTCTGTACGGATTCCGACAATTCTCCGGACGTACACCGGTGGTGCGGCCGAGGTGAACGCCGAGGGTGAGACCCTCCGCGAGGTGCTGCGGAAACTCGACGCCGACTTCCCCGGGATCGGCGCCCGGATTCTCGACGACTCCGGCAAGATTCGCAGGTTCGTCAACGTCTATGTCGGCGATGAGGACGTCCGCTTCGCCGACAACCTGGACACCGCGACGCCGTCCGGCGTCCAGATCTCCATCATCCCGGCGGTCGCCGGGGGCTGACCCCGTCGTCCCCGCGCTCCGGGCCGCCGTCCCGTACGGCGCCCGCCGACGCCCGCTCCGGCCTGGCCGGGGCGGGTGTCGCGCTTTCGGGAGGATGTCCATATCGGCGCTTGTTGAAATAATGCAATATTTGATCAGCGGGCCCGATGGCAAAACTATGTTCTCGTGCTGCATTCGTACGTAAAGCGGCAGTTTGCTGGTTGACTCTGTTGCCCTACGGCGTACCACAGGTATGGTCGAGAACGATCGACGCAGGCGATGTGTCCGCCTCGGAGATTGAGGACGTCGCGAGAGGAATGGGCGATGTCCTCAAGTCCAGTAAGAGGAGTCGGAAGTGGCGCAAGGCACCGTCAAATGGTTCAACGCGGACAAGGGCTACGGCTTCATCGCGGTAGACGGTGGTAAGGATGTGTTCGTCCATTACTCCGCGATCATGATGGACGGCTATCGCGCACTCGAACAGGGCCAGCGGGTCGAGTTCGAGATCACCCAGGGGCAGAAAGGCCCGCAGGCGGAGTCCGTGAGGGCCGTCTGAGGCAGCCGTCCCCCCGGACGCGCAAAAGGGGCGCGCCGGACGGACCCCCGTGGCAGCGCAGTCCACGCGGGCCCTCGGCGCGCCGGCCCGGTCCACCGTGTCCCCTCGGAGGGCCGGGCCCTCGCCGTACCGGGGTCTCTCCGTGCCGGAGGCCCGAATCCGCCGGGACACGGCGGCCGGGATCCGGTCGCGCGGGGCGGTGGCCGGGGGCGAGACCGTGCGGGGCGTCCGCCGTAACGGGTCGTCGCGGGAGGCCGTCACCTCCCGGGCAGGTCAACGCGACGTCGCTTGCACTCGACAGGGTAGAGTGCTAAATAGTTTGTTGGCACTCACCGAGGGCGAGTGCCAACCCTGGATCGGGACGATGGGATCCGCCGAACGGAGTCGCGGATCCGAATGCCGTCGCGGGCGTCGGCTCGATCCGGTGCAAGCCACCCTGTGTTCGGGAGGTCTAGCCGTATGGCAGCCAAGATGATCGCGTTTGACGAGGACGCCCGGCGCGGTCTCGAGCGTGGTATGAACCAGCTCGCGGACGCCGTCAAGGTGACCCTGGGCCCGAAGGGCCGCAACGTCGTCCTGGAGAAGAAGTGGGGCGCCCCCACGATCACCAACGACGGTGTGTCCATCGCCAAGGAGATCGAGCTCGAGGACCCGTGGGAGAAGATCGGGGCCGAGCTCGTCAAGGAAGTCGCCAAGAAGACCGACGACGTCGCCGGTGACGGCACCACCACCGCCACCGTCCTCGCGCAGGCCCTGGTTCGCGAGGGTCTCCGCAACGTGGCCGCCGGCGCCAACCCGATGGGCCTGAAGAAGGGCATCGAGGCCTCCGTCGAGCGTGTCTCCGAGGAACTGCTCAAGCTCGCCAAGGACGTGGAGACGAAGGCGCAGATCGCCTCCACGGCCTCCATCTCCGCGGGCGACCCGCAGATCGGCGAGATGATCGCCGAGGCGATGGACAAGGTCGGCAAGGAAGGCGTCATCACCGTCGAGGAGAGCAACACCTTCGGCCTGGAGCTTGAGCTCACCGAGGGCATGCGCTTCGACAAGGGCTACATCTCGCCCTACTTCGTCACCGACCCGGAGCGTATGGAGGCCGTCCTCGACGACCCGTACATCCTCGTCGTCAACTCGAAGATCTCCGCGAACAAGGACCTCCTTCCCGTCCTCGACAAGGTCGTGCAGTCCGGCAAGCCGCTGCTGCTGATCTCCGAGGACGTCGAGGCCGAGGCCCTGGCGACCCTGGTCGTCAACAAGATCCGCGGTCTGTTCCGCTCGGTGGCCGTCAAGGCCCCCGGCTTCGGCGACCGCCGCAAGGCCATGCTGGGCGACATCGCCATCCTGACCGGCGCCCAGGTCATCAGCGAGGACATCGGCCTCAAGCTGGAGTCCACCACGCTCGACCAGCTCGGCCGGGCCCGCCAGGTCATCGTCACCAAGGACGAGACCACCATCGTCGACGGCGCCGGCGACGCCGAGCAGATCGCCGGCCGGGTCAACCAGATCCGCGCCGAGATCGAGAACACCGACTCCGACTACGACCGCGAGAAGCTCCAGGAGCGTCTCGCCAAGCTGGCCGGCGGCGTGGCCGTCATCAAGGCCGGCGCGGCGACCGAGGTCGAGCTCAAGGAGCGCAAGCACCGCATCGAGGACGCCGTCCGCAACGCGAAGGCGGCCGTCGAGGAGGGCATCGTCCCCGGCGGTGGCGTGGCGCTGCTGCAGGCGGGCGCCAAGGCGTTCGACAAGCTGGAGCTGACCGGCGACGAGGCCACCGGTGCCGCGATCGTCCGCAAGGCCCTGGAGGAGCCGCTGAAGCAGATCGCCGTCAACGCCGGCCTCGAGGGCGGCGTCGTGGTGGAGAAGGTGCGCAACCTCACCCCGGGTGAGGGCCTGAACGCCGCCACCGGCGAGTACGTCAACATGTTCGAGGCGGGCATCCTCGACCCGGCCAAGGTGACGCGTTCCGCGCTGCAGAACGCGGCGTCCATCGCGGCGCTGTTCCTCACCACCGAGGCCGTCATCGCCGAGAAGCCGGAGAAGACCCCGGCCGCTCCCGCGATGCCGGGCGGCGGCGACATGGACTTCTAGTCCATCGCCCCACGCGAACGAGAAAGGCGGCCCCGGATCCCCGGGGCCGCCTTTCCGCTTCTCTGCTTTCCCGCGACCCTTCCGCGCGCCTTCCGCGCGCCTTTCGCGGGCCGTGTCACGGCCGGGCCGACGCCGTACGCCACCCGGTCGCGGAGGGCGGGCGGCGTCAGCGCAGCCGGGCGGGCAGGTCGCGGGCGTGCAGGACGGTCAGAGAGGTGACCGCGCGGGTGAGGACCACGTAGAGACGGGCCAGGCCGCGCGGCTCGGCGTCCACGATGTCGGCCGGCTCGGTCACGATCACGTGGTCGTACTCCAGGCCCTTGGCCAGGGACGCCGGCACCACCAGCAGGCGGTGCTCCTCGACGGAGTCGGGGCCCAGCACCCGGTGGTCCAGGCCGGCCAGTGACGCCGACGCGGCCGCGACCGAGGCGTCCGGGACGATCACGCCGATCGACCCCTCCCGCGCCAGGACCTCCCGCACCGCCTCCGGCAGGGACGCGGCGAGGTCGGGCACCCGCCGTACCGTCAGGGAGCCCGCGCCGGGCCGCAGCGAACGGGGCGCGGCCAGGCCGGGGGCGACGTCGGGCAGCAGCCGGGCGGCGTAGTCGAGGACCTCGCGCGGCACGCGGAAACCGAGGGTCAGCTCGGTGACGGCGCCGCTCTCGAAGCCCAGGTGCGTGAGGACCTCCGTCCACGAGCGGGCCGACCAGGGGGTGGTGCCCTGCGCCAGGTCGCCGAGTACGGTGGCCGACCCGGTACGGCACCGCCGCCCGAGCGCCCGCAGCTGCATCGCCGACAGGTCCTGGGCCTCGTCCACCACCAGGTGCCCCAGGACGGGCGTCCGCTCGATCAGGTCGGCCAGCTCGTCCATCAGCGCGCCGTCGGCCGCCGACCACTTCGCCGACCGGTACGACTTGGCCGGCTTGGCCCACAGCAGCAGGGCCTGCTCGTCGGCGGTGAGATCGTCCTTCGCGGCGGCGGCCAGGAAATCGGGGTCGCTGAACAGCCGGTGGAGCACCTGCTGCGGGGTCAGCTTGGGCCACACGGCGTCCACGAGCTGCTTGACCGGCTTGGAGCGGGCCACGGCGTCCTGCACCCGGTCGTCGGGGGACTCGCCGCGCTGCTCCATCCGGACCAGCACCGTGTGGGCCAGCCGCTGGGCGAGGGCCGCGCGGCCGGGGCCGTAGCGGGTGGTGCCGCGCAGCGAGGCGACGATCTCGCGGACCTCGTGGTCGGCGACCCGGTAGCGGTTGACGCCCTTGGTGAACAGCAGTCCCTCGGCCGGCTTGACGACGTGCGCCCACAGGGCGCGGCGCAGCACCGGCGCCATCCGTGCGTCGCCCTTGATCGTCCCGACGGCCGGGTCCTCCGGTGCGGCGTACTCGCCGAGGATCCCCGCGACGGTGGTCTGGTCGACCTTGACCTCGCCCAGCGCGGGCAGCACCGAGGAGATGTAGGCGAGGAAGGCGCGGTTGGGCCCGACGATCATCACGCCGGACCTGGCGAGCTTCTCCCGGTGGGTGAACAGCAGGTACGCGGCACGGTGCAGGCCGACGGCGGTCTTCCCGGTGCCCGGCGCCCCCTGGACGCACACCGTGCCGCCCAGGTCGGACCGGACGATCTCGTCCTGGTCGGGCTGGATGGTCGCGACGATGTCGCGCATCGGGCCGGAGCGGGGACGCTCGATCTCCTCGGTGAGGATCCTGCTCTCCATGAGCGTGCCGCCCCCGGTGAGCGGCTCGTCCTCGTAGGCGGTCAGGTCACCGCCGTGGTAGCCGAACCGGCGGCGCAGTTCCACGCCCATCGGGTCGGCCGGAGTGGCCTGGTAGAACGCCCGCGAGACCGGAGCCCGCCAGTCGATCACCAGGGGACGGCTGCGCTCGTCGTGGACGTGCCGGCGCCCCACGTAGACGGTGCCGGGGAGGTCGTCGCCGCCGGTGCGGTCGAGGCGGCCGAAGAACAGGGGGGTGCCCGAGTGGTCGGCCAGCGCCGCGACGCGCTGGTCCAGCAGCGCCTGGAGGACCTGCTGGGAGACCCAGTCGCCGGCGGCGTCGGAGGACAGGGACTGGGCGTGCTCGCGCATCGCGCGCAGCGCCGCCCGGGAGACGGCCAGGTGGCGGCGCTCGGCGTCGAGGACCGTCGCGGCGTCCGCGCCGTCGGCGCCGGCTCCGGGGCCGGACTCGTCGGGGTGGCCGGATCGGCCGGATCGGCCGGATCGGCCGGATCGGCCGGGGTCGTCGGGGCCGTCGGCTATGTCGGGGGCCAACTGGTGCGCGGGCATACGGAAACGCCTCCCATGCGGTCAACGGAGGTGGTCAGGCAGCGAACCGAACAGCTTAGCCCCGGGTTCCGGACGTCTCAAAGCGATTAACGCGCGACTGGGACCCGGCGCGGTGGGTATCGCGACGGTCGTGCCGATCGTCGGAGCCGGAATCCCAGCCTCCGTACGGACCGGCGGGACGGAGGACCGCATGGGGGGTGTCCAGAGGAACGTTCCAATTCCCTCGGTAATCCCTTTTGCACCCTCCGTCACACTACTCGAAAATCGCAAAAAAGGGGAGCAAATCTGGTGACTCCCGCAGATCATGGGGGTATGTCGCCAATGGCCACCGGCGGCCTTGTCGAGGGGGTGGTGTGGTTGCCGAAGACTCGCGGTATCTCGTGGACCTGACCGGTCGATGGACCGGTACATGTGAGGGCGTGCTCGCCTGGCGGTGTCACTCGCCGGCGAGCACGTCGTCAGCGTCGATGATCTGGTAGGCGTATCCCTGCTCGGCCAGGAACCGCTGACGGTGGGCGGCGAAGTCCTGGTCGACGGTGTCCCGGCTGACCACCGAGTAGAAGCGGGCGCCGCCCCCGTCCGACTTGGGACGCAGCACCCGGCCCAGCCGCTGGGCCTCCTCCTGGCGCGAGCCGAAGGTGCCCGACACCTGGATGGCCACCGCGGCCTCCGGGAGGTCGATGGAGAAGTTCGCGACCTTCGACACCACCAGGACCTGGATCTCCCGGTCGCGGAACGCCTGGAAGAGCCGCTCCCGCTCCTTGACCTTCGTCTCACCCTTGATCACCGGGGCGCCCAGGTGCTCGCCCAGCTCGTCGAGCTGGTCGATGTACTGGCCGATGACCAGCACCTGCTCATCCGGATGCCGCCGGACCAGCGCCTCGGAGACCCGCAGCTTCGCCGGCGTGGTCGCGCAGAACCGGTAGCGCTCCTCGGCCTCGGCCATCGCGTACGCGAGCCGCTCCGACTCGCTCAGCGTCACCCGCACCTCGACGCAGTCGGCCGGGGCGATCCATCCCTGGTTCTCCATCTCCTTCCACGGCGCGTCGTAGCGCTTGGGACCGATCAGGGAGAACACGTCGCCCTCCCGGCCGTCCTCCCGCACGAGCGTCGCGGTCAGGCCGACCCGCCGCCGGGCCTGCAGGTCGGCGGTCATCCGGAAGATCGGCGCGGGCAGCAGGTGCACCTCGTCGTAGACGATCAGACCCCAGTCGCGGGCGTCGAACAGCTCCAGGTGGCGGTAGACGCCCTGCCTGCGGGTGGTCATCACCTGGTAGGTGGCGATGGTGACCGGCCGGATCTCCTTCTTCGTGCCGGTGTACTCGCCGATCTCGTCCTCGGTCAGCGAGGTCCGCCGGATCAGCTCCTGCTTCCACTGGTGCGCCGAGACCGTGTTCGTCACCAGGATCAGCGTCGTCGCCTGGGCCTGCGCCATCGCCGCCGCACCCACGATCGTCTTGCCCGCGCCGCAGGGGAGCACCACCACGCCCGACCCGCCGTGCCAGAACGCCTCGGCGGCCTCACGCTGGTAGCCGCGCAGGGTCCAGCCGTCCTCGGCCAGGCTGATCGGGTGACGCTCTCCGTCGACGTACCCGGCGAGGTCCTCGGCCGGCCAGCCCAGCTTGAGGAGATGCTGCTTGATGTTGCCGCGTTCGCTGGGGTGGACCGCCACGACGTCGTCGCCCAGCCGCTCGCCCAGCAGTGGCTGGATCTTCCGGGAGCGCAGCACCTCCTCCAGCACGGCGCGGTCGGTGCTGGTCAGCACCAGCCCGTGGACCGGGTGCTTCTCCAGGCGCAGCCTGCCGTAGCGCGACATGGTCTCGGCCACGTCCACCAGCAGCGCGTGCGGGACGGGGTAGCGGCTGTAGCCGATCAGCGCGTCGATCACCTGCTCGGCGTCGTGCCCGGCGGCCCGCGCGTTCCACAGCGCCAGCGGGGTCACCCGGTAGGTGTGCACGTGCTCGGGGGCGCGTTCGAGCTCGGCGAACGGCGCGATCGCCTTGCGGCACTCGTCGGCCCGCTCGTGCTCGACCTCCAGCAGCAGGGTTTTGTCCGATTGCACGATGAGTGGTCCGTCGGTCAAGGCTTCTCCCTCGTTGCGCGGCCGGCGAACCCATGCTCGCATCGGCGGAAGGGCGGCTGGCGTGTTCCGGGCCCGCGTCGTGGATCCGCCGCGGATCCGTCATGAATCCGCCGCGGCGGGTGTCCGTGTGGCCGGCCCGGATGGCGGTGTCGTCCCGCTCTCCGTGTGCGGCTCCCCGATGTTCAACGGATACGGGCACCCGATAAGTCCCCGACCGGAGCCCGAGCCCTGACCCGAGCCGTGACCCGCGCCCCCGACCCGACCCGAGCCCCCGACCGGGGCCGGCGGCCCGAGCGGAGCCTGAGCCCTGAGCGGGGCCTGGATCCCGAGCGGGGCCTGGGTGCTGACGGGGCCGACGGTCAGTCGAAGGCGCCGTTCATCCCGGCGATGATCACTCCGCCGACGCCCAGGATGAGGAGGCCGACGTTGATGCCGATGCTGATCCAGGTCCACTTGAGGAGGTTCCTGGCGGACTGCGGCTCACGCTCGACCTTGCTCAGCGCGATGCCGGACAGGATGGCTCCGGCGATGCCGCCCAGGCTGACGTAGCAGCTCAGGGCGAGGATGATGCTGATCACCAGCGCGACGATCGCGTGGGTCCGCACGCCGTCGTTGCCGCCCTGCGGCGCGGGGCCGTAGCCGTAACCGCCGTAGCCGCCGTGGCCGTACCCCGGGGCGGACTGCCCGTAGGAGGAGGGGTCGCCGTACCCCTGGCCGCCGTACCCCTGCTCGCCGTACCCCTGGCCGTACGGCTGGCCCGGCGGGGGGTACTGGCCGCCGTACCCCTGGCCGCCCGGCGGCGTGCCGTATCCGGGGGCCTGGCCGTAGTCGTGGGACTGACCGTGTCCGGGGGCCTGGCCGTGGTCGCCGGACGGGCCGTATCCGGGGGTCTGGCCGGGACCGGAGCCGTACGGGCTCTTCCAGTCGTCCGGGTTGTGGTTGGGGCCTTCGGGGTGACCGCTGCTCACTGTGGATCTCTCACTTCGGTTGGGCAGACCAGTTTCAACAGATATCACGATATGAGGCCGGGTTCCCGGCCACAGCGGAACGGCGCGCGCGTCATTCGACGCCCGCGATGCCGGTGATGCGATGCAGGGCGAAACGGTGCACCGCCGCCCTGGTCTCGTCGTAGGCGGTGAGGTAACCACCCTCCATCCGGGCGGGCTCCAGGATCCGGCTCGTGGCGTTTCCCTGGGAGTCGAGATAACCGATCCAGACCTGGGAGCCCTGCCGGATGGCCTCACGCAGCGCGTCGACGGTGGCGGTCGAGGGTGAGCGGGGCGGCCGGCCCTCCGGCGGGCTCACCGGGGCGCGGCGCGAGCGGTGGGCCGCGTCCCCGGCCCGCACGGCCCGGACCGCCGCCGCGACCACGTCGGCCTCCAGGCCGGTGAACGTGACCGGCGGGCGGACGGAGGGCTGGCCCTCGGTCCGCCGGACGTCGAGCCGGGTGATGATGACGTCGCCCTCCAGCGACTCGGCCGCCGGGGCGTACCCCATCGCGCGCAACGCGTCGAGGAGCGTCTGCCGGGACGCCTTGGAGGCGATCACCGTGGGGGCCAGGCGGCGCAGCCGCAGCGGCAGCGAGCGCCGGTCGGCCATCACCTCGTCCAGCAGCGAGGGGTCGTCGCAGCGGACGTAGGCGCTCGCCGTGCCGACGCGCATCCGGCCGTGGCGGCGGGCCACGTCGGTGACGAGGTAGGTCAGCGGCTGCGGCACCGGCGTGGTCGAGTGGCGCTCCAGCATGGCGAGGATCTCGTCGGCGCCCTGACCGGCGTCCAGCGCCCGCCGGAGCGACCCCTCGCCGAACCGGTAGACGGTCGCGCCGCCGGTGGACTCCACGTCGGCGGCCAGCGCCAGCCACCGCCTCAGCTCGCCGGTGAGCGGGCCGGGGGCGACGGCGGTCAGGTCGGCCTGCAGGAGCACGTGGTCGAGCGGCTCGGGCAGCAGCGGGAGCAGCAGCTCGCCCGCGGTGCCCGTACGGACGCCACCGGGCTCGCCGGACCCGCGGGGGTCGCCGGGGCCGCCGGGCTCCGCGGGATCCCGGTGGTCGAGGACGCCGGGGAGCAGCGCCCGGCCGTGGCCGGCGAGCACGCCGAGACCGGTGACCCCGAGCTGCTCGGCCTCGCGGAGGGTGAACTCCACCAGCCGGTCGCGCCGCTCGCCGCGGCGACGGGGCTGCTCCCAGGTCAGGCGCTCACGCACCGACGCGAGCGTCGGCGCCACCCCGGGACCCGCGACGGCCAGTACGCCCAGCGTGGTGGTGCGGACCTCGGAGGCCACGGAGGTGCGCAGGTCGGGATGGAGGGCGTTGAGCAGCCGGTCACGCTCGTCGCGGTCGCCGATCATGCCCGGCACCCGGTCCATGGTCAGCCACATCGTGGCCAGCGCCACCCAGCGGTCCTCGGTGCCCTTCACCCGCCAGGCGTCGTAGGCGGGGGTGGGCAGCCACTCGCCGTCGACCGAGCCGCTCGCGGCCACCAGCCCGGCGGCGTGCGTCACCTCGACGACCAGGCCCGCCGCCCACTCGGGCAGGTCGAGCAGGGCCGCGCACCGCTTCAGGTCGCGTACGGCGAGGCCGCCCCCGCGCAGCACGCCCGGCGGGTCCGCGCTCCAGTGCTCGCACAGCTCCTCCACCGAGCGGGTGAACGCGAACGCCTGCCCCGCCGCCGTCCGGTCGGCGAGCCCGGGGTCGCGCGCGGGACCCTCCAGCGCGGGCGGGAGCGGAGAGAGGTCGCGGTGGATCCGGCCGCCGCGCAGGAACAGGCCCACCTCGCGCGGCAGGACGACGGTCTCCTCACCGGTGGCGGCCAGCAGCGCGCGGGAGAGGAGCTGGTCGATCGGCGACCGGGCGGTGGCGGCCCGCACCTCGCGGCGGGCGTTGGGGACCCGGCCGCTGGCCGGACCCCAGGCCAGCTCGTCGAGGGCGGCGCGGGCCTGCCGTGAGACCTCGCCGAGGAGGCGGCCGACGGTCGCGTCGTCACCGAGCAGCGCGGCGAGTGCCTCCCGCGCGCCGGCCCGCTCGCCGACCGCAGCCGGGGTGGCGCCGTTGAGTGCGCCGACGTCGTGGATCAGCTCCGCCAGGCGCTCCGCGGAGTGGTGCCGGAACGCCTCGGCGGCCGGAGGGCCGAGCCCCGCGGGGGCGTCCAGGGCCTCCCGCACGCCGGGCGCCGGGGCCAGGGCGCGGTCGGTGCCGTAGATGAGGGCGAGGGTCCGCAGCCGCTCGACCGTCTCCCGGAGCGCCGCCCGGAACGGCCGCCCGGCTGCCCCGGGCAGCGCCTGGGCCAGCCGGCCGCGCAGGACGTCGTAGCCGACGGGCTCGGGGAGCACGACCAGCGTCTCCAGGACCGCGAGCGCGAACCGGTCGAGCCGGTCGAGCACCCGGGCGACCGCCGACGGGCTGCTCGCCCGCCCGGCCAGCCCCTCGATGTGGGCCGGGACGGGGGTGATGAGCTCGGGACGCGCGGCGACGAGCGCCCGCAACCGGTCGTCGCTCCGGCCGCGCAGCCATTCGGTGAACTCCGTGCTCATTCCGTCCATGGTAGGAGGCGTCCCCGACAAAGGCTCAAGTGCTCACGGGGACGGGACCGGGCGCCGGACCGGTCTCGCCGGCGCGGCCCTGGTGGGAGCACCGTGGAAGCCGCCGACGTTCCCGACGCCGGTGCCGGCGGCCGGCTCGGTCCTCCTCCAGATACGCCGGGGACCGGTGCTGAGGAAGCGATTCAGTGACCTGGACGGTCGAAAGCGCCCGCTCGGACCCCTTCGAGGAAGGCCCGCCATCCGTCTCCGCCGAACCTCAGCACCGGTCCGTCCGGATCCTTGCTGTCCCGTACGGCGTGGCCTCCGCCGGGCAGACGTGCCACTTCCACACAGTTGTCCTGCTGAGCGCTCTGGCTGCTCTTGCGCCAGGCGAGTCCGGGAAGAGCCTGGTCCACGATGCTCACTCCTGCTCCTGTCCTAGGAGATCAACGAGTTCGGCGATGTAACGGACGGACTGCTCAACGGTCAGGGCTGCCGCGATTACACGGTCAAAAGTGAGCGTATACGCCTGAACCTCCTCTGGTCTCTCCAGAAAAAGGTTGTCTGTCGGTGTCTCCAGATAGACGATCGACGGGTCCAGGTCACCCACGAAGTCCAGGATGACGAACCCGCTTCCCATCGCCGCGTGCGCGCCGGTCGAGTCCGTTATCACCTGGACGGTGATGTTGGACCGCGCCGCCATGTCGGCCAGATGACTGAGCTGTTCGGCCATGACCTTCGGGCCGCCGACCATCTTTCTCAGCGCCGCTTCGTCGATCACCGCCCACAGTTGAGGTGGGTCATCACGGGTGAGGATCGTCTGCCGGGCCAGGCGTGCTTCGACGCGGCGGCGAACGGACTCCTGATCGAGCACCTGGCCGGCCTGGAAGATCGCAGTGGCGTAGTCGGCCGTTTGCAGGAGGCCGGGGATCGTGACCAGCTCGACGGTGCGGATCTGGGTGGCCTCGGCTTCGAAGCCGGGAAGGCTGCCGCCGAACACGTCCTTGTACTTCGTCCACCAACCCCGCTCGCGGGCCTGCCGGGCGAGATCCAGGATCGCTTCGCGTACGGCGACGTCGGTGACGCGGTAGAGGTCCAGCAGCAGACGGATGTTCCCGATGTCGGGCAGCACCCATTTGTTCTGTTCCATATGCGTGAGTCGGCCCCTCGACCATTCCAGGCGTCTGGCGACCTCGTCATGTGTGAGGCCGGCCTGCTCGCGGAGCCGGATGAGTTCGGCGCTGAGGCGTCGCCTTCTCACTGTGGGACTACCGACCACCTATCTTCTCCTTCTACGCAATGAATGAAAGTGGCGGAAGTTGCAGACAAAACAGACCATTATCGCAATGTAATTTTGGGCTTGAAAATTCTGCGGCCAAAACTCACTATCTGAAGAGCATTGGTTGCCGAGGGTGATGGAGCATGGGTCCTGCGTAACGCACCTTCGGAATTCTCATAGAGCTGGTGAGCCGCCACATGGCCGACATCGGACTCGGCTCATCGGGCATTACCGCTCGGCCATGGACGCCATGAAGACGCTCTGCCAGGCGAGTGACGTCGCCTGGCAGAGCCTTGAATCGCACGTCGGAGGTGCGACCCGTGCACAACCCTAGTAGAGGCATGCGGATCACCCGGGTCCGTTGGCATGCCGAACAACCACCCACCCCGCTCGGATGCCGCTGGTGCGGCCACCCGCCCTACGCCCACGACACCCACGGCCTGCCCAACCGCCCCGGACATCTGTGGGAGCAGCCCACACCCGCCCAGGTTCGCGCCCGCATGGCCGCCCGCAGGCGACTCGGCCTGTGCGACCGTCCCTTCCCCGGCACGATCAAGCCCACCACGGCCCGCTCCTCCAGGCTGTTCCACTCGCCCACGGGCTCTCCGGTGAGCAGACCGGCTATGGGCTTCTCTGCGGGCCAGGGGCGGCACGCGCGGCCGGCGGCGACCGCCGTCACGCCGTACGGACGAGGAGGGCCGCGCCCGCAGGACGCATACGTGCGGGACTCGCCACCGGGACCGCGCCCGCCGTACGGGAACTCATCGCACGGAGGCTCGCCGTACGGGGGCAGGCACGGGGCACGACGCGAGGGAGTGGCGGTATGAGCCCGGAGCGCCGGGCCGACGGACCGAGGGGCCTGACCCCACAGTCCCGGCCGGACGGAGAGGCGGAGAGAGCGGCGCGGTTGCTGTCGAGGCTGCTCCGCGTGCTCGCCCGGCGTCCCGGAACGGCGAACGGCTCCGATGGCGCGCACCCCACTGAGACCGTACGCCCGGGAGTGGAAGCGGCGTGGCCGCCGCGACCCGGGCGGACCGGGACGGGCCTGCCGGTGATCTCCCACCGCTTCCCCGCCAGTCGCGACCAGGTCAGGCACGCCCGCGACTTCGTCGCCGGACTGCTCGGCGACGGCCACCCGCTGCGCGACGACGCCGTACTGCTGACCAGCGAACTGGCGACCAACGCCGTCGAGCACGTATGTGGGCCGAGCGGCGAGACGAGCAGGCCGGGCGGGTCGGCCGGACCGAACGGACCGAACGGACCGAACGGTGAGGTGGGCAGGCAAGGCGGGCCGACCAGTGAAACGAGGCAGGGCGGGCGGCGGGAGTTCCTCGTCACCGTCGCGTTCGTCGGGCGCGGTGTGCTGGTCACCGTCCAGGACCCCGGCTCCTCCCGCATCCCCTGCCCCCGCGACCCCACACCCGACGCCGTCGGCGGACGCGGCCTCGCCCTCGTCGACGCCCTCGCCTCCCGCTGGGGCTTTCACCGCGACTCTCTCGGCACCGTCATCTGGTTCGAACTGCGCTCTCCCGGCTGACGACCCGCCCAGGGATCCGCGGGGATCCACAGGGTGGCCGCCGCCCGGCCCGTTCCCGGGGGCGATCACCCCGCCCTCGGGGGAACGGGACCGTTCACCGGTGGCGATTACCCCCGCCCCCGCGGGATTTGGCACACTGCGGGGAGCGTGCGGGGTGAGCCCTCCGGCGGATGACGAGGAGTGTTGAGCGGATGAGCGTCCGATGACGTCGGTGGGATTCGACCTGGACCTGACGCTCGCCGACACGCGCGCCGGCATCGCCGCCGTCTACGACGAGCTGTCCCTGCGGCTCGGCGTGTTCATCGACAGCGCCGTCGTGGTGGCCAGGCTCGGGCCGCCGCTGGAGTGGGAGCTGGCCAACTGGCTGCCGCCGGAGGAGATCCCGCCGGCCGTGGCCCTCTACCGGGAGCTGTACCCCTCGATCGCCGTGCCCGCCACCGTGACCATGCCCGGCGCGCGCGAGGCCGTCGAGGCCGTACGGCGTGGCGGCGGCCGGGTCATCGTGGTGACCGGGAAGAACACCGTCGACGCGACGCGGACGGTCGAGTTCCTCGGCCTGGAGGTGGACGCGGTCGCCGGGTCGGTCTTCGGAGCCGCCAAGGGCCCGGCCCTCGCCGACTTCGGCGCGACCGCCTACGTGGGGGACCACGTGGCCGACATCGAGGCGGCCAGGGCGGGCGGCGCGGTCAGCGTGGCGGTGGCCACCGGCGGCCACCCGGCGGAGGATCTGCGTGATCACGGGGCCGATGTGGTCCTGGCGGATCTGACCGAGTTCGGGGAGTGGTTCGGCGGTTGGCGAAACGCCGCTGTCGTCGCGTAATTCCGCGGAAATAGACGGTCGCTCCCGGCGTCCTGTGGGCATAACCTACATCCATTCCGTTTCACGACAGTCTGAACGAGGTCACCCCTGTGCCGAGTGGCAAGGTCAAGTGGTACGACGCCGACAAGGGTTTCGGCTTCCTCACCCGCGACGACGGCGGTGAGGTCTTCGTGCATTCCTCCGCGCTTCCCGGTGGCGTGGACATCCTCAAGCCAGGGCAGAAGGTCGAGTTCGGTGTGGCCGAGGGGCGCCGTGGCCAGCAGGCGCTCTCGGTCCGCGTGATCGACCAGCCCCCGACGCTCGCCAGGGCCGCCAAACCGAAGGGCAAGCGCAAGAAGCCCGACGAGATGGTGGTCATCGTGGAAGACCTGATCAAGCTGCTGGACGACGTCTCCACGGCGTACCAGAAGGGCAAGCACCCCGAGCCCGCGCACGGCAGGAAGATCGCCGCGATCCTCCGTACGGTGGCCGACGACCTGGAGGCCTGACCGCGCCGACGGCTGACCGCCGGCCGCGTTCCGGCGGCCCCGGCCTGACCGCACGGCCCCCGCGACCGGCAGGGGACCGTGCCGTCGCGGGGCCCGACGACCGACTGCCGGGTGGCTCAGCCGTGCGGGTTGGTCAGCGGCTTGGTGTGCTTGTCCGTCTTCTTGTCCGCCGGGTGGTCCCCGTGACGCACGATCGCGGTGGCCGGTCCGGCGGGCTTCGGGGCACGCCGCGTCCACCGGAGCCGGCGCGTGCCGGACGCCGCGGAGTCGTCGTACGGCTCGCCCGCCGGACCGCCGGGCGTCGCTCCACCGGGCACCGGGCCGCCCGGCGCGGGACCGCCGGACGGGGGACCCTGCGGATCGCCGCCCGGCGCGGGCGGGGCGGCGGGCCCCTCGGAGTCGGTCGCGTCGTCCCCGGCGGCCGTCGCGGCGGCGGGGACGACGGAAACGGCCGAGGAATCGGGAGCGGTCGAGGCGCCGGGAGCGGATCGCGCGGCCTGGATCCGCTCCTCCACCGCCATCGTCCGTCCCCGGCGCCGAGCCACCAGCCAGCCGAACGAGCCGCCCAGCAGCGCCGCCATCACCGCGAGCCCGGTACGGCCGCCGGCGAACAGCGACAGCAGCAGCCCGAACAGGCCGCCGGCCACCCAGGTGATCTGCAGGATCGCCTCCACCACGCCGAAGGTGGACGAGCGCACCTCCTCGCCGATCTCGCGCTGCACGATGGCGTCGAGCGCCAGCTTGCCCAGTCCCTGGGCGAACGCGGCCACCAGGGCGACGGCCACCGCCGTCCACAGCGTGAACACGACCGCGGGGACGATCGTCGCCACGGTCGCCAGCGCCAGTGTGGCCAGCACGATGACCTGAGGCGAGCGGCGGCGCATCCGGGAGGCCACGGCCGTGCCGGCGAGGCCGCCCGCCCCGGCGGCCACCGCGAGCAGGCCGATGGTCACCGCGGGCGTCTGGCCCGGCAGCTTGCCGTCCTGCACCAGGAACAGCAGGTAGAACAGCAGGAACCCGGACTGGACGCGGATGGCCATGTTGGCCCGCATCGCCTCGGTGACCACCGGGCCGACGTTCAGCAGGGTGCGCCAGCGGTGCGGCCGCTCCTCCCCCTCCTCCCGGAGCTCCTCCAGGTCGGGGGAGTCGACGTGGCGGGGGAGCCGTACGGCCCACACCCCCTGGAGCAGGAAGACCACCGTCGCCCCGCGCAGTATCCAGTCGCCGCCGATCCAGGCGCTGACGCCCGCGCCGACCGGGACCGCCACCCCGGCCGCCACCAGCGCGAACAGCGCGACCCTGGCGTTCGCGGTGACCAGCGGGATGTCGGCCGGCAGCACGTTCGGCATGATCGCGGCGCGGGAGACGCTGTAGGCCTTCGACAGCACCAGCACGGCCAGCGCCGCCGGGAAGATGGTGAACGGGTCGCCGCTGACGAACGCCGCCGCCATCGCGAAGCACAGCAGTCCCCGGCCGAACAGCGTGCCGGCCATCACGAAGCGCCGGCCGGAGCGGAGGCGGTCGAGGACCGGGCCGACGAACGGCGCGACCACCACGAAGGGGATCATCGTGATCAGCAGGTAGAGGGCGACCTGGCCGCGGGCCTCGTTGACCGGGAGCTTGAACAGCGTCCCGGCCAGGGCGGCGGTGACCAGCGCGTCGCCGGCGCTCTGCGCGGCGGTCAGCTCGATGAGCGGCCCCAGCCCGGTACGGCCGGCCCCCTGGGCATGGGTGAGCCGCCGCATGGCCCGGCCGGTCCGGCGCACCCCGCCGGCCGTGCCGCGACCGGCGCGCGCCGCCGCCCGTCCCGCGCCCCGGCCCGCCCGTACGGTGCCCCGCCCTGCCCCGGCCGCCGCCCGGCCGGTCCGGCGGGACGCCTCGCCCACCACCCGCCGCGTCCGGTTCCACCCGTTTCCCACGCATCCAGTCTTACCCGATCGATCTCGCCCTACGATCGGTCCGTTGCTCGGCCCGGCCGTTCCGCGGCGCGCGTCCGGCGTGGCCGGGACGCCTTTTCGCACCCGGGACCGGTTCCTGGAAAAATGGTGATGGCCAGGTCGTCCGATGGCCGCCGCCCGTCCCTCCCGTGCAGGGGAGGACGGTGCCGTCCGCTCCGGACATGGGTGAGAATGAACTGTGAGTCAGCGCAACGAGCGAGCGAGCAAGCACAGCGACCGTCCGGTTGCGGGGCCGACGGGAGCGAGCTCGTGAGCCCCGCCAGGACCCGCACCCCGGTTCTCGACCCCGCCTGCGCCGCCGCCGTGGACCTGGCCCGTTCCGCCGTCGAGGAGAACGTCCCGCCCGGCGAGGTGGGCGGGCACCTCGGAGTGGAGAGCGACGGCGAGCGGGTCGCCACCCATTACTTCGCCTGCCTCGACCGCGCCTACATCGGCTGGCGGTGGGCGGTGACCGTCGCCCGCGCCTCGCGGGCGCGCAACGTCACGGTCAGCGAGGTCGTGCTCGTGCCCGGCGAGGGCGCGCTGCTGCCGCCGCAGTGGGTGCCGTGGAGCGAGCGCCTGCTCCCCGGCGACCTCGGCGTGGGCGACCTGCTGCCCACCGCGGCCGACGACGTCCGCCTCGCGCCCGGCTTCACCGACACGGGTGAGGAGACCGACCGCGAGATGTTCTTCGAGTACGGCCTCGGCAGGGCCCGGGTGCTGTCCCCGGTCGGCCGCGACCGTGCCGTGCGGCGCTGGCACGCGGGCGAGGCCGGGCCGCACACCCCGATCGCGCACGCCGCGCCCGCCCAGTGCTCCACCTGCGGTTTCTACTGGCCGCTGGCCGGCGCGCTGGGCGGCACGTTCGGCGTCTGCACCAACGAGTTCGCCCCGGACGACGGCCGCGTGGTCGCCGCCGACCACGGCTGCGGCGCGCACTCGGAGGCGGCCGTGACGCCGCCCCAGGTCGAGCCGACCGCGCCGATCCTCGACGAACTCGCCTACGACATCACCGAGCACCTCGCGGAGGAGCTGCCGGGGGCGGACCGCGGCGGTTCGGTGGACGACGCCGCGGCCGAGCCGCTGGGCCACTCCTGACGCGGCCCCTCGCGGGGCCGCGTCCCGGTCCCCGCGGGGCCGTCCGGCGCGGGCGGGGCCGTTCACCGGCCCGCCGGCCCGGCGTGCGACGTGACCATTGGAGCCTCTTCGACCCTTGGACTCATGGCTGTGACTGACATTTTCGGCCCCGACACCTTCGGCACCGACCGGATGCGCTCCGCGGTGCTCGCGGCCTGGACGGCCTCGCCCGCGCGGTTCCGTGAGGACGCCAACGCCGAGGAGGACTTCGCGCTCGGCGGCTACCGCGACCGGCTGATCGTCGAGCTCGCCCAGAACGCCGCCGACGCCGCGGTCCGCGCCAGCGTGCCGGGGCGGCTGCGCCTGGCGCTGCGCGAGGGCGTGCTGTCGGCGGCCAACACCGGCGCGGCGGTGGACACCGCCGGGATCGAGAGCCTGTCGACGCTGCGCGCCTCCGCCAAGCGCGGCGAGGAGGACGCCGCGGGCCGCTTCGGCGTCGGCTTCGCCGCCGTGGTCTCGGTCAGCGACGAGCCGGTGATCGGCTCGCTCGGGTCCGGGGTGGTCCGCTGGTCCCGTTCCCAGACCGCCGCGCTGGTGGCCGCCGAGCCGGTGCTCGCCGCGGAGCTGGCCGAGCGCGGCGGGCACGTGCCGCTGCTGCGCCTGCCGTTCCCGGCGGGTCCGGTGGAGGTGCCGCCGGGGTTCGACACGCTCGTCCGGCTGCCGCTGCGCGACGCCGCGTCCGAGGACGCCGTACGGCGGATGCTGCGGGAGGCCGGTCCCGCGCTGCTGCTCGGGCTGCCCGCGCTGGAGTCGATCGAGATCGACCTCGACGGCGAGACGCGCACGATCCTGCCGGGCGGCTGGCGGGTGGTCTCGGTGTCCGGGCGGTTCACCCCGGAGGAGGCCGCCGAGCTGTTCGCCGACCGGCCGACCGAGGAGCGGAGCCGCCCCCACTGGCTGGTCCGCTGGGCCGTACCGGTCGCCGAGGCGTCGGGTGAACCGCGGCCGCTGCCCGAGCTGGTCCGGCCGGTGGTGCACGCGCCGACGCCCAGCGACGAGCCGCTCGACCTGCCCGTCCTGCTCATCGCCTCCTTCCCGATGGCGACCGACCGGCGGCACGTGGCCATGGGGCCGCTGACCGACTTCCTGGTGGAGCGCGCCGCCGACGCCTACCTCGACCTGCTGGCCGGGCTGCCCCGCACGCCCGCCCTCCTCGACCTCGTCCCCGGACTGATGGGCAGGGGCGAGCTCGACGCGCGGATCCGCCGCGCCATCCTGCGCAGGCTTCCGGACCTGCCGCTGCTCCCGGCGCTGTCGCCCCCCGCCGACGCCGCCGCCGGGCCGGGCGAAGCCACCGGGGACAGCGGGGCCGCCGGGGACGCCGGGGAGATCGTCGTCGCGGGACGGCAGGCGTCGGTGGTGGCGGCGCCGGGCGAACTGCTCACGAAGATCGCCGGCATGGTCCCCGGGCTGCTGCCGGCCGGGTGGCCGTCCCGGCACCCCGCGATCTCCGCGCTCGGCGTCCGGCGGGTGCAGCTGTCCGACGTGGTGGACATGCTCTCCGGGGACGCCGTCGCCGACCTCGGCCCCGGGTGGTGGCGGTCGCTGTACGAGGTGCTGCCCGCCGACGACCCCGAGGCGCTCGGCGCGCTGCCGGTGCCGCTGGCCGACGGCCGCCTGGTCCGGGGGCCGCGCGGCACGCTGCTGCTGAGCGACGGCTCGGCGCTGGACCCGGCGGTGCTGGGCCCGCTGGGCCTGCGAGTGGTCCACCCGGAGGCCGCCCACCCGCTGCTGCTGCGCCTGGGCGCCGCCGAGGCGACGCCCAGGACGGTCCTTGAGGACCCGCTGACCCGTTCGGCCGTCGCGGAGTCGCTGGACGGCCCCGACCCCGAGCCGGTGGCGCAGGCGGTGCTCGCGCTGGTGGACGCCGCCGGGCTGGTCCCCGGTGACGCGCCGTGGCTGTCGGAGCTGGCGCTGCGCGGCTCCGACGGCGAGCTGTACCCGGCGGGCGAGCTTCTCCTGGCCGACGGCGCGCTGGCCGGGCTGCTCGACGCCGAGACCCACTTCGGCACGGCCGCGCCCGACCTGGTGGAGCGGTACGGTCCCCGGGTGCTGGCCGCGACCGGCGTGCTCGACGGCTTCGCCGTGGTCAACGACGCCGACGTCATGCTCGACCCGGACGAGTGCGACCACGACCTCGACCGCGAGGAGGAGTGGCTGGAGGCGGTGCTCGACCTGCTGCCCGACCTCGACGTGCCGCCGGTCGCCCGTGAGTTCTCCGCCGTCCGCGACCTGGAGTACGTCGCCGACTGGCCGTCGGCCCTGGCCCTGCTGTCACGCCCGCCGCTGCGCTCGGTCCTGCACCCGCTGCGGATCCTGGCGGCCGGCGAGGTCGTGGAGGTGCCGTCCTACACCGCGTGGTGGCTGTCCACCCGCCCGGTCCTGGACGGCCGGCGTCCCACGCAGCTGCGGCTGCCGGCCGCCGACCCGCTGCTGTTCGGCCTGTACGGCGACGCGTCCCCGGCGGTGGACGAGGCCGCGCTCGCCATGATCGGCGTGCGGACCACCCTGGCCGACCTGCTCGCCTCGCACGGCGGCCCCGACGAGCTGCTGGACCTGCTGGGCGACCCCTCGGTCGAGGTGGACCGGGCGCAGCTGCGGTCGCTGTGGGTGGCGCTCGCCGGTGTCGAGCCCGCCCGCGTCGCGCCGCCGACGGCGGTGCGGGCGATCCTCGACGGTGAGATCGTCGTCGTGGACGTCGAGAACGGGCGGCTGCTCGCGGGGTCCGACCGCGTCGGGGGCGCCGGGGCCGAGGTGCCCGAGCCGGTGGTGGTGGAGGCCCCGGACCTGCTGCCGCTGGTGGCGGGCCGCCCGCTGGTGCTGGCCCCGTTCGATCTCGCCGAGGCGCTGTCGGAGCTGCTGGACCTGCCGCTGGCGGGGGAGGAGGCGGCCGGTGAGGTGACCTCGTCGGGCGCGGTGCGCGAGGTGCCGCCCGCCGTACGGTCGCTGCTGCCCACCGCGCCCGCCACGTACGTGGAGCACGAGAAGCTGCTGGTGGACGGCGTCCCCGCGGCCTGGCGGTTCTTCGAGGGCGCGGTGCACGCCTCGGGTGCGGAGGGCCTGGCGCGGGGGCTGGCCTGGGCGTCGGGTCAGTGGGGCGACCGGCTGGCCGTGGCGGCGCTGCTGCGCGACCCGGCGGCCGTGCCGCTGCTGCTGGCCGAGGCCGACCTGGACAGCTGGACCGCCTCGACGGACTAGCGCTCCGGACGGGGGCGGTCGCCGGGGCCGCCCCCGTCATGGACGGAGAGGGACCGGACGCTCCTCAGCCGGGGTCGCCCCTTCGTCGTGGACGGGGAGCCGTCGGGCGATCCTCAGCCGGAGACCGTCCTGGCCGGGCCGACCGGCTCCTCGCCGGGCCGCCGGTCAGGGGGTGGGCGGCGAGGTGGGGGAGACCGGCGGGATCGCGGTGGCGGGCTCGACCGGCTCCTCGCCGGGAGCCGGGGCCGAGGCCGGGGGGTGCCGGTCGCGCCGCCGGATGAACCACACGCCGAAGACGCCGCCGCAGATGCCCGAGACGCAGGTCCAGATCCACCAGTGGTGCTCGGCGTCGGTGCCGACGACCAGAAGCACGACGAGGGCGGCCGCCCACAGGCCGATGCCCGTGAGGATCGTGGCCGTGTCGTTGGTCTTCAGCGGCTGGAGATCCGAGGGGCGAGACTGCTTCACGGAGCCAGCGTAGGCGACAGGGACTCACCGCCAGCAACCTGGCCCCGTGAGATCGCGAATCGGTCGCGAAAACATCACCATCCCGGCCTGGCTCTTCCGGCGGCGGACACGCACTGTCACCCTGCGTCCGTGACTGACAGTAAACCCACCCAATTGAGCGGTCTTGACCGTTTCTTTCGCATTTCCGAGCGCAACTCGTCGGTCGGCCGAGAGGTCCGGGGCGGCCTGGCGACCTTCTTCACGATGGCCTACATCGTGGTGCTCAACCCCCTGATCATCGCCACCGCCAAGGACGCCGACGGCCAGTTCATCGCCGACGCGACCTCCGCGCCCACCGGCCTGGTGGCCGCCGGGACCGCCTTCGTCGCCGGCGTGCTGTGCATCCTGATGGGCGTCGTCGGGAAGGTCCCGTTCGCGATGGCCGCCGGGCTCGGCCTGAACGCCTTCGTCACCTACGGCATCGCCTCGCAGATGTCGTGGGAGGCGGCCATGGGCCTGGTCTTCCTCGAAGGCGTGATCATCGCCCTGCTGGTGCTGACCGGGTTCAGGACGGCGGTGTTCAACGCCATCCCGCCCCAGCTGAAGACCGCGATCAGTGTCGGCATCGGCCTGTTCATCGCGCTGATCGGCTTCGTGGACGCCGGTTTCGTCCGCAAGGCGCCGGCCGTTCCGCTGGAGCTGGGCATCGGCGGCAACCTGACGAGCTGGCCGATCTTCGTGTTCGTGGCCGGCCTGCTGCTGCTCGTCATGCTCGTGGCCCGCAAGGTGAAGGGCGCCATCCTCCTCGGCATCGTCGGGACCACCGTTCTGGCGATCATCGTGGAGGCCGTCGCCAAGGTCGGCGGCTCGGGCACGCCCGACCAGCCGAACCCCGGCGGCTGGCGGCTCGTCGTGCCCGCGATGCCGGAGAAGGTCTTCGGGTTCGAGAACCCGCTGGTGCTGTTCCGGGAGTTCGACCCGTTCGGCGCGTTCGGCTCCGTCTCGGTCATCGTGGCGCTGCTGCTCGTCTTCACCCTGCTGATCACCGACTTCTTCGACACCATGGGAACGATCGTCGGCGTCGGAGGGCAGGCGGGCCTGATCGAGGAGGACGGCACGCTGCCCCGGACCAGGGAGATCCTCCTGGTCGACTCGATCGGCGCGGCGGTCGGCGGCGCGGCCTCGGTCTCGTCCAACACCACCTACGTCGAGTCGGCGGCGGGCGTCGGGGAGGGCGCGCGCACCGGTCTGGCCAGCGTCGTCACCGGCGTGCTCTTCCTGCTGGCGATCTTCGTGTCGCCGCTGGTCGCGGTCGTCCCGCACGAGGCCGCCGCCCCGGCGCTGGTCGTCGTGGGCTTCCTGATGATGACGGCGATCCGCGAGATCGACTTCACCGACTACGAGATCGCCATCCCGGCGTTCCTCACCATCGTGCTCATGCCGTTCAGCTACTCCATCGCCAACGGCATCGGCGCGGGCTTCGTCAGCTTCGTGCTGATCAAGCTGGCGAAGGGCAAGGCGCGCGAGGTCCACACCCTGATGTGGGTGGTCGCGGCGCTGTTCGTCCTCTACTTCGCCCTCGGCCCGATCAAGTCCCTCCTCGGCGTCGGCTGAGGAACGACACCGGCCGGGGAGCACGCCGGAGAGGCCGCTGCGGCGACGGCGCAGGTCGCCACGGCGGCCTCTCCGGCTTTCGCCCGGATCCGGGTCGTCCGGCCCGCGGTCCCGGGTGGTCCCGGGTCATCCGGGTACGAGAGGCGGAGCCGTCCTCCCGAAGAGGGAGGGCAGGTCGACCAGGAGCACATCGCCACGACGGCCGGCGGCCTCCACGAGGCCGGGATGGAACCCCTCCAGCGAGAAGATCGCCAGCAGGGCCGAGGTGACGTCGTGCCCCTCGCCGCGGAGGACCTCCTTCAGTCGTTCGAGTCGTTCCAGGTCGGCGGGGCCTCGCCGTACGAGGGTGGCCTTGGCCTCCCCGATGAGGCCCACCACGGCACGGCCGGCCCTTCTGTCCAGGGCGATGACGTCGATCTCGTGCTTGGCCCTGCCGCCCCTGTCGTTGACCACCGTCGAGGTGACCAGGCCGGTTCCTCCACGGAACGAGGGGTCGGTGTGGCGGCGGAGCCAGTCGCGGGCGCACTCCTCGAAGTGCGGGCCCAGAACGCGGGAGACGAAGGTGGCCTGTGAGTCGTGCCACGCCCGCGCCGAACCGCCCGTTTCGACGAGATCCCGTTTCGGGACGGTGATCAGGTTGTGGAAGCGGATGATGGGGTCCGCGACGGTGATCACCGGACGCCGCTCCCAGAGCGGGTCCGTCGAATGGTTGAGGTAGCCCGAACTCGTCAGCATCTCCAGCGGACGGCCGAGGGAGGTGCGATCCCGCTCCAGCATGCCGCCGATCTTCGCCGGGCTGGTCGCTCCGGAGGCGACCGCGTTGATGATCGCGTAGTGGAGCGAGTTGCCGGTGAACCGCGGGTCCTCCCGCAGGAGGTACTCGGCCTCGCTGCGGGAGAAGAGAGCCTGACCCGGGTCGAGGACCGTGGCGGGAATCCACGCGTCGAACTCCTGGAGGTTCCGGGGGGCGGGCCCGGGAGAGAGGTTGCGGTAGCCGGGCGACCCGCCGAGTACGGCGTGCAGGCGCAGGGCGGTCGCGGGATCGTCGATCCCCCAGTGCCGTGCGGTGGTGGTCAGGTCGAACGGCTGGAGGCGGAGGTCGACGGCGGCCCGCCCGCGCAGCGCCTTCGTGCCGGACATGAGCTCGTTCATCACGGAGATGGCCGATCCGCACAGGATCACCCTCCCGCCCTCGTGGCCGTGGCCGGTCTGCGAGCGGTCGTAGAGAAGCTGGAGCAGGCCGGGGATCTCCGGTGAGTGCGCCATCCAGTAGGGCAGTTCGTCGATGACCAGGAGCCCGGACACGCCGCTCCGGCGCGCGGTCAGGCTGATCGCCGAATCGAGGAGGGACTCCCAGCTTGCGTCGGCGCCCAGGAGATCCGGCCCGATGCCCGCGTACCGCGCGATGTCCTCC
Source organism: Streptosporangium sp. NPDC053982 (assembly GCF_055585205.1). Lineage (NCBI taxonomy): Bacteria > Bacillati > Actinomycetota > Actinomycetes > Streptosporangiales > Streptosporangiaceae > Streptosporangium > Streptosporangium sp. NPDC053982. The sequence goes on from NZ_JBVJKQ010000013.1 coordinate 51,777, forward strand.
GCGAAGCGCCGCCGCGCGGCCGGCGCGCCCTCTTCGGCGACCGCGGAGACGTAGAGCCCGCCCACCGCGTCGGCCAGCGCGCGCAGGAGGTAACTCTTGCCGACCCGGCGGCGTCCCGAGACCACTCCCAGGCGCAGGTGCGGGTCGGGATGCCTGACGAACTCCGTGAGCGTCGACCATTCGGAGTCGCGAGAGAGCAGGCGAGAGGGCTTCTCCATTGCAGCCTCCTATTTTGTATGCTTGCAAGCATACAAAATAGGAGTCGGATTTATATACAACTTGTGTTCGCCCGGCGCACAAGAGCATGTCGCGGGTGCGGGTGCGGGGCCGAGGTGATGTCGTGTCCCGCGCCGCGGAGGATCTCCCTCGGCCGTTCGAGCCGTTCCGGAGCGGCGGGGCCGGTGGTCTAGGCGCAGGTCTTCCGTTCGACGTCGCACCGTTCGACCTCGGGGTGGCGTTTCGACGGCCTGTCGAACAGCGACTGGGGCCTGTGGCGCAGGTGCAGGTCGAAGAAGGCCCGGACGTGGTCGCGGGTGATCTCGACGGCCCGCTCTCCAGGCAGGTCCGGATTGCGGTGGATGCCGAGTCGCTCCACCAGCAGCCCGGTGTCGGTGAAGGAGGAGTGCTCCGCCCCCTTCACCACGAGCCAGCGCTTCCACCCGGTCAGACGCGCCCAGTCACGTTCCCACGTGGTGTCCCCGCCTCCCGGGCTGTGCCCCGCCTTCGTGCCCAGGAAGAGGAACGGCCGCGGCAGCCCGCCGTCCGGGATCGGGGCGAAGGTCGTGCCGTCCATGTCGATCCCGGCGCGCACGCGGGTGTCCTTCAGCATGGCGGCGATGACGCCCGCGCCGCCCGCCGAGTGCCCGGCCATCCCGATCCGGGACGGGGCGATCAGTGAGGTGCCCTTCCACGCGGGGCGCGCGCCGGTCAGCTCGTCCAGCACGAAGGAGACGTCGGCCGCCCGGCCCCGGGCCACCTTGTTCCAGAAGTCCTGGCCCTTGGTCGCCTCGCACGCGACACACGTGGTGATCCGGCCGTCGGGGAAGGACGTGGCCAGGCTCTCGTAGGTGTGTTCGACGCCGGCCACCACGTAACCCCTGCTCGCGAGTTCCTCGGCCAGGGCGGTGAGCGAGCTGCGGGGTTCGGTGAAGCCCGGGGAGAGCACCACCAGGGGCAGGCCGTGTTCACGCCCGGCCGGTTCGGCGCCGCTGAAGGCGTTGGTCCGCGTCCTGCTCAACGCGTCGTACGGCACGCCGGTGACCTCTTCGCCCTTCAGGATGAGCTCCGACTCCTTCGCCGTCATGTAAGGCGCTCGCTTCCCTCCACGGGACTTCGCCGGATACCACAGGGAGACCATGAGCTCCCTGGCCTTCACTCCGGGGACCCAGGGGTCGGCGCGGGAGGCGTCCCTGAGGTGCAGGGACGTGGTGCCGACCGGGTGGGGTCCGGTCGGTTCGGGGAGGCGGAGCGCGCCGGTCCGGGCGGCCGGCGCGCCGGTGGAGCCGGACGACGTCTCCTGTGAGGCGGCGGGCACGACCGGACCGGGTCCGGCCGGAGTGGACGCGAAGGCGCAGGAGGGGACGGCCACGAAGGCGAGCAGGGCCGCGACGGTGGTGGCGCCCCGACGGATCCGGCGGGGCGGCCCAGGCTCGCCGCCACCGTGTCCCGCGGCGCGGGCGATCGTGCGCTTCCTGTTCATCACATGGCTCATGAAGTGTCCTTCCTGACGGGATCGCCTCGACGGGACCCCTGATGGCGGCCGGTGGCGACTGGTGGCGGCAAAAACCTAGGCTTCGGCGGGGCCCGTCCGCGTCGGCTGCCATGGCGATATCGCGCCCCTCCCGGGGAGGACCCCTCCGCCGTGTCATCCCCGCGATGTACTCCTGGCGGCGGCGGAAACGGTCACCGGGACGGACGCGGGGCGCGCCGTACAACCGGGACAATTCACCGGTGATACGGAGTGAACGATGGAGGCGGCGGCGGTTCGGGCTGGATGTGCCGCGTCCCGCGTGGAAACCCGCCCGGCCCTCGCGCCGGTCGCTCCTCGCCGACCTGCTGCTCGCGATCGTCCTGACCGTCGCCGCGGTGGCCGCGACGGCGGGCTCCGTGGACGACGCCCACCGCGTCGGAGAGCGGCCGCCCTCCCTGCTGGAGCCCCTGCGACTGCGGCCCCCTCCTCCTCCGCCGCCGAGCGGCGAGGTCCCGCCTGACCGCCCGGAGCGGCCCGCCGTCCCCGCGGAGGACCGGAAGGACCGGGGCCCGCTCCCGCTCCTGGTGGTCCTGACGGCCCTGCCGCTGGCGGTGCGGAGGCTCTACCCCCTGGTCGCCTTCTGGACGGTGTTGGCCGCGGCGCTGGCCACCCACGACGACGCGACGTGGATCACCGTGCTGACGTTCGCCGTCGCCGCCTACGGCGCCGTGGCCCACAGCCCCCACCGGATGCCGGCCATCGGGGGCCTCGTCCTCGCCGCCGTGCTGGCGGGCGTCGCCTTCCGGGACTCCCTCCCGGCGCTGCCGGGTTGGCTGGGGCCGTTCGTGGTGCTGATGAGCGCCGGAGTCGCCGCCGGTCTCACCCGATCCTGGCGGCGGCGGCTCACCGAACTGCGGTACGCGCAGGAGGAGGCGATGCGCGAGGCCGTCCAGGAAGAGCGCTCCCGGATCGCCGGCGAACTACATGACGTCGTCACCCACAATGTGAACGTGATGGTGATCCAGGCCGGAGCGGCACGCAAGGTGATGGACACGGCTCCGGAACGGTCGAAGGAGGCCATGCTGGCGGTCGAAGCCGGTGGCCGGGCCGCCATGGCCGAGCTGCGCCACGTCATGGGACTGCTCGCCGGGCCCGGGAGCGAGCGGGCGGACGGCGCCGACGGGCTCGAACCGCAACCGGGACTCGACCGGCTCGACTCGTTGATCGAACGGGTCCGCGCGGCCGGGGTGCCGGTCGGGGCCGAGATCTCTCCGCCGCCCGGCCCGTTGCCGCCCGGGGTGGACCTCGCCGCCTACCGGGTCGTCCAGGAGGCGCTGACCAACACGATCAAGCACGCGGCCGGTGCGACGGCGTACGTCACCGTCGGCCACCGCGGCGACTGGCTGGAGATCGAGGTCACCGACACCGGGGGCGGGCGGACGGCACGCGCCGGAGACGGCCGGGGCCGGGGCCTGATCGGGTTGCGGGAGCGGCTCGCCCTCTACGGCGGCACCCTGCAGGCCGGGCCGCGAGACGACGGCGGCTACCGGACCAGGGCGCGGGTTCCGTGGACCACCACGTGAGCGGGCCCGTGCGCGTGGTCATCGCCGACGACCAGGCGCTGGTGCGCAGCGGGTTCGGGATGATCCTCACCGCCGACGGCATCGAGGTGACGGCCGAGGCGGCCGACGGGGCGGAGGCGGTCGCCGCCGTCCGGCGCACCCGGCCCGACGTCGTGCTCATGGACATCCGGATGCCGCGGATGGACGGCATCGAAGCCACCCGGCGGATCATGGCGGAAGGCGCGGACGGGACCCGCGTCCTCATCCTGACCACCTACGACCTCGATCACTACGTCTACGCCGCACTCGCCGCGGGGGCCAGCGGCTTCCTGCTCAAGGACGTCACCCCCGAGCACCTGGCGGCCGCGGTGCGCCTGGTGCGCGCGGGGGACGCCCTGCTCGCGCCGACGATCACCCGCCGCCTGGTCGAGCGGTTCGCCCGCCGCGACGAGGCCGGGACGGCCGTGCACCGGGACCTGTCGGAGCTGACGCCCCGGGAGCTGGAGGTGCTGCGCCTGCTGGCCACCGGGCTGAGCAACGCCGAACTCGCCGACCGGCTGAGTCTCAGCCCGGCGACGGTGAAGACCCATGTCGCGCGCATCCTGTCCAAGCTCGGCCTCAGGGACAGGGTTCAGGCGGTCGTGCTGGCCTACGAGACCGGGTTGATCGCCCCCGGCTCGTCCGGCGACGGTCCGCCGGAGGACACTCCCGGCCGGCGGTGACCGCCCGGGTCGTTCCCCGCCGCGCCGTCCGGCCGCCGACCCGACGGCGGCGGAACCCGGACGGCTCCGCCCCTGTCCGTACCCGCATGTCAGAAGCGGGCCGGTACACCCGTTCCGCGGGGTCCGGCGGAGGGGAGGAGGGCGCTCGCCGTACCCTGCGAACATGCGGCGGGCGTCGCTCGCGGAAGGCGATGACACCGTCCCTCCCGGGAAGCGGTGACACGCGGGAGAACCCCGTCTCGCCGGGAATGCCGGAGCGCCGTGTATAGTTAGCAAAGGTAATGAGTCTTGATAATGAACCCAAGCAAGGACCAACGCGCGAGTCTGCGCAGCGACGCCGGTCTGGCCTCGGCGCTGCGCGTGTCGCTGGCGCGACTGAACAGGCGCCTGCGCAGGCAGGCCGCGGGGCACTCACTGACCCCCACCCAGCTCGCGACGCTCGCCGCGGTGGAACGGCATTCCGGGATAACCCCCGGCGAATTGGCCGAGCTCGAGAAGGTGCAACCGCCCTCGATGACCCGCGTGACCGCCGTGCTGGACGAGCGAGGGCTGGTGTCGCGCACACCGCACCCGACCGACCGGCGCCAGGTGACGCTGAGCGTGACCGAGGCGGGCTCGGCGCTGCTGAAGGAGGAGCGCCGCCGCAAGGAGGCGTGGCTGACACGGCAGCTGAAGGAGCTGACACCCGAGGAGAGGGCCGTGCTGAGGCAGGCGGCTCCGATTCTGGAGAAGCTCAGCCGGATCTAGCCGAACCCGAGGAACCCCGCGCCTCGGCGGCCCCGCAGGACGCCGAGGCGCACGCCCTACCGGACAACGCTGAAACGCACGCCGTACCGGAGGGCGCCGGGAGCGCCGTACCGCAGGAGGGGCCGGTACGGCGGGCCACGCGACGGGTGACGCGCGCGATGCCCGGCCGGCGGGCGGCCGCGCGCCGCCGCCGGACCGCGCGGGCGGCGGCCGCCGATGAGCTGCAGGCCGTCGAGACCAGGACCGTCCAGGCCGTTCCCGGCGCCTCCGACGCGCGGGGCGGGATGTTCCGGTCGCTGCGCGTCCACAACTACCGGCTGTTCGCCATCGGCGGCGTGATCTCCAACGTCGGCGGGTGGATGCAGCGCACCGCGCAGGACCTGCTGGTGCTGGACCTGGCGCACGGCAGCGCCTTCGCCCTGGGCCTGACCACCGCGCTGCAGTTCCTGCCGCTGCTGCTGTTCGGGCTGTGGGGCGGCATGCTCGCCGACCGCTACCCCAAGCGGCCGCTGCTGATCACCGCCCAGTCGCTCATGGGCCTGCTGGCGCTGACCATGGGCGTGCTCGTGGTGACCGGCAGCGCGCAGGTCTGGCACGTCTACGTGATGGCCTTCATGCTGGGCCTCATCTCCTGCGTCGAGGTGCCGACCCGGCAGTCGTTCGTCGTGGAGATGGTGGGCCGCAAGGACCTGTCCAACGCCGTCGCGCTGAACGCCTCCAGCTTCAACCTGGCCCGCGTGGTCGGCCCGGCCGTCGCGGGCGTGCTGATCTCCGCGCTCGGCGGCACCGGCCCGATGTTCCTGGTCAACGCGGTGTCGTTCGGCGCGGTCCTCGCCGGGCTGGCGATGATGCGGACCTCGGAGCTGACCGCTCCCCACCCGGTTCCCAGGGCCAAGGGCCAGCTCCGCGAGGGCCTGCGGTACGTGCTGGCGCGCCCCGAGCTGCTGCTGCCGATACTGCTGGTCGCCTTCGTGTCACTGTTCACCCAGTCGTTCTCGATGTCGATCGCGCTGATGGCCCGGCAGGTCTTCGGCGCGGGCGCGTCCTCCTTCGGCCTGGCCTCCAGCATGTTCGCGGTCGGCGCGCTGGGCGGCGCGCTGCTCGCGGCCCGGCGGGTACGGCCCAGCCGCAAGCTGCTGATCGGTGGCGCCCTGTCCTTCGGCGTGGCGCAGATCATCAGCGGCCTGGCCCTCTGGTACCCGCTCTACCTGCTCTTCCTCATCCCCGCCGGGGTCGCGCTGATCACGGTCAACACCGCCGCCAACACCAGCGTCCAGCTCGCCGCCTCGCCGGAGATGCGCGGCCGGGTGATGGGCATCTACGTGCTGGTCTTCACCGGCGGCGCCCCGATCGGCGCGCCGCTGCTCGGCTGGGTCGCGGAGATCGGCGGCCCCCGTACGGGCGTCGTCATCGGAGGGGTGCTCACGATGCTCGGGGTCGGCGCGGCGATAATGCTGACCAGGGCGATCGGCAGGAGGACGACGCATGCGGCTGTTCGTCGGGCTACTGCCGCCGCGGCGGGTGCTTGACGAGCTCGCCCGCGCCCTGGAGCCCCACCGGGCGGCCTGGCCCGAGCTGCGCTGGCTGGACACCGCGAACTGGCACGTCACGCTGTCGTTCCTGGGTGAGGTCCCCGAGGCGGCCCTGCCCGGCCTGCACGTCCGGCTGGCGCGCGCCGCGTCACGCCACGAGCCGATGACGCTGTCGTTCGCGGGCGGGGGCGCCTTCCCCTCCGCCCGCCGGGCGCGGGTCTTCTGGACCGGTCTGCGCGGCCCCGAGCTCCGGCTCGTCCGCCTGGCGGACTCGCTCGGGGCGGGGGCGCGGCGGGCCGGGGCCGAACAGACCGACCGGCGGCGGCTCCGGCCGCATCTGTCGCTGGCCAGGGCCAGGTCCGGCGTCGACGTCCAGGACCTGGTGGACGCGTTCGCCGCGTTCGCCGGGTCCTCCTGGGAGGCGGACACCGTGCACCTGGTGCGGAGCCACCTGGGGGCGACGGTCCGCTACGAGAAGGTCGGGGACTACCCCCTCACGGCGCCCGCATCCGATGGGCGGGACTAAGCTCCAGAGCGTGGATCGTCCCCGTCGCTGGCTGCTGCCCACGGTGCTCGCACTGCTCGTGCTGCTCGTGGTGATCGGCGCCCTCGTCTCCTAGACCTCCCGGGCCCCGCCGTACGGCTTCCCGGGCCCCCGTCTCCTGGACTCCCCGGGCCCTCTTCGTCCGGTCGCGCGAGGCTCGCACCGGCTCTCCCGAGCTTCCGCCGTACGGCTCCGCCGCGTCGTCCCCGCGCCCCGCCGTACGGCGTGCGGCCCCCCACCGGAGCGGGAAGCCGCGAGCCGTTTCGCCGATCGCCCGTTACCAGGCGTACTCCTCGGGGGCCGTCCTGAACCCGGGGAAGATCTCGTCCAGGCGGGCCAGCGCCTTGTCGTCCAGCGTGATCTCCAGGGCCTTGACGGTCCCGTCGAGCTGCTCGGTCGTGCGGGGGCCGATGATCGGCGCGGTGACGGCCCGCTGGTGCAGCAGCCAGGCCAGGCCGACGTTGGCCGGGTCCTCGCCGAGCTCGTCGCAGAACGCCTCGTACCGCTCGATCTTGTCGCGGTGCTTCTCCAGCTCCTTGGCGATCTGCTCGGAGGCCGAACGACCCTTGTCGATCTTCCGCAGGATGCCGCCGAGCAGGCCGCCCGCCAGCGGGCTCCACGGGATCAGGCCCAGGCCGTAGTCCTCACACGCCGGGATGACCTCCAGCTCGGCGGCGCGGACGATGAGGTTGTAGTGCGACTGCTCGGAGACCAGTCCGAGGCCGCCCCGGCGGCGGGCGGTCTCCTGCGCCTTGGCGATGTGCCAGCCGGCGAAGTTGGACGACCCCACGTACAGGATCTTGCCCTGCTGCTTGAGGATGTCCATGGCCTCCCAGAACTCGTCGAACGGGGTGTTCCGGTCGACGTGGTGGGCCTGGTAGAGGTCGATGTGGTCGGTCTGCATGCGCTTCAGCGACGCCTCTGCGGCCCGGCGGATGTTGAGCGCCGACAGGCGGCCCTCGTTGGGCCAGTCGCCCATGTCGCCGTAGAGCTTCGTGGCGATGACGGTCTTCTCGCGGCGGCCGCCGCCCTTGGCGAACCATCGCCCGAGGATGTTCTCGGTGATGCCCTCGCCCTTCTTCCACCCGTAGACGTTGGCGGTGTCGAAGAAGTTGATCCCCAGCTCGTGGGCGCGGTCCATGATCGCGAAGGAGTCGTCCTCCGAGGTCACGGGGCCGAAGTTCATCGTGCCGAGACAGAGGCGGCTGACCTTCAGGCCGGTACGGCCAAGCTGTGTGTAATCCATGACCTTCACCCTAAATACCTGGAGCGCACTCCAGGCGAGCCCGCCGCGCGGAACTCCTGCCTTACCCGGCCGTCCCGCCGTACAGGCGGGGGAGATCGACGAGAACGATACGGCCGTCGCGGGCGGCCGCCGCGCTCAGGTCGGTGTCGAATCCTGCTCCGCCGTAGCAGAGCAGGGACGTGCCCTCGGTGTCGTACCCCTTGACGGCCAGCAGCTCCCCGGCCCTGCGCAGCCGTTCGAGGTGGCGCAGCCCCATGACCTTCCCCCATTTCGCCTCACCCAGGGCGATGACGCGTGGGCGGGCACCCGCTTCGCCCGGCGCGACCGCGGCGACGTCGACCTGGATCGACCTCTTGTTTGAGGGATCCGGGACGACCCCCGGGGACACCCGCCCCGGCAGCTCGCCGAACAGGTTCAGGCTGTCGGCGATGGTGAACTCCCGGCACAGCTCCTCGAAGTGCGGACCGACGACCTGCGAGAGGAAGCCGCTCCTGGACACCTCCCACGCCTGCCTGGCCAGCCCGCGCTCAAGGAAGCTCCAGGTGCGGCGCATCACGCTCTCGTAGAAGGTGATCAGCGGTTCGGTGATCCGGTAGGTGAACTTCCCCGAGCTGAAGGCGTCCTGCTCCCGATGGATCAGGCGGCTGTCCTCCAGCACCGTCAGGGGATGGCCGATGTGGGTTGAGGGGCGCCCGAGATATCCCGCGATGCCGCCGCGCGTGGTGTGCCCGGCGGCGATGGCCCCCAGAACGGCGTGGTAGAGGGCCGGATCACGGATCTCGGTCTCCTCCGCGAGGAGGTAGCGGGCCTCACGGAAGAGAGGGACCGCGGGATTGAGCACGGTCCTGACCACCCAGTCGTCGAACTCCGCGAGCGACGAGGGCGCGTCGGAGTAGATGAACTCGTGCCGGTACGCGGGGGTTCCGCCGACGACGGAGTGGAGAAGCACCGCCAGCTCATGGTCGGAGCCGCATCCCCAGAAGCGCGCGGCGGTGAGGTAGTCCATCGGGCTGACGACGAGTTCGAGGCTGGCCCGTCCCCTGAGCGGGGCGTCACCGGCGAGAAGGCCGCCCATCACCGACATCGCGGATCCGCAGAGCAGGATCTTCGTCCTCGCCCGGCGTGCGATGCCACCCGGGTCGAGGGCCCGCTGGATCAGCGAGGGAAGGACCGGGCTGGCCTTGGTCAGGTAGGGGAACTCGTCGATGACGACGAGGCCGTCGGGGACCGTCGCGTACAGGCGGTCGATGGCCTGGTCCCAGTTGTCGAACTGGTATCGCCCTCCGCCGCCCGCGTGGAAGGCCAGGGCTTCGCCGAACCGGCGGAGTGCCTCCGTCTCGGTGTCCTCGCTGGCCACGAAATAGAACCCGCCGACGGCCTCGACGAGGGCATTGAGGAGGAAGGTCTTGCCCTGCCTGCGCCGCCCGCTCACCACGCCCAGCCGGGCGCTCGGCGCCTCGCTCTCCACGAAACGGCTCAGCGCGGCCCATTCGGTGTCCCGGGCGAAGATGTACTCGGGCTTCTCGATCACTGGCGCGCTCCTTAGAGGTATACCTCTTAGAACTATAACTCTAAGGGGCATGCCTCTAAGATCATTTGTCGGTTCAGGGGCCGGTGAGCGAGAGCGGTGGATTCCCGGGCGTCCAGTGATCTTCCGCGATAGGATGGGCACCGATCCCGGGTGGAGCGTGACGACGCTCCCCGGGATTCTCCGTCTCATGACCCCCTGCCGCACGATCCTCGGCGCCGCCGTCCCCCTCTACCTCGCCTCGGTCGCCTCCATGGCGGGCGCCCTGGTGACCGTCTCGGTCCTCGGCCGGCACGCGACCGCGACGCTGGCCGCCGCCGCACTGGTCGGCGCGGTCGCCAACCCGGCGATCGCCGCGGTGACCGGGGTCATGCGGGGCCTGATGCCGTTCCTCGCGCCGGTCCGCGACGACGCGGACGCGGCGGTTCCCATCATGCGCGACGCCCGGTGGCTGGCCATCGCCGTCGGGGTGACGGGCGCGCTCGCCGTGGCGTGCGTACCCGTGATCGCCCGGATCGGCGGCGTTCCCGGCGAGGTCGTCGGCGAACTCGGGCTCTACCCGGCTCTGACCGCGCTGCAGATCCTCGTCACGGCCCTGGCGGGCGGCGCGAACTCGGCGCTCGTCGCCCTCGGCCGGAGCCGGATGGTGCTCTGGTCGGGGCTGTCGGCGACGGCCGTCGCCGTCACACTGACCGCCGCACTGGTCCCGCCGCTCGGCCTGACAGGGGCGGGGATCGCCGAGGTCGCCTCCGCCTGCGTCGGCGCGGCCGTCGCCGGCGTCTGCCTGCGCCGCCTGCCGATGCTCCGGGGACACTCCACGCGCCCGGGGCGGCCCCGGCCGAAGGAGATCCTCGACATGGCCCGGGTCGGCCTCCCGCTGGCGGGCACCGTACTGGTCAAGTTCGCGGTGCTGGGCGTGGTGGCGTTCGCGGCGGCCCGGCTCGGCGCGGACGACGGGGCGGTCCACGCGGTCCTCAACTCCCTGATCGGACTCGTCATGGTCGCCTCCATCTCGGTGGCGCAGGCGTCGGTCCCGGTGGTCGCCCGCGCCGCAGACCCGCGCGAGGCGCGCCGCGCCGTCCGGGCGGCCCTGATGATCGCGCTCGCCGGGGCGTCGGCGGGCGCGGCGGTCCCCGCGGTGGCCGGGGACGGGCTGGTCGGGCTGTTCACCGGCGACGCCGCGGTGGCGGACCGGGTGCTCGGGCTGCTGCCGCTGATGATCCTGGCGGCGATGGCGGACGCCTGCCAGGCGGTGACCGGGTTCGGACTCACCGCGCTCAGACGGTCCTCGGCCAGCCTGACCTACTTCGCGATCCTGTACGGCCTGCTCGCCCTGGCCGCCTTTCCCGTGGCGGCGACGGCGGGCCTGACCGGCCTCTGGGCGGCCAGGATCGCGGCGAACCTGCTGCTCGTGGCCGCGCAGGGGACGGGCTTCCTCCGCTACAGCGCGCTGGTGGGACAACCGGCCGTACCGGGGCGGGCGGCGGCGCGGGGCTGACCCGCCGGCTCGCGGTCCGCCCCGGCGAGGGGACGGCCGCTTTCGCGGGCCGATCGCAGGGCATTATGGCGGGATGGGGAGTAAGGCGGGGGAGATCGTGATCCGTGCGCTCGCGCCGGTCGGGGCGGTCGCGCTGGCCGGGGCGGTGGCGTTCACCGGGCCGCGTGCCGAAGCGCAGGTCCGTGGGGCGGAGCCGGAGCGGTCCGGGGCGGTGGCGTCCCAGACGCGGGCGCAGGTCCGCGAGGGGACGGCGAAGCGGTCCCAGACGGTGGTGTCCCAGGTGCGGGTCCAAGCCCAGGCGCGGGTGCGGACGGCGGCGCGAGACGACGACGAGGGGAGGCCGCTGTTCACCTTCAAGGACCGGCGGATCACCGAGTCGAGCGGGCTGGCGGTCTCGCCGACGCATCCGGACGTCTACTACACCCACAACGACAGCTCGGCCGGTCCGGTCTTCTACGCCGTCGGGCCCGCCGGCCGTACCCGCGCGACGTTCACCCTCCGGGGGGCGTCGGCCCGCGACTGGGAGGGGATGGCGGCGTCCAAGGATCCGGGGACCGGGCGTGGGGTGCTCTGGTTCGCCGACATCGGCGACAACTTCGACGGGGCGTGGCCGGACGTCTCCGTCTACCGGGTGGACGAGCCCGCCGCGATGCGTGACGCCACCCTGCCCGCCGTGCGCTACCGGTTCCGCTACGAGGACGGCAAGCACAACGCCGAGGGCGTCATGGTCCACCCCCGGACCGGGCGGCTCTACGTCGTGACCAAGCAGTTCGCCGGCGGCGTCTACGCGGCGCCGAAGCGGCTGCGCACCGACCGGATCAACGTGCTCCGCAGGGTCGGCTCCGCCCCCATCATGGCCACCGACGCCGCCTACGCCCCTGACGGGTCGAGCTTCGTCATCCGCACCTACTTCTCCGCCACCGTCTACCGGGCGCCGGGCGAGGAGATCTCCCGAGTGTCGATGCCGCCGCTGGAGCAGGCGGAGTCCATCGCCTACACGCCCGACGGCAGGGCGCTGCTGACCGGGAGCGAGGGGGTCGGCAGCCCCGTCTACCGCGTCCCGCTGCCCGAACGGGTCCTCCGTGAGATCGACGCGGCGCGGGCGAAGGCCACGCCGACCCCGACGGGGAAGGCGGACGGCCGGGCCACGACGGCCGCCGACGCGGGGCGGGACGCCCGGGGTGAGGCACGGGCCGCCGACGCCGACGCGGGGGTGCCGACCCGGGCGGTGGCGCTCTGGCTGGCCGTCGCGGCGGGGGCCACCGGCGTCATCACCTTCATCGCCCGCCGCGCCAGGTAGGGCGGACCGGGGACCCGGCCCGGGATCCGGCGCTCATCGGGGGCGAGTCGTCTCGTCCGGCGGTGGCGCCGGCCGTCGGACCGGGCTGCCGGGTGGGTCATCGGGGGTGAGGCGTCCCGTCCGGGGACGGGACGGGGATGAGCGCCTTCCGCAACCGAACGGCAATCGGCGCCTGCCATCCTCGACGCCATGCCAGACCGAACTCCGCCCCCAGGTGCGCGGCTCCCGCTGGGAATGGGCTGCCCGGAGTGCGACGCGCCCATCGACGCGACGTACGACCGCTGTCCCCGTTGCGCGTTGCCGTTGCGAGGGCCGGTGGCGACCCGGCTGTGGCACGTGGACCGGGCCCTCGCGGACCTGCGGGGCAAGGAGGCCGAGCTGCTGGAACGGCGCGGCAGACTGCTCGCCCGGCTCAGGGCCGAACGCGCCCCGTCCGCCGGGCCGGGAACGGCGGGTGCACGGCGAGCGACCGGCGACTCCGGGGACGGCGGTGACCCGCGGGGTGACGAGGCCCGACGGGACGGAGACGGCCCGTGGGACGGCGGTGGCGTCCCGGATGCCGGAGAGGGCGCCGGGAACGCCCGGGGTCCGCGATGGGCGGCGGGGGCCGGTTCCGGGCCCCTGCCCGCGGGGGCGCCCGGCGGTCCCGCCGTACCGCGCCGGGACCTCTCGCCCCGGGCCGTGCAGAATCTCCTCCTCACGCTCGGCGGCCTGCTCCTCGTCGTCGCGGCCGTCGTCTTCACCGCGGTGAACTGGGGACGCATCGGCATCGGCGGGCGGGCGGCGATCCTCGCCGGGGTCACCGTGCTGGCCCTCGCCACGCCGAGGCTCCTGGTGCGGAGGTCGCTCGCCACGACGGCGGAGACCGTCGCGATGCTGGGCGCCGCACTTCTCCTCCTGGACGGCTACGCGGCCCGGCGGGTCGGTCTGGCGGGAGCCGGAGACCTCGACGGCCGCCACTACGCGGCCCTGGTGTCCGCGGTGGTCGCGTTCGCCATGGCGGGGTACTCGCGGCTGCTGCCGCTGAGGCTGCCGCTGCCGGTGGCGATCGTTCTCGCCCAGCTTCCGCTCCCGCTGCTGTTCGCCCGCGGGGTGGACGTCCACAGCACGGCGGCCCTCGCGGCCACGGTCGCCCTCGACGCGGCCCTCATCGGGCTCCTCACCCGCCGGGCACGCGGATCCGAGCGGGACGCGGGCGGGCGGTGGGCGTGGGTGACCGCGTCCGTCTGCTTCGGCCTGGCCTGGATATCGGCCGTGCTCTGCGGGGTTCTCCACGCCGCCTTCGCGGCTCCGGCCACCGGCGCGGTTCCGGGCGCCGTGGCCGCCGGCCTCGTCGACGGGGCGCTGCTGGTCGCGCTGGCCGTGATCGGGGTGGCCGTCGCCGTACGGCCGGGGGCTCCGGCGCGTACGGCCCTCGCGGCCGCGTCGGCGCTCGCGGCGTCCGCCGGCCTGGCCGCGCCCCTCTGGACGCTGCTCCCGGGGGAGTGGCAGGCCGTCTCCCAGGTGGCCGCGGCGCTGGTCGTCGCGGCTGTCGCGCTGTACACGCCGGGCCCGGTGGCCGCCCGGATCCGCGGAGCGGCGGGTGCGCCGGGTCCGGTGGCCGCGTGGATCCATGGCACGGCGAGCGGGCCGGGCCCGGTGAGCGCGCGGATCCGCGGCGCGACGGACGCGCCGGTCCGCGGGGGTGTGCGGATCCGCTCGGCCGCCGCGGTCTCCGCCGGGCTCCTGGCCGGGCTCGTCGCGGTCCCCGCGCTCGCCGCCGGGATCCACGGGCTCTACCACCCGCTCGCCCGGCCGTGGGCGCCGCCGGTGGAGCACGTCCGGCAGCACCCGTCCCTCGTCGTCCTGGCGGTCCTCACGGTGATCGCCCTGGCGGTGCTCGGCGGCCGGGCCGCGGGGCGCGCCGGGGCGATCGCGGCGGCCTCGGCCGCCGGGCCGGTGGTGCCGGCGGCGCTGGCGGCGTCGGCCGTACCGCCGTACGGGGCGGAGGTGGCGCTGCTGGTCGCGGGCGTCGTCCCGGCGGCGTGGGCGGTCGCGCGCGGCCGTGCCGGCGGGACGGCCTCCACCACCGGAGCGGCCCGTGCCGCAGGGACGGCCGATGCAGCCGATGCGGCTGGAACGACCGGTGCCGCCGAAGCGGCCGGTGTGGCCGGGGCGTTGTGGGCGGGGTCGACGGCGGTCTCCTGGGCACTCGCGACGAGACCCGCCACGCTCATCGTGCTTCCGGTGCTGGCGGTGATCGGGGCGGCGGTCGCGGCGGGCGGCCGGACGCCGGCCGTACGGGCCGGTGCGGCGGGTGCGGCGGCGCTGCTTCTGGGCGGCGAGGCGCTGGCCGCCGGCCTGGCGGCGGAGTGGCCGGTACGGTACGCGGCGTTCGGTGTGCAGGCCGTCGCCTGTGTGGCGGCGGTCGTGGCGGGACGTCTGCGGCGGTCGGCGTTCGCGATCGGGGCGGAGACGGCGGGGTACGTCCTCGCCGCCGCGGGCCTGCTCCTCGCCGTCGCGGGTTCGGTCCCCGGCGTGGCCGCGGACGCCGGGGCCGGCGGTTCCGGCGCCGACCTGCCGGTGATGGCGCTGGCCTGCGCGGTCGCCGGCGTGCTGATGGCCGGTACGGCGCTGCGCCCCGACCGGCGTCAGGCCGGGTACGCGGGGACCGGCCTCCTGCTCGCGGCCTCCTGGCTGCGGCTGCTCGCCTGGGACGTGTCGGTGATCGAGGCGTACACGGTCCCGTTCGCGCTGGTGCTGGTGATCTTCGGCCGGTGGCGGGCGCGCGGGGCGAGGACCTCCTCGTGGAGCGCCTACGGGGCCGGGCTCGCCACCGGCCTGCTGCCCAGCGCGTTCGCGGTGCTCCAGGGCGGGGGCTGGGTCCGGCCGCTGCTGCTCGGTCTGGTCTCGATGGCCGTGCTGCTGGCCGGGGCCCGGTGGCGGCTCCAGGCGCCGGCCCTGCTCGGCGGCCTCACGCTGGCCGTCGTCGTCCTGCACGAGCTGGCCCCGTGGATCGCGCTGGCCGTCGTGGCCGTGCCGCGGTGGGTGCCGATGGCGGCGGGCGGGTCGCTGCTGGTCGCGCTCGGCGCGACCTACGAGGCACGGCTGAGGGACGTGCGCCGCCTGCGGGCGGCCGTCGGCAGGATGCGCTGACACTCGCTGACGAGGCCGAGCGCGGGCGGCGCGCGGCCTCCGCGGGCGGGGGTTCCCGAGTGGTCCGGCGCGGCCCCTGAGGGTGGGATCCTCCGGGTCGTCCCGGCGCGAGGTCTCGGCGGGGGCTTCGACGGGGTGGTTCCGGCGGGTGGTCCCGGCTTTCACCTGACATGTGGGCAAAAGGTGACGATCGTTGGAAGGGGCTTCACCGCGGCGGAGTGTTGCCGTTAGCGTGCGGGCATGCGCTTTCTGGAGGCCGGTGCGTCCGGCGGCACCCGCCCGCGCGGGAACGTCGGGGTCGTCGGCGCGGGGATCGTCGGCCTGGCGGTGGCCCGGCAGGTGGCCCTGGCCGGTGACACCACGGTCACCGTCCTCGACAAGGAGGACCGCGTCGCGGCCCACCAGACCGGGCACAACAGCGGCGTCGTGCACGCGGGGATCTACTACCGGCCCGGCTCGCTCAAGGCGCGGCTGTGCCGCGAGGGCGCGGCCATGCTCAGGGAGTACTGCGCCGAGCACCGCATCCCCTACGACGAGGTCGGCAAGCTCGTCATCGCCTCCACCGCCGCCGAGCGTCCGGGGCTGCGGGACATCGCCGAGCGCGCCCGCGCCAACGGCGTGCCCGGCATCGCCGAACTGGACGCCCTGGCGCTGCGCGAGGTCGAGCCGGACGCCGTCGGGGTGGCCGCCGTGCACTCCCCGCACACCGCGATCGCCGACTTCCCCGCCGTGGCCCGTCGCCTGGCCCGCGACGTCGAGGAGCTGGGCGGCTCGGTGCTCCTGTCGCACCCGGTCCGCGCGCTGCGGCAGACCTCGGGCGGGGTGGACGTGCTGGCCGGTGAGCGGAGGCTCCGCTTCGACCGGCTGATCGTCTGCGCCGGGCTCGGCACCGACGCCGTCGCCCGGATGGCCGGAGCACCCGGCGACGTACGGATCGTCCCCTTCCGCGGGGAGTACTACGCGCTGGCCGGCGCGGCGAAGGACCTGGTCCGAGGGTTGATCTATCCGGTCCCCGACCCCCGCTACCCGTTTCTCGGCGTCCATCTGACCCGCCGGATCGACGGCGAGGTCCTGGTCGGCCCCAACGCGGTCATGGCCCTGGCACTGGAGGGCTACTCCTGGCGCGACGTCGATCCGGGCGACCTGCGCCGGATCCTGGCCTGGCGGGGCACCCGGCGGCTGGCCGTACGGCACTGGCGTACCGGGGTGCGGGAGGTGCTGGGCTCGCTGTCCAGGGGGGCCTTCCTGGCCGCCGCCCGCCGCTACGTGCCCGCCATCGGCGCCGGCGACCTCGTCCGGGTCGAGGGCGGCGTCCGGGCGCAGGCCGTGGGCAGGGACGGCGCCCTTCTGGACGACTTCTCCGTCGACGTCCACGACCGGGTGGCGCTGGTCAGGAACGCCCCTTCACCTGCGGCGACGTCCAGTCTGGCAATCGCCGGGCATATTGTGGGGCTAATCTCGACGTCGTCCTTTTAACCGCGCTTTCATCTGGGGGAGTGAAGATAACCGCCGTGACCGACTCCCCCGAGGCTCGACTCCTGGTCGTCGAGGACGAGCCCAACATCCTCGAACTGCTGGCCGCCAGCCTGCGGTTCGCCGGGTTCGGCGTGAACACCGCGGGCAACGGGACCGACGCCGTCGCCTCGGCGCAGCGCCACCGCCCGGACCTCATCGTGCTCGACGTGATGCTGCCGGACATGGACGGGTTCGACGTCGTGCGGCGGCTGCGCGGCGGCGGCACCGACACCCCCGTGCTCTTCCTCACGGCGCGCGACGCCGTGGAGGACAAGATCAAGGGGCTGACGCTGGGCGGCGACGACTACGTGACGAAGCCGTTCAGCCTGGAGGAGGTCGTGGCCCGGATCCGGGCCGTGCTCCGCCGTACCGGGTCCGGAGACGTGCTCGCCCGGCCGCCCCGGCTGACCTTCGCCGACATCGAGCTCGACGAGGAGAGCCACGAGGTGTGGCGCGACGGCAGGGCGGTGGCGCTGTCGCCGACGGAGTTCAAGCTCCTGCGCTACTTCATGGCCAACGCAGGGCGGGTGCTGTCGAAGGCGCAGATCCTCGACCACGTGTGGGACTACGACTTCCGGGGCGACGTCGGGATCGTCGAGTCCTACGTCTCCGTGCTCCGCCGCAAGATCGACAACATCGATCCCCGGCTGATCCACACCCTGCGCGGCGTCGGTTACGTGCTGCGCCTCCCGCCCGGCACATGACCGGCCAGGGCGTGCCGTCGCGGGCCGGGGCCCTCAGGGGCGCCCCGCGGGTCGTGATCTTCAAGGGCACCCCGCTGCGGGTGAGGCTGATCGCGATCATCCTGGTCCTGCTGGTCATCGCGCTCACCCTCATCGGGATCGGCAGCGTCTCGATCATGCACGGCTACCTGATCGACCGGGTGGACAACCAGATCGCCCTGACCACCGAGACCGCCCTGCGCCGCGTGCAGCGGGGCAACACGCTGCTGGCCGGCAAGCCGCTCTCGGCCGACACCAGGGTGGAGATCCGCGACCGGAACGGTGCGGTCCTCCTGCCGTTCACCGGCTCCGAGGTGGAGGACAAACCCGGCCCCCACGTGCCGGTGTGGCACCGGCCGGGGTCGTTCACCAGCGGGGAGTGGCGGGTCAGGCAGACCCCCCTGCCGGACGGCGGGAGCCTGGTCGTGGCCGTGGACATGTCCGAGGTCCGCCAGATCGTCGGCCAGCTCGCGCTGGTGGAGGTGCTGGGCGGCGGCGGGCTGATGCTGGTGCTCGCCGGGGCGGGCGTGATGGTCATCCGGCGGAGCCTGCGCCCGCTGGAGGAGATCGAGGCCACCGCCCAGGCCATCGCCGCCGGAGACCTGAGCCGCCGCGTCGCCGACGCCGACCCCCGTACCGAGGTCGGGCGTCTCGGCCAGTCGCTGAACGGCATGCTCACCCAGATCGAGACCGCCTTCCGGGCCAGGTCGGAGTCGGAGGCCGCGGCCCGCAGCTCCGAGGAGCGCATGCGCCGGTTCGTCGCGGACGCCTCGCACGAGCTGCGCACCCCGCTGACCTCGATCCGGGGGTTCGCCGAGTTCTACCGGCAGGCCCCGGACGTCGACGTCGCGCCGCTGATGCGCCGGATGGAGTCCGAGGCGGTCCGGATGGGCCTGCTCGTGGACGACCTGCTGATGCTCGCCCGGATGGACCAGCAGCGCCCGATGGCGACGCGCCCGGTGGACCTGCTCGCCATCGCGGCCGACGCCGTCCACGACGCCCGGATCCTGGCCCCCAGCCGCTCCGTCACGCTCACCGTGGACGGCTCCGCGCTCATCGTCTCGGGCGACGAGGTACGGCTCCGCCAGGTCGTGGGCAACCTGATGACGAACGCGCTCACCCACACGCCCGACGGCACCCCGATCGAGGTGAGGCTGCGCGCCGACGACGGCGCGGCCGTCATCGAGGTGGCCGACAAGGGGCCGGGGCTCAACGCCGAGCAGCGCGAACGCGTCTTCGAGCGGTTCTACCGCGTCGACTCGGCCCGAGGCCGCCGCACGCCCGAGGGCGGCGGCAGCGGGCTGGGCCTGGCGATCGTGGCCGCCATGGTCGAGGCTCACGGCGGCCGGGTCGCGGTGGAGTCCGCCCCGGACGAGGGGGCGACCTTCCGGGTCGTCCTCCCGCTCGCCGCCGAGACCGACTGACCCGTCCCGGAGCCAGGGAATCGCGTGGTCCGCGTGGTTCACGTCGGGGGTTCCACGACCCGGGTCACGGAACCGGCCTCCCGAGGCGGGCCGTGCGGTCGCGGGGTCCGGCGCAGACCCCGCGAGCGCACGGGCTCACATCCCCTCGGGCCAGCCGCTGTCGGGGAAACCGCCGGTGGCCGTGCCGCCGGGGAGCACCACCCGGTCGTTCTCCGCCAGGCCCGAGACGATCTCGACGTACCGGTCGCCGCGGACCCCGGTCTCGACGACGCGCTCGACGCCGCCCTGGACGGTGACCACCGAGACGCCGCCCGGCCGGGACCGTACGGCCTGGGCCGGGAGGTAGAGCGTCTGCTCGGCCTCGGCGACCGTCACCCGGACGGTGGCGGTCTGGCCGACCAGGAGCCCGGCCGGGGGCTCGTCGAACGCCACCGTGACCCCGTACCGCACGAGCTGCCCGCTGGCGGTGGCCGTGGGGTCGATGCGGGTCACCGTACCGGTGTGCTCCTCGCCCTCCCGGGTGGCGAGGGCGACCCTGGCCCGCTGCCCGAGCTTCAGCCGGCCGATGTCGGACTCGGTGAACAGCGCCTCCACCTGGAGCTCGTCGAGGTCGCCGAGGGTGACGAACGCATCGGCGTCCGCGTCGTCGCCGACGGAGCCGGCCACGGCCAGGACGGTCCCGTCCGCGGGGGCGACGATCCGCACGCCGTCCAGCTCCTCGCGGGCCTCGGTGAGGCCGGCCTCCGCCCGCTTCACCTCGGCCTGGGCCTGCTCCACGCTGAGCGCCTGCCGCCCGCCGCCGTCCCCGGTCGTGGCGCCGGTGTCGCTTCCGGTGCCGTTCCGGGCGCCGGTTTCGGCTCCGGTACGGGTCGCGGTGCCGGTGCCGTCTCCGGTGCCGGTGGCCGTCCGGTCGTGGCCGGAGCCCTGATCCCGGCAGGCCGGGGCGGTGCGCGTCCCGGGGGTACGGTCGACGGTCGGGGTGGGGCTCGCCCCGCGGCGCGCGGTCGAGGTGGGGGCGGCGCTGGGATGCCTGCTCGGTCCGGCGGTCGGGTGCCCGCTCGGCCCGGCGGTGGGCTCCGTCCCGGGACGCGTGGGCCCGGTGGTGGCCGGCGGGTGGTCCCCGCCCGGCGCGGCGGTGACCGTGGCCGTGGCGGTCACCGTGGCGGTCACGGTGACCGTCGGGGCCGCCGTCACCGTGACCGTCACCGTCGGTGCGGGCTCCGGGCCGACGGTGCCGCCGGTGGGCGACGGCGTCGGGACGGCCGTCGGGGTGACCGTGGGCGTGGGTGTGGGGGCGGGCGTCCGCTCCGGGCCCCGGGCGGACGAGGGGACTCGCGCGGGCGCGAGGAAGTACGCGGCCGGCGCGATTCCACCGGCCGGAGAGGTGGGGGTGCAGGTGGGGCCGGAGGTCGCGGGGACCTGTTCCCGGCCCCGCTGCCGCGGTTGCTGCGGCTGCGCGGCCTGCCGGGTGGCCCTCGGCGAAGCGGTCGGGGCGGCCGACGCGGTCTCGGCGTCGTCCAGCGTCTCCTGGGCCGCCGCGAGCTGCGCCTTCGCCGCGTCGTAGTGCTCGCGGGCGGCCGCCGAGTCGATCCGGGCGAGGACGTCGCCCCTGTCCACCTTGTCGCCGGCCTTGACGTAGACCTTCGTGACCCTGCCGGACGCGCCGAAGGCCAGCTCGCGGGTGTGGCCGTCCGTCGTCCGGCCCGCCGCGGACACCTCGGCCGTCACCGTCCCCCGCCGGGCGGCGGCGAGTTCCACCCGGGGAGCCGGGGCGGAGCCGTCGTCGAGCGCGTAGAGCACGCCCGCGCCCGCCAGGACGAGGGCGGCCAGGGCGAGTCCCCCCGTCCGTACCGGTTTCGGGAGATCAGTCGGTCTCATGGCGGACCATTGTGGCGTGCCCGATCCGCTCTCTCCTCAGGAACACCTGAGGGTTTCCTGCGTATCTCCGCCGGAATCCCGCGGGTCCCCAGGAAACCTTCAGCGATCTTGGGGGCTACGCCTCAGGAAGGTACGTCAGGGTACCGCCCTGTGAAGCTGTCGACCAAGCGCCGAGCGCTGATCGTCAACGGGACGCTCGCCGTCCTGTTGCTGGGCGGCGCGGGGATCGCCTACTCCTCCCTGAGCGGGGAGCCCTCCTCCGCGGAGGCCGCCGGAGCCGACGGGGCCGACGGGGCCGACGGGGCCGCGGTGCGGACCGTGGCGGTGACCCGGGCCACGGTCGTCGCCTCCGTGACGGCCTCGGGAGCGGTGACGAGTGCCCGGTCGCGCTCCCTGGGGTTCGGCACGGGCGGCACGGTGGAGAAGATCTACGTCGCCCCCGGCGACAAGGTGCGTGCGGGGCGGATCCTCGCCCGCCTGGACGACACCGCCGCCCGGGAGAGCCTTGACGCGGCGGCCGCCGCGCTCGACTCCGCCGACGACGACACCTCCACCGCCGCCTCCTACGCCCGGTACGTCACCGCGAGGAACGCCTACCGGGAAGCGCAGCGGACCGTGGCGGGCACGGTCATCAAGGCCCCGTTCGCGGGCACGGTCACCGCGGTCAACGGCACCGTCGGCGGCTCGGCCTCCGGCTCGGGATCGGCCTCGGCCTCCGGGTCGGGTTCGGGGTCCGGCTCGGGCGCGTCGGGGAACGGCGCGTCGGGGAACGGCGCGTCGGGGAACGGCGCGTCGAACGGCTCCGCCGCCAGGTCGGGCGGGTTCATCGAGCTCGCCGACACCGGGAGACTCCAGCTCGTCGGGAACTTCACCGAGTCCGATGTCACCAGGCTCAAGGTCGGGCAGCGGGCCGCGATCCGGTTCGACGCGCTGCCCGGCGTCACCGCGAGCGGCGAGGTCACCCAGATCCAGCCGACCGCCACGACCAGCGACAACGTGGTGCAGTACCCGGTGACGATCTCCTTCTCCAAGGCGCCGGAAGAGGTACGGCTCGGCCAGACGGCGACCGTCGAGGTGACCGTCGGCCGGGCCGAGGACGTCCTCGCGGTCCCCTCCTCGGTCGTCTCCACGGCCGGCGGCCGCAGCACGGTGACGGTCCTGCGGGACGGCCGGCGGGTGACGACCCCGGTCGAGGTCGGTGTCAAGGGCCTCACGCTCACCGAGATCACCTCCGGTCTCGCCGCGGGAGACCAGGTCGTCCGCCCGGCCGCCACCGGCACCTCCCAGCAGGGCGGCCTCCCCGGCCTCGGCGGCGGAGGCGGCAACGGCCGCCTGGGCCGGATCGGCGGCGGCGGCGGGGGCGGTGGCCGGTGAGCGTCCCCGTCCTGTCGGTCCGCGACCTGTCGAAGGTGTACGGCGAGGGCGACGCCCGGGTCCACGCCCTGCGCGGGGTGTCCCTCACCGTCGAACGCGGCGACTACGTGGCCATCATGGGCGCGTCCGGTTCCGGCAAGTCCACGCTGATGAACATCCTGGGCTGCCTGGACGTGCCGTCCTCGGGCCGTTACCTCATCGAGGGCACCGACGTCGGATCGCTGGACGAGCGCCGCCTCGCCGTGCTGCGCAACCGGAGGATCGGCTTCGTCTTCCAGTCGTTCAACCTGATCCCCCGGATGAGCGCGCTCGCCAACGTCGAGCTGCCCATGGCGTACGGCGGGGTCGGCGCGGCCGAGCGGCGGGCCCGCGCCCTGGCGGCCCTTGAGCGGGTCGGCCTGGCCGACCGCGTCCGGCACGAGCCGAACGAGCTGTCCGGTGGCCAGCAGCAGCGCGTCGCCGTCGCGCGGGCGCTGGTCACCGCGCCGTCCCTGCTGCTCGCCGACGAGCCGACGGGCAACCTCGACACCGCCTCCACCCGCGACGTCCTGGAGATCTTCGACGAGCTGAACGACTCCGGCCGGACGATCGTGATCATCACCCACGAGGACGACGTGGCCGGGCACGCCAAACGGGTGGTCCGCCTGGTGGACGGCCGGATCGTCGACGACCGCCGGCAGGCGCCCGTCGAGGGCGCCCCGCCCCGGGCCCGCACGCCGGAGGTACCCGCGTGAGCCGGTTCGAGATCCTCCGGTTCGCGCTGCGCGGGCTGGCGGCCAACAAGCTGCGCAGCTTCCTGACCACACTCGGCATCCTCATCGGGGTCGCCGCGGTGATCCTGCTGGTCGCCTTCGGCGAGGGCGCCTCCCGGTCCGTCCAGCAGAACATCCAGCGGCTGGGGTCGAACACGCTCACCGTCTCCGCGTCCTTCGCGGGCGGCGGGCCCGGCGGGTTCGCCGGCGGGCGCGGGGGCGGGGGCGGCGGGCCGCGCACCCAGGCCAGGCAGCTCACGCTGGACGACGCGCGGGCGCTGACCGACCGCGCGCAGGTCCCGTCGGTCCGGAGCGTGTCGCCTGTGGTGACCGCGAACGGGACCGCCGCGGTGTACGGGGGGACGAGCCACACGATCTCCCAGCTCGTGGGCACCTACCCCAGCTACTTCGAGGCGACCGACAAGGTGGTCGAGAAGGGGTCGTACTTCGTCAACGACGACGTGCTGGCCGCCCGGAAGGTCATGGTGGTCGGGCGGACCGTGGCCGGCGAGCTGTTCGGCGACGCCGACCCGGTCGGGCGGCAGGTCACCGTCTCCGGGGTGCCGTTCACGGTGGTCGGGGTGCTCAGGGAGCTGGGCTCGTCGGGGATGCAGGACGCCGACGACGTCGCGATCGTGCCGCTGCCGGCCGTACAGCAGAGCCTGACCGGGTTCGGCCCGCTCGGGTCGATCATCGTGCAGGCCACCGGCGCCGAGACGACGGACGCGGCCCAGGACGAGGTGACGGCCGTCCTCGACCAGCGGCACGGCATCGCCCCCGGCGGCGTCGCCGACTACCGCATCCTGAACCAGGCCGCCCTGCAGGAGACGGTCAGCTCGACCATCGGCGTCTTCACCGCGCTGCTCGGCGCGGTCGCCGCGATCTCCCTGCTGGTCGGCGGCATCGGCATCACCAACATCATGCTGGTCACCGTGACCGAGCGGACGAGGGAGATCGGCATCAGGAAGGCCATCGGGGCGCCCAGGAGCGCGATCCTCGGCCAGTTCCTGATGGAGGCGACGGTGCTGAGCCTGGCGGGCGGCCTGGCGGGCGTGCTGGTCGCGCTGGCCGGCAGCCGATTCGCGGTCGCGGGCATCCAGCCCGTGGTCGTGCCGTCCTCGATCGCGCTGGCCCTCGGCGTCTCGGTGGGCATCGGGCTGTTCTTCGGCGGCTACCCGGCCAACCGGGCGGCCAAGCTCCGCCCCATCCAGGCCCTGCGCCACGAGTGACCCGGTACGGCGCGCGCCGCGCGCATCGAAGGCTGAGGAGAGACAGATGGGGCCCAGGGGAAGACACGAGGGCGCGGGACCGGACGACGCGCCGGACGGCGCCGCCCACGCGGGGGAGGTGCTCGACACCTCTCCCTTCGGGGACGACCCGGAGACGGAGCCGGCGGGTCCGCCGCGGCACGGCCCGTCCAGGCTCACGCTCGTGCTGGGCGCGGGGGTGGTGCTCGTCGCCGGGGTCATCCTGGGCATCCAGGCGCACAAGGCGTTCGGCGGTCCCGCCGCGTCGAGCTCCGCCGTACGGCAGGGCCCCGGCGGTTCCGGCGGCGGCTTCGGGAACGGCCAGGGCTTCGGGAACGGCCGGAACGGTCAGGGCGGCCAGGAGGGCCAGGGCGCTCAGGGTACTCAGGACGGTCAGGGCGATCAGAACGGGCAGGGCGCGCGGAACGGCCGGACCGGACCGGGCGGCGACTTCGGCGGCCGGGGCGGGTTCGGCGGGGCGGCCGTCGGCACCGTGCAGCGGGTGGAGGGCACGAAGGTCTACGTCCGGACCAGGGACGGCTCCGTCATCACGGTCAAAACAGGCGACGACACGACCGTGCGGGTCTCGAAGAAGGGGAAGGTCGCCGACCTGGAACCCGGCGGCACGGTGGTCGTCCAGGGGGAGAAGGCCGGGGACGGCTCGATCACCGCCACCGCGATCAGCGAGGGCGGCGGCCGGGGCTGACGGGCGGCGGGTCCATGCCACCCCCGCGAGAGCGGTGCCCCATGACCGGGTCCGCTCCCGGTACGGGCCGTCCGCCGGAAGCGGATCCGGTCTCCGGCGGGGACGGCGTCCGTATGCTGAAATCGTTTTCTCAGCAAATGTTCAGCCTGGGCTGAGCTGCGTTCCAGGGCGGTGAGCGAGCCTCGTGACCGTGCTGGACAGAGCCGAGGCCAGATTGCTCGTCGTGGACGACGAGCCGAACATCCGTGAGCTGCTCTCGGCCAGCCTGCGCAGATCCGGGTTCGAGGTGATCACCGCCGCGGACGGGCGGGAGGCGGTGCACTTCGCCGAGCGGACCCGGCCCGATCTCGTCGTGCTGGACGTGATGCTGCCCGACATGGACGGCTTCTCGGTCGCGGGGCGGCTGCGGGACGTGAGCGGCCAGACGCCGGTGCTCTTCCTGACCGCCCGGGACGCGACCGACGACAAGGTCGCGGGCCTGCGGGTGGCCGACGACTACGTGACGAAGCCGTTCAGCCTGGAGGAGGTCGTGGCGCGGATCCGGGCCGTGCTGCGCCGTACCCGGGGAGACCTCGACATCCCCGCCCGGCTGCGGGTCGGCACGCTGGAGCTGGACGAGGAGGCCCACCAGGTCTGGGTGTCCGGCGAGCCCGTACGGCTGTCGCCCACCGAGTTCAAGCTGCTGCACTACTTCATGGTCAACACCGGGCGGGTGCTGTCGAAGGCGCAGATCCTCGACCACGTCTGGAACTACGACTTCGGCGGCGACGCCGGGGTCGTGGAGTCCTACGTCTCCTACCTCCGCCGGAAGGTGGACGTGAACGAGCCCCGGCTCATCCACACCCTGAGGGGCGTCGGCTACGTCCTGCGCCCTCCCCGCGATGATTGAACTTTAAGCGAACACTCAGGTTCGCCTCATCTGTCCTTGAGGTTCGGCTGCTCCAATGGTCACCGCGTCACCCCAGATCCCCCCGTGACCACGGCGGATCAGGGCTCGCCTCCAGCTGCGGGGGAGGCGAGGCCGTTCCGGTCCGCCCTCGGGCACCGGGGACCGGGCCCCGTCGCCTACCGGATTCGCCCCCGTGATCCGGTCGGACGGCGGGGCCCTTTTCCATGCGCGGGGTCCGTGCGCGAGATCCCCGCGCGGAACCGATCACGTCGGACGTCTAGGCCGTTCCCTTTCGGGAAGGACCGCTCCTATGAACGGGAACGGCGGTCTGCTGGAGGCGCTGCGGGAGCTGCGGGGGCGCCTCGATCCTGACCCGCTCCCCCTGGAGACCGGCGGCGTCGAGGCGGACCGCAGGGCGCTGCGGGAGCTGGCCGGTCAGCTCGACGACTATCTGATCCCGCGCCTGAGCGCGATCGACGCCCCGCTGCTGGCCGTCGTCGGGGGCTCCACCGGGGCGGGCAAGTCGACCCTGGTGAACTCGATCGTCGGCGCCGACGTCACGACGCCCGGGGTCCTGCGCCCCACCACGCTGGCGCCCACCCTGGTCACCAGCCCCGCCGACGAGGCGTGGTTCACCGAGCAGCACGTCCTGCCGGGCCTGCCCCGCGTCACCGGCGGCGGCTCCGGGGAGCCCGGCACGCTGCGGGTGGTCACCGTCGCCGGCCTGCCGCCCGGACTGGCCCTGCTCGACGCGCCGGACATCGACTCGGTCGTCGCCGCCAACCGCGAGCTGGCCGCCCAGCTCCTCGCCGCCGCCGACCTGTGGCTGTTCACCACCACGGCCTCCCGCTACGCCGACGAGGTGCCGTGGGGGTTCCTGCGGTCGGCCCGGGAGCGGAGCACGGCCCTGGCCGTCATCCTGTCGCGGGTCCCGTCCGAGGCGATCGGCGTGGTCGAGCGTGACCTCGGGCGGCTGCTGGAGGCCAACGGCCTGGGCGGGACACGCCTGTTCGAGGTGCCGGAGCTGGTCCTGCCCGAGGACAACGCGCGCCTGCCGCGTCAGGCGGTCCAGCCGATCGCCGACTGGCTGACCGGCATCGCCGCCGACTCCAAGGCCCGCGCGGACGTGGTCCGCCAGACGCTGTCCGGCGCCCTGGACAGCCTCGCCGTACGGGTTCCCGCCCTCGCCGACGCGGTGGACCGCCAGCGCGCCGCGGCCGAGGACCTCCGCTCGATGACGGGCGCCGCCTACGCCGGTGGGCTGGCCGCCTTCGACCAGGGCATGCTGGACGGCTCCCTGCTGCGCGGGGAGGTGCTGGCCCGCTGGCAGGACTTCGTCGGCACCGGCGACCTGATGCGCTCCCTGGAGAGCCGGGTGGGCCGGTTCCGCGACCGTCTGGTGGCGCTGTTCACCGGGCGGCCCGCGACCGACAGCGAGCTGCGCGTCGCCCTGGAGAGCGGGGTGGAGGCGCTGATCAGGGCGGCGGCCGACGACGCCGCCGAACGCGCGCTGGACTCGTGGTCGTCGCACCCGTCGGGGCGCGCCCTGCTGGAGGAGACCGGGGTCGTGGCGGCCGGGCGTCTGGGCCGGGCCTCCGCCGACCTGTCCGTCCGCTCCGAGGCGGCCGTCCGGGGCTGGCAGGAGTACGTCCTCGGCCTGGTCCGCGAGGAGGGCGCCGACCGGCGGACCGCCGCCCGCGTCACCTCCTACGGCCTCAACGGCGCGGGCCTGCTGCTGATGCTCGCGGTGTTCGCCTCCACCGGTGGCCTGACCGGGATCGAGGTCGGCATCGCCGGGGGGACCAGTGTGCTGAGCCAGAAACTGCTGGAGGCGGTCTTCGGTGACCAGGCGGTGCGGACCCTCACCGTCAAGGCCCGGTCCGACCTGCGGGCCCGCGTCGCCTCCCTGCTCGGCGCCGAGGCCACCCGGTTCACCGAGCTCCTCGACGCCGTGCGGCCGCCGGAGGACACCGCCGGGGCGTTGCGGGCCGCGGCGCGGGCCGTACGGGAGCACCGGCGTGAGATCCCGGCGGCCTCCGAGGGCCGGGGCGCGCTGCCGCCCGGCGGAGCCGCCGGAGGGGTGAACGGCCTGGACGGCGTGCCGCGGGGCGACGCGGACGCCGTTCCGAGAGGCGGCACCGAGGGGCGTGAGGCGTGAAGCTGCTGCGACGCAGGACCACGGTCTCCCTGGACGACCGGCTGGACGCGCTGGCCGAGGCGGCCGACCTCGCCGACGGACGGCTGGCCCCCGTCGCGGTCGCCGGGGCCCGCTCGGTGGTCGCCCGCGCCGGGGTACGGCGCAGCCTGTCGGTCGACCACACCGCGGTCGCGCTGGCCGGCGCCACCGGAAGCGGCAAGTCCTCGCTGTTCAACCTGCTGTCCGGTACGACGCTCGCCACGGTCGGGGTCACCCGGCCGACCACCTCGGCCGCGCAGGCGGCCCTGTGGGAGGGGGCGGGCGCGGGGCCGCTGCTCGACTGGCTGGAGATCCCCCGCCGCCACGAGGTGGACGCCGGGGCCACCGGTGACGCCGTCACCGGCGGCTGGGCGAGCGGGGAGGTCCCCGGGCTGGTCCTGCTCGACCTGCCCGATCACGACTCGATCGAGGCGGCGCACCGGTTGGAGGTGGACCGGCTGGTCGAGCTGGTCGACCTGCTGGTGTGGGTGCTGGACCCGCAGAAGTACGCCGACGCCGCCGTGCACGACCGCTACCTGCGCCCGCTGTCCCGCCACCGCGACGTCACGGTGGTCGTCCTCAACCAGATCGACCGCCTGTCCCCGGCCGCCGTGGAACGCTGCCTGAAGGACCTGCGGCGGCTCCTCGACGACGACGGCCTGACCGGGGTGCCGCTGGTCGCGGTCTCGGCGCGCACCGGGGAGGGCGTGGACGAGCTGCGTTCCCTGCTCGTCTCGCGCGTCGCGAGCCGGCGCTCGTGGGCCGCCCGTCTGGCCGCCGACGTCGGCACGGCCTCGGACGCGCTCGCCCTGGCCTCCAGCGGCGCCGGTCTCCACGACGGGGAGTCCGTCATGGCCGGCGGGGCTCCCTACGGCGGCTCCGCGCCCGGCCCCGGCGCGGCGGCCCGCGAGAGGAGGTCCGGATCCGGCGCGACGGCTGGGAAGGAGACGTCCGGGCCCGGTTCGGCGGCCCGGGACGGGACGCCCGGCCCCGGCGCGACGACGCGTCCCGGAGGGGGCGGCGCGGGCCCGGCCTTCGGGGTGGTGCGCGACGCCGGCGCCTCGGCCGTCGGTCAGGTCGAGGTCGCCCCGCCGCCGGAGGTCCCCCTGGACGACCTCGCGGGGCCGCTGACCGGCGCGTTGTCGCAGGCGGCGGGGGTCCCGACGGTGGTCGCCGCGGTGGCCAAGTCCCACCGGCACCGTTCCGTCGCCGCGACCGGCTGGCCGCCGACCCGCTGGATCCGCCGGCTGCGGCCCGACCCGCTGCGCCGCCTCCGCCTCGGCACTTCCGTCCCGTCCTCGACCCGGGAGGCCGGGGCCACGCCGGGAGAGGGTGGTGGGCCCGTGGGCCGTACGTCCATCCCGGTCACGTCCGCCGTGCAGCGCTCGCGGATGGACACCGCCGTCCGTGAGGCCGCCGGAACCGCCTCGGAGGGACTGCCCGAGCCGTGGGCGGCGGCCGTACGGCAGGCCGCCCGGTCGCGCGCGGACGAGCTGGAGGACGGCCTCGACCGCGCCGTGGCGACCACCTCGCTCGGCGCGTCGGGACGGCCCGCGTGGTGGAAGGCGGCGGGGCTGGCGCAGTGGCTGGTGCTGCTGGTGGCGCTCTCCGGGGCGCTCTGGCTGCTCGGCCTGATCGCCCTCGACTATCTCCGGCTTCCCCGGCCCTACATGCCGACCGCCGGAGAGCTGCCCTGGCCCACCGCGCTGCTGCTCGGCGGGGTGCTCCTCGGGCTGGTGACCGCGCTGCTCTGCCGGGTGGCCGCGTGGCTGGGCGGGCGCCGCCGGGCGCGCCGGGCGTCCCGGGCGCTGCGGGCGAGCGTGGGGCAGGTGGCCCGGGAGTTCGTGCTGGACCCGGTGGGGGAGGAGCTGACCCGCTACCGCCGGTTCGCCGAGGTGATCACGGTGGCCAGGGGCACGTCCCGCTGAACCGGCCGGCCGGGGACTCCGGCGCTCGGCGGATCGGAGGGGCGCCTCCCGCCGGGGCACGGGACCGGCGGCCGTGCGCGGGTCGGCGTGCGGGGCGCTAGGTTGATGCTGCCTCGCCGAACGGCGCCGCCCGGCATGACGGGCGGTGAAGCCGCGGGGCGGAACCCAGGAGGAGGATCGTGAACCGCAAAAGGCTCGATATCGGCGTGCCCCTCGTCTTCGCCGTCGCGATCGTGCTGACCTCGCTCTTCGGCGCGGAGGGGACCACCGTCGGGATGGTGGCGCTGGTGGGCGCCATCGCCATCGGGTTCTACTTCGCCGCGCTGCGCAAGAACATCGAGCCCTAGCCGGCGTCGGCGGGTGGCTTCGGGGTGAGCGCCTCCCGGTCGGAGGGGGACGGATC
Organism: Streptosporangium sp. NPDC053982; assembly: GCF_055585205.1. Classification (NCBI taxonomy): domain Bacteria; kingdom Bacillati; phylum Actinomycetota; class Actinomycetes; order Streptosporangiales; family Streptosporangiaceae; genus Streptosporangium; species Streptosporangium sp. NPDC053982. The sequence continues at coordinate 82,295 of NZ_JBVJKQ010000013.1, forward strand.
AGCGGAAGAGACCGGGGTCCGGACGGACCTCGGAGCCGTCTCCCAGGAGGCGCTCAAGGGGGCTTCCTCACCGCGATGCCGACCGGCGGTGCCGGGGCGGCGCCCGGTGAGGGGCCTCGTCAGGCGACGAGGTTCACGTAGTAGCGGGAGTAACCGTTCATGTCGACCAGGCGGGTGCCGACGAGCCTGGCGGCGGTGCTGCCGATGTTGAGGCAGGAGTCGAAGGCGGTCTGGTAGACGTACATCGGGCCGTAGGGGCCGGTCCAGACGGCTCCGTTGGCGGCTTCGGCGTAGAAGGCGGCGTAGCGGTTGTCGGTGTTGAGGACGAACGCCTCGCCGCCCGGGTCGATGGCCCACCAGCCACGGGTGCCCCACTGACCGTAGTCACGGCAGGTGACGGGGCTGTAGAACATGATCGAGACCCACACCCTGGACACGTAGCGGTTGCGGAAGTGCAGCTCCACGGCCTACTCCTCCGGTTCCGTGAATCGCAGGGTCAGCGGCCGGTCGTCCAGCGCCTGCTCGGCCAGGGGCGGGAGGTGCTCGTCGGCGGCCGCCGTGATGACGGCGCGGTCGGCCGTCCCGGGACGCTCGTTGCGCTCCCCGGCGTTGGCCTCCGCCGCGCTCGCGAACGCCACCCGTGGGTCGGGAGGGCGTTCGCTGCCGTTTTCGGGCATGGTCTCACCTACATTCCTTGAATGCACAGGGTGATTTGATGACAACGTACAGTCATGTCAAAGGGCTGTAAAGGCTTCTCTTCCCCTGGTCAAGGCGTAAATGATCGAAAGAGCGCGTCGTGGGTGAAAAAACCTGGAAAAGGCAGGAAATGACGAACAGCCGGGACGTCCCGCCCGTTCGACACCGCCGGCGCCGGAGGGTGGCGGTCACCCCTCGGCGACGACGCGGACGCTCCCGACCTTCGGATCCGCCGCGTCCGGCACGACCATCCCGGCGTCCACCCCGGTGCGCAGGTAGTCCAGCATCGCCTCGGTGAGCCGCTCACCGGGTACCGCCGCGGGGATGCCCGGCGGGTACGGCGTGAGCATCTCCGCCGATACCCGGCCCGCGGCCTCCCGCCACGGCGCCTGCTCGACGCGGCCGAAGAACGCGTCCCGCGGCAGCATGACCTGCTCCAGCCGCAGCTCCCGCGGGTCGGGGACGACCATCGACGGGCCCGGGGGCAGCTCGCCGGCGTGCTCGGCCAGGTCCCTCAGCCCGGTGAGCAGCCTGGCGGCGGACTGCTCGTCGTCGGCGTGGGTGAGCTGGACGCTGATCCGGCGGTGGTCGGAAAGGTGCAGGTTGAGCCGGTGGTGCTCGCGGAGCCAGTCGGACGCGTGATAGCCGTTCGGGCCCAGCCCGGAGATGTCGATGATGATCTGGAGCGGGTCCATGTCGGACGCCCGGCCGGGCCCGCAGAAGTCGTCCCGGGTGTGGACGTGCATGCCCTTGATCCCGGCGATCCGCTCGCGCAGGCTCCCGGCCAGCGCCAGCGCGCGGTCGTACAGCTCGCGGCCCTGCTCGGCCATCTGCCGCCGCCAGCCGTCCAGGGCGGCGTAGACCAGCACCGACGGGCTGGTGGTGCTCAGCAGGTCGGCGCGCGACTTGAGCGCCTCCGGGTCGACGAGGTCGCCCTGGAGGTGGAAGACGGAGCTCTGTTCCAGCCCTGACCCCATCTTGTGGACGGAGGTGACGCAGACGTCGGCGCCCGCGTCCATCGCCCAGATCGGCAGGTCGGGGTGGAAGGGCAGGTGCGCGCCCCACGCCTCGTCCACCAGCAGGGGCCTGCCCCGCTCGTGGCACATCCGGGCGAGCCCGGCCAGGTCGCCGCAGGTGCCGTACGGCGTCGGGCTGGTCACCAGCGCGCCCTTGGCGTCGGGATGCTCGTCGAAGGCCGCGGTGAACGCCTCGACCGACGGCGGGTGGGCCAGGTGCAGGTCCGGGTCGAAGTTCGGGTCCACCCAGACCGGCCGGACGCCGGACAGGATCAGCCCGGCCACCATGGACTTGTGCGCGTCCCTGCCGAGGATCAGCTTCTCGTGCGGGCCGGCCACCGCCAGCATGGCGGCCTTGACCGACAGGGAGCTGCCGCAGGTGGAGAAGAAGGTGTGGTCCGCGCCGACGGCGTCGGCCAGGAGCTCCTGGGCCCGCTGCAGGATCCCCTTGGAGGAGGTGCGGTCGTCCAGGCCGTTGACGGAGAGGACGTCGGAGTGGAAGACGGCGTCCCCCAGCACGGCGCGGACCCTCGGATCGGCGCCGCGCCCCTGCTTGTGCCCCGGCGGGGTGAACGGCAGTTGCTTCTCGGCGTGGTAGGCGGCGAGCGCCTCCAGCACCGGTGCTTCTGAATGGTCCATCCCTGCTGGTTGCCCGGGTGGGAGAGGGGAAAACGACCGCCTTCCCCGCGTCGCGGTCCGCGGTCGCGGCGCGGGGCCGTCCTACTGGCTGAGGCCGCCCATGACCTGTTCGAACCGGGCCCGGGCCTGTACGGGGTCGAAGCCGTCCAGGCCTTCACGCATCAGCTCGTGGATCCGCCGTTCGGCGTCGCTCCGCGCCTCGCCGACGGCGGCCAGCACCTCCTCGGCCAGTGTCCGGCTGTCCAGCCGCAGGGCGCGGGGGTCGAACACGACCTCCAGCACCGTCCCGTCCGGTCCGACCGACGCCCTGACGTGGCCGGACGGGCCTTCGCCCGTTCCCACGACCTCGTCGAGCTCGTTCTGTGCCTCTTCGATCCACGCCATCATCCGCTGTGAGCGTCTCAACTCCTCATCGAGATCCTCGTCACGGATGTTGCCCGGATCCACGCGAAAGTCGTCCAACCTTCCACCCCCAGGGAAAGAATCCACGTCGGCCGTCGGCCGCTCAGAACAGTTCGCGAGCCACCTGCTCGACCCGGTCGCGGATGAAGGTCTCGTCCAGCGGTTCCGGCATGGACGCGGCGAGGGCCCGCACCTCATCCAGGATCTCCTGCGAACGCCGCCCCGCCGCCTGCTGGGCCTGCTGGAGCGCCGCCGTCACCTCCCGGCCGAGAGCGACGTGACCGAGCCGCAGTGCGCGTGGGTCGAGGTGGAGCGTCAGGATGCCGCCCCGCCCGTCGGCGGCGGCCCTCACCAGCCCGTCGGCGGCCTCGCCCTCCTCGGCGAGACCGCTGATCCTCTCCTCGCTCTCCTCCAACGTCCTCATCGCCTGGAGGGCGTGGCGCAGCGCCTCGTCCAGGTAGTGAAGATCGTCTCCCGGTGCTGGCGTCGGCGGCATGTCGTACTCCCGGAAGTGACCAGAGGGCGGGCGACGGCCAGTCTAGACGGAACTCAGAAGCCGTTAGGCAGCTATATGTAGCTATATGTAGATATGAAGGCGGCGCTAAGTAGCTATAGGGAACTTTGCGCGAATTTCTGGTGGTTTGCGTTAAGGTCACCGCCATGACTTTCGGGTTTGAGATCGCTCCTGATGCCACAGGGCAGGACGCCTCCCGGATACGAACTCACGGGGAAGAGTACGACGCCGCGGTGCAGCGGCTGCGGGACCGCGGCGTGGGCGGCGGGTCCTGGGGTGACGACGGTCTGCTCGGGCCGCTCACCGGCGTGTACGCCGACTGCTCCGCGGCGGCGGTCGAAGCCTTGACCGGCCTTTCCAACGTGATCACCGGGGTCGGCGACGGCCTGCGGGCCGTGGCGGCCAACAGCGCGACGACGGAGACCGACCGGACGAGGGAGATCGGCACGTTGGGCGACACGTCATGGGCGTGACGCTCCCGCCCGAGGTCGCGGGAATCGTGTCGATCTTCGCACCGTGGCCGAACGTCGATGAGGACGAGATCAGGAAGGACGCGGACGCCTGGCGCACCGTGCTCGCGGGCGCCCAGCCGGCGGGCGAGGCGGCCGACGGGAAGGTACGGCGGACGCAGGACCACTACCGGGGAGACTCGGCGACCGAGCTGGCGGGTCTCTGGCAGGAGAGCGGCGGCGACGGAGGGCATCTGAGCACCGCCGCAGGCGCCGCCCGGTTCGCTCCGGCGGTGCTCGACGGTACCGCGATGGTGGTGACGGCCACGAAGGTGGCGGTGGCCACACAGGCCGTAAGGGCCATCGTCATGATGCGGGCCCAGATGCTGGCGGGCGGAGCGTTCGGCGTCGGCGCGGCGGCCGCGACGATGTACGCCACCCGTCACGCGACGGGCCGGATCCTGCGCGAGACCACCGAAGGCGCCGGCCGGGTGCTGGCCCCGGCGGTCAGCCGCCGGGTCACCCAGCCGCTCCGGCAGGTCATCGAGAAGTTGCGTGGTCCCGGAGGCGGTGGCGGGCCGGTGCTGGCCGGGGCCGGCGGCCCCCGGGTGCCGATGGGACGGTCCCCCTTCCCACGGGCCGCCGGCCGGGCCGACGAGCCGCCGGGCATGATGCTCTTCGGGAGGAAGAAGGGCGGGGGCGGTTCCTCCGGTGGGGGCGGTTCCTCCGGCGGCAAGGACGGCAAGGACGGCAAGAACCCGCTCAACCAGGCGGGCAGGAAGCCCCACGAGTCGGGGGGCAAGAGCAAGTCCACGAAGGACAAGCACGAGAACGCCGCGAGCCACGGGGGCCGCCGGAACATCCCGCCGAATCCCAACAAGCGCAAGAAGAGTTGACGGCGTCGTCGTCGACGGTTGACGTACCCCGGGGAGGAAGTGCCTGATGAGTGCCGACGAGAGGCTCGACCGGGCCAACCGGCTGGCCGCGCTCGGCCTGCACGAGGAGGCGGCGGAACTGTACGAGCAGGCCGTTCGGGAGCGAGTGCCCGGAGCGGCGGTGCGGTACGGCCGGATGCTGTTCCTTGAGGACGACCACCCGGCGGCGGAACGGGTGCTGCGCGTGGCCCTGGCCGACGGGGACACCGACGCCTATGGCTGGCTCTCCGACACCCTGGTCGCCGTCGGACGTCCCGAGGAGGCGGCCCGCCTCATGGAGACGGCCGCCGGCCAGGGGATCCCGGGGAGCGTGCTGCGGGCGGCGACCATCTGGGCCGACGCCGTGGGAGATCGCCCCAGGGCGGAGGAGTGGTACCGGAAGGCGGTCGAGCGGGACGAGCCCGGTGCGGTCAACGACTACGGGGTCTTCCTCTCGGAGGACGATGACCGCCAGGAGGAGGCCGAGCGGTTGCTCCGGAGGGCGGCCGACGAGGGGGACACCCTGGCGTTCGGCAACCTCGGGGGGATGGAGCTGGACCGGGGAGACCCGGAGGCGGCGATCGACTGGCTGCGGCAGGGGCTGGAGGCCGGGAGCGAGCCCGGATCGTCGGCGATGCTGCACCTCGCCGTCGCCGAGGAACAGCTGGGACGCTTCGACGAAGCGCGTACCCATTTCGACCGCGCCGTCCAGGCGGGCGTCCCTGGCGCCCTCGTCAAGAGAGCCCAGTTCCTGGCCGACCACGGCGCCATCGAGGAGCGGGCCGCCGCCGAGGCCGACTTCCGGGCCGCCGTCGACAACGATGAGGAGGGCGCCCTGTACTACTACGCGGTGTTCCTCGATCGCGAGGGCCGTACCGACGAGGCGGCCGACCACTACCTGAGGGCGATCGAGGCCGGCTCCGACGGCGCGTACGAGGATCTCGCCCTCATCGAGCGGGAACGGGGGAACACCGGGCTCGCGGAGGAGTACCTCAGGGAGAGCATCGCCGCCGGCTGGCTGAGCGCCGTGTTCTCCTACGCGGAGCTCCTCCGGGAGTCGGGCCGGGGCTCCGAGATCGCCGCGCTGGTGCCGCGGGCCGAGTCGCTGGGCGCCACCGCCGAACAGCTGCGGACCCTGACGGACGGTCCGGAGCAGGACCAGGGGGAACAGGGCGCGACGGAGCAGGGCGCTACGGAGCAGGACCAGGTGGTGCAGGACCAGGTGGAGCAGGACCGCCGGACCGGCTCAGGCCGCCAGGCCCTCCCCGAGTGAGGCGATGACCTGCGGCCCGTAGCCGCTCGCGGTCAGTGGGGCGCGGATGTCGCGCTCCAGGTTCGGCAGGTAGCCGACCAGCAGGTCGGCCGGCCCGGTGACCCGTACCAGGCCGAGGGCGGCGGGCAGCAGCAGCGTCCGCGCCGGTCCGAGGACCTCGCACCATCCGCCGGCCTCGACCGCCACCGGGGCGCCGACGTTGCTCACCACGAGCGCGGTGTCGAACCGGCACGCCGGTGTCACGCCGGCCGCCACCCGCCAGCGTTCCAGGGCGAAGTACGGCCCGGCGCAGCAGATCACCCGCTCGACGTCCTCGCCCGCGGGGACGCGCAGACCCGGCTGGAAGTCGGGCCGCGGCTCCGGCCGCCACTCCTCCAGCAGCCGTTCGATGCCGGCGTGCCATTCGTCGGTCTCCAGGGCGGAGCCGTCCTCCATGCGCCAGGGCATGGCGTGCTGCTGGATGTCGGAGGTCTGCTCGATCTCGTAGACGAGGGTGCCGGGACCGAAGCCGTGCAGCGTCCCGCCGGGCACGTACACCGTCTCGCCCGGCCGCACCGGGAGCCGCCGCATCACCGCGTCGAAGTCCTGCTCCAGGAGGGCCGCGCGCAGCTCGTCCCGGCCCACGCCCTCCTTGACGCCGACCAGGGCGGTGGCGCCGGGGACGGCGTCCAGGACGTGCCACGCCTCGGTCCTGCCGTGTGGCTGGGCCTGCAGCCGCCGCGCGGTCGCGTCGTCGGCGTGCAGGTGCACCGGCAGCATGCCGGTGGCGTCGACGAACTTCGTGAGCACCGGGAAGTGCGGCCCGCTCCAGCCGCGGCACACCAGCTCGCCCGGTCGGTCCTCGACGAGCTCCCGCAGCGTGCAGCCGGCCAGGGGGCCGTTGCTCACCACCGCGCTGTCACCCTCCAGGTCGCTCACCTCCCACGTCTCTGCGACGGGCCCGTCGGGAAGGCCGGTACGGCCCAGCCGCTCGGCGATGGCCCGGCCACCGAAGACGTGGTCGCGGATCGGGCTGCTGAGACGCAGTGGATACCAGTTCATCGGAAACCTCCGGGAAGCCCCCGCCTCCGGGCGGGGGCCGGAGTCGTCAGGTGGCCTTCCGGAACGGCGTCCGGTCGAGCCCCTCGATCAGGTCGGGGATCGACTCGAAGACGTGGGCGGCGCCGGCCTCGCGCAGCTCCTCGGGTGAGAACCCGCCGGTGCGGACCGCGACGCCGGGCAGGTCCAGCTTGCCCGCGGCGAGGAAGTCCCAGGTGGAGTCGCCGACCGCCACACCGGACGCGCCCTCGGCCTTGGCGAGCGCCACCTTCATCAGGTCGGGCGCGGGCTTGGTCTTCTCGACGTCCTCGGAAGTGGTCCACGCCTTGCAGTGCTCGCGGCCGTCGATGAGGTCGAGGAAGCGCTCCACGTGCTGCGGCTTGCCGGAGGAGGCCAGGACCACGGCGAACCCGCGCCGGCCCAGCTCGGCCAGCAGCTCGGTCGCGCCCTCGAAGGGCCGCACCTCGTCGATCATCTTGTCGAACTCCTCGGTCCACGCCTCCCGCAGCGCGTCGCCGTGCTCCCGCTCGACCTCGTCCCCGGCGAGGGCGGCCACGATCTGGTCGCCTCCCATGCCGATGTGCCGGTGGATGCGCCACACCGGCAACACCACGTCATAGCGGATGAAGGCCCGGTACCACGCGAGCGCGTGCTGGTAGTTGGTGTCGACCAGGGTGCCGTCGACGTCGATGATGGCGGTGTCGGCCATGCGGTCCTCCTTCGGCGGTGCGGACGGGCGCCCGTACCACGGCGGTGCGGGCGGGTGCCCGTACTCCGGCGGTGCGGACGGCCGTCCGGACCTCGCTGGTGCGGACGGGCGCCCGTACCCCGGCGGTGCGGACCGGCCGCCCGGACCTCGGCGGTGCGGGCGGGTGCCCGGACTTCTGCGGTGCGGGCGGATGCCTGGAAGGACCCTGCCCCCGTGCGCGGCGCTCATCCCCGGCGGAGCCGGTCCGCCCCCTCGCGGGCCCCCACCGGGGACGGACGGCTCCTCCCTCGTTCCTCACCGCCTCCCACCTGCCGAAACCCCTTCCGCCCGCCGGCGAGCCCCTTCCGCCTGCCGGTGGATCCTTTCCGCCCGCCGGTGAACCCCTTCCGCGCGGCCCGCGTGCCCCGCGGTACGCCTCGCGGACCGTACGGCGGGACCCGCCCGGCCCCGGACGGCGTCAGCCGACGTCGCGGTGACGGAAGCCGTAGAGGCCGGCGGCCACGAGTGCGGCGGCGATCGCGGTCAGCGCGAGCAGCGGCGTCGCCGTCACCTCCCCGCCGGGGAGCTTGGGCAGGTGGCTGAACGGCGAGAGGTCCAGCGCCGCGGGCGGCAGGTTCAGCAGCGCGCCGACCTGGCCGAGCAGCAGGAACAGCGCGAGGGCCGCCCATGCCAGCGCGGTCAGGCGCGGCAGCAGGCCGGACAGCGCCGCCGCGAGCGCGGCCAGCGCCCACACCGCCGGGAGCTGGGAGAGCGCAGCGCCCGTCACCCTGGGCAGCTGCCCGGCGAGGTCGCCGCTGCTCGCCCCGTAGGCGGCGCCGACCGCGAGCCCCATGACCGCCAGCACCACGGCCGGGCCGAGCAGCGCGAACACCAGGTGGCTCGCCATCCAGCCGATCCTGCTCACCGCGCCGCTCAGTACCGGCTCGGCGCGGCCGAGGGTCTCCTCCCCGCGTGACCGCAGCGCCGCCTGCACGGCGTAGCCCGACACCGCGATGCCGAAGATGCTCACCACGCTCGCGATGAAGACGTCTGAGACGTTCGACCCGCCGCCCAGCCTGGCCATCATCTCCATCAGCTGCGCGTTCCCGGCCATCGCGTCGGCGGCGCCCTCCGCCGCCCCGCCGACCACCGCGCCGAAGAGGGCGAAGCCCACGCTCCAGCCGAGCAGCGCCCCCCGGTGCAGCCGCCAGGCCAGCGCGAGCGGCGACCCGAATCCGGGGGCGGCCTCCGCCGGGCCGAGGCGCGGCGGCAGTACGCCCACCGCGACGTCCCTGCGCCCGGCCAGGGCGTAGGCGACGGCCGACAGCAGCGCGGCCACCGCGACCGCCAGGACCGCCGGCCACCAGACCTCGCCGGCGAAGGGACGCATCCGCTGCCCCCAGGCGATCGGCGACAGCCAGGACAGCCACGAGGCGCCGGTCGAGTCGCCCGCCATCCGCAGCAGGTACGCGCCGCCGAGTGCCGAGAGCGCGATCGCCCTGGCCCCGCCCGCGCTCTCGGTGAGCTGTGCGGCGACCGCGCCCACGGCGGCGACCACCGTGCCCACCACGGCGTAGCCCAGGCCGAGGGCCGACGCGCCGGCCAGGCCGTACCCCTGCCCGGCGAAGGAGACCACGAGGATCAGCGCCACCGCCAGGTTCGCCGCCACGGTCACGGCCAGGGCCGCGGTGAGCCCCGCGTTCCTGCCGACCACGGTCGAGCCGATCAGCTCGCGGCGGCCGGTCTCCTCCTCCACCCGGGTGTGCCGGATCACGGTGAGCAGGCTCGCCAGGGCCAGCAACACGGGGGTGAACCCCGCCCGCCACACGCCCATCGCAGCGGCGTTCCAGTGCGTGACCGGGCCGTAGAGCGCCTCCAGCGCCGGGTTGGCTCCGAAGGAGGCGGCGAACCGCCGCAGCCCCTGCTCGGTGGGGTAGAGCTCGGCGATGCCGGTGGTCTGGGTGATCGGCAGCACGGCGAGCACCAGCACCCACAGCGGCATGATCAGCCGGTCCCGGCGCAGCACGAGCCGGGCGAGCGAGCCGGCGCCGGTCATCGCGCGTCTCCGCTCATCGTCCGGGCGTCTCCGTCCGGCTGCCGGGAGTCTCCGCCCGCCTGGGCGTCCCCGTCCGCCCGCCGGGCGCCGCCGTCGGCCGTACGGGCGTCCCCGCTCGCCGTACCGGCGCGCTCGTCCCGGTAGTGGCGCAGGAACAGCTCCTCCAGGGTCGGGGGCCGGCTGGTGAGCGAGCGCACGCCGACGGCCGACAGCCGCCGCAGCGCGTCGTCCAGCCGGTCGTTGTCGACCTCGAAGGCCACCCGGTCGCCGTCGGCCCGCAGGTCGTGGACGCCGGGCGCGTCGCGCAGCCCGTCGGGCGGGGCGGCCAGCTCGGCGGTGATCGACGTGCGGGTCAAGTGGCGCAGCTCGGCCAGTGTGCCGGTCTCGACGGTGCGGCCGTCGCGGATGATGCTCACCCGGTCGCACAGCTTCTCGACCTCGGCGAGGATGTGGCTGGACAGCAGCACCGTACGGCCCCGCTCCCGCGCCTCGGTGACGCAGTCGGTGAAGACCGCCTCCATCAGCGGGTCGAGCCCGGAGGTCGGCTCGTCCAGCAGCAGCAGCTCCGCGTCGGAGGCGAGCGCGGCGACGAGGGCGACCTTCTGCCGGTTGCCCTTGGAGTAGGCCCGTCCCTTCTTGCGCGGGTCGAGGTCGAACCGCTCGATCAGCTCCTTCTTACGGGCCCGGTCGAGACCGCCGCGCAGCCGGCCGAGCAGGTCGATGACCTCGCCGCCGGACAGGTTGGGCCACAGCGTGACGTCGCCGGGTACGTAGGCCAGACGGCGGTGGAGCTCGACGGCGTCCTTCCAGGGGTCGCCGCCCAGCAGGCGGACCGTGCCCGAGTCGGCGCGCAGCAGGCCGAGCAGGACGCGGATCGTGGTCGACTTCCCGGCGCCGTTCGGGCCGAGGAAGCCGTGCACCTCACCGGCCCGGACCTCCAGGTCCAGGCCGTCCAGCGCGCGGGTCCGGCCGAATCGCTTCGTGACGCCGGACACCGAGATGACGTTACTCATACTTTAGAATGTACAGAGCCTTCAGAGAAAAATGAAAGTACCTGCCCGGGTCCTTGACGCTGGAGAATGCCGGAGAGAACCGGAGGGGGAGAGATGCGCGACGAGGAGGCCGTACGCCGGTTCGTGGAGCGGATGGGCCGGATGCTGGCCGCCATGGGCGTCCCGCCGATGGCGGCCCGCGTGCTGCTCACCGTGATGACCGCCGAGGAGGACGCGCTCAGCGCCGCCGACCTCGCCGAACGGCTCGGCGCCAGCTCCGGCGCCATCTCGGGCGCCGTGCGCTACCTCGTGGACATGGATCTCCTCCGCCGGGAGCCGGTCCCGGGCTCCCGGCGCGACCTGTACCTCCTGAGCGGCAAGAGCTGGTGGGAGGCGACGATGAGCAAGATGAACCGGCTTCAGCTCATCGCCGACACCGTCGACGAGGGCATAGCCGCGGTCGGCGGCACCGACAGCCGTCCGGGGCACGGCATGGCCGAGATGCGCGACTTCTTCGCCTTCTGCCACGACGAGATCCTGCTCATGATGGACCGCTGGGAGCAGCGCAAACCCACCCGCGACTGACCCGCCGTACGCCCGCCCGTCAACGGCCGCCCGGAGTCCACCGCCGTTTCAGGTGCCGCCGGGCAGTACCGGCAGTCATGATCTGACCCGTGGCACCCCGCCCCGGCGGCCGATGGAGAACGCGACGCGATAGACGTCCGGGAGGTCGATGCGGCCATCCTTGCGGCGTCGCATCACGCCCAACTCGATGAGCTCCTGAACGAGCTCCGGATAACGGTCGGGAGAACGCGGGCCGGTCCGGACCTTCTCGTCCTCGACGAAACGGGTGACCTGCCGCTGCAACACCTCGGTGAGACGGTGCTCGGTCCACAGGTCGATCACGGTGCTCTCGTCGATCGGTACCTGCTGACCGGCGAGGGGGGCGATGACGGCCTGCACCCAGGGCAGGTCTTCCCTGATCTCCCCCACCCGGGTGGTGGAGGCCGCCTGCACGCCCCGTCGGATGCCCTCGTAGTGGATGGGGTACCGGTGCGTGGCGTACTGCGCGGTCGTCTCCTCCGCCGCCTTGGCCAGGGCACTGAGAAAACTGCGTGGACTGACCTGCTCGGCCCCGTCCATCAGATGGTTGGGCAGCCAGGTGTAGGTGTGCCCCTTGCGGAAGTTGGCGCCCATGTACGGTCCGGCGATCTCCGCGAACAGCTCCGCCTGCCGCGTCTCGTCACCGAGAAGGGACGGTGGAGGAAGATGGCGGCCGGGCGTGGGCTCGGTCCACCCCGGTACAGCTTCGCGGAATCGTTCGGCCGGCGGCGACGGGTGATTGCCGAGATGGTGGAAGAGCAACCCGTACAGGTTGGGAGGCGACCACCTGAGACTCGCCGCGTTGGAGACGAGTTTCGATGCGTCGGGGAAGGAGAGCAGCGCCCCGTCCAGCATGTCCGGCCGAATGAATATCTTGAAGCGGACGGTGCGGGTGCTGAGCCGGGTTTCCAGGGCGAGTTGCAGGATTCCGGCGACGAGTTGGTCGGCCTGACGGCGATCGCGGTGGAGGTGCTCAAGAGCGTCGAAGAGGATCAGCTGCGCTGTGCCCGCGTCCCTGCCTCGCCGGTCGGCTTCGGCGATGGCCCTGTCCCGCTCACCGGGATGGTCGCGTACCCATTGGATACGGTCCTTCCAGGTGGGCATTTCGCTGATCTCCGGTGTTCCCAGTGCGACGAGCAGAACCGTGTTCCACAGATCCAGGGGAGTCGCACCACCGTCCACGAGGCTGCGCAGCTCCGCTGAGCCTGGATAGCTTCGGGGGGCGTTGTCAGCGCCGTAACCGGAACGGACGGTCATACGGGTGAGCCGGCCGATGCGGTATTCGTTGGCCGCCACCGTCCGCAGCCGGTCGTCGAGCAACGAGCGGAACCAGAACGTCTTGCCCACCCCGCGCCCGCCCTTGACGACCGTGGCGTCCACATCCAGCGCGAGACGATGACTGTCCGGAGTGAAGAGCGTGTTCACCGTCGGCTCGATGGTGTCGGCGTCCTGCGCGCCGGGCAGCGCGTCATGGAGCAGGGTACGGAGATCCTCCACATCGAGGGCGATCGTCATCACACCCCTTCGACGATGAGACGGGCGGCGGTGTCCAGGAACTCTCCGTATGCGGCCTGTACAAACCTCCGGTCGCTCCACCCCGGGCTCGTCGCCCCGTCGAGGCCGACGAGCTCCTGGGTGAAGAGTATGGGAATGGGAGAGTGCGGAGCGGAGACGTCGTCGGGGCTCGGATTGAAACCCGTCAGGTCGTCGGCCGTCAGGTCGTCGTAGAGCACGGAGAAACAGGTCCAGGAATGCTCGCGGAACGATGCCAGGTAGTCGGAACGATGCTCGTCCGGAACCATCGAGGCGACCATCCGTAGTTTCTCGCGGATCGCGGCCCCCTGACCGGAGGCGCGCCACGCGGTGAACAGGTCGCGGTAGCCGTGCCACGTCTGACCGCTGTCGGAACCGAAGAGCAGGGCGAGGTCGCACAGCCGCGAGATGGCGATGGCGGCGATGTCGTGGATGCCGGCCCGGCTGTCGAGCAGGACGATGTCGGGTCGGCGGCTCCGTTCGGCGACGGCCGACTCGCAGGCGGCGACCGCCGCCTCCAGTCGGTCGGCGAAGGTGGAGGGCGCGATACCCGGAACGTCGGCGTAGACACGGTTGAGCTTGCCGACGTATGCGTACGGGACGCCTTCCCGCCCCCGCCCCCGTGCCGGGGCGACCCACAGCTCGCCGTTGCCGAGGCTGGGGACGGACGCCCGTGCCACCAGGTCCAGCCCTTCGGCGTTGTCCAGGGCGGATTCGACGAGATGGTCGATCAGGCCGTACTGCGGCGTGGCGTCCTCGCCCAGGAGAAGGGGACCCGAGCCCGGTGATTCCAGGTCGAGGTCGACGACGAGGACGCAGTGTCCCCGGTCCGCCAGGTGTTTTCCGAGCATGAACGTGGCCGTGGACCGGCCGACGCCACCTTTGAACCCGTAGAGCACGGTGCGCGTGGCTCCGGTGGCGGACGTCCTGGCCGGTGAGACGGTGACATGGGCCCAGTCCTCGCCCACCACGGTGTTGTCGAGTGCGAGGATGCGCCCTCGACCCGGAGCGCTCTCCCATCCGGGTTCGTCGACCGCATGGGGGGAGCCGAAGACGGCTTCCGCCGCGAAGAGCTCGCGGGCCAGCAGCACCGGCTCCGGGGCGGCGTATCGCCCGAGGCGTCCGGCCAGCTCCTCCCGCCACCGGGTGACGGTGTCGGCCGGTAATTCCCGCTGCCGGTCGTCGAGAACCAGGGACAGCCGTCCGAGAATGTCTCGCACCACCACGCAGTCGACGCCCTCTTCCGCCACCTCCTGGGCGATTTCGAGAGCTGGTGGGCGCGCATCATCAAAACGGACGATATTGGAAGAAACACTCACTGAAGGACTCCGTTGATGAGCGCCTGCTCATGGAGAGCGAGGATGAGATGGGCCGCTGTTTTACGTTCGCTCATTATGGTGGCGCTCAGTGGCGGGTTTCCATGGTAACGGTGGGTGACATCCCAGGTTCCGAAGGGTTCGGCCGCATTGAGCGCGGTCATCAGGGCGCTTCCGGACCGTCCTCGAAGGAGGATCCTGACGTCGGCCCACAACCCCGGGAGGTGCCCGTACTGGTTCGTGCCTTCAGGCCCGGACGTCGACGGCTTGCCGTTGCCTGCCAGCGTCGCGTTCAGGAACGTCAGCAGAACGCTCTTCAGTGCGCATTCCACCGCGAAGCCGTAGTGATGGTCGGCGTTGGGCAACCGGCCGTCGTCGTGCAGATATACGGCGTCCGCGTAGTGGCGGCGAGCGGCTCCGGTGAAATCCTGATTCTGGGGGGATGTCGAGGGCACGCCCGGATCTTATGGGCTCGGTGCGGCCTGAATAGGGGATCCCTGAGAAAATATGGGTTTCCCGCCCTCCATTGCCCGAGTCGCCTGACGCGCTCCTTTCTCCGATGGTTGCTACTGCCCATGATGAAAAGCGAGAAATGATGAAATGGGCAAGAGGGGGGTGCCGCATTCGTGGTTACGGTGGGGGCGGGTCACCGCATCGTCGACGGCGGCTGATCGGATCGTGGGTCTGACGGGGTCCGGAAACGGAGCCTTCCCCGTCGGGGGTGAGGAGCCTGCTCGGGAGTCGACGGCGAGGCGCTCCGGATAGGCTCTGGCGAAGGTCGGAAACCACGAGGAACGGGGACGCCGCGATGCCGGTGCTCATCGACAAGGTGGCCTGGATCAGGCTGGAGGGCGGCAGGGTCCTCAGCACGCGCTCCCGGGGCAAGGACGCCTACTACTTCCCCGGCGGCAAGCGTGAGGCCGGGGAGAGCGACGCGCAGACCCTGGCCCGCGAGGTCACCGAGGAGCTCACCGTGGCGGTCCTCCCCGGGACCGTCGCACTCCTCGGCGTCTACGAGGCCCAGGCGCATGGCCACCCGGAGGGGACGGTGGTCCGCATGACCTGCTACACCGGTGACTACCGCGGCACCCTCGCCGCGGCGGCCGAGATCGAGGAGGTCGCCTGGCTGTCATACGCCGACCGCGACCGCGTCTCCCCGGTGGACCAGCTCATCTTCGACGACCTGAAGGCCGCGGGCCGGCTGCTCTGATCGCGCGCCGGCCGGGCGCTCCGGCTCGGCGGCGGTCAGTGGAGCTCGGAAGCCGTCACGGCGTCGACCTCCCCGGGGGACGACCCGGACGGTCAGGCCCAGCCCTCAGTAGTAGCCCTCCACCGGGACGCGGGCCTCGTCGAACAGGGCCGAGCCCTCCTCGGAGAAGGAGAAGACGACCGGCACGGCGTCGGGTGACTTGAGGCTCGCGAGCTGCTCGGGGGAGAGCGCGTAGACGACGCGGCCCAGGCCGGACCGCTCGATGGCGCCCGCGCACATGCCGCACGGCCGGCAGCTGGTGTACATGGTGGTGGCGGCCGCGACGGCCCGGTCCAGCTCCCGGGCCGCCCACCTGGCCAGCTTCAGCTCGGGGTGGGCGGTGATGTCGGCGTCGGTGAGGCTCGTGTTGCGCTCCTCCACGAGGATCTCGCCGCCCGGCCCCGCCAGCAGCGATCCGAACGGCGGGTTCCCGCCCGCCCTGGCCTCGGCGGCCAGCTCGACGGCCCTGCGGAGCAGCCGCTCGTCGTCACCCGTCATGATCACTCCGTTCCCGTGTGTGTGATGGTGTTCTCCGTCGTGAGCGTCCGCCGCAGGTCGGCGACGGCCGCGAGCGCCCGCCATGCCACCTCGGGGTGGAGGGTCTCGGCGGGGTCGCCGCCGAACGGGTCCAGTACGACGGTCCCGGCGCCGAGCAGGCGCAGCCGCTCCAGGTCCTCGGTGATCTGGTCGATCGTCCCCTCGCCGGCGAGCCGGTCCGGCCCGGTGACCGGCGCCTCGGTGAGCCGGAGGACCATGCGGGGGACCAACGCGGGCGCGGGCCGTCCCTCCTCGGCGGCGACGGCCTTCAGCCGGTGCACCGCCTCGGTCAGCCAGGGAAGGGTGAACCGCAGCGGGTGCCAGGCGTCGCCGAGCCGTACGGCGCGGCGCATCGCGGCGGCGCTGTGCCCGCCGACCCAGAACGGTATGTGCCCGGCGCGGTAGTCGTCGTCGTCCTCCCAGGCGGCGCGGATCGCCCGCAGATGGTCGTCGGTGAGCTTCCCGCGCCGCTCGAACGGCACGCCGAGCGCCTCGAACTCCTGGCGCGCCCAGCCGGCCGCCACCCCGAGGACCAGCCGTCCCCCGCTGAGCCGGTTGAGGTTGGCGGCCATCCGGGCGACGAGCAGCGGGTGCCGGTAGGGAACGATCAGCACCGTGGTGCCGAGCCGGATCCCGTCGGTGACGCCGGCCAGCCAGGAGAGCGTGGTGAACGGCTCGTAGAAGGGGGCCGGGTACTGCTCGGCGACATCCGGGGTCACCGCGACATGGTCGGAGACCATCAGCAGGTCGAAGCCCAGCCCTTCCACCGTCCGTGCCCAGCGGCGCAGCGTGTCCGGGTCGGTGCCCGGCCCGAAATTCGGGACATTGACTCCTATTTCCACCTGTTCGAGGCTAGTTGTCCAGGCGGTTCGTCCGGAAGGGAGTCCTCCCGGCATGACGGGGGATTCGCCGGGGATGTGACGGTATTTTTGGCGAATGGCCGAGAATCTTGACCAGACCGACTGGGCGATCCTCGCCGAGCTCCAGCGGGACGGCCGGGTTCCGCTCACCGAGCTGGCGCGGCGGGTGAGCCTCAGCGCCTCGGCGACGACCGAGCGGGTCAGGCGGCTGGAGTCGATGGGCGTCATCACCGGCTACCGGGCCGAGGTCGATCTGGAGAAGGCGGGCTTCCCGGTGCTCGCCGTGGTGCGCCTGAAGTATCCCGGCAACCGGCACGAGCCGCTGCGCCGGTTGTTCGGGGAGCGCCCGGAGATCCTGGAGTGCCTGCGCACCACGGGCGAGGACTGCTACGTGCTGAAGGTCGCCGCGACGTCCATGCCCCACCTGGAGCAGGTCGTCAACGAGCTGACGGCGTTCGGCAGCACCACCACCAACATCGTCTACAGCCGCACCCTGCCCTACCGCGGCCCCGGCGGTCCCTTCACCGCTGATTCGTAGGATCCGGCTCCGGCGAGCCGTCCCTCATGCCCCGTCCCCCTCCGTCCTTGCCGTGCGCGTCGAATCCGGATACCTTCATCATCTGAATGTTGAAGAAATCTGAACTGGAGAGTGCGATGGCCGACTCCGGCCCCGACATGAACGGCGTCCCCGAGATCGATCTCACCGATCCCGAGGTGATCCGCGATCCCTTCACCGCGTACGGCGACGCCCGGGAGCGCTCACCGCTGGCGCGGCTGCTCATCCCCGGCATGCCGATGTGGGCCGTCACCCGGCACGAGGACGCCCGCGCGCTGCTCGCCGACCCGCGGTTCGAGATCACCGAGAGCAGCTTCATGCGGCCCGACGTGCCCGCCGACTGCCTGCCGTACATGCGGACGATGAGTGAGACGGAGGGGCGGGAGCACGTGCGGCTGCGGCGGCTGGTGGCGCCCGCGTTCACCGCGCGCCGCGCCGCCGCGTTCCGGCCCCGGATCGAGCGGATCGTCGAGGGCCTGCTCGACGAGCTTCCCGCCCACGCCGAGGACGGCTCGGTGGACCTGCTGTGGCACTTCGCCCGCCCGCTGCCGATGGACGTCATCTGCGAGCTGGTCGGCATTCCCGAGGCCGACCGCCCGAGCTGGCGCGAGTACGGCGCGACCATCGCCTCCGGCGCGGGACAGGCGTTCGCCGCGGCGATCCCGGCCATCATGCGGGGCGCCGAGGCGGCGGTGGCGCGGCGGCGCGAGGAGCCCGGCGACGACCTGCTCTCCGACCTCGTCCGCGTCCGGGACGAGGACGGCGACCGGCTCAGCGAGATCGAGCTGGTCATGCTGGTCTGGCAGCTCGTGCTGTCCGGTCAGACGCCGACCAACCTCATCACCAACGCCGTGGCGGCCCTCCTGGACCATCCGGAGCAGCTCGCCGCGCTGCGCGAGGACCCGGCGCTCACGCCGCGCGCCGTCGAGGAGCTGATCCGCTGGTGCGGCCCGACGCTGCTGACGATCCCCCGCCACGCCCGGGAGGACACCGAGCTGTACGGCGTGCCGATCGGCAAGGGGGAGCCCGTCACCGTCGCGGTCGCCGCCGCCAACCGCGACCCGCGCGTGTTCGCCGACCCGGACCGGCTCGACGTCACCCGGGTCCCCGGCACCCCCGGTACGGCGAGCCACCTGGGCTTCTCCCACGGGCCGCACTTCTGCGTCGGGGCGTCGCTGGCCCGCGTGCAGACCGAGGCCGCGCTCACCGCCCTGCTGCGCCGCTTCCCCGGCCTGACGTCGGCCGCGCCGCCGGCCGGGCTGCGAGCCCCCGACCCGGGCACCTGGCGGCTGACCGCGCTGCCCGTGACCGCCTGACCTTCCCACCGCGAGGGCCCTCGGCCTGGGCCCTCGCGCTTTCCGGGGCCCACCGGCTTTTCAGTCCCCGCATTCGGGGAGTCCGCGCGGCCGTCGTTCAGCCCAGGGCGTCGGTTCTGAGGGCGTCGGCGAAGGCGGTCCACTGGGCTGGGGTGAGGGTGAGGGTGGGGCCGGTGCGGTCCTTGCTGTCGCGTACGGCGCGGCGTCCGCCGGCCAGGGTGGCGATCTCGACGCAGTTGCTGCCGTCGTCGCCCGAGAGGGAGGACTTGCGCCACCGGACGTTGGAGGGTTCGCAGGTCACGTGGTCCATCTCTGCACCGTCTCCTTGATCATTGAGAGTGACTCGTGTCGTGGCAGGGCGTCCGTTCGGATCATTTCGTACCTAAATGCTAGACCTTTCACCTCTTCTGATCGATCGGTTACTCGGTCTTCAGTGCTCTGCGAGTCGATGTAGGCAACAGAGGGAGCATTCCGTGGCATTTCGGCGATGACGAAACCACCCATGAGACCGAGGACGCTGCATGCTCGGTAGGGAAGTATCTGAAGAGAAATATGGGGATTATCCGCCGAGTGGAGAAGGTGCTCGAACTGCGCCCTCATGATCTCCGATCCTGCGATAGGTCGATGGAGGACGCTCTCCTCCAAGACGATCCAGAGCATCGGAGGCGTTGGCCGTCGAAGAATGGCCTGTCGATCCATCCGGGCTGTGACGTTTTCCTCTGCCTGCTCGGGGCCGACGCCGGGGCTGCGGCTGAGGATGGCTCGCGCGTAGCCCTCGGTCTGGAGAAGGCCGGGGACCATCAGCGGCTCCCACATTCGCAGGGCCTCTGCCTCGCGTTCGAAGTCGAGCCATGGGCGGAACCAGCGAGGCAACTGGGCCGCCGCGCGGTTCAGCCGATCGAGCAGGCCGGTGAGGGCGGTCCCGAGCCCCAGGACCTCGTCCACCCGCTGCGCCAGGTCCAGGGTCGGCGCCCGGTGGCCGTTCTCGATCATGCTGACCTGACTGTCCGACAGGTGGACCGCTTCGCCGAGCTTCTTCTGGGTGAACCCTGCAGTAAGCCGGAATTTGCGTAATTCCGTCCCGAATTGTATGCGCGAGGATATGGACGGGTCGGGCTCCAGAGGGGGAATCATTTCCGGCTCCTCCCGGTGAACGGCGATGGATGGGCCTGATTGTCGCCATTCTTTCCCGGTCCTGCCAGGGGGTTCACAGGTCTGTGGACAAAGGGTGGAGGCCGTTCGTCGTTCCCGGCGCGCGTTTCTTTGCGACCGTATGAGGGCCGCGCCGTCGTGGCGCGGATTTCGCGACGGCACCTCGCGCGAAACGTCGAGAAGGAAACGGGAATCCAGCCGGATCGGATCGGGAAAGGCGGGCCAATGAAGCCGGACACGTTACGGGAGTCACGTCTGCCGGGCGGCCCCGAGTCCGCCTCACGCGCCCGCGCCGAGGTGCGCGCCTGGCTCGGGGACGGCCACCCCGCCTACGAACCCGTACGGCTGGCCGTCTCGGAGCTGGTGACCAACGCCGTCCGGCACGCCCGCCACGGCGTCGCCGGATGCCGCACCTGTCCCGGACGGTGCGGATGTCACGGTGGGGACGCCGCCGAGCCGCCGCTGCTGCTCCGGCTGTCGGTGCGCGGTGACCGGCTCCGCGTCGAGGTGGCGGACGCGGGCCTGGCCGTCGGCGATCCCCGCGTCCGCGCCGACCCGATCTCCGCCCTCGTGGAGGGCGGCCGGGGACTGGCGATCGTGAATCTGATCTCGGGCGGGTGCTGGGGCTTCCACTCTCATCCCGGACGACCCGGCCGGACGGTGTGGTGCGAGATCCCGGCCGATCCCTCCCCGGAGGACGACGTGTTCTCCAAGGCGTCCGCCTCACCCCGCTCGCCCGGGTGAGATGACGCGCCGTTCCCGGTGCGGCCCGGGGACCCTTCGACCGCCCCCGGCGGGAACGCCGCGGTGCCCGGTTCGTCCCCCGCGAACCCCGGCACCCGTGCCGCCCCGTGCTCTCCGTCCCCCGTGGGAGCGCCCCGCCGGGGGCTTCGCCGTACTTCCGTACGGAGGCACGGCGAGAAACGCGACACGCCATGCCTGAAGGCGGCGACAAGGGGCATTGTCGGTGTGAAACAAGGGATATAGTCTGTCGCGTGTGGTAGAACGAGACGACTACGCGGCCATCCGTGACCGGCTCGTGGTCCTCGCGCGTATCCACGGGCTGCGCTGCGACTGGGCCGAGACGAGCAGGCGGCAGCGCTTCCTGCTGTTGTGGGACCCGGCCGGGCGCGTCGTGGCGCGCGCGATCGTCCCGCTCTACCCGGGTGAGACACCCGAACTCGTGGCAGCCCTCGAACGCGGGCTCGCCGCCCTGTTCGGTGACGACTGGCTGGAGGACTGATGGCCGACGACAGCGTTGACGTTCACGTCACCAAGAACGGCACGCTGTGGCTCGCCGCCGTGGACGGCGTCGCCGGCGGCATGTCCGCCCGCTCGCTGAAGGAGCTGCACGCCGACGTCGCCGAGGGGCTGCCGTTCCTGTTCGGCGACCGCGCCGAGCCGCCGGCGCCCGTCTTCCACTACACGCTGCCCGGCCTGACCGGGGAGGATCTCAGCGCCTTCGCCGAGCTGCAGCGCCGGGCCGCCGCGATCGCCGAGGACTACAGCCGGACCGCCAGGGCGCGCGTCGAGCACCTGTCGAGCCTCGGGTTGTCCGACGCCGACATCGGCGAGCTGCTCGGCCTGACCAAGCAGCGCATCCAGCAGATCCGCACCAGCAACGCCGAGGCCCGCCAGAGCGCCTGAGCTCCTGGCCGCCGGGGTGCTTCGGCAAAAGACCCCGACGGCCACCTCGCCGGCCTCCGTCTACGCGGAGCCGTCCTGTGGATCCGGAACCTTCAGGTCAGGTGAGGATCCGTACTCCTTACCGGCCCTGGAACGGCTCAGCCGCAGTGCCTGCGGTAGTACGTGGCGCCGTTGCCGCCGATCTTTCCTTCGATGTCGATGCACTTGCCCGGAGCGGAGACGTAGACCGGGCCCGCGTACTCGTTGAAGGTCCCCGCGTCGACGGTCCACTTCAAGGTGCCCGAGCGGCGGAGTTTCACGGCCTTGTAGCCGCGCTTGGCGGGCGTGGCGTAGGTGACGGCGCAGTTCTTCTTGGTGGACCTGGAGTAGTAGAGATGAGTGCGGCCGACCGTCTTGCCCGCGAGGTTACTGATGCTATACACGTCGATCTGGTAGTAGCCGCCACCGCAGGGGCCGGCCGCGCTCGCCGGCGTGGCGCCGGCCACCAGGCAGGTGGAAACCATCGCGGCCCCCGCCACTGCCGCGAACTTGGTCCGAATGTTCATGCCCTTCCTTTCACTGAGCAACACCGTCCCCACAGAACCCCGTAACGCCTGTGAAGGATGGGGAGATTGTTACGATTCATGATCGTACAGGCGATCATGCTCCACGCTTTCGGGGGATGGGCGGGTCGCCGAGTCATCGCCACACCTGCCCGGGTCGCCATCCGGGCCGCGGGAGAAGACCGTCGAGTGCGGCTGGAACCCGCCCCTGGGGGAGGTTCCACACTGGTCGCATGATGAGCATCGGCGAATTCGCGGGGCTGACCCGCCTGCGCCAGATCGGGCTGATGGAGCAGGGGGAGAGCGTGGGGATGGAGGTCGCCCTGGCCGTCCGTTAGGGGACTTCACTTTTTGTGGGTTTCGGGTATTGAGGTATACGCCGTCCCTGCGGGATCATCATGTTTCCGCGCCGTGTACGGCCCGGCCGTGTGTACGCACGGCCGGGCCGTACGCATGTACGGACGTACGGCTCGCCCGGAGGGTCTCCCCGGCCGCGGTGCCCCCGTCCCGCCGTCCCCGGACGATCCCGTACGGTCGCGGTGACGCGCGGGTCAGTCCACGTCGACGTTGTCGAGGTAGGCGAGCATCGCCGTGAGGACCCGCACGCAGCCCGTCACGTCGGCGTCGGTCAGGCCCCCGCCGACCTGGCCCAGCAGGGCGTACTCGCGCGTCATCACCGCGGTGATGACGGCCCCGCCGTCGTCCGTCAGCCGGATCAGCGAGGACCGCTGGTGGGCGGGGTTCGGGATGCTCTCGACCAGTCGCAGCGCCGCGGCGTCGTTGACCATGCGCTGTACGAACTGCCGGCTCAGCGCCTGCGCGCGGCCCATCTGCGGAACGGTCATGGGCCCGTTCCGGTGGAGCAGGTTCAGTACGGCGCGCACCCCGACGGACAGCCCTTCGATCGGCACGCCCTCCTCCACCTTGCGCTGCGCGCGCCGGTACAGGGGTCCGACGAGGTCGAACACCTCGGTGAGCCGGTGGGCGAGGTCGTCGGGCCCGAGAGGGCGTTCGGTATCGGTCACCACACCATGATGACACCTTAGTTGTCATATCACTGCAAAGATGGCACCTTGGTTGTCATGACCGTTACTTCCGACACATTCTCGTTCGCGGACGGCGAGGGCCGTCTCTCCTACCGCGAGGCCGGAGCGGGGCGGCCGGTGGTGCTGCTGCACGGCGGCTTCCTGAACAGCGACATGTGGGATGACCAGCTTCCGGTTCTCGCGAAGAACCACCGGGTGATCGCACCGGACGCCCGCGGCCACGGCGGGTCCTCGAACGCGGCCGGGCCGTTCCGCCACACCGACGACCTAGCCGCGCTGCTGCGCCGTCTCGACACCGGTCCCGCCGTCCTCGTCGGGGTGTCGATGGGCGGGGCCGTCGCGGTCGACACCGCGCTGGAACACCCCGAACTGGTGCGCGCCCTGGTCGTCAGCGGCGCCGGGACCAGCGAACCGGAGTTCCGCGACCCCTGGATCGAGAGCGTCCAGGCCGAGCAGGCCCGCGCCATGACCGCCGGTGACGTCCGCGGCTGGGTCGAGGCATTCACGCTGTTCGCGGCCGGTCCGCACCGCACCCTCGACGACGTCGACCCGGACGTCGTACGACGGCTGCGGGAGATGACCATGCGGACCGTCGCCAAGCACACCGGCGCCGAGCCCGACTGGCAGGTGCCCGTGACCGACACCTGGGCGCGGACGGCGAAGATCGCCGTCCCGGTGCTGGCCGTCAGCGGCGACCTCGATTCGAGCGACCACATCGGCATGGCCGGCCGTCTCGCGCGCACCGTCGCCGACGGCCGCGAGGCCACCGTCGACGGCACCGCGCACTACCCCAACATGGAACGCCCGGACGCCTTCAACGAGATCCTCGGCGACTTCCTTCGCGCCCTGCCCGCCTGACCGGAACCGGCGGTCTCACTTCGCTCTCCTGAGCCGGAGCGCGGACGGGTCCCATGGGAGACGAGGGCGATCCCCCGGGGAACGGCCGGACGGGACCCGGCCTCCCGGATCCGGCTCTCCCAGAGCCGGCCCTTTCGCCGGTGCGGGATCCTGCTCTTCCGGACCCGGTCCTTTCACCGGTGCGGGATCCGGCGCAGGGCCGTCGCGGCGTCGGTGAGGGCGTCCAGCAGGGGGACCAGCAGGGGGTGCCGCTCGGCGCCGCGCCGTACCGCGGCGAAGACCCGGCGCTCCGGGCCCGCGACCGGGCGGACCACCACGCCGGACAGGTCGGCCGTGCGCAACGCCAGGCGCGGCACCATCGCCACGCCCGCCCCGGCCGCCGCCAGGGCGATCACCGCGTCGAAGTCGTCGGAGGAGTGGGCGAACTCCGGGGTGAACCCGGCGTGCTCGCAGGCCAGCGCGATCACGTCGTGGCAGGGGTTGCCGGGATAGGGGCCGATCCACGTCTCCCCGGCCAGGTCGGCCATGGCCACCTCCCGCCCCGCCGCACCGGCCTCGCCGGGATCCCCCCACTCCCCGGATCCGTGGGCGAGACGGTGGTCGCCGGGCAGCACCACGTCGAACGGCTCCGAGTAGAGCGGGATGCGCGACAGCCGGCGGTCGTCCTCGGCCGGGGCCCCGCGGTACTCGACGGCCACGGCGACGTCCACCGCGCCGTCCAGGACCATGGTGAGGCTCTGGTCGCCCTCGGCGTCGAGGACGCGGACCTGGATGCCCGGCTCCTTGCTCCGCAGCGCGCCCACCGCCGGAGCCACGACGAGACCGATCGCGGTGGCGAAGGAGGCCGCCTTCACCTCGCCCGCCGTACCGGTGGTGTAGGCGGCGATGTCGGCCTCGGCGCGCTCCAGCTGGGCGAGCACCTCGTTGGTGTGGCCGAGCAGGATGCGGCCGACGGCGGTCAGCCGCACGCCCCGGCCGTCGCGCTCCAGCAACCGGTGCCCCACCTCGTGCTCCAGGGCGACGAGCTGCTGGGAGACCGCGGACGGCGTCAGGTGCAGGGCCGCCGCGGCGGCGGTGACCGTACGGTGGTCGGCCACGGCGCGCAGGGTCCGGAGCCGCCGGGTGTCTATCACCCGCCCATTCTCACCGAGGCCGCCCCGTGGCCGGGACGTGCTCCAGGCGGCCGGGGCGCCGTCCGTTCTCCAAGGTCGTCCGCGTGCGAGGAACCCGGGCCGGGGCCCTTCGGGGCGAGGAGCTCCGGGGCGAGGAGCAAGGGACGAAGGGGTCGGGGCGAGGGGCGAGAGGGCCGGGAGTGAGAGGTTCGGGGCGGGAGGCCCTGGGTGGAGGGAAGGTCACGCCAGGAACGACGCGACCGTCGCCACGAACCGGCCGGCGTCGTCGAGCCACGGGAAGTGGCCCGCGTCCGGCTGGACGACGAGCTCGGCGTCCGGGAACAGCCCGGCGTACTCCGTCACGATGTCCGGGGGCGTGTTCGGGTCGGCCTCTCCGGCGAGCAGCAGCACCGGCGCGCCGAACGCCCCGAGTGCCGCGCGGGTGGCGGGCGGATCGAAAGCGCCCTCGGAGGCGAAGACGGCCGCTGCCTCTCCGTTCCGGCGGTCGTCCTGAGCGGCCTGGTGGGCCCGCGCCGCCGCGTCCCACCGGCCGTAGAAGAAGGGGTCGATGGCCTTCCAGTCGTCGTCGGCGGCGTTGCCCGCCACGATCGACTCGAAGGCGGCGTAGGCCGCCGGGAACCATGATTCGCCCTCATGGAGCCGTGCGGCCTTGAGCCTGGACTCCCCGGTGACCGTGATGCCGACGGCGTGGAGGCTCGGGGTGACCAGAACGAGCCTGCCGACGCGTTCCGGATGCCGGGCCGCGTACAGCACCGCGAGGTTCGTGCCGGCCGAGTGCCCGAGCAGGTCGATCCGGTCCAGGCCGAGGTGCTCACGCAGGGCTTCGACGTCGTCGACGAGCCGGTCGCAACGGTAGGAGGCGGAGTCCGCGGGCACCGCGGACCGGCCCGTCCCCCGGGGATCCGCCATGATCAACCGCCGGCGCGCCGACAGGCCGCCGAGCTCACCGAGGTAGGCGGAGTCCTGCATCGGGCCGCCCGGCAGGCAGATCAGCGGCACGCCTTCCCCGAACACGTGGTAGGCGAGTTCGGTCCCGTCATGTGCGGAGAACGTCGGCATGGCGAAGATCCTGCCAGTGATGTCCCGGCCGGGACAACGGCGCCCCGCCGGTCATACCGGCGGGGCGCCGTACGGCCGGCCGGGCCGGGCGGCATCCGGTGCGCGGGCTCGGCGGACCGGCCCGATCAGTGGACCGGCCCGATCAGTGGACCGGCCCGATCAGCGGGTCAGCCCGATCAGCGGGTCAGCCCGATCAGCGGGTCAGCCCGATCAGTGGATCGGCCCGGCCAGTGGACCAGATCGATCAGCGGACCAGGCTGAAGCCGCCTCTGCTGAGGGAGATGGTCTCGGGGCCGACGGTGCCCTGGTCGAGGGGGGCGCGGGTGTCGCTCGCCAGCGTGGCGACGACGTACGCCTTCCCCTTGGCGGTGCGCCCGAGGAACGTCATGTCGAAGACCCCGACCTCGGAGCCGCCCTTGTACCAGACCTCGGGCCACGTGGCGCGGTCGAGGCCGAGCCCGGCGTCGTTGGCCGAGAGCACCTCGCTGAGGCGCTTGTCGCTCCGCTTGAGCAGCCCGGCGTAGGCGCGGCAGACGTCGCGGGGGGAGCCGAACCACTCGATGGTGTCGAGCTCGCGGGGCTTCTCCCAGACCTTGATCTGCGACAGGGACAGGCCGGCGACGACGTCGCGGAGGTAGGCACGGCGCCCCTGCGTGTCACGCGCGAGATAGGCGCGGGCGTGCCGGGGGTAGTCGACGCCCTTCAACAGGAACAGCTCGCGCGTGGTGATGAGGGGGAGGTTCCGCTCGGCGTGGCCGGACCACTGGCGGACCTTCTTCTCCACGGCCTTGCGGCCGACCGTCTTGAGCAGCAGATCGGCGGCGGTGTTGTCGCTGATCGAGATCATCAGCTTGGCCGCCTCGTGGACCGTGACGGTGCTGCCGTCCGGCCGGGCCCCGAGACCGTCCGCGGCGGGGATCTTCACCCCGGGCGTGACGGTGAGCTTCGTCTCCCAGCTGAGCCCGCCCGCGTGGATCCGGTCCGCCACCGCTCCCAGCACGTAGAGCTTGAAGACCGACCCCAGCGGGCGGGCGGTGTCCGCGCCGACGCCGTGGACGGTCTCGCACCGGCCCCGCCGGTCGATCTCGGCGGCGAGGAAACCGGTCCGGGGGGCGAGCTCGCGGAGCCTGGCGTCGAGCTCGGACCAGCTCTTGGGGGCGGGCGGGAGCGACGGCTTCACCAGCAGGCCGTCGATCTTCCCTGAGGCGTCCACGGTGAGCTGGACGTCGGTCTTCTGCCCGGCGACGGTGGCCGTGCCGGCCAGGAAGCCCGGGTCGGTCCGGGTCAGTTCGTCGAGCCGGATGCCGGCCAGGCCCTTGAGGAACTGGTTGAAGCCGTCGGCGGTCACCTGCTTGAGGAAGTCGGCGCTCAGGTGCTGCCCGATCTCGTCTGCGCTGAGCGGCACTCGCCCGGTGGCGTCCAGGAACCAGCGGAGCTGCCGCCCGGCCGGAGTATCGGGGATCTCGGGGGCGGTGGTGGCGGTGGGGGTGGGAGCGGCCTCCGTGGAGGCGGTGGGGGCGGCCTCCACGGCGGTCTGCCGTACCGGTGCGACGGCCGTGGTGGCCTGCCGTACCGGTGCGGCGGCGGGCCGTGCGGTGTCCGCGGTGGGGTTCATGATGTCCGCGGCGGCCGGGAGCGTTCCGCCGAGGGCCAGGGGAACGGCCACGGCGATGGCGGCCAGGGCCGGTGCGCCGGTCGTTCGGGGGCGGAGGTTCATGGATATCTCCTTCGTCGTCCTGTGTCTGCTCGGCGGGGCCTTCTCGGCTTGTGCCTGTTCGGCGGGGTCTCCTTGACGGGCTGCTTCAAAGGCCGTGGTCCACCGCCACTTCGGCGGTGGCGGCCGGGTTCTCCACGCTAGGAAGAGCGCGGCGGGCGGGGTATCCGGCGAGCCGCCGCCTTCCGGGGTGCGGCCGTCCCCCGGCGGATGTGCGGTCAACCTCATAGACGCAGGTCGCCCGGGGGGACCACACTGCCTTCTGTGCTTCCCCCGACCTCGTCCCGAGTCCTCGCCGCGTCCATGGCGGCGGTGGCGATCCTCGGCAGCGCGGTCGGCACGGTGCTGGCGGGCGGAGCACCGTTCAACCAGCTGACGTTCAACGTGCTGGCGCTGCCGCTGCCCGCGCTGGGCTGGCTCGTCGCCCACCGGCGGCCGGGCAACCTCTACGGCTGGCTGCTCCTGGCCACCGCGGACTGCCTGGGCGTGGGCAATCTGGGGGCCGGGCTCCTCGTCACCGCGGACGCGGGATGGCCTGT
The DNA here is from genome assembly GCF_055585205.1 of Streptosporangium sp. NPDC053982. NCBI lineage: Bacteria > Bacillati > Actinomycetota > Actinomycetes > Streptosporangiales > Streptosporangiaceae > Streptosporangium > Streptosporangium sp. NPDC053982. The sequence goes on from NZ_JBVJKQ010000013.1 coordinate 110,632, forward strand.
GCCGCTGCTCGTTCTCGCCGCCCTGATGGCTTCGGTCTTCGCCCCTTTCTATGGGCTCTCCTGGGTTTTCGTCCCGCTGTTCTACCCGGACGGAAGGCTTCCCTCGCGACGCTGGCGCGTGGGGGGCTGGATCGCCGGAGCGGCGATCACCGTGCACTGGCTGGGGGTACTGCTGTTCCCCGACGACGCCTCCCCCCTCCTGCCACACGACAACCCGCTCGCCCTCACCGGGCCCGCCGCGCTGGTCATGGCGGGCCTGGCCGGGCTGGGACAGCTCGTCGTCTTCGGCACGGCGCTGGTGGTGCTGGGCTCGCTCGTGGCGCGCACCCGCCGCGCCTCCGGACCCGAGCGCCGCCGGCTCGGCTGGATGACCGCCGCGCTCGCCGTCACCCTCGGCGGGTTCCCGATAGCGGCGTTCTTCCTCCTCACGGGGTCACCGGCGGCGGCCTGGATCCCCTTCATGCCCATGCTGAGCGCGCTGCCCGCCGCGATCGGGGTGGCCGTCTTCCGGCACAACCTGCTCGACATCCGGGTGGGCGTCCGCGGATCGCGCTTCTTCCTCGTCTTCGACCTGCGGCCCACGGTGGACGAGCTGCTCTCCGAGCTGGCTCCCGATCTGGAGGAGGCGGAGCCGGGCGAGCTGCTCGGGCGGCTGGCCGAGGCGGTGCGGGCCGGCCTGGACGTCCGGTGGGCGGCCGTCACGCTCGCCGACGGCACCCGGGTCGTGGCGGGTGAGGAGAAGGGCGAGCCGGAGCTGACCGTCCCCGCCGGGCAGGGGTGCATCGCCTGCGGGCCCCGGGACGGCGGTCTCACCCGCGACGACCGGCGGCTGCTGCGTGCGCTGGCCGTACCGGTCGGGCTGGCGATCCAGAGCGCGGGGCTGGCCGCCCGGCTGGTCAACGCGCAGGAGGCCGAGCGGCGGCGGATCGAGCGCAACATCCACGACGGCGTGCAGCAGGAGATCGTCGCGCTCATCGCCGGACTGGAGCTGGCCAGGGCCACCGGGGCGGACACCGAGACGATGACGCTCCTGCGTGACCAGGCCAGGCAGACCCTCGACGACCTGCGGGAGCTGGCGGCGGGCATCCACCCGTCGGTGCTCAGCCAGGGCGGGCTGGCCGAGGCGCTGGAGGAGCGCTGCTCGCGCCTGCCGGTGGCCTCGAAAGTGCGTGCCGACCCGGAGTCGCGGGCGAGACGCTTTCCCGACGAGGTCGAGGGCGCGCTGTACTTCACCGTGAGCGAGGCGCTCGCCAACGCGCTCAAGCACGCGCGGGCCTCCTCCGTGGACGTACGGTTGACGCTGTCCGGCGGACGGCTGGGAGTCACGGTCTCCGACGACGGAGCGGGTTTCGACCCCGGGGCGGTCGCCCGGCGCGGGCTGATGGCCCTCGCCGACCGGCTGGCCGCGCTCGGCGGCGGTCTCGACGTGGCGAGCGCGAAGGGGGAGGGGACGACGGTGAGAGCCTGGGTGCCGGTCCATGACTGAGTCTCCGCCGACGATGCCGGGAACGCCGAAGCGGCCGCGCGTCGTCATCGCCGACGACCACTACCTGGTCCGCGAGGGCGTCCGGAGGCTGCTGGAGACGTCCGGGGAGGCGGCCGTCGCCGGGGCCGTGGGCAGCGCCGGGGAGCTGCTGGACGCCGTGCGCAGGCTCCGGCCGGACGTGGTCATCACCGACATCCGCATGCCGGGCGGCCCGTTCCGGCCGGGTTTCGAGGGCATCGACGCGGCCCATCGGATCCGCGCCGACCACCCGGCGACCGGCGTCGTGGTGCTCTCCCAGTTCTCCGACGCGCTCTACGCCTTCGAAGTGTTCAAGCACGGGGCTGAGGGCTTCGCCTACCTGCTGAAGGACCGCGTCGGAGACCTGGAGGAGCTGCTCGGCGCGGTACGGGCGGTGTCCGGCGGCGGTTCGGTCATCGACCCCAAGGTCGTGGAGGCCCTGATGGCCCGCCGCGCCGTGCGGGGCGACCGGGGGGAGGAGCTGACCCCGCGCGAGCGCGACGTGCTGCGCGGGATGGCCCACGGCAGGTCCAACGGCGGCATCGCCCGCGCGCTCCACCTGTCGGTCTCCGCCGTCGAGAAGAACGTCAACTCGATCTTCATGAAGCTGGGGCTGGAGAACAGCCCCGACATCCACCGGCGGGTCGCGGCGGTCCTGGCCTATCTCGGCACGTGATCGGCCGTTTCCCCTGGCCGGCCGTCCTTCGCCGTTCCGGAACGCCGGTCACGGCCTGCCCACGGCTCCGGCCTGAAGCCCGTTCCCGAACCGGGGCGCGGAAACGGGCCGGGGCGCGGAAACGGGCCGGCCGCAGGTCAGCCGCGGGCGGCGACGAACGCCTCGACCGCGCGGTCCACGTCCTCGGCCGAGTGGGACGCCGAGAGCTGGACCCTGATGCGGGCCTGGCCCTGCGGCACCACCGGATAGGAGAACCCGATCACGTAGATGCCCCGCTCCAGCAGCCGTTCGGCCATCGCCGCGGCCTCGGAGGCGTCGCCGATCATCACCGGGACGATGGGGTGGTCGCCGGGCAGGATGTCGAAGCCCGCCTCGGTCATCTTCGTGCGGAACCGCGTCGTGTTGGCGCGCAGCCGGTCCCGGGCGTCGCTGTCACCGCTGATCATGTCGAGGATGCGCAGCGAGGTGGCGGTGATCACCGGGGCGAGGGAGTTGGAGAAGAGGTAGGGGCGCGAACGCTGGCGCAGCAGCGCGCAGATCTCGCGGCGGGCGGCGACGTAGCCGCCGCTGGCCCCGCCGAGCGCCTTGCCGAGGGTGCCGGTGATGATGTCCACCCGGTCCATCACGCCGTGCAGCTCGGGGGTGCCCCGGCCGCCGGGGCCGACGAAGCCGACCGCGTGGGAGTCGTCCACCATGACCATGGCGCCGTACTTCTCGGCCAGGTCGCAGATCTCCCGCAGCGGGGCGACGTAGCCGTCCATGGAGAAGACGCCGTCGGTGACGACCAGCTTGCGCCGGGCGTCGGACGCCTCCTTCAGCCGGGCCTCCAGCTCGGCCATGTCGCGGTTGGCGTAGCGCAGGCGGCGGGCCTTGCACAGCCGGATGCCGTCGATGATGCTCGCGTGGTTGAGCGCGTCGGAGATCACCGCGTCGCGGTCGTCGAGCAGCGTCTCGAACACGCCGCCGTTGGCGTCGAAGCACGAGCTGTACAGGACGGTGTCCTCCTGGCCGAGGAACTCCGACAGCCGCGCCTCCAGCTCCTTGTGCACCTCCTGGGTGCCGCAGATGAAGCGGACCGACGCCATGCCGAAGCCCCAGCGGTCGAGCGCGTCCTTGGCGGCGGCGACCACCTCGGGGTGGTCGGCCAGGCCGAGGTAGTTGTTGGCGCAGAAGTTCAGCACCTCGCCGCCCCCGGCGACGGCGATGCCGGAGCTCTGCGGGGTGGTGATGACCCGCTCGGGCTTGAGCAGCCCGGCGGAGGCGATCTCGTCGAGGGTCGCGCGCAGGTCGTCGCGGACGTTGTCGAACATCAGGCGGTCCAATCCAGGATGATCTTGCCGGTCTTGCCGCTGGCGGCGGTGTCGAAGGCCGCGTCGAAGTCGCGGTGGGAGAAGCGGTCGGTGATCACGGGGGAGAGGTCGAGGCCCTTCTCCAGCAGCACGGACATGGCGTACCACGTCTCGTACATCTCCCGGCCGTAGACGCCCTTGAGGGTGATCATCGAGGTCACGATGGTCGCGAAGTCGACGGAGAACTCCTCGGCGGGCAGCCCGAGCATGGCGATCTTCCCGCCGTGCGTCATGTTGGCGATCATGTCGCGGAGCGCCTGCGGGTGGCCCGACATCTCCAGGCCCACGTCGAAGCCCTCGCGCATGCCGAGCCGCCGCACGCCCTCGGCGATCGGGGTCTGGGCGACGTTCAGCGCGAGGGAGACGCCGAGCTTGCGGGCCAGCTCCAGCCGCTCGGGACTGAGGTCGGTGACGACCACGTTGCGGGCGCCCACATGGGTCGCCACCGCCGCGGCCATCAGGCCGATCGGCCCGGCTCCGGTGATCAGGACGTCCTCGCCGACCATGGGGAACGTCAGGGCGGTGTGCACGGCGTTGCCGAACGGGTCGAAGATCGCCGCGACGTCCGGGTCGACCGGCGTGCGGTGCACCCAGACGTTGGACGCGGGGAGCGTCAGGTACTCGGCGAACGCGCCGTCGCGGTTCACGCCCAGTCCGACGGTGTTGCGGCACAGGTGGCGCCGCCCGGCCATGCAGTTGCGGCACCTGCCGCAGACCAGGTGGCCCTCGCCGCTGACGAAGTCGCCGACCGCGACGTCCTCGACCCCGGGCGCCACCTCGACGACCTCGCCGCAGAACTCGTGCCCGACGATCAGCGGGGTGCGCAGCGTCTGCCGCGCCCAGGCGTCGAAGCTCCGGATGTGCAGGTCGGTGCCGCAGATGCCGGTGCGCAGCACCCTGATCAGCACCTCGCCCGGCCCCACCTCGGGCACGGGTACGTCCATCAACCACAGTCCGGGCTCGGCCTCCGCCTTGACCAGCGCTTTCATACGGATCCCCCCTCGGTTACGACCTTACGCACTGTGCCCGGCCGGCTCCGGAGGTGTCCATCGCGCTTTTCTTAAACCCGCTCACAGCGCTGCTTCACGCTCGGAGAAGACGGGGTCTCCCTGCCCGGTGTCGCCCCGGCCATTCCCGCCCGCCGCCCGCGCCCGCCGCGCGCTCGCCGTGCGCGCCCCGCAGGCCGCGCCGGCCACCGTACGCGCCCGCCGTACGGCACCGCCCGCCGTACGGCGCTGCGGTGCCGTACGGCGGGCGGGAACCCGGAGAGGGGAGAGGGGCGGGCGCGGGATCAGACGCCGGGGCCGGCGGGACCGGTCTGACCTCCGGTGCCGTTGGCGCCGGTCCCGTCGGTCCCCCCGCCGTCGCGGCGGACGGCGGCGGCCGGACGCTCCTCGTTCAGCCCGGTCAGCGGGTCGGCGGCTGCCGGGGCGCCGGGGCCGAGCTGGCGGGGACCGGTGTCGGCCTCGGACGCCTCCGCGACCGCCTCGGCGGCGGCCTTCTGCGCCTCGGCCATCTCCCGTTCGGCGGCCTCGTTGACGGCCGGGGCCTGCCGGGTGGCGGACGACTGCGGCAGCGCCTCGGTGAACGCCTTCGACACGCCCTGCAGGGCGGACGTCACCTCGCTGGGGATCACCCAGAACGTGTTGCTGTCGCCCTTGGCCAGCTCGGGAAGCACCTGGAGGTACTGGTAGGCCAGCAGCTTGGGGTCGGGGTCGTTGCGGTGGACCGCCTGGAAGACCTCGTCGATGGCCTGCGACTGTCCCTGGGCCTTGAGGATCGCCGCACTGCGCTCACCTTCGGCGCGCAGGATCGCGCTCTGCTTGTCACCCTCGGCGGTGAGGATCTGCGACTGCCGCTGGCCTTCGGCGGTGAGGATCGCGGCGCGCTTGTCCCGCTCGGCGCGCATCTGCTTCTCCATCGCGTCCTTGATGGTCTTGGGCGGATCGATCGCCTTGATCTCGACCCGGTTGACCCGGATGCCCCACTTTCCGGTGGCCTCGTCCAGCACGCCGCGGAGCTGGCTGTTGATCGTGTCGCGGGAGGTCAGCGTCATCTCCAGGTCCATGGAGCCGATGACGTTACGCAGGGTCGTCACGGTGAGCTGCTCGATCGCCTGGATGTAGTTGGCGATCTCGTAGGCGGCGGCCCGCGGGTCGGTGACCTGGAAGTACAGGACCGTGTCGATCTCGACGACCAGGTTGTCCTCGGTGATCACGGGCTGCGGGCGGAAGGAGACCACCTGCTCGCGCAGGTCGATCATCGGGTAGACGCGGTCGATGTACGGGATGACGAAGTTCAGACCCGGCTTGAGAGTGGTCTGGTATCGGCCGAGCCGTTCCACGTTGCGGGCTCTGGCCTGCGGGACGATGCGCACCGAGCGGGCCACGGTGAACACCACGAACAGGACGATGAGAAGGCCGACGAGCAACAATGGGTCCATGGTCACATCCGGGAATCTGAGTCGGTCAGAGGATCACTCTCGGGGATAGACGAGTGCGGTCGCGCCCTCGATCTCGATGACGTCCACGACCGCCCCCTGTGGGATCACCAGTGTCTCGTCGTAGGCCCTGGCCGACCACTCCTCACCGCCGATCCGCACCCGGCCGTCCCGGCCGCTCACCTCACGCAGGACGTAGGCGGTCTTACCCACGAGGGCCTGGACCCCGAACCGCTGGCTCGGGGGGAGCTGCCGGAGATGGCGTCTGGCGATCGGGCGGACTCCCAGCAGCCCCGCACCGGAGGCGGCCGCGAAGACCAGGAGCTGGAGGGCCACCGGCAGGCCGAGCCCCGCGGCGGCGGCGGTGAAGAGGGCGGCGGCGCCGAGCAGGCCGAGGACGGTGGTCAGAGTGAAGATCTCGGCGATGCCCAGCACCACCGCGAGGATCAACCAGATGGTCCACTCGTCCATACGCCAGCCCTCCTACCTGTTACAACGCCTGGGACGCCCGAGAGGTTCCTTCATTTACGGTATGACGAGCCTTTACGGTATGACGAGACCGACGGATCGTCAGGACCGTGATCGCTGGAAAATCCCACGTGGGCGGCGATCGGGGCGTGCCGCCGGAAGGACCCGATCCGGGCGCGAACCTGCGGGTACGGCCGTCCGGCCGGGCGGGTCGTCAGGAGTCCCTGTTGCGGGCGCGGAACGCCGCCGTCTTGACGCGGTTCTGGCAGGCGGTGCCGCAGAACCGGCGGGTGCCGTTGCGGGAGACGTCCACGTAGACCCGGTCGCAGTGCGGCGCCGTGCAGACGCCGAGACGGTCGTGGAACTCGCCGCCCAGCACGATCGCGAGGCCGGTGGCGCAGCTCGCCCCCCAGTCTCCGGCCACGGTGCCGCCGGGACCGTGGAAGTGCAGGTGCCACGGCTCACCGTCGTGCCGCTGGAGCAGCGGCCGGGCGCGGGTCTCCTCCAGCAGGGCGTTGACCTGCCGGGCCGCGGCGTCGATGTCGCCCGCCGCGACGGCGACGAAGACCTCGCGCAGCCGGGCGGCGATCCCGGCCAGTTCGGCGGCCTCGGCCTCGGTGACCTCGCGGTGGCCCGGGTGACCGGTGCGCACGCCCTCGGTGGCGGCGGCGGCAGCGGCGGCGGGATCGGCGGGTGCCGGGTGGGGGCGGCCCCGTGCCTCCCCGGGGGTCAGCGCGTTGACCAGCCCCACGGCCACCCGGACGATCGCATCTGTGTGACTGTTGAAATCCAATTGACCGGTTACACCTTCGTGCTCTACGTTGTAACTGTCCAAATCCTATTCGACAGTCACAGGGAGATGGTTGTGCTCACCCACGATGCCGCACTGGAGTGGATCGCGCGCTGGGACCGCCAGCAGGAGGGCTACCTGCCCGACCGGGAGGAGCGCTTCACCGCGCTGATCGACGCCGTGGAGGCGCTGGGCCGCCCCGACCCGGTGGTCATCGACCTCGGCTGCGGTCCGGGCTCGCTGTCGGCCCGCCTCGTGGAGCGGCTGCCCGGGGCGAGGGTCGTCTCCGTCGACGCCGACCCGCTGCTCCTCGGACTGGGCAGGGCGGCGTACCCGCACCTGAGATTCGTGAGCCTCGACCTGCGCACGCCCGGCTGGAGCACCGCGCTCGGCCTGGACGGCCCGGCCGACGCCGCGGTGAGCACCACCGCCCTGCACTGGATCTCCGGGCCGGACCTGGCGAAGATGTACGCCGAGGTGGCGACCGTGCTGCGTCCGGGCGGGATCCTGCTCAACGGCGACCACCTGGAGACCGACGACGTGACCCCGGCCCTCGCCCGCCTCGAACGCGCCGTGCACGACCGGGAGACCGAGCGCGCGTTCGCCGGCGAGCGCCCCGAGGACTGGCGGCAGTGGTGGGAGGCGGTCGCCGCCGACCCCGGCCTCGCCGCGCTCGACGCCGCCCGGACCACCGCGGGCGCCGGCCACCACGGCTCGGAGTCCTCCCTGCTGTCGGAGCACGCCGGCGCCCTGCGGGACGCGGGCTTCACCGAGGTCGGCACCCTCTGGCAGCGCGGCCACAACCGCCTCGTCTGCGCCGTCCGCGGCTGAACCCGCCCCCTGTCCGCCGGGCGCCTGCCCGGACCTGCCGGGGGCCTACCGGGCCGGCCGGATCGTGCCCGACACCTCTCCGAGCGAGATCGCCTCGCCGCCCGGCCCCGGGGCGGTCGCGGAGATCGTGACCGTGTCGCCGTCCTCCAGGAACGAGCGGACCGAGCCGTCGGCCAGCTTGAGCGGCTCGGCGCCGTTCCAGGTCAGCTCGATGAGCGACCCCCGCTGGTCCGGCTCCGCCCCGGAGACCGTGCCGCTGGCGTACAGGTCGCCGGTGCGCAGGCTCGCGCCGTTCACGGTCATGTGGGCGAGCATCTGGTCGGGCGTCCAGTACATCTCCCGGTACGGCGGGCGGGAGACGACCTCGCCGTTCAGCCGGACCTCCAGCGTCAGGTCCAGTCCCCAGGGCCGCTCGCGGCGCAGGTAGTCCAGGGGCTCGGGGTCCTGCTCCCGCCCGGCGACCCGGGCCTCCGACAGCGCCTCCAGCGGGGTGATCCACGGCGAGATCGAGGTGGCGAAGGACTTGCCGAGGAACGGGCCCAGCGGGACGTACTCCCACGCCTGGATGTCGCGGGCGCTCCAGTCGTTGACCAGCGTCACGCCGAACACATGGTCCTCGAAGCGCCCCGCCCGCTCGCCCATGCCGGTCGGCGTTCCGACGACGAACCCGAGCTCCGCCTCGATGTCCAGCCGCGCCGAGGGACCGAACACACCGGCGCCGCGCTGGCCGGAGGGCCGCACGACCGGGGTGCCGGACGGCACGACGGTCCCGGCGCGGCCGTGGTAGCCGACCGGCAGGTGCCGCCAGTTCGGCTTCAGCGGCTCGTCGTCCGGGCGGAAGATCCGGCCGAGGTTGGAGGCGTGCTCCAGCGAGCAGTAGAAGTCGACGTAGTCGGCCACCTCGAACGGCAGGTGCATCCGCACCTCCGCGAGCGGGACGAGGTAGGCGTTGACCGCCGGGTCGTCGCTCAGCCGGTTCTGGATCAGCGCCCGGGTCTCGCGCCAGGCGGTGACGCCGCGGGCCATGAACGCGTTGAGCGACCCGGTGGCGAACACCTCGTCGTGCAGGGCCGCGGCGAGGTCCAGCACGTGGTCGCCGTACCGCACGCCGACGCGCGGGGTCTCGCCCTCCCTCCGGGTGAAGACCCCGTAGGGCAGGTTGGAAAGGCCCCAGGACATTACGCTTTCTCCTTTTCCTTCGTCATCGGACCCGTTTCCTTCGTCATCGGACCCTTTTCGTCGTCGGACCGGCGGTCGCCGTCGTCGGATCGGCGGCCGCGCCGGCCGTTCCTCCGTCGCCGGCCATCCCGGTCCCGTACCCCGTCGCGGCCGGTGACGCGCCGATGAGCCCCAGGGCGGTCAGGTCGTCGATCGGTGTGCCCGTGCTGCACGAACCGTAGGAGACCAGCAGCCTCCGGGCGCGCTCGGCGGTGCCGTCCGGTACGGCCAGCGCGAGCCGTACCAGCTCGCCCACGTCGGTCGAGGTCAGCACCGGGACCGGGTCACGGCCCTCGGCCGCCGCGCAGACCCCGAGCACCAGGTTGAGGAAGCCGTGCCGGTCGACGCCCAGCGCCGGGTCGAAGTGGCGGACCGCGTTGTGCAGGCCCGCCGTCGCCTTGAACGGGATGCCGCGCTCGGCGCAGTGGGTGATGAAGGCGCCCAGCTCCTGCGGGGTGGGGAAGGCCGCCGCCGTCGCGCCGCCGCACCTGATCTTCAGCCCGACCCCGGGAGGCGGTTCGATCGGCGGCTGCGCGGCGGTGACCTCGACGAACTGCCGCGCCGGGATGTCCAGGGCGACCGGTCGGCCGCCCGGCACCTCGACCAGTTCGACGGTGAGTCCGTCGAGGCCGTCGTGCGGCGGGACCTCCGGGACGTCCAGGATCAGCCCGAGCCGGATCGGCTCCGTCGCCGGTTCCGCCCGCTCGGCCTGGTCCGCCCGCTCGGCCTGGTCCGCCCGCTCGGCCTGGTCCGCCCGCTCGGCCTGGTCCGTCCGTCCGGCCTGGTCCGCCTGCCCGGACGGACCCGCCCGCCCCGGCCGGTCCGTCGGCTCGGCCCGGTCCGCCCGCCCGGTTCCGCCCGCCGGGGAGCCCGCGGCGGGGAACCCCGCCCCCTCCAGATGGGCGCGCAGCTCGGCGAGGCGGCTCGCCGGGCACAGGAACCGGTGGGTGAGCACCGGACTGCCCGCGGCCAGGTCGTCGCGGTGCCGCCGGAGCGCGTCGGCCATCGGCAGCGCCGTGGGCGGGAACAGTCCCGCGTCGTCGACGAGGTCCGCGAAGAGCCTCATCGCGCCCAGGTCCACGCGTAGGCCGGATCCTCGACCGACAGGGCGGCCGGGCCCAGGTCGAGGGGACGGAAGGTGTCGACCATCACGGCCAGCTCGCTGGTCCGGGTGTGGCCCTGCCGTACGGCCTCGATGACGGCCTCGACGGCGCCCGGCTGCGGGCCATGGGTGAACCCGGCCGGATGCAGCGAGATCGAGCCGACGTCGATGCCCGAGCCACGGCGCGCGGTGTAGTCGCCGCCCGCGTAGAACATCAGCTCGTCGGAGTCGACGTTGTGGTGGTTGTAGGGGATCGGGACGGCCTCGGGGTGGAAGTCCAGCGGCCGCGGGCAGAACGAGCAGATCACGAAGTTCGGGCCCTCGAACGTCTGGTGCACCGGCGGCGGGGCGTGGATGCCCTTCACGATGGGCTCGAAGTCGTTGATGTTGAACGCGTACGGGTACAGGCAGCCGTCCCAGCCGACCACGTCGAACGGGTGGTTGCGGTAGACCAGCCGGGTCAGCCCGCCGCGGGTGCGGACCAGAACCGGCACCTCCTCACCCTCGACGATCAGAGGCTCCCGCGGGCCGCGCAGGTCGCGTTCGCAGTAGGGGGCGTGCTCCAGGAACTGCCCGTGCTTCGACAGGTAGCGCTTGGGCGGCCGGATGTGCCCGGCGGCCTCGATGGTGAAGGCCGTGACCCGGCCCTCGGGGACCCAGCGGTGGATGGTCCCGGTCGGGACGACGACGTAGTCGCCCTCGCCCGCCTCGATGACGCCGTAGGTCGACTCGAACCGGACCCGGCCGCTCGCGATGTAGACGCACTCGTCGCCCATGGAATTGCGGTACAGCTCGCTGGGAGTCTCGGTCGCGACGTACGACATGCGGACGTCGGCGTTGCCGGCCAGCAGCCCGCGCCCGGTCACCAGGTCGCCGCCCACCGGGAGGTCCTGGGTGCGGAAGTGCCGGGGCGACAGCGGCAGGTTGGGCGCGAGCGCCGTCGCCGCCGTGGGCTCGACCGCCTCGGACTTGAGGATCGCCGTGGGCAGGTGGCGGTGGTAGAGCAGGGACGAGTCGCTGGAGAAGCCCTCCTCGCCCATCAGCTCCTCGGCGTACAGTCCGCCGTCGGGCCGCCGGAACTGCACGTGTCGCTTGCGGGGAACCTCTCCCACCATGCGGTAGTACGGCATGCGCCTCTCCGAGCCTGCAGAGGGTGACACAGAATGTCCGCTTATCGGACACTACTGTCCTTTATACGTACAACCTTCCGTCACCCGGCCGGGCCCTGTCAAACATCCCCGCCGCACCCGGGGATCCCCGCCCGGCCGGGGTGTCACCGGGCCTCCCCATGGGAGCCGGCCGTATCACCATGACCGACGGCAGGGCACGGGCGAGGCGCTCGATCGTGGGTGGTGGCCCCCGGCGGGGGAGGCCGGTGCCGTAAGGACGTGTTCCCCAAGTTTCCGGACCCGTCGCGCCGCCGGGTGCGGACGGGAACGCGCCGCGTCCCATCGTCGAACCGTGACGGAACACACCTACGGCAACACCCCGGTCACGGCCCCGGAACCGGTCCGTGAGCCGGATCCGCCCTCGGCCCGGGAACCGGCCCCCGGACAGGAACCCGGCACCGACCGGCCCGCCCCCGGAGCCGCCGGGTCCGCGCCCAGGGTCGGCGGGTCCGCGCCCGGGACCGATCGGCCCGCCTCCGGAGCCGCCGGGTCCGCGCCCGGGACCGGCCGGCCCGCGCGCGGCCCCCTCGCCCGCGCGGCGGCGGCGTTCGCGCGACGCTGGCCCACCTGGCTGGCGATCGCCGTGGCGGCGGTCCTCGTCTCCGACCTCGGGGGCGGAAGCGAGTTCTCGGTGATCCTGCCCCTGCTGGCGGCGGGGTACCTGACCGTCACCGTGATCGGCCGCCCCGGCCTCACCTGGAGCGTGATCATCGCCTTCACGGCCGTGGTGGTGCTGACGCGGATGATCGGCGTCGACCCCCGGCCGGTTCTGATCGCCGCCGCTTTCCTGGCCGCCGCGGCGGGCCTGGCGAACGGACGGCTGCGCGGCACGGGACTGCGCGCCGCGCAGCTGCCCGTGGCGCTCGGCTGCGTCGCGGTCGCGCTGGGCGCCGCGTACCTCTCCCCGGATCTCGGCCTGTTCCTGATGGCGGCCGGCCTGCTCGGCCACGGCGTCGGGGACGCGTTCCTCTGGCGGGACGGGCGGGTGGTGGCGCGGTCGCTCGCCGAGTGGTGCGTCGTCTTCGACGTCATCGTCGGGACGGCCGGGCTGTGGGCCGCCCTGCGGTGAGGCCCGCCGGCGGTGGACCCGGCCGAGCGGTGCGGGAAGGGCGTGCGGTGGAGCCGACGGCCGGGTGACAACGGTTCCGGCGATCCGGAGGTGGCGGGGTGGCGCGTCGCCGCCTTCAGCGCGGCGGGTCCGGCTCGCCGTGCGCCCGCCGTACGGCCTGTGCTGCCAGGGCGCCGGCCAGCTCGGTGGCGGATGCCTCGGTGAGGGGGGCGTGCCCGACGAGGATCCGGTACCAGAGCACGCCGAACGCCTGGTCCACCAGCAGGTCGGGGTCGCCGCCCGGGGCGGCCTCACCGCGTTCGGCGGCCCGCTCGAACAGGCCGCGCAGCGCGCTCCGCCGCCGGGCGAGGAAGGCTCGCGTCGCCTCGCCCATCTGGGGGTCGAGCTGCGCCTCCACCATCACCTTGCGTAGCAGGCGAGCCATCGTCGCCTGCCCGGCGAGACGGAACGTGGCGCGCAGGAACGCCTCCAGGTCGCCGGCGAGCGTCCCGGTGTCGGGTGGTGGGATGTCCAGGTCGGCGCGCTCGGTCATCGCCTCCAGCAGGACGGCCCCTTTGGAGGGCCACCAGCGGTAGATGGTCTGCTTCCCCACCCCGGCCGCCGCCGCGATCGTGTCGATCGTCACCGGCGCGTCGTCGTCCCGCCCGATGAGGTCCACGACGACGTCGAGGATCGCCCGCCGTGCCGCCTCGTTGCGCCGCCGCCCGGTGTGCGGGCGGCGGGTGGTCTGGTCACTGCCGCCGGTCTGCATGCCCCGATCCTACTTGACGAGACTTGTAGTCTCGGTAATTATTTGTCGAGACGATGAGTATCGACAAATAAAGGGGGCGACCCATGTCGCTGTCCGGACCACGTTCACTGGTCATGGGGGGCAGCTCGGGGATCGGCGAGGCCGTCGCCAGGCTCTTCGCCGAGCGGGATGCCGAGGTGGTCATCACCGGCCGCGATGCCGACCGGCTCGGCGCGGCGGCCGGGCGGATCGGCGGCAAGGTCACCGCGCGGCGGGTGGACGGCTGCTCGCCCGAGGAGGTGGCCGACTTCTTCGCCGAGGACGTCCGATACGACCACCTGGTGCTGGCCCTCAGCGGCGGTTCCGGCGCGGGGCCGTTCGCCTCCCTCGATCTGGACGGCCTGCGCGACGGGTTCGAGCGGAAGGTCTGGCCGCATCTGCGGATCCTCCAGGCGGCGCTGCCCCGGATGACCGAGGACGGCTCGGTCACCCTCCTCACCGCGTCCTCGGCGCGGGCGGCCCTGCCCGGCACCGCCGGCCTGGCCGCGATCAACGGCGCGCTGGAGGCGATGGTCCCGCCGCTGGCCGTCGAGCTGGCCCCGCTGCGGGTCAACGCCGTCTCACCCGGCGTGATCGACACCCCGTGGTGGTACGGGCTGCCGGGGGAGCAGCGGGCGGCCATGTTCGCCGAGCACGCCGCGGCCCTGCCGGTGGGGCGCGTCGGACGGCCCGAGGACGTCGCCGAGGCCGTCCTGCTCGTCGCGACCAACGGGTTCATGACCGGCGAGGTCGTCCCGGTCAACGGCGGCCTCGGCCTGGCGACCGGCCGCTGACCCCGGGCATCACCCGTCCCCCTCGCCGATCATGACGACATCGCGGGAGAACGCGCGGAAGCCGCCCGTATCGTCATGATCGTCAAGGGTCATCCGGCGGACGGGCCGGGGCGGCGCGGGTGAGGCGGGCGGCCGCGGCGCGGACGCGGTCGGCCAGCTCGGGCGGGTCCAGCACCTCGAAATCGACGCCGATGAGGATCAGGTGGGCGATCATGGCGTCCAGGGAGTCCGATCCGGTGGTCAGGAGGCACGTGCCGTCGGCGAGGTCATCCAGGACGCCGACCGTCGGCGGCACGCGCCCGGCGACGGCGTCCGCCGGGGCGGCGAGCCGTACCCGGGCGGTGAACGCGTAGGGGCCGGTGGACACGGAGGCGGCGACGAACGCGGCGGCGTCGGGAGGGTCACGCGGGACGAAACGGGCGCCCGTCGGCCGCAGCGCGTCCATCCGGTCGACCCGGAAGGTCCGCCAGTCGTCGCGCAGCAGGTCCAGGGCGACGAGATACCAGCGCTGCCCGGCGTGGACGAGCCGGTACGGCTCCACCGTACGGTCACCGGCCGCGCCGGAGGCGTCGCGGTAGGCGAACCGCAGCCGCTCCCGGTCCCGGCAGGCGCCGGCGAGCGTCGACAGCGCCGCGGAGTCCACCGCCGCGGCCCGGCCCGGCAGGTGCACGGTCGCGGCGTGCAGCGCGGTCAGACGACGGCGCAACCGCGCCGGGAGCAGCTGCTCCAGCTTGACCAGCGCCCGTACCGAGGTCTCCTCCAGCCCGGTGACGGCGCCGCCGGCCGCCAGGCGCAGCCCGATCGCCACGGCGACGGCCTCCTCGTCGTCGAGCAGCAGCGGCGGCAGCGTGGCCCCGGCCTCCAGCCGGTATCCGCCCGCCACCCCCGGTGTGGCGCTGACCGGGTAGCCGAGCAGGCGCAGCCGTTCCACGTCGCGCCGGACGGTGCGGCGGGTGACGCCCAGCCGCGCGGCGAGCTCGGCGCCCGGCCAGTCCCGGCGCGACCACAGCAGGGACAGCAGCTTCAGCAGCCTGGCGGAGGTGTCGAGCGCCGGTGTGTGGGACATGGGCCGAGATTGCCAGAGATCGAGGACCGATACGGTCCCCGATCGTTTCTATCGTCCTGCCATGACCCATTCCGGTACGACCACTCATCCCGATACGACCCCGGACTGGAACGACCTGCTCCTCGACCAGCTCGAATGGCACTGGCGTCACCACCTCCGGCCCCGTCTCGACGGTCTGACCGATGAGGAGTACCTCTGGGAGCCGGTCGCCGGCTGCTGGAGCGTACGGCCCCGCGCAGCCGCCGCCGCCCCCGGCGCCACCGGAGGTGCGCGTCCCCACGGTGACGGCGCCGCGGCCGGCGTCGTCGGAAACGTGTCCGGCGCGGTCGGGAACAGGGACTTCACGATCGACCTCGCGATCCCCGAGCCGAGTCCGCCGCCGGTGACGACGATCGCCTGGCGCCTCGCCCACATCATCGTGGGCGTCCTGGGGGCGCGCACCGCCGCGCACTTCGGGGGCCCCGCCGCCGAGTACGCGACCTTCCCCTACGCCGGTACGGCGGGCGAGGCCCTGAGGCAGCTCGACGAGGCGTACGCCGCCTGGGCGGACGGCGTGCGGGCGCTCGGCGCCGAGGGCCTGGCCCGGCCCTGCGGCCCGGCCGAGGGGCCGTTCGCCGACTACCCCATGGCCGCGCTGGTGCTGCACATCAACCGCGAGGTCATCCACCACGGCGCGGAGGCGTTGCTCCTGCGCGACCTCTACCGCCACCGCGACACCTTGGGGGCTCCGGCACCCTCCTGACCCCGAAGAACCGACGACCTCGGAGCGACGACCGGGCGGGGCGGTGGATGGCGGAGCGATCCAGGACAAAGTAGCTTGATGTCAAGATACTTTCAGGGAGTCGTGATGCTGCACCACGTCCAGCTCGCCTGCCCACCGGGGAGCGAGCCCGTCCTGCGGGACTTCTACGAGGGAGTGCTCGGTCTGGCCGAGATCCCCAAGCCTCCCGTCCTGGCCGCGCGGGGCGGCTGCTGGTTCCGCGGGCACGGCATCGAGCTGCATCTCGGCGTCGAGGAGGACTTCCGCCCGGCACGCAAGGCGCACCCCGGCCTGCTGGTCCACGATCTCGACGGGTGGGCCCGGCGTCTGACGGAGGCGGGTCACCCGGTGACCTTCGACGACGACTTCCCGGGGATGCGGCGCTTCTACAGCGAGGATCCCCACGGAAACCGCCTTGAGTTCCTCGAACCGATCGCCTGATCCGGACGGGCCGCCGCACCCGGGCTTCCGCGATGTGGGGCGCGGTAGCGGGTGTGCGGCCCGTTCGGGGCGCGCACCCGCTCGGCCGCGACGGGGCGGGGATCAGGCGGGGAAGTCCTTGGGGCTGATGTGCCTCGCGCGGGCGTTGCCGCCCCTGACCGGGTTGAGGGTCAGGGTCCAGCTGGTCGCGCTGGTCGAGGTCGTGGTGAACTTCAGCCGGCTGTCGAAGCGCTGGTAGGAGGCGCCCCGGGTGAACCTGCCCTTGGAGACGCTGAACCGGTAGCCGGTCGTGAAGTAGACCCGGTAGGTGCCGTCCTCGACCACGCTGGTCTTCGCGGTGGACCTGGCGCGGACGTAGAGGCTGATCGCCTTGGTCCTGCCGCGGACGAGGGTGACGACCCCGTCCCGCGTGGTGCCGTTCTTGATCTTCAGGACGCCCCGGCCGTCGCTGAGGCGGGCGTAGAGGAGCTTGCCGTTGGACGGCCGGGCCGTCGCGCCGGTGGGCACGAGCGCGGACACGGCGGACGCGGCGGGGAGGGTGGCGATCGCGGGGGTCGCGGGGACCGGCGTGGCGGCGGCGGTGGCCGCGGTGGTGACGGAACCGGCCAGCAGGACGGAGGCGAGAACCGCTCCGGCGAGGGGACGAGATCGGATCATTGCGACAATATGACAAATCTTCTTTATCCGGTCAATGGAATTGCGGGATAATAACATGTTCCTATAAGCCGTCTGGCCCGTGTCTTTTGCTGCGGTGAACGGCTTTCCGTGCGGAGAATTCTTGGCGGAAAGGGCATTCACCCTGGGGATCACCGTCCCCTGGGAAGGATCCGGGGGATCGGCCGACAGGTCAGCGGGCCCCGTGTGGGTCTCACTGATCTCACGGATCCCACGGATTCCGCCGGCCCGCCACGTTCCGACATGCGTCCCGCCGCGTTTCTCAGGCGAGGGTGCGGCCCAGTTCGGCGGCCGCGGCGGCGACACGGGGGCCGACGGCCTCCGGATCGAGCGGAGTGAAGGCGACGACCCCGACGGACGCCTCCAGCCAGGGCAGACCGGTGACGGGCGCCGCCACGCCGCGGGCACCCTCCTGGAGCTGTCCCTCGGTGACGACATAGCCGGTACGGCCCTGCCGCAGGGCGAGGATGGCGTGCCCGGCCGCGCCCCGGCTGAGCGGGTGGCGGGATCCCTCGCGGTAGGCGACGTGCATGTCGGTCCAGGAGGGCTCCACCACCGCCACCGCGAGGCCGTCGTCCCCCTCGGCCACGGTCAGGTGCGCCGTCGCGCCCACCTCCTCGGCGAGTCCGCGCAGCGTCGGCAGCGCGCCCTCGCGGAGCAGCGGCTGTACGGCCCGCGCCAGCACGAGCACGCCGAACCCCAGGTGGACCCGGCCGTCACCGCCCCGGCGGACGAAACCCTCGTTCTGGAGCGTGGTGAGCAGGCGGTAGACCACCGGGCGGCTCAGCTCCAGCTCGGCCGCCAGTTCGGTGGGGGTGCGGCCGCGCCGGCCGTCGGCCAGCAGGCGGAGCAGCCGGAGCCCGCGCTCCAGGGTCTGCGAGGACTCGGCCGCCATCAGCGGGCCCGCCGTACGGAGATCATGCTTCGATTATCGGTACCCCGTCGCCGGGCGGCGGGCGCGGGGCGAGGCGGTGCGGCGGGAGAACGGCCCGAACCGGCCGGACGGCCCGGACGGTTCAGCGGTGCGGGACGGGTTCGGTGGGGTGCGGGGGGACCTGGGGGAACTCTATGAGTTCCTGACAAAGCCTGTTGAGACAAGGATGATCCGGATAGAGTGCCAAACGATCGTTTTGACCGGCTTTACCCGGGAGCTTAAAGAATGCGACTCACTCTGCGGCGAACCCTGGCCGTCGGCGCCGTGCTCACGGTCATCGGGGCGGTGACCCCCGCGGTCGCCGCCTACTCCCAGGACGATCCCCGGAGCTGCAACGATCTGATGAGCGCCGACGCCCCGGCGTACGTGGTGTGCCACTGGCTGGCCAAGCCGGACGAGGCCCTCGACGTCGCGAGGTTCTGGATGAACAACGACAACGCCAACCTCAAGGACGCCACCCCGCTGCAGGGCAAGTTCATCGACTGCTCGGCCCCCGGCAACTACTGCGCGGAGCTCCAGGGAGACGGCGCGGTCGGCGACGACGGCTCCCCCCTTCCCGAGGACGCCGAGGACGGCGGGGCCCCCGAGTGCGAGAGCGGCCAGCAGTGCTCGACCGACGGGCACGGGATCGGCGGTGACGGCAGCGTGACCGGCCCCGACGACGGCAGCTTCACCGGCCCCGGCGGCACCGGCGCGAAGACGACGGCCGCCACCCCGGCGACCACCCAGGGCGCCCAGGGCACCCAGCCCGCCGTGCAGGCTCCCACCGCCCAGGAGGTGACCGCGGCCGCGCAGACCCCCACCGGTCAGGCGGTGACCGCCGCCCGGGGCGGCGGGCTGCGCGTCTGGCTCGACACCGAGCTGGCCGACGACTGGAAGGCGGGCCCGGCGAACTTCGCCGCGGCCGTCAAGCGCGTCGCGGCGCTGGCCGCGCGGCCCGAGGTGACCGGGATCCGCTTCACCTCGCAGCTCGGCTACAACAAGACGTTCGCGACGGACGCCGAGGTCAGCGCCTTCGTCACCGGCGCGTCGGCCGCGCTGCGCCAGGCGGCCCCGGGCAAGCGGCTGGGCGTTCACACGGTCGTCCCCGAGCTCGCCTGCGGCGCCGACGCCGCCTGCAAGACCGAGATGACCAAGCGGTACCCGCTGCTCGCCCCCGAGAAGGTCGAGGGCTACGTGAACGCGGCGCGGATCGACCAGATCTCCCTGGACACCGGCCTGCTGTACGGCGGCTACCAGACCTGGAAGATCGACGCCGCGCAGGCGCACCGCAACCAGTGGATCCAGGTCCGCGCCCGCGCCTGGGACGTCCTGACCCAGGTGGCCGCGGAGGAGACCGGCCTCGTCGGCCAGGTCGCTCCCGAGCAGGTCGCGACGCGGGTGTCCGCGCCGGTCAAGGACGGCGCCGCCCAGCAGGTGAACCTCTGGACCCGCGTCCGGACCGCCCAGGGCGCGGTGAACCGGCTGACCGCCTGGGACGAGCTGAAGAAGCTCGGCCCGATCCAGCGCCGCATCGCGGCCGTCTACGACCCGGCCACGCCCGAGACCGACGCGGCCGGGGACCTGAAGAAGCTCGCCGAGGTCGTCAGCCAGGTGTATCTCACCACCGCCTGACGACCACCCGGTCACCGTCCGGGCGCCGTTCCGGTGGACCCCCGGACGGCTGATCCGGACGATGGGTCGGCGGTCGATCCACGACCGATCCGCGACCGATCAGAGAAAGATCCGCGACGCCTCGCCGGTTCTCCGGCGGGGCGTCCGTCATGCGGGGCCCAAACCCCTCCTTGCCATCATGTTCCCGCACAAGCGAGACCCGTCCGGCCGCCTCCGTCCATCGCCCCCACCGGGGGCGAATAGGCGAGCCTGCCGAGCAACACAGGCAATCTCCCCCCTTGCGCCCGGGTCGGGCGCGGGTCATTCCTGCGGCCGGGCCAAAAAAGCGTCAACCTTCCGCCGGGCCGATCGGCGCGATCGGCCCGTGGAGGTCGGAACGGGGTCGACCGGCCGTCATCGGAGCATTCGGCGGCCGCCGGGGCTACCCGCGTCCGGTCCAGGAGATCTCCCTGATCGTTCATCATTCGTCCTGGTTCCGTGGTCGTTCGCGGGATTTCCCGGGCACGCCGACGCTCCGGGGGGCGTCGGCGCCCGGATCTACCCTTGGAGTCGTTTGAGTGCTACGGCGGGGCGGCCATTTCACGGCCGGCCGTGCCGAGATACCGGTCGATCCGGGTGAATTCAGGAAGAAGGCGTTCCCAGGTGCGCGCGAATTCGGAGAGAATACTCGTTGTCGGGGCCGGTGTAAGCGGATTGACGACCGCCCTGTGTCTGGCCAGAGAGGGTTTCCGGGTCACCGTCGTCGCGGACAGATTCGCGCCCGACATCGTGTCGGTCGTCGCGGGGGCTTTGTGGGAGTGGCCGCCGGCGGTGTGCGGTTACCATCACGACGAGATATCGCTCGCCCGGTCCAAGGACTGGTGCGTCACCTCGTACCGGATGTTCGACGAGATGGCCCGTGCCAAGGTGCCGGGAGTGGCCATGCGAAGGTCCAATTTCTATTTCCGGCACCGTGTCGAGGAGAACCCGCATGATCTGCACAAGATGCGGGAGCTCGCCGGGAAGGTCCGCGGTTTCCTCCGCGACCCGGCGCTCGCCGGGCGCAACGGCGTGAGCCCCGGCTACGGCGTGGTCGACGCCTACTCCCACCTGGCACCCGTGATCGACACCGACCAGTACATGGCGTGGCTGATGCGCGAGGTCGTCCGTCACGGCGTACGGGTGGCGCGGCACCGCGTCGATGGCCCGCTGGCGGCCCGGCAGGCCGAGCTGTGCGAGCGGTTCGGCGCCGGACTGGTCGTCTGCTGCGCGGGTCTCGGCACCGCCGAGCTGCGTGGCGTCCCCATGTACCCGCTGCGCGGCGCGCTCGTCCGGGTCCGCAACGGGGGCCTGCGCGGTCCCCGGATCGAGGAGGCCCACTGCGTCTCCCACGACGAGCGCCACGACGAGCAGGACATCGTCTTCATCGTTCCGCGTAACCAGGATCTCCTCGTTCTCGGCGGGCTGGCGGAAAAAGACGAGTGGGACACCGGAATCGATCTGGAGAACCACGCCCCCATCCGTGAGATGTACGAGCGGTGCCTCGCGTTCATGCCCGCGCTGCGCCGCGCCAGGATCGATCCCGACGAGCCGGTTCGGGTCGGACTGCGCCCGTTCCGCGGCGAGAACGTCTGCCTGGAATGGGACGAGGAAGACCAGGTCGTTTACAACTTCGCGCACGGCGGCGCCGGATTCAGCTTTTCCTGGGGATGTGCCCGGGAGGCCGTCGGACTGGTGCGCATGGCCGTGGAGGAGCGGCGGTACTCGCGCTCCTTCTGAGCGTTCTCCCCCTTAGCGTGGATGGGCGTGGAAAATGCGAAAGACCATCAACTGTCTGCTGACGGTGAATGCGACTCTCCTGCTGACGGCGGTCCTGCCGTTCCGGCTCGCACCCGGCGACGTCGCGACGGCGCGTCCTCCGGTGCCCGGGAGCTCCGCGGGGCCCCCGGGTCCCGCGAGCACCACGGGTTCACCGGTCGCCCCGGGCGCCCTGGCGGCCCCGCCGGGACGGCCGGTGAATCCGGGGCGACCGCCCTCCGGCCGCGGGCGCGCCGCCGTGAGGCTCCCGGTCCTGCGGTTCGGGGCGGAGGGGACGATCGTCCTCGCGGTCCAGCGGAGGCTGAGCCGGCTGGGGTTCGCCGCGGGGCCGCCCGGCTCCACGTACGGCCCCGCCATGCGCGCGGCCGTGTGGGCCTTCCAGAAGGCGAACGGGCTGCCCCCGGTCGACGAGGTGGACGGCCCCACCTGGCGCGCGCTCGCCCACCCCGCACGGATCAGGCCGCTGGTGCCGTCCGGCGGTCCCACGCGGGTGGAGATCGACCTGCGCCGCCAGTTGCTGACCGTATGGCGGAACGGCAGGCCCGAGCTGGTCACCCACATCTCCACCGGCAACGGCGAGCACTACTGCGAGAAGGGCCACTGTGGGGTGGCGGTCACGCCGACCGGCGACTTCCGCGCCTGGCTGCGAACGCCCGGGTGGACCAGCGGGCCGCTGGGCGACCAGTTCTACACGGTCTACTTCAACGGCCAGATCGGCTTCCACGGTTCCGAGAAGGTGCCCCGGCACCCGGCGTCGCACGGATGCATCCGCGTTCCACTCCACAACGCCAGGCCGATCTACGACATGATCCGGCCCGGGGACCCCGTCTACGTCCGCAGGCCCGAGCTCGCGCGTGAACGGCCGAAAAGCGGGCGCACCTGAAAACGGCTGATGGAAATTTCCGAGAAAGAGATGAAACGGGCGTGCCGCCGCCGACGGACGGTGACTCCGGCAGGTGTCACGGCCCGGAGGGCCGGGAATGGACCTGACCTGCGTCCGGTCCGTGGCTGGCCCGTCGTGGCCTGCAAGGGGGATCCACGGGCCGGGCGCTCATCCGCGCCCGGCACGGCCGGTGGAGAGCGGGGTGGGACGGCGCGTCCGCCCGCCCTACCGGAGGTATCCGGCGAACTCCTCAAGCGAGATGCGTCCGTCGCCGTCCTGGTCGAGTTTGGCGATGGCGGCACGGGCCGCCTCGGGGGTGACCGGCTGGCCGAGCACCTCCATGAGGCGGGTGAACTCCTCAACCGAGATCAGGCCGTCGCCGTCGACGTCGATGATCTTAAAAGTCGTCGCGTAGTCGTCCGTCATGGGCGCGTCCGCCTTTCGGTAGCGGGGGATCGGGCGTCAAGCACATTAGCGGGCGGCCGCGGCTCTGGGGAGAGCGCGGTCCCCGGTCCACTCCCCGGAGGATCCGCCGGAAAACCCACCGGAAGCCTCTGGGAGAAGCCTCCG
This sequence comes from Streptosporangium sp. NPDC053982, assembly GCF_055585205.1. Taxonomy (NCBI): domain Bacteria; kingdom Bacillati; phylum Actinomycetota; class Actinomycetes; order Streptosporangiales; family Streptosporangiaceae; genus Streptosporangium; species Streptosporangium sp. NPDC053982. Next base: position 133,551 of record NZ_JBVJKQ010000013.1, read on the forward strand.
GGGGGACTTCCCCCGGAGAGCCTCGGGAGAGTCCCTCGGGGCCCCGCCGAGAGGCCCTCCCGCCGGGGACGCCGGTGCTCCCCCTGCTTCTCCGGTTACCTTTCACTTTGGAATGATGTACGGCTTTCCGCCTTTTTAGCTGCTTCATCGATGTTGTCGGCATCGAGCGTGATAAGGCATTTGGCGGTGCTGTTGGGATGTTAAGGACATCTGCTTTTATTCGACGTTTTGTGGGGGTGATGGGTAAAGAAACGCGCTCTCCTCGTCAGGTGCGTCAAACGATTCCGGGGGGCACTGTTTCCTGATTCCCCGCCATGATTCAAAAGTGCCCGTACCGGGTTTTTTGCGAGCGTGGGAAGAGTAGAGAAGACGTCGTGGCTACCCTTATGAAAAGCGTCCTGGCGAGCGGTGCACTCGCCGGGGCCGTCCTCACTCAGGCGTCCGCTCCGGCGTTCGCCGACACCACAGCACCCAGGCAGGTGCCGAAGCAGGTGCAGAGCAGCAAGGCGGATCCTGACCCCTTCTGCGGCGACAGCCCGCTCATGGTGACCTTCCACACGTTCTGTATTCCGTCGGGGGGAACGGCGGTGCCTCTTCCCGCCCCCACCCCACCGACGGTCGCTCCCACTCCGCCCGTGGCGGCAGGCAACTACATCCTGCTGTGCAGGTGGCTTCGCCTTCCCGAATCGCTCTGTGCCGTTCCCCCCGGTCCTCCCGGACCCCAGGGCCCGGCCGGTCCGCAGGGCCCGCCCGGACCGGTGGGGCCGCAGGGCCCGGTCGGTGCGCAGGGTGACACCGGTCTGCAGGGTCCGGCGGGCCCGCAGGGTCCGGCCGGCCCGGTCGGCCCGGCGGGTGCGGTCGGTCCGCAGGGCGGCGTCGGTCCGCAGGGTCCGGCCGGTCCGCAGGGTCCGGAAGGCCCGCAGGGTGCGCAGGGCGAGCCCGGACCGGAGGGTCTGCCCGGACTTCCGGGTCCGCAGGGCGAGCCCGGTCTCCCCGGCCCGGCCGGCCCCGCCGGCCCCGAGGGCCCGATGGGTCCGATGGGCATGACGGGTCCGCAGGGTGAGCCCGGTCTGCCCGGTGCGCCGGGTGAGCCCGGTCCGGCTGGTCCGCAGGGTCCGGAGGGCCCGGTTGGTCCGGCTGGTCCGCAGGGTCTGCCCGGTGATGTCGGTCCGGCGGGTCCGCAGGGTCCGGCGGGTGACACGGGTCCGGCCGGTCCGCAGGGTCCGGAGGGCCCGATGGGTCCGATGGGTATGACGGGTCCGCAGGGTGAGCCCGGTCTGCCGGGTGCGCCGGGTGAGCCCGGTCCGGCGGGTCCGCAGGGTCCGGCGGGTGACACCGGTCCGGCCGGCCCGCAGGGTGAGCCCGGTCTGCCCGGTGCTCCGGGTGAGCCCGGTCCCGCCGGTCCGCAGGGTCCGGAAGGCCCGATGGGTCCGATGGGCATGACGGGTCCGCAGGGTGAGCCCGGTCTGCCCGGCCCGCAGGGTGAGCCTGGCCCGGCCGGTCCGCAGGGTCCGGAAGGCCCGCAGGGGCTGCCGGGTCTGCCCGGTGAGCCCGGTCCCGCCGGTCCGCAGGGACCGATCGGCCCCCAGGGCGACATCGGCCCGATCGGTCCGCAGGGTCCGGTCGGCCCCCAGGGCGACATCGGTCCGGAAGGTCCCCAGGGTCCGCCCGGACCCGAGGGTCCGCAGGGTCCGCCCGGACCCGAGGGTCCGCAGGGCCCGCCCGGGCCCGCCGGAACGCCCGGTGTGTCCGGTCCGCAGGGACCTGGGGGGCGCGTGACCGTGGTCTACCCGCCCAAGCAGGTCGTCTATCCGAGGCCGCTGGTGTACACCCGGCCGGTGATCTACACCCGTCCCGTCGTAGGGGTCGTCCGTGCCTACCCGATCGGCGCGGTCTGCACCACCACGATCGTCCCGCTGTGCTGATCCCGCCGTCCTGAGCGGGATCATCCCGGTCCGCCGGTCGTGAGAGACGCCGGAGGGCCCCGCGAAGGGCCCTCCGGCCGACGGGTCGCACATGTGACCGGCGCTTCGGCGGAGCGGGCGGGTACCGGACGAACAGGAAGGCGCGGGCTTCACGGCCCGCGCCTTTCCCGTGCGGACCCGGGTCCCCGGCTTTCCCGTGCGGGGCCGTACCCCGTGGCCGGCGCCCTCCGGGCGGGACCGTGCTCCGCGGTCCCGCGCTTCCCTCATGAAAGGGCCAAGCGAGGGTAGTGCGGATGCATGCGAATGACCTACACAGCCGACCTCTGGTGGAAGAACGCCGTCGTCTACTGCCTTGACGTCGAGACCTACAAGGACGGCAACGGTGACGGCATCGGCGATTTCCGGGGGCTCGCCCAGGAGGTCGACCATCTCTCCCGGCTCGGGGTGACCTGCATCTGGCTGATGCCGTTCTACCCGACCGAGGACCGCGACGACGGCTACGACATCACCGACTTCTACTCGGTGGACCCCCGGCTCGGCACCCTGGGCGACTTCGTGGAGTTCATGCGCACGGCCAGGGACCGGGGGATCCGGGTGATCGCCGACCTGGTGGTCAACCACACATCCGACCAGCACCCCTGGTTCAAGGAGGCCCGCTCCAGCCGCGACTCGGCCAAGCGGGACTGGTACATCTGGCGTGACGAGCCCCAGGAGTTCGATCCCAAGGCGATCGTCTTCCCCGACAAGGAGGACAGCCTCTGGGAGCTCGACAAGAAGACCGGGCAGTACTACTACCACAGCTTCTACCGCTTCCAGCCCGACCTGAACACCGCCAACCCCGAGGTGCGCGACGAGATCGCCCGCATCCTCGGCTTCTGGATGGAGCTGGGGCTGTCCGGGTTCCGGGTGGACGCGGTGCCGTTCCTGATCGAGGACATCTCCGGCGACCCGCACGAGTTCCTCGCCGACCTGCGGGCGTTCATGAACCGCCGCGACGGCACCTCGATCCTGCTCGGCGAGGTGAACCTGCCCTACCCCGACCTGATGAGGTACTTCGGCGACGGCAACGGCGACGAGGTCACCATGTGCTTCGACTTCATCGCCATGCAGCGGTTCCACCTGTCGATGGCCCGCCAGGACCCCCGGGCGCTGGCGGCCGCCCTGCGCGAGCGGCCCAAGGAACCGGACGACTCCCAGTGGGCCATGTTCGTCCGCAACCACGACGAGCTGACCCTGGACAAGCTCACCGAGGCCGAGAAACAGGAGGTCTTCGACGCCTTCGGCCCCACGAAGGACATGCAGGTGTACGACCGGGGGCTCCGCCGCCGCCTGCCGCCGATGCTCGACGGGGACCCGCGCCGGCTCAAGCTGGCCTACAGCGTGCTGTTCTCCCTGCCGGGCACTCCGGTGCTCTTCTACGGCGAGGAGATCGGTCTCGGCGAGAACCTGAAGGGCGAGGGCCGGATGGCCGTCCGGATCCCGATGCAGTGGTCTCCCTCCGGCGGCTTCTCACCCGACCCGAAGGTCTCGGTCCCCTCGCCCACCGGGAAGTTCGGCCCGCGGAACGTCAATGTGAGCGACCAGCGCCGCGACCCCGACTCGCTGCTCAGGTGGATCATGTTGCTGATCGAGCGCTACCGGGAGTGCCCCGAGCTGGCCTGGGGCGACTACGAGGTGCTGGACACCGGGGACGACGCCGCCGTGCTGGCCCACCGGGCCGACGCCGAGGGCGGAGCCGTGATCGCGGTGCACAACTTCGCGGGCCGCGAGGCGAACGTGGAGCTCGTCCTGGAGGGTCTCGACCACTGCGACACGCTCGTCGACCTGCTGGTGGACGGCACGCACGACCTCCCCAAGAGCGGCAAGCTCGCGTTCACGCTGGAGCCGTACGGCACGCGCTGGCTCCGCGCCACTCCGCGCGACGCGGCGCCGGAGGACAGTTCGGCCAAGAACCGGTGACCCCGGCCCGGACGCCCGCCTGGGATCACCGGGCGTCCGGGTCACGGCCTTCCGGGGGCCAGGCGAGCATGGCGAGGTCGGCGACGCGTTCCAGCTCCTCGCGGCCGGCGCCGTCGCGGGCCTGGGTGGACATGCCCTGGAGGACGCCGGCGTAGAAGGTCGTCAGCGCGCCGACGTCGGTGTCCGCCGGGAGCCGGCCCGCCGCGACGTCCCCGGCGATTCGCTCGGCGATCGCCGCCTTGCCCGCCTCCCTGAGGCGGCGCATGTCCCCCTCCACCTCCGCCGACCCCGGCCCGCAGTTGACCGCCGCGCTGATCACCAGGCAGCCGGGCGGGTGGGACGGGTCGGTGTACTCCGCGGCGGCCGTGCGGAGGAACCGGGCGATCGCGGCCCGGCCGGTCGCCTCCTCGCGCAGCGCCCGCGACGTGAAGGCGCCGTGGGTGCGCTGGTAGCGCTCGACCACCTCGTCGAACAGCCGCCGCTTGTCGCCGAAGGCGGCGTACAGGCTGGGCGGGCGGATGCCCATGGCCGCGGTGAGCGAGGCGATCGAGGTCGCCTCGTAGCCGTGCCGCCAGAACTCCAGCAGCGCGCTCTCCAGCGCCGCGTCCCGGTCGAACTCGCGTTGCCTTCCCATGCCCCAAGTGTAGCGACCGTTAAAGAATCGTGTTACGGTTCTTTCTGTATCGAGCGCTACAGAAACGAGGAGGGCGACATGAGGACAGCTCTGGTGACGGGTGCGAGCCGGGGGATCGGCCGGGCGATCGCGCTGCGGCTGGGACGGGACGGCGTGCGGGTGGCCGTCCACTACGCCAGGGACGAGGCGGCGGCGAAGGAGACGGTCGCGGACATCACCGGGGCCGGGGGCCGGGCCTTCGCCGTACGGGCCGAGCTGGGCGTGCCCGGCGACGTGGACACGCTCTTCGCCGCGCTGGAACCGGAGATCGACGGGCTGGACATCCTGGTCAACAACGCCGGGATCAACGCCTCGGTCCCGATCGAGGAGCTCACGCCCGAGCTGTACGACAGGGTCTACGCGGTGAACGTCAAGGCGCCGCTCTTCATCGTCCAGCGGGCGCTCCCGCTCATGCGGGACGGCGGGCGCATCGTCAACATCACCTCGGGGGTGGTCAGGATCGCCTTCCCCGGGACCATCGCCTACTCCGGGACCAAGGCGGCGATCGAGGTGATGGGCCAGGCCCTCGCCAAGCAGCTCGGGCCGCGCGGGATCACGGTGAACTCGGTCGCCCCCGGGTTCGTCGACACCGACATCAACGCCGACTGGCTGCGCGGCGACCCCGAGGCCGAGGCGTTCGCGGCGAGCCACGCCGCCCTGGGCCGGGTCGGCACGCCCGAGGACGTCGCCGACGTGGTGGCCTTCGTCGCCTCCGACGACGCCCGCTGGGTCACCGGCTCCACCCTCGACGCCACCGGCGGCTCCGGCCTCTGACCGGAGCCGGCTCCATCGGCGGCGTCAGGGGCGGCGCTGCTGGTGACGGGGGTCGCGCTTGGTCTTGAGCTTGTCGAGCTGCTGGATGAGGTCGTCGCGGACCTCGTTCAGCGCCGAGGTCATGTCCTCCTCGCCCGAGGTGGCCACCAGCGGGTCGGTGCCCGCCAGCCGGCACTCGAGGGTGACCTTCTGCTCGGCCCGGTCGCGGTTCTTGACGTTCAGCAGCAGATCCACCGAGCCGAGGGGATGGGAGCGCAGCCGCTTCTCCAGCGGGGTGAACCGTTCCACGATGCCGGGACGCTCGTCGTCGGCGAAGCCCGTGCCGAGATAGAGCCGCTCATCGACGATGTTCACCTGCTCCTCGCCCGCGCTCTTCATCGTCATGGATCCTCCTACCAGCTCGGTGTCTTCTCGTCATGTGGTCCGGCGGCCGAGGGGCCGTTCCCGGCGCCGCGCCGTGCGTCGCCGCGGTCCCGGCCCTTCCCGTTTTCCGCATCGGACCCCGTCGTCCCGGCCGGGCCGCACCCTGCCGCCGACGGTTGTGCTGGCCGTACCCGGCCGTCGGCGGACTATGCGGGGCGTCCCCGGGGGCCGGGCCGGTCCGGGTCCGGTACGGCGTCGTCCTGACGGGCGAATATGCTTCGCATGACCGGAACCAGGCATTGAGCAGAACCTAAAAGGAGAAATCAGCCGTGTACAAGGAGTTCGCAGTCGAAGCCGTGGTGTGGCTGATCCCCGTCATCGTGCTGCTCGGCCTGGCATTCATGATCACTGCTTGATCCGGGCGCGGGCACGGGCCCGGTGGGGGCGACGGCCCCCGAACGCCCGCCGGACGCCGGTCACCTCCCGCCGGGGAACACCGGATCGGCGACCGTGGAGGGGGAGGGATCGCGAACCTCCAGGTCGCCCGTGCATCGCGGGACGTCTCCGCCGGGAACTCCATCGGGAACGGGGCCGGGCGACACCGGGCGGTGACCTGCGCGTTGCCGAATTGATCTTTTTCAGGGAAAAATCCTGAAATAAGGGAAAGAGCATTGTCACCGCCCTCGGCTCTCCCCTTTAATCGGATCTTGCGAAAGATCTGATCAGGGACCGGGAAGATGATCGACGGGCATCGCACGGCGCAGACCGCGATCCAGACCATCCTCCGGCTCACCAATCTCCTGATGGCGGGCAGGCGCGTGGCCGTCCTCGGGCGGGAGCCGGAACTGGCCGCGTGCCTCCGCGCGATGGGCGCGCAGACCCTCCTCACCGACCCGGCGGCCGCCCTCGACGGCCATCGGGTCCTGCCGGAGGAGGAGGCCGTGGCCGTCGCCGACATGGTGATCGGAGCCGGTGAGCGGCACCTCTCCCTGTTACGCGACGGGACGATCCTGGTCCTCGCCGGCCCGCCTCCCGGCACCGGAGAGGCCGTCGGGAGCGTCTCCGCCGGGGGACGTTCGGACGGAACCGGAACCCGGCAGGCGGACGGGATCGAAACCCGGCAGGCGGACGAGGCCGGAACCCGGCAGGCGGACGGAACCGGAACCCCCGCCGCGGCGACCGGCATCCCGCCCGGACTCCGGGGGACGCGCGTCCGCGACGGCGTCACCGCCTACCGCCTCGACCCCGCCCGCGAGGTGTTCGTGCTGGACATGGCGTGCTGACCGACATCAGGGACGCCTCCCTGGCGGCACGCGGGGCGGACCGGATCGCCTGGGCCCGGCGGTTCATGCCGGTGCTGGACGCGGTCACCGGGCGGCTCGATCTCACCGGCCGCCGGATCGGCCTGGTGCTCGTGCTGGAGCCCAAGACAGCGAACCTGGCGCTGGCCCTCGCCGGAGCCGGGGCCGAGGTGATCGTGACCTGCGCGGCGGGCGAGACCGACGACGAGGTGGCGGCGGCCCTGGCCGCCGAGGGGATCTCCGTACTCGCGCGTTCCGACGCCTCGCCCGCCCAGGACCTCGGCTTCGCCCGGCGCGTGCTCCGCGCCGGACCTGACGCCCTGGCCGACGACGGTTCCCGCGTCGTACGGCTGGCCCATGCCGAGGACCTGGTCGGGAACCTCGCCGGGGCGGCCGAGGAGACCACCAGCGGCCTGCGCCCCCTGCGGGTGATGGCGGCCCGGGGCGAACTGCGGATACCCGTGCTGGCCGTGAACGACGCCCGCTCGAAGTACCTGTTCGACAACGTCCACGGGACCGGCCAGTCGTGCGTGATGGCCGCGGCGGACCTGACCGGGCTCCGGCTCGCCGGGTCGGTCTGCGCGGTGGCGGGCTACGGCCACGTCGGCCAGGGCGTGGCCCGCTACGCCCGCGCGCTCGGAGCCCGCGTCCTGGTGTCCGAGGTGGACCCGTTCGCCGCGCTCCGCGCCCACCACGACGGCCACGAGGTCCTCCCGCTGACGGAGGCGTGCGCGCAGGCCGACCTGGTGTTCTCCGCGACCGGTGTCGCGCGCACGATCACCGGCGGGCACCTGCGGGCGATGCGGCCCGGCACGGTGGTCGCGGTCGCCGGGGGAGTGCCGGATGAGGTCGAGGTGGCGGAGACGCCGCCGGGCGTGACCGTGCTCGCGGACGGGGAGTGCGTGAACTGCGCCGCTGCGGAGGGGAACCCGATCGAGATCATGGATCTGTCGCTGTCGGTTCAGGCGCTCGCCCTGGAACACCTGCTGGCGTACGGTCCCGCGCTGGAGCCGGCCGTCCACCCCGTGCCGGAGGAGCTCGACGAGCGGATCGCCCGCGCCAAACTGTGCGCGCTGGGCGTCGCCCTCGACGAGCCGTCCGCGTCCCAGCGGGACTTCCTGGGGAAGGGCCTGTGATCGTCGAGGTCGCGGGCGCCTCGGTCCGCTACCGCTCCACCGGCCAGGAGGTGCTCTCCGAGGTGGACCTCGCCGTGGGCCCGGGGGACCTGACCCTGGTCAGCGGTCCCTCGGGCGGCGGGAAGAGCACGCTGCTGCGGCTGCTCAACGGGCTCATCCCGCACGCCTACCGGGCCGAGGTCACCGGCGACGTCGTGGTCGGCGGACGGCCGGTGGCCGCGCAGAGCGTCAGGGAGCTGTCCACCGTCGTCGGCACGCTGCTGCAGGACCCGCGCAAGCAGATCGTCGGCACCGTCGTCGACGCCGAGCTGGCCTTCGGCCCGGAGAACCTGGGCCTGCCCAGGCCCGAGATCCGCCGCCGCATCGCGGAGGTCACCGAGCGGGTGGGCATCCGGCACCTGCTCGGCAGGCCCACCGCCGAGCTGAGCGGCGGTGAGCTGCAGATGGTCGCCTTCGCCGGGGTCCTGGTGATGCGGCCCCGGGTGATCCTGGTGGACGAGCCGCTGGCCAACCTCGACACGGAGGCGAGCCTGCGGCTGATGCGGGAGCTGCGCCGGTTCGTCGACGACGGCGGCGCCGCGCTGGTCGTCGAGCACCGGGTCGAGGAGATCCTCCGCTTCGCGCCCAGCCGGGTCCTCTACCTCGCGGAAGGACGTGTCCGGTACTCGGGTGACGTGCCCGGTTTCCTGGCCACCGCGCCAGTGGAGCACGTGAAGCTGCCCTTCGGAACGCTGGTGGCCCGCGCCGCCGAACTGCCCGCCGCGCCGGCCCTCCCGGGCCGGGAGACCGCGGCTTCCGGTCACACGCCCGGTCACACGCCCGGTCATGGGCCCGGCCGCGGGACCACGGCGCCCGGCTCCGCGCCGGACGGGGAGGCCGCGCGGCTCGGCTACCGGGGCGCGGCCCTCGGATACGGCGCGCGGACCGTGCTCGACGGCGTGGACCTGGCGCTCGGACCGCGTGAGCGGGTCGCGATCCTCGGACGCAACGGGGCGGGCAAGTCCACCCTGCTGCGCGCCGCCGTACGGCTCCTGGAACCGCTGCGCGGCGACGTCACGGTGGACGGCGCGCCGGTCACCGAGCGGTCGACGCTGGAACTGGCGACAACCTTCGGCTACGTGTTCCAGAACCCCGGGCAGGCGCTGTTCTGCGCGACGGTCCGCGACGAGCTGGCGTTCGGCCCGCGCAACCTGGGCCGGTCCGCCGAGGAGATCGAGCGGGTCTCACGGGAGGTGCTGCGCGCCATGCTCCTCGACGACGAGGCCGACGTCATGGAACGCGCGCCGCGCACCCTCTCGTTCGGCCAGCAACGCCGTCTCACCGTCGCCCTGGCCCTGGCCATGCGGCCCCGCACGCTCATCCTCGACGAGCCGACCGCCGGGCAGGACCTGCTCAGCACCACGCGGTTCATGACGCGGGTCTTGGACGCCGCCGAGAGCGTCTACTTCATCACCCACGACGTCGACCTGGCACTGACCTCCGCCGACCGCGTCGTCGTGGTCGACGAGGGCCGGATCGTCGCCGACGCCGCCCCCGCGGCGCTCGCCGGGGACTCCGGACTGTGGTCGCGTGCCGGACTCCGGGAGACGAGCCTGGTCCGGGCCGTCCGCGACCGCGTCCGGGACGGGGAAGCGGTCCCTCACCCGTTCGATCTCGCGCGCCTCACCCCCCACCAGGAAGGAAGCACACACCCATGAGCACCGAGGCACTGCCACCGCGCTCGTCGCAGTGGGCGGTCAACTCCAGAACGGTCGTGTTCGGCGCCGTCGGCGCGGCGCTCTACGCCGTGCTCGGTCTGATCAGCATCGTCATCCCCGGCACCCAGAACGTCGCCGTACGGCCCGCGTTCGCCCTGGTGCCGTTCTTCGGCAAGCGGTTCGGCGTCATCGCGGGCTTCTTCACCGGCTTCGTCGGAAACCTCATCATCGACCTCATCCAGGGCGGCGGCCTCACGTACTGGAACTGGAGCGTGGCCAACGGCCTGGTCGGCGCGGTGGCCGGGCTGATCTTCGCCGCGATCCCGCCGATCGCGAACGAGTTCGTCCGGATCGTGGTCACCGCCCTGGGCGCGCTCGCCGCGACGGCGATCGGCCTGCTGTTCGTGATCACCGACATGTTCCTGATCGCGAACACGAGCTTCGACACGTTCCTCTTCTCCAACTACCTGCCCGCACTGCTGACCAACGGCCTCGCGGTCGTCATCCTGACCCCGGCGCTGGACGCCGCCTGGGAGCCGCTCGCCAAGCGGGCCGGGCGCTAGCCGATGGACGTCACGCCACGGTATCTGGGTGCGGGCTCCTTCCTCGCGCGGCGTGATCCGCGCGTGCTCCTGCTGGTGCCGGTGCTCTATCTCGTGGCGGTGGCGAACATCGCGGACCTGCGGGGCATGCTCCTGTGCGCCGCGGTGGCCCTGGTCTACTACCGCGCCGCGCGCATCCCGTGGCGCGAGGTCAGGGCCAACTGGTTCTTCGTGCTGTTCTTCACCACGATGCTGGTGCTGGTGAACAGCGTCTTCACCCCCGCGGACACCCGGTCAGGGGCGGGGGAGGCGCTGTTCGCCATGCCGATCACCGGGACCGAGGTCCGCGTGGTCACGCTGTCCTACGCGGCCGACCTGCTCGTCCGCTACGGCTCGCTGGCCGCGGTCGGCTTCCCCGTGGCCTTCGCCATCGCCCCCACCGACTTCGGCGTCGCCTTCGCCCGGCTCCGGCTGTCACAGCGCCTCGCCTACGGCGTGGACCTGACGTTCCGTTTCCTGCCGTCCACCGCCGTCGCGATCCGGGAGACCATCGACGCCCAGCGGGTGCGCGGCTACGACCACAGCCGCAGCCGCAACCCGATCAGGAAGCTCGCCTCGCTGCGGCCGATCGTCGTCCCGGTGACGGTGAACGCCCTCGTCGACGCCGAGGACACCGTCAACGCCATGGACCTGCGCGGTTTCGGCGCCAAGCACCGCACCTGGATGCGCGAGCTCGGATTCGACCGCGCGGACCGCCTGGTCCTGGCCGCCTTCGCCGCGCTCGCCGCGGTGATGACCGCCGCCAAGGTGTGGGGACCGTTCGGCGAGGTGTGGATTCCGTGATCCACTCCGCGCCGCTGGTCCTCCCGGTCAGCGCCCCCTTCGTCCGCGACGGCGCCCTGGTCGTACGGCACGGCCGCGTCGCCGCGCTCGGCCCGCGCCGGGAGATCCTGGCCGCGTGGCCCGGTGAGGCGGAGACCCGCTGGGAGGGGATGCTCGTCGCCGGGCTGGTCAACGCGCACACCCACCTGCAGTACACGCACATGGCCGAGGTGGGGCGGCGCGCCCACGCCTCCTTCGAGGAATGGTCCACGGCCTTCGACGAGGTCTACCACGCCCTCTCCTCGACCTCCTCGGCCTCCTCGACCTCCTTGACCTCTGCGGATCCTCCCGCCGCCTCTCCCGTCCCGGAGCCCGGGGCCTCCGGCGCGGCCTGCGCCGGACCGGCCGGCTGGGCCGCCGCCGCGCGGGACGGCGCCCGATGGCTGCTGCGGTCCGGCACCACCTCGGCGGCCGACGTCGTCACCGACCTCGCGGCGGCGCACGCGTTGCGCGACGCGGGGCTGGGCGGCCTGCCGTACCTGGAGACCCTCGGCGACACCGACGCCGACTGGGCCGCGTCGGGGCGCGAGCGGTTCACCGCCCTGCTCGACGCGGCCGGTCCGCCGCTGGGGGTGTCCCCGCACGCGCCCTACACCCTCGACACCGGGACGCTGCGGGACGTGACCCGGCTCGCCCGCTCCCGGGGCATGCGCCTGCACGTCCACCTCGCCGAGGGAAGGCACGAACGGGAGTACACGGTCTCCGGGACCGGGCCGCTGGCGCGGATGGTGCGGGAGCTGGGGTTCGACTTCGCGATCCTGCGTGAGGGCGGCACCGGGCTCGGGCCGGCCGCCTTCCTGGACGCGCTCGGCATGCTCGGACCGGACTGCCACGTCGCGCACGGCGTCCATCTCGACGCCGCCGACCGGGCGCTGCTCCGCGGGCGCGGCACCGCCGTCGCGCTCTGCCCGCGCTCCAACCGGACGCTCGGCGAGGAGGGGCCCGACGTGGCCGCCCTGCTCACCGAGGGCAACCCGATCGCGGTCGGCACGGACTCGCTGGCGTCCTCCCCCTCACTGGACCTGCTCCACGACGTGGCGGCGCTGCGCGACCTCGCGGTACGGCAGGGCTACCGGGCCGGTGACCTGGACCGGCGGCTCGTCGAGGCCGCGACGCTGGGCGGCGCCCGCGCCCTGGGGATCACCGGGGGGCTCTCCGCGGGCGGCCCGGCAGACTTCGCGGTCTTCGACGTCGCCGCCGGGCGGGAGCCGTACCGGGCGCTGGTGGAGGAGGGGGCGGGCCGCTGCGTCGCCACGGTCGTCGGCGGCGCGACGCTCTGGGACGCGGCGCGTTCCGGATCGGCCGATCACGGACCGGCGGTTCACGGATCGGCGGTTCACGGGCCGGCGGTTCACGGGCCGGCCGGTCACGGGCCGGCGGTTCACGGATCCGCGGGTTCCGGGGCGGTGGGTTCCGGGGCGGCGGACGCCGGGGTCACGGATTTCCAGCCGGCGGGCGCCGGCTGATGTCAATTTCCGATTTTTCTCTGTATCTGCTCATATTCCGGGCGTGGTGACATGGCATCCCAGACCATCCGCTTCAAGCTCTACTCGCTGCTGAGCCTGCCCATCGTGGCGCTCATCGCGCTCTGGACGTTCGTCACCGGCCACGTCGTCGGCGACTTCTTCACCCTGCGCGAAGCCACCACCCTGTACGAACAGATCTCCGAACCCGCCACCGAGCTGGTCATACGCGTGCAGAACGAGCGCAGGTTCTCCGCCATCGTGCTCAGCACCGCCACCCCCCGCCCCGGGACGCTGACCGACGTCCGCCGGCGGACCGACAAGGCCGTCACCGACTTCCGCCTGCGGGCCACCTCCCAGGAGGCCGACGCGGTCACCACGCCCGAACTGGCCGCGGCGATCGACCGGGTCGTCACCGAGACCGAGAAACTGCGTTCCGTCCGCCGCGACGTCGACGCCGGGGCCTCCGACCGGCTGGAAGCCGTTCAGGCGTTCAGCCGGATCGTCGACGCGGTCTACCGGCTCCAGGACAAGCTCGTCACCATCTCCGAGGTCGAGCTCTACCGGCAGGCCGTCGGGCTCCAGCGGATCGCGCACGCGCGCGACCTCATCTCCCGGGAGGACGCGCTGGTCTCCGGCGCGATCCGTACGGGAACACTGGCCCATGACGAGTACGAGGCGATCGAGGCGTTCGCCCCCAACCGGCGGCTGCTGCTCGTCGAGGGCACGTCGACCCTGGACGACGAGCTGCGCGCCCCGTTCCAGACGCTGCTCGACTCCGCCGTCCACCGCCGGCTGACCGGCCTGGAGGACGAGATCGTCGACACGTCCAAGCTCCCCAGGGACTCCGGCGCCTGGCCCTCCTCGGTCACCGCGGTCGGCGACGAGCTCGACCGGCTCGTGATCACCCAGTCGGGGGCGCTGAACGAGCGCGCGGACGACGCCGCCGGCGGGATCATCCTGCGGATCGTCCTGGCCGGAGGGCTGGGCCTCGCCGCGATCATCGGCGCCGTGGTGCTGTCCGCGCGCCTGGGCCGCGGCCTCGCCGCGGAGCTGGGCGGCCTGCGCCGGGCCGCCGTCGAGCTGGCCGAGGTACGGCTGCCGCGGGTCGTCGAACGGCTGCGCGCCGGTGAGTCGGTGGACGTGGAGGCCGACGCCCCGGCCATCTCCACCGGCGGAACCACGGTGGAGATCGTCGACGTCGGCCGGGCGTTCGCCAGCGTCCAGCGGACGGCCGTCGAGTCGGCCGTGGCGGAGGCGAAGCTCCGCCACGGCTTCAACCGGGTCTTCCGCAACCTGGCCAGACGCACCCAGTCGCTGGTCCACCGCCAGCTCTCCCAGCTCGACGCCATGCAGCGCAAGGCCACCCGGCCCGAAACGCTGGACGACCTCTACCGGCTGGACCACCTCACCACCCGCATGCGCAGGCAGGCCGAGGGACTGGTCATCCTGTCGGGGGCGACGGTCGGACGCTCCTGGCGTCACCCCGTCTCCTTCGTGGACGTGGTCCGCGGGGCCGTGGCCGAGGTCGAGGAGTACCGGCGGATCGAGGTGCAGCCCATGCCGGACGTCAGGCTGGCCGGGTCGGCCACGGCCGACGTCACCCACCTGCTGGCCGAGCTGCTGGAGAACGCGACCGTGTTCTCCCCGCCGACCACCCGGGTGGACGTCCGGGGCGAGGCGGTCGGCTGGGGTTTCGCGATCGAGATCGAGGACCGCGGGCTCGGCCTTCCCTCGAACGAGATCACCGAGATCAACGAGCGCCTGTCCCACCCGCCCCGGTTCGACACCGTCGACGGCGAGCAGCTCGGTCTGTTCGTGGTCGGCCATCTCGCCGCCCGCCACGGCATCAGGGTCACGCTCAGCCGTTCACCCTTCGGCGGCACCGTCGCGATCGTCCTCATCCCGCAGTCCATGCTCGCCGGCCCCGAAGCCGATTCCGGAGCCGCAGACTCCGAAGCGGGCCCCGAGGAGGCGGGGTCCCCGACGGCCGTGCCGGCGGAGAACACGCCCGGAACGGCCACGCGGGGAGAGGTCACCGCCGCACCCGTCGCCGAATGACCTCCGCCGCCTCCCGTACGGCGAGTGCGGCGGCCAGGCAGGGACCGGGGGCGGAGACCGGTCCGCTCACCCGCCGGGAACGCGTCCGGGAGAGGGGAGGGACCGGTCCGCCGGAGGCCCCGCCTTCAGGAAGCCCTTCAGGAGGCCGGAGTGCTTCGGGCGGCCGGCTCAGGAGCCCTCGGGGCAGCGGGCGTCCATCGGGCGGGGAGCGCCGTTCGGTGTGGGGACGGCCAGTACGCGCGCCCTGCCCTCGGCGCTCATGACGCCGTCGTGGACGTACCAGTCGCCCGGCGTCGAGGTCTTCTCGCCCCGTTCGGCGCCGTAGTGGGTGAACTCCGGCTCCACGCCGCGTGCCCGCAGCATCGCCCGCACCTCGTCGACGCTCCTGTTGACGTAGTCCACGCAGTGAAGCGGCTCGCCGGGCATGTCGATGCCGGGCGGCATCTTGTAGGTCTCGCCGGGACGGGCGTTCCGGCCGAGGAAGATCTCGCCTTTCTCCCTGAACCCCACCGGCACCCTCAGACCGATCGAACAGCCCGCGAACCGGACGCAGTCCCCCGGAGCGTCGATGGTCTTGATGGCGTCCTGCTCGGGGATGACCCGCCCCTGCCGTATCCCCTCGTGTCCCCCGTTGAGCACGACCATCTGGCCGACCAGGCTCGGAGACGTCGGTACGAGCATGAGCGTGATGTCCAGTCCGCGGGCCTTGAGCTCGCGCTCGTACATCCCCGGGTCGGCGTAGAGGTCCTTGACCGTGATGACGTAGTGGTCGCCCTCCTGCTTGATGTCGAGGGTGGCGGAGGCCGGGGCGGTGCCGAACAGGCCGGGAAGCGCCCAGCTCAGCATCGTCACGGCCGCGGCGATCCCGGCAACGAGCGGCATGGCGGACCGCCGGGGGAGCCGTGAGGGGCCGCGGGGGGCGGTGACGCGCGGGCGGTGTACGCCCGTGGAGAGGCGACGGCGGAGCCCTCCGGCGGCGGGGACCGGCATGGCGGTGATCTCGTCCAGCAGCTCCCTGGCGCCGGGGGTCATGCCGGGTCCGGGGTCGGGGGCGATCCCGGCGACGAGACGGTCGATGTCGGGCATCAGATCCTCCCTCTCACCAGCGCGACCGCGCGCGAGCCGTACCTGGTCACGTCGAACCCGGCCGCGTGCAGCTCCCTGGCGAGCCGTCTGCGGGCCCGGTGCAGCCGCAGCCGCACCGCGCCGTGCGAGCATCCCAGCACCTTCGCGATCTCCTCACCGCTCAGGCCCTCCCAGCTGGCAAGGGCGAGCAGCTCCCGGTCCTCGGGGCGCAGGCGCATGAACGCCTGGCGTACGCCGACGGCGTCGTCCTCCACGAGGTCCTCGGCCCAGACGGTCAGCTCGGCGCGGAGCCGTACGGCCAGCGCGGACCGCCGGGTCTCCTCGCGCCGCCGGTTGGCCAGGACCCGCCGGGCCACCCCGTACAGCCAGAGCTTCGCGTCGTGGCCGTCGGGGATGTCGCGCATCCGCCGCCAGGCCGTGGTGAACGTCTCGGCGAGCGCGTCGGCGGCGTCGTCGGGGGAGCCGGTACGGCGCCGCACGTAGGCGAGCAGGTCGGGATAGTGCGCCTCGTAGATCTCCTCGAAGCGTCCCTTCGGGTCAGGGGAACCCACGCTGTCGCCTTTCGCCGGGTACTCGTCACCCTGCACCTGTCCGGGTGCGGCGCGGTGTTACGCCTCCACCGATATTTCCGGGAAAAGCGGTACTCCGGGGGTCGGGCGGAGCGGCCGGACAGGGGCGACTGAACAGGAGTTGACCGGACGGGAGGCGGCTGAACGGGAGACGGCCGGACGGGAGACGGCCGGACGGGAGACGGCCGGACGGGGGTGGCCGGACGGGAGGCGGAGCGGCGGAACGGTGGCTGGCGAAGATTTGGGACCGCACCGGGCTTGGCGGAGACCGCTTTTCGGTACGAACCCTCTACTCAGCGTGATGCTTCGAGGGTGCGAGGAGGACTTCCGATGGAGATGCCCATCGTGAACCGATGTCAGGCCGAGAACTGCGCGTACAACAGGGACCAGGGATGCCACGCGCTGGCGATCACCGTGGGTGACCGGCGGCACGCGCGGTGCGACACCTTCTTCACCGACTCGGTCAAGGGCGGCGATCCGGCCGGCACCGGCCGCGTCGGCGCGTGCAAGATGGCCGACTGCCGGCACAACGAGCAGTTCGAGTGCCAGGCGCCCGGCATCGCCGTCGGGGCGGGACAGGGCGGGGCCGACTGCCTCACCTACGACCCCGTCTACCAGACCGCCTGACCGCCCCGCCTGCCGGACCGCCAGACCGCCCCGCCTGCCGGACCGCCAGACCGCCTGGCCGCCTGGCCGCCTGGCTGTCTGGCCGCGCGGCCCGTCGTCCGGTCCCGGGGCCCGTCATGCGGCCCCGAAGGTGATCGAGGGGCCGGTCACGAGGCCGGGGCCGGAGGCGGGTCCGGTGCCGGAGGCGGGCCGATGACGTCCACCAGTGCCCGCAGCCCTTCGACCACCTCCGGCCCGGTCGGCGACTTCTCCGGGTCGATCAGCCACTGCACCATGACGCCGGAGAGCAGCGCCATCTGCACCGAGCCGAGCGTGCGCGCCGCCGCGTCGGCGATCTTCTCCTCCGGGACCCCCGACAGCAGCGCGGTCAGCCCGCGACGCCCCTCCTGCTGGCTTCCCGACAGGTGACGCCGCAGCTCGGGGGAGTGCTCCGCCTGCAGGGCCGCCTCGATGCTGGCCAGCCACAGCCTCCGGCTGGCGGTGAACGACTCGATGATCCGCGTCCACATGGCCTCGTAGTTCTCCGTCGAGGAGGAGCCCGTGTCGCCGTAGGCGGCGAGCGTGCGCCCGGTCTCGGTGCCCCACTCGTCGATCGCCTCGATGAGCGCCGCGATGAGCAGCGCGTCCCGGGAGCCGAAGTGGTAACCGATGGCCGCCATGCTGACCCCTCCGGCGGCGGCCGAGATGTCGCGGACGGTGGTCCGCGCCCACCCCTTCTCCTCCAGGCAGCGCCGGGCGCCGGCGATCAGATCCTCGCGATTTCCCATGCCGGGATGTTACTGGCCTCCCCTCCATCTGGCGGTCCGTTGTTGCGCAAATGCATTAGGCATATGCATTGCGCAAATGCGCAAAACGGCGTAGCGTTCCGGTCACACGCCACCGGGGCGTGACCGCGACACCGTGAGACCGCGAGAGGGCCAGCCATGAACCAGACCACCGCCCAGCCGGCCGCCCAGACCACAGCCCAGCCGACAGCTCAGCCGACCGCCCCTGTCCGGGCCGGGTTCCGCATCGACGGGCGGCGCCTGTCCTACGTCGACTTCGGCGGCCCCGGCCGTCCCCTCATCGCCCTGCACGGCCACATGTCCGAGGGGGCGAGCTTCGCCGAGGTGGCCGCCGCGCTGGCCCCGGAGTGGCGGGTCATCGCCCCCGACCAGCGCGGGCACGGCGAGTCGGACCGGGCGTCCGACTACTCGCGCGAGGGGTACGTCGCCGACGTCGTCGCTCTGCTCGACCACCTCGGCCTCGACCGCGCCGTGCTCCTGGGCCATTCACTGGGCGGCATCAACGCCTACCAGCTCGCCGCCCGCCACCCCGAGCGGGTCTCCGCGCTCGTCAACATCGACGCGCCGGTACGGCTCGGCCTGGACGGTGGCCCCGACCCGATGGCCTTCGTACTCTCCCTGCCGTACGAGGCGCCCACCCGCGAGGCGATGATCGAGGGGATGGGCCACTTCGCGCCGTTCTTCGCCGACGCCCTGCGGGAGAACCCCGACGGAAGCTGGCGCCTGCCGTTCCACCCCGAGGACATCCACGCATCCGAGCAGGCCAACCGCGGTGACCACTGGGCCGACTGGACGGCGGGCGCCTGCCCGGCCCTGGTGATCCGCGCCACCCGGGGCGGCGTCATCTCCGCCGGGGACGCGCGGGCCATGGTCGAGCGGCGGCCCGGCACCCGCCTCGTGGAGCTGGAGACCGACCACTTCGTCTACGCGGCCGACCCCGGGGGCGTCGCCTCCGCCGTCGCGGAGTTCCTGCGCTCAGCCGCCCTGATCGGCTGAGGGGGCGGGCGTGCCGCAGGTGAAGCCCTCGTCGTGGTCAGGCTCCAGCTCGATCCGCCGGAGTACGGTCTCGTCCATCGGGCGGCGGAAGGTCTCCCGCCGGGCGCAGTCGTAGAACGCGTAGGTGCCCTCGTGCTCACCGAGCAGCAGCAGGGGCGTCCCGCCGTACAGGGGAGTCCCCTTGCCGGGGGCGGCGGCGACCACCCACTGGTCCTGGAAGCCGGCCAGGCTCAGCACGATGCTCCCCCGCCCCGTGGCGGCGAGCGCCTCCGCGTCCGACTCCAGCTGTCCGATCAGCGCGAAGCCGAGCCCGATGCCGGTGAACGCGGCCATCACCACCCGCATCCCGGCCCGGCCCGCCGGGCGGCGTCGCAGCAGCCGGAACGGCACCAGGAAGGAGACGGCCCCGATGACGGCGGCGACCAGCACGACCGAGGCGAGCCCGGCGCCCTCGTCGAGGTCCAGGTAGCCGAGGAAACCCCAGTACGTCGCGCCGCACCACACCGCGCCCAGGGCCGCCGCCGCCCACGGCCGCGCCCGTACGGCGCGGGCCAGCCTGGCCGCGTGCCCCAGGGTGGCCCTGTTCATCAGCCAGCAGAGGGCCACCAGCGCGCCCAGGACCAGCGAGCCTCCAAGGATCAGCAGGATCAGTGATCCCACCAGGCGCCCGAACATGGTCGCCTGGTCGATGCCCGCCTGCTCGGGGCTGATGTTGAAGATCCCGTACATCTGCTGGACGCCGAGGTAGAGCAGGGCGTAGAGCGCGATGCCCACCGGGAGCACCACCGAGCCGATCCGTTCCAGCAGGTCCATGGCGCTGCCCTGGACGGTGGCGTCCCTATCGGTCATTTCGCGATTTATCCCGTGTTGGCGTGCGCTGTCCGGGACAGCGTGCCACACCGGGACCCGCGCGGGCATCGGGAGTCCCACGCGGTGCCCGCGCTCATGGGCGCCGCGCCCGGCGGCCGGCCGCCCCGGGCCCGTCACGCGTCACGGGCCGGGCGGGGCGGACGGGGCCCTCACTCGCCGCGGGCCTCCGCGAGCGCCGTCTCGAAGGCGTCCATCTCGCGCCGGACGCGGTCCAGCCCGGCCGACGGCAGCCACGCCATCGCCCGGCCGACCCCGGCCTCCTCCATCGCCTGGAGCACGTCGGGGTCGGCGGGCGCCGACATCATGACGACCTCGACGCTCTTCCCGGCGTCGCCGGCCCGCCGGAACAGCTCCTTCACCCGGTCCAGGATCCCCGGGGAGTAGTTCGGCAGCCAGGCGTCGCCGTACGAGAGCACCCGGTCGAGGACCTTGGGGCCGGTGCCGCCCACCAGGATCGGCGGGCAGGGGCGCTGCGCGGGCTTGGGCCACGACCAGATCGGGCCGAAGGAGACGAACTCTCCGTCGTAGGAGGCCGCGTCATGCGTCCAGATCTCCCGCATCGCCCGCACGTAGTCCTTCATCACCGCGAAGCGCCGCGCCGGGTCCACCCCGTGGTTGCGGATCTCCGGGTCGTTCCACCCCGCCCCGATCCCGAACTCGAAGCGCCCGCCGGTGAGGTCGTCCACGCTCGCCACCGTCTTGGCCAGGCCGATCGGGTCGTGCTGTGGCACCAGGCAGATCCCGGTGCCCACGCGCAGCCGCGTGGTGGCGAGCCCGGCCGCCGTGCACGCCACGAACGGGTCGTAGGTGTGCCAGTACTTGCGGGGCAGCTCGCCGCCCTCGGGCCGCTCCGGCAGTTTCTCCCCCGCGGGGATGTGGGTGTGCTCGCTGAAGAACAGCGCCTGGTGGCCGCGCTCCTCGACCAGCCTGGCGATCACGTCGGGGCCGACCGCGTCGTGCGTGGCGAAGTACCCGAAACCAGAGTCCATCGCCCCAACGTAACCCGCCGCGTTCCCAGCCCCGGAAGGCGCCCGGCCATCTTTTCCCCAGGTCTGCGATCCGTTCCCCGGCGGGGCGCGGACCCGGGAGCCGGCCCGGTGACCGGAGGGCGCCGGGCTTTCATTCCCCACGGAGCATGATTAACCCTGAAATAAGGTGAAATGTCCAATTCACTTCTTATTTATATACCTCTTCCTGGCTTTGCCGAAGTATAAGTGCTTTGCGGTTTCTTTTGGTATTCGACGGTGGGCATTCTTAGGACGTCGGTAACTCATGAGGACGAATCTGTCCTCCTGAAATCGGAGGATCGCATGGAAATCAAGACCGCCGCGTCGCTCGCCGCGGCCGCTCTCGGCGCAGTCGTTTTCGCCGGTGCCTACGCCGTCCCGGCCCAGGCCACGTCCATGGCCCCGGTCGCCGGGAACACGGGCCTCACCGTGGCCGCCGGCCACGGCCACGGCGACGACGACGAGTTCTTCCTGGCGTTGGCCCTGCAGGACTTCTTCGACGACGGCCACCACGCTCGCCAGGACGACGGCGACGAGGACGACGACTGAGACCGTCTCCGCGCGTGACCACGCGCGGACAGGGACGAACCCGTTTCCCACTCCCGGGCGGACGGCAGGACCCGGTGCCGGGTGAGGCGGAGTATCCACGGCACCACACCTGAACGAGACATAGGCGAACCGGGAACGTCCCGGCTGCGCGCCCGATTCCACCACGGAACGGGCGCGCAGCCCTTTTCTCTGAGAATACCGATGAACCACCGGACTCCGGTTGAGCTGAGAAGCCGATGGTGCCGGATCGGCCGTTCCGGCCGGAGTCTCTCCTGAGCGGGCCGTACGGGATCGGGCCGGTGCCGCCGGAGCGGTGGGCCGGGGATGGTGGCGGGGCGGGTCAGTCGGAGCGGACCTGCAGGCCCAGGGCCAGGGCGAGCGTGACGGCCTGCCGTACGTCGATGACCGCGTCCTTCAGCGTGACGACGAGGGGGTCGACGGCCGACAGGTCGCTTCCCCGCAGGTCGGCGCGGGTGAGGTCGGCGCTGTGCAGCGAGGCGCCCGACAGGTCGGCGTCCCGGAGCGTCGCGCCCTCACAGCGCGCCTTGGTGAGATCGGCCTCGCGCAGCCGTACGTCCCGGAAGGTCACCCCGCGCAGGTCGGCCCCGGGGAGGCCGGCGAACGACCAGTCGCCGCCCTCGACCTTCAGGAGGTTGAAGGAGCAGTCGCCGAACACGCTGCCCACCAGCTTGCAGCCGGTGAAGGTCGCGTCGAAGAACACGCATTTCCTGAAGACGCAGTTGGTGAACGCGCTGTCGGAGTGGACGGAGGCGTTGAACCGCACGTCGCGGAAGACGCACTCGTGGAACGTCGCGCCCCGGCTCGTCGCCTCGGTCATGTCCACGTCGACGAAGGCGACCCGTTCGTATCGCCGGCCCGAGAGGTCCTCGCTGTCCCAGTCCTCCGACCGGATGGTCGAGTGGGTCTCGGGCGCGGGCACGCCGTACTTGCGGTCGGCCATCACGTGCGGGTCCTTCGCTCGCGGGGACGGGCGCCGGACCGCGCCCGCGCCGGTCCGGGACGGCACCGGCCCTCGCGACGGTATCGACCCGGTCCGACAATCCGGCTCGGAGCGGAGTCCGTACCCGGATGCGGAGTCCGCGTCCCGGTGCGGCACGGAGCGCCTGTCCCCGCGCGGAGTCCGGCGCGGCCGTGAAATTCTCCGGGGCACCCCGTAACAACGGGCGGGCCCGGACCACTTCCCGGTGTCAGAAGAACATCCGGGACGGAAGGGGCCGGGCGTTGACGGATGATTCACGCAGGTTCACCGGCATGTACGACGAGTGCCGGCAGCGCGTGTGGGCCTACGTGGTCAGCCGCGCCGGGCGGCAGGTGGCGGACGAGGTGGTGAGCGAGACCTTCGCGATCGCCTGGCGGCGGCTGGAGGACGTGCCGGAACCGGCTCTGCCGTGGCTCCTCGGAGTGGCCCGCAACGTGCTGCGCGACACCGTGCGGGCCGAGGCGCGGCGGGAGGCGTTCGGCGCCGAGCTGCGGTCCTGGACCGCGGCGACGGGGGACGGCGTACGGCGGGCCGACGTCGCCGACGAGGTGGCCGAGCGCCTCGGCGTGCTGGCCGCGCTGGCGGAGCTGCCCGAGGACGACCGGGAGATCCTGGTCCTGGTCGCCTGGCAGGGGCTCTCCCCGCGCGACGCGGCCCGCGTCGTCGGCTGCTCCCAGGCGACCTTCCGCGTACGGCTGCACCGCGCGCGCAAACGGCTCGGACGGGCCCTGGAGAACCCGGCGAGCCCGCGGCCCCGGGTGAGGAACCTCAGCGAGGAGTTGTCATGAACGATCCCATCGACAGACTGCGAGCCGCCCGACCCGCGCACCTGGGGGACACCCCGGTCGACGAGCGCACCCGGACGGCGGAGCTCACCCGCGCCATGACGCAGCCCAGGGGCGCGGGACAGGCGCGGCGGGGGAGGCGGGCGATCGCGAGGCCGGTGTGGGGGCTCGGCCTCGCCGGAGCCGTCGCCGCGGTGACCGCGGTGGCCGTCACGGTCACCGGAACCGGCGGTGCGGCGCCGCCGCCGTCCGCCGCGCGGACCGGGCAGGCCGCGTCGTCCCCGGACTCTTCCCAGTCCTCACGGTCCTCAGCAGGGGACGGGCAGGTCCGGCTCTCCGCGCGGACCGTGCTGCTGGCCGCCGCCCACCGGGCCGCCCGCCGGCCGGACGGGACCGGCGCCTGGTGGCACACGGTGTCGGTGCGCCGGACCCTGTTCCGGGCCGAGGGCGCGGACTACACCGTCGCGGACCGGGAGCGGACCGAGAGCTGGACCCCGTCCGCCACCGGCCCGGAGCAGCGGCAGCACAGCAGCTCGCAGTCGCTCGGCGCGCGTCCCGCCACCCCCGAGGACGAGGCGGCGTGGCGCGAGGCCGGATCCCCGGCCGAGATCCCGGTCGTGGTGCCGGGCAAGAAGGGGGCGAAGCTGTCGCTGCCCACCGAGCCCGGGACCGTCCAGAAGGGTCCGGGCAGCGCCCTGCCCGACGGGGACAAGGTGTTCTGGCTGGGCCGCAACGTCAGCGTGCGGGACCTGCGCGCCCTGCCGTCCGAGCCGGACGCCCTCAGGGCGTGGCTGCTGCGCTCCTACAGGGGGCACGGCACGGAGTCGTCGAGCACCCCGATGTCGCGGGACGCCTGGCTGTTCACCGTGACGACGGGACTGATCGCCGACATGCCCGTCACCCCCGAGGTGCGCGGCGCGGCGTTCAGGATGCTCGCCGGCCTCACGTCCATCGAGGTCGCCCGGGACGTCGTCGACACCGAGGGCCGCGCGGGCACCGCGGTCACGATCGACGAGCCGGAGGCGTCGGCCATGGGCAAGGCCGCGGCCGGGGACGACGGAATCCTGCGCACCCGCCTGGTCTTCGACGAGCGGACCGGGCAGGCGCTGGCCACCGAGAGGGTCGTGGTACGGCCGGGCGGCCTCCAGGCCGGGACGGATCCGGGCACGGTGTGGAACTCCGACGTCGTGCTGGAGTCCGGCTGGACCGACGACGGTCCCGCCTCCTGACGGCCCGGTGGCCCGGGGGGCGAGTCGGTTCGCCTCCCGGGCCACCGGTACGGGACACGGCCGCGGGGCTCAGTGCGAGGACCCGTCCTCGTCCCGCCAGAACTGGTCGGTGTAGGCGGTGTCGCAGTCGGCCTGGACCGGGTGGGCGCCGTCCTCGTCCCCCCGCACGACCAGGCACTGCTGGCTGGCGAGGTTCCTCAGCTGGAAGTAGCCGTTCCTGGCGAAGACGACCTCCCATATCTGGTCGTCGTAGTCGCCGCAGGCGGACTGCAGGGCGGGGGTGTTCTCCGGGCCGCGCACGAGCAGACATTTGCCGCTGTTGGCATTCACCAGTCGATATCTCTTGTATCTGGAATCGGCGTCCTCAAGAATGAAGCGCCACTTCTGGTCGGGATAATCGGCGCAGGCCGACTGCGCGGCCTTCGCGCCGTCGGCGTCCCCGCGCACGAGCAGGCACTTACCGCTGTTGGCGTTCCTGACGTTGCGTCCGGACGCCTGGCCGTAACCCTGTCCCCCCTGCTCCTGCCCCCGTCCCCGCCACTCCCGGCCCTGCTCCCGGCCCTGGTTCCCGCTCCGGATCCCGTCCTGCTCCGCCCAGGCGGCCTGGGACCAGACCGCGGCCGTCACCCCCGCCGCGAGCAGGGCGAGACCCGTTCTCCCCGCCTTCGCGGCCATTGTTCGCGGTATTCGCATCGAATGTCCCCCGATGAAATCGCGTTTCACCATTCCCCGCTTTCCCGCGCACCATAGCAACGCCCCGGCCGGGCCTCAAGGAATGGGCCGGGCGTGAAAAGGGAAACGAATCACCGGGACGGCGGGAGCCGCGGTGGGGGAACACCGCCCGCGCGGGCGGTCCCCGGAAGCGGAGAAGCGGAAACCGACGGTCCGATGAGGCAGGGTCGGCCGCCTCTGAGCCTCCGCCGGCGGAGCCCCCGCCCAAGGGTCTTCGCCGATGGAACCCCCGTCCGGAACCTTCGCCGGAGAGCCCCTACCGGAGAACCTTCGCCGAACCAGGAAGAACCAGGAAGAACCTCCGTCAATGCGGAAAGAAACTGACCGGTATGGGATCTAGGCTCGCGAAGCCACGCCGCGCCGGACCAGGCGCGGCGGGCCTCCACGAGGCCGATCCCGAAGGAGCCCCCGTCCCATGACCGCCGTGCCCGTCGTCTCCCGGCGTACCCTCAACCGAACGCTGCTGAGCCGGCAGTTCCTGGCCGTCCGCACCACCCGGCCCGCGCTGGAGGTGGTGCGGCACCTGGTGGCGCTGCAGGGCCAGGAGCCCAACTGGCCCTATGTCGGGCTCTGGACGCGGATGGACCCCTTCACCCACGATGACCTGGAGTCGCTGCTGCACGAGCGCGCCGTCGTGCGCTCCGCCGGGCTGCGCCGTACGCAGCACCTGGTCGCCGCGGACGACTTCCGCTGGCTGCGCCCGCTGATCCAGCCCTTCGTCGAGCGCGCCGCGAAGGGGCCCTACTACGCCCCCGCGGTCGCCGGGCTGGACACGGCGGAACTCGTCGAGACGGGCCGGGAACTGCTGGGAGACCGGGTCGTCCCGCGCCGGAGGCTGGCCGGGCTGCTCGCCGAACGCTACCCGGGCCGCGACGGCATGATGCTGACCCGGAACCTGGAGCTTCGGGTGCCGCTGGTGACCTCCCCGCGGGCCGGAGCCTGGGGAGGATGGGGCACCCGTCCCTCGATCGAGGTCGCCCTCGCCGAGGCGTGGATCGGCGAGCCGGTCGAGACGGCGCCGTCCGCCGAGGCGATGGTCCTCCGCTACCTGGCCGCCTTCGGGCCCGCCGGTGTCATGGACGCCCAGGCGTGGTCCGGGATCACCCGGCTGCGCGAGGTGGTCGACCGCCTCCGCCCGGAGCTCCGCGTCCTCCGCGACGAGCAGGGCAGGGAGCTGTTCGACCTCCCCGGCGCGCCGCTCGCCGCCGACGACGCGCCCGCTCCGGTACGGTTCCTGCCCGCCTACGACAACGTCCTGCTCGGGCACGCCGACCGCACCCGGATCATCAGCGACGAGGACCGCGCCCGGGTCATGCCCGGACGGGCGCTGGTGCTCCCGGCCTTCCTCGTCGACGGCTTCGTGCGCGGGATCTGGGAACTGCGCGGCACGACACTCGTCGTCTCCCCGTTCCGGCCCCTGACGGCGGACGAGACCGAGTCCGTGGCCGGGGAGGCCGAACGGCTCCACGCGTTCGTCGTCCCCGGCGCCCCCTCCCCGGACGTCGTCTTCGCGTGAACCGGGTCGTGTCATCCCCGGACGCGGCCCGCCCGGGTTCCCTCGAAGGGGCTGTCGATGACGTACCGCCACCGCCCGTCCGCTCCGCGCCGGGCGACGTCGACGGCGGTGCTCTCGACGAGCACCGGCAGGCCGTCGGGACCGGTGCCCTCGATGACCCAGTCGACGACCAGCAGGGCGACGTCACCGGCGGAGTGGACGTGCCGGGGCCGTACGGTGATCGGCGCCCCGGGGGACTGGAACCGCTCGTTGGCGGCGTGGAGGTCAGGGCCGGTCAGCGCCGCGCCCGACTCGGGGACGAACACCGCCCCGCTCTCGTACAGTGCCGCGACCGCCTCGGGGTCGCCGCTGTTGAACCGTTCGGCGAACACCGCGGGCAGGTCCTCGGGGCGTTCGGCGAGCCGTCGTGTCATCGGCGCGGGTCCTTTCGGCAAGGTCGGCGGCCGGTCCTCTTCGTGGGCCGCCGGACGGCCGGGCCGCCGGTCCTTCCACCGGACCGCCGGCCGACGGGTCGTGGGGTAGAACTCATCCGGACGCGGCAACGCCAGGAGGCGCTCTGGGACCGGGGTGCGCGGCACCGGCAGCCCCCGCCGGGTGGGTCCGGCGGGGGCTGAGAGCGGTCCGGATCAACCCGCGGCGACGCAGAACGGGTGGCCCTCGGGGTCGGCGAGGACCGTCCAGTCGCCGCCGCCCGGCTGGAACTCCGGCCTGGTCGCGCCGAGCGCCATCAGTTCCTTGACCGCCACCTCGACGTCGGCGACCTTGAAGTCGAGGTGGGCGTGCTTGGCCGCGTCGGGCCAGCCCGGCCCCCGGTAGTCCTCGACCCGCTGGAAGGCGAGCCGGATCGGGCCGTCACCGAGGTAGGCGGTGTCGTCGTCGACGTGGGTGATCTCCCAGCCGGTCACCTTCCGGTAGAACCCGGCGAGCGCCCGGGGGTCGGCGCAGTCGAGGATGATGGCGGTCGGCTCCGCGATGGCGGTCATGGGTGACTCCTCGGTTCGTGATCGGTCATGTGTTCGGCCGTCGCCCGCCGTACGACAGGCGCGTACGGCGGACCCGTACGACAGGCCCGTACGGCGGAGCCGTACGGACGGCCGCCGGCCGTCGTTCGCCGTCACGTCCGGCCGTCACCGGCCGTCGTGGCGTGCATAACCAGCGTCGGCCATATGGCGGTTACCGTCTTGAAGATTCTTGCGCTCGTTTCGTCAGTCCCCCCGGCTAACGTCGCGGTGTGCTCTCCGCTGTGACCCTCGTCGCCCGGCCCCAGTTCAGCGTGGCGTCGGTGACCTGCCGGGCCCACCACACCCGGTGGTCGGAGCCGGACGTCCACGACGACCGGAGGCTGGTCCTGGTACGGCGCGGCAGGTTCCGGCGGTCGGCCGACGGGGTCGCCGCCGACCTGGACCCGACGGTGGGTTACCTCGGAGCGCCGGGGCAGGAGGAGCGCTTCGCCCATCCCGCGGGGGGCGATCTCTGCACGTCCGTGACCCTCGCGCCCTCGCTCTGGGCGGAGCTCGGCGACATTCTTCCCGGCGGGCTCCGGGACGGTCCCGGCGGTGGCCTCGGCGGCCGGTCCGGAGGCGGCCGGTCCGGTGGTGGTCCCGGTGGCGGGACGACGGTGTACGTCGACGCGCGGGTGGACCTCGCCCACCGGCGCCTGCTCGCCGCGGCCCGGGGCGGCGACGTGGACTACGGGCTCGCCGAGGGGCTGCTCCGGCTCGTCGCCGCGGCCGGCCGCGCCGCCGCGCCCCCGGAGACGAGACCGGCCGCCGCGGGCCAGGTCGTCGCGGCGGCCCGCGAGGCGATCCTCGCCGACCATCCGGAGGCCGGCGCGCTCCTGTCCCTGGCCGCTCTCCTGGAGGTCTCCCCGTACCGGCTGAGCCGCGCGTTCTCCAGGGAGATGGGCGTGTCACTGACCCGCTACCGCAACCGGGTGCGCGTCGGCCGGGTGATGGAACGACTGGAGGGCGGCGAGTGCGACGGACCCGCCGGGTACGGCGCGCACGACGGGTGCGACGGGCCCGGCCCGCACGGCGGGTGCGGGGAGCGCCGTGGTCACGGCTCGCCCGGCCTCGCCGCCCTGGCCGCCGACCTCGGCTTCGCCGACCAGGCCCACCTGACCCGGACCGTCCGCGAGCATCTGGGCCACACCCCGGCCGTGCTCCGCCGCCTCCTCACCCAGGCTCCCGCCGTACGTCGCGGCTCCGCTCCGGCTCCCGCCGTACGCCGTGGATGGTCCCGCGCCGTGACCGGATGACCGGGTGACCGGACGGCTCCACATGTCCGCGGTCACGGTCCTCGCCTGACCGGCCCGCGCCCGGCCCGCGACCGGTCGGTCACCGGTCGGTCACCGGTCGCGGGCCGGGCGTCGGCCGCGGGTCAGCAGGTCTTGGCGCCGTCGAACGTACGGGGGTACCTCGGGACGCGGCTGGAGATCGTCCCTCCGGGGCGGACCGTCTGGCAGGCGCCGTCCGGGCCGTGCGCCCAGACGATCTTCATGTGCAGGGTGCCCCTGCAGCCGTTCCGCGCGTAGCCGGTCTTGTACACCTTCCCGCTCTTGGACCAGACGTCCACGCAGGTGGGGACCCTCCCTCGCAGTGAAGCGGCCGACTCGGCGGACGCCTGGTGGGTGGTGGACGCCTGCGCCGCGGGCACGGCGGACAGGCCGAACCCGGCGGCGGCCAGTACGGCCAGCGTGTACGTTCCCAGTTTCCTCATCGGATTCTCCTTCGGATTCCATGGACGCCCCACCTGGAGTCAGCGCTGGAACCTCCGGTGAAGCCCGTTCTCCACCGGTTGGATGGGCGTGGTGCGACGGAAGTTCGGCCCGGCGGCAAAAATCACGATGATGACCCGGCGACCGGTCAGCCCGGTTCGGACCGTACGAGTGCTCACATGGATCCGCTTGACCTGACCGGTTGACGGTGGGAAGGCTGTGACAGAGGTGTCGAAAGGTGAAAGGACCGCTCTCCATGGTCACAGTCCGCCCTTTCCGGTCCGGCGATGAGACATCGCTGGTCAACGCCTGGAACCGCAGCATGTCCGCCGACCCGACGACGTCCGCCTGGTTCAGGGACTGCGTGCTGCTCGACCCCAACTTCGACCCCGAGGGCCTGCGCGTGGCCGTGGACGGGGACGACGTGGTGGGCTGCGCGTACGCCGTCCGCCGCCTGATCCCCCTGGCGCCCGGCACCGACCTGGAGCCGGACGCCGGATGGATCCCGTTCTTCTTCGTCGTCCCCGAGCGCCGCGGCGGCGGCCTGGGCCGGCGGCTGGTGGGCGAGGCGGTGGCGTTCCTGGAGGGCCTCGGCCGCACGAAGGTGGACTTCTCGTCGTACACCCCCCACTACGTGCTGCCGGGTGCGGACGCCGAGCTCTATCCCGGCGGATACCGGCTGCTGGGCGAGCTCGGCTTCCGGACGCTCTACTCGCCGGTCGCCATGGACCGCACTCTCGTCGGCTACCAGGCCCCGCCCGAGGTGCACGAGCTGATCGGCGAGCGCGAGCGCGAGGGGTACGTCTTCCGCAGCCCCGCCGTCGGCGAGCTGCCCGAGCTGATCCGTTTCGCGGCCGACGCCTTCAACCCCGACTGGGGCGAGGCCATCCGGCGGCACCGCGATCCCGAACGCATCGTCATCGCGAAAAAAGATCACATAGTTGGCTTCGCCCTGTACGCGGCCTACCGCGGCATCCCCGAGCGCTTCGGCCCCTTCGGCGTCGACCCCGGCCTGCGCGGCACCGGCCTCGGCAAGATCCTCCTCCACCTCACCATGACCAGGATGCGCGCCGAAGGGCTGCATTCGTCCTGGTTCCTGTGGACAGGCGAGACCAGCCCGGCCGTCCACCTCTACACGAAGGCGGGCTACGAGATCACCAGGAGGTTCCACGTGATGAGGCGGTCCGCATGACACGCCTTCTCGCCATGGGCCTCATCGGCCTCATCGGCGGTCGCCCACGCCGCCAGCCCTCCGGCCTCGATCGCCCGCGTCGGAGATCACAGAGTGATGCCGGAGCATCAGGCTCCACGCCCGATTGATATGGCCGTTAACCTGGCTTTTGTGCCTTTTACCCTGATTCATCCGGTTGTCGCGGTGCCGTTGCGCCGCGTTCTGCCGCCGGTGGCGCTGGCGGCCGGGGCGATGACCCCCGACCTTCCCTACTTCGTCCCCGGCGGGATCATCGAGGTGATCCCTCCCGGGCCCTGGTGGCCGCTGCTGGATGCCGGATACACCCACAGGGTGCAGGCGGGCGGGCTGGCCGCCGACGTGGTGCTGGCGCTGGTGCTGGCGGGAGTGATCACGATGTGCGCCGCTCCGGCCCGCGCTCTGCTGCCCCAGACCCTGGCCCGGCGGCTGGGGCGTCGCGGCCGGCCGCGGGCGGCGCACTGGGCGTGGTGGCCGGTGGCCGCCGCCGTCGGGGTCGCCACCCATCTGGTGTGGGATCGCCTGGATGAGTGGCTGGGGGCCGCCGGGGACCCGATCCTGCTGGAGGACGAGGGGGTGCATCTGGTGGGTTCGCTGATCACGCTTGCGGCGCTGGGCTGGGCCGGCTGGTGGCTGTGGCGCAGGCCGCTGAGCGAGCCGGTACCTCAGCCGGGCCCAGGGGTGCGACTGGGGCTGCTGGCGGCGATGGGGCTGCTGGCGGCCGGCCTGGCCGCGACACTGGGCGCCGGGCTGGGGCTGAGGTCGCTGGTGACGCTGACGATCGACGCGGTCGTGCTGGTACTGCTGGCCTGTGCCGCCTTCCGCCTGGCCCCGTCCCGGGCGGCACACTGACCCGCCGGGCCCCGTGTCCCCGGTTGATCCCGGTCATGCCTCCGTTCGACCTCCTCGGCGCGGAAGACGGCGGGCCGTGATCGGAACCGCCCGGCCGGTTCGGCGGACGGCCCGGGGAGACGCCGGTCTTCGCGCGATCCCCGTCCCCCGTACGGCCCGGCGCCCCGGGCCCGCGCGTCCCGATCGAACCCGTGGCGCCCGGGGTGCGTCCAACTCCTCCGAGGAGGCGCGATGGAAGCGTTGGGCGCGGCGGACCCCGACCGGATCGGCGGGTACTGGCTGGCCGGACGGATCGGCTCCGGCGGGCAGGGGGTGGTGTACGAGGCGTACGACGCGGACGGCGCCCGGGTGGCCCTCAAGGTGCTGCACGCCGCCGACCCCGCGCTGCGGGACAGGTTCCGGAAGGAGATCGCCGCGGCCCGGCGCGTCGCCTCGTTCTGCACCGCCAAGGTGATCGACGCCGACCCCGACGCGGCCCGGCCGTACGTCGTCAGCGAGTACGTCGAGGGCGTGAGCCTGCGGCACGCCGGGCGGCGGTTCACCGGGGACGACCTGCACCGCCTGGCGACGGCCGTCGCGACCGCGCTGACCGCGGTGCACGAGGCCGGCGTCGTGCACCGCGACCTCAAACCGGACAACGTCCTGCTCGGCCCGGACGGGCCCCGGGTGATCGACTTCGGGATCGCCCGGACCGCGGAGATGTCCCTGACCGCGAGCGGCACCGTCGCTGGCACCCCCGCCTACATGGCCCCCGAGGTCCTCATCGGGCAGCGCGCCGGGCCGCCGGCCGACGTGTTCGCCTGGGGATGCGTCATGGTGTTCGCCGCGACGGGCGAGGACCCGTTCCGGGCCGACGACCTCGGCGCGGTGATGCACCGCGTACTGACCCACCACCCCGACCTCGGCGCGCTGCCGCCTTCCGTCCGTCCGCTGGTGGCCACCGCGCTGGACAAGGACCCCGACCGCCGGCCCGCCGTCCGCGACCTCCTGCTCGCTCTCGTCGGCGGATCCGGGGAGGCCGGTCCGGCGTACGGCTTCGGGGAGGCCGGTCCGGCGTACGGATCCGGGGAGGCGCACGGTTCCGGCGGGACCGGCTCGGGGGAGGCCGGTCCGGCGCACGGCTCCGGCGGGATCGGCCCGGCTGGCGGCGACCTGCTCGGCGCGGGCCGCCGCCGCGCCGGCGCCCTGCACGCCCGGGGCCCCGCCGACCCGGCCCTCGGCGCGCTGGCCGAGGACGCCTACGCCACCCTCGGGCCGGACGAGCGGGAGTTCGTCCCCGAGCTGCTGCTGAGGCTGGTCGCGATCGACGCCGACGGCCTGGAGACCGTACGGCGGGCGCCCGTGGACGAGCTGCTGCCCGAGCGTCCCGAGACCCGCCGCCGCATCCTGGACGCCTTCGGCTACCTCATCACCGAGAGCGACGGCGAGGTGGCCATCGCCCGCCCCGCCGTACTGCGTGCCTGGCCGCGGCTGCGGTCGTGGGTGGAGGCCGACCGCGAGGGGCTGCCGGTCCTCGCCGAGATCGGCCGGGCCGCCCGCGTCTGGGACGCGCACGGCCGCCGTGACGCCGACCTGCCGCGGGGCAGCCGCCTGGAGGAGGCGCTCGGCTGGGCCGCCACCGGACGGCGGCACCTGACCCTCATCCCGCTGGAACGCGACTTCCTCACCGCCGCGGGCGGGCTCACCCGGCGTCGCGTCCGCCGGCGGCGGCTGCTCACCACGGCGCTGGCCGTGCTGCTGGTGCTCTCCCTGGCCGGTGGGGCCGCCGCGCTCTACCAGGGCGTCCAGGCCGCCGAGCAGCGCGACAGGGTGACCGCCGAACGCGACCGGGTCCTCGGCCGCGAGGCCGCCCGGGCCGCCGACGGCCTGCGCACCACCGACCCGGTGAAGGCCATGCTGCTCAGCGTCGCCGCCTGGCGGCTCGCCCCCGGCCCGGAGAGCCGTTCCAGCCTGGCGTCCTCGCTCCAGCGCCCGGAGAGCGGCGTCTTCCGGCCCCCGCCGACGCCGGGTACGGCCCGGCAGACGGTGAGCGGCGACGGCCTCGTCATGGCCACCGTCGGCGAGCGGGAGGTGCGTGTCCACGACGTGGCGACCGGCAGGCCGGCCGCGGCCTGGAGCGCGCCGGAGCTGTCCACGGGGATGCGGGACGCCGTTCTGAGCGGCAGCGGCCGTCTGCTGGCCGTCATCTCCTCCGACCGCGTCACGGTGCGGGAGACGCGGACCGGCCGCCAGGTGTGGAGCAGGCGGGTGGGCGTCATGGACGGAGACACCTGGGCGGATCCGTTCTTCGGCGAGCAGGACTCGCTCATCGTCACCCGGCTGGGGGAGATCTGGGACGTGGACCGGGGGAAGATCGTCCGTACGGGGTGGGGGAACGAGCAGGACGACTTCGCCGTCGCGCCGTCCGGGAAGCTGGTCGCGGCCACCCGGCGCGGGAAGGTCCGGCTGTGGCGGATGCCCGGTCTGGTGGAGGACCGCCGTTTCCCGGACGGCTGCGGCGGCACCCTCAACGTGGTCGCCTTCAGCGCGGACGGCCGCCACCTCGTCTGCGGCGGCGAGCGGATCGAGCTGTGGGACACCGTGACGGGCAGGCGGGCCGAACAGGCGGCCGACGTGAACGCGGACACGGACGATGACGACTGGCTATGGCCGGAGATGAAACCGCTCCTCGGCACGGGCTCGGAGATACGGCTCAGCGCCGACGGCCGGTTCGCGGCCGGCTTCACGGGGCCGGACATCCGGGTGTGGAACGTCCAGGCGCATCGGCTGGTCCTGCGCTACCAAGCGCCCGGTGACGTCTCCGGGATCTGGTTCGCCCCGGACGGGCGGACCCTGCGCTACCGGCTCGGCGACCGCGTGGTCGCCCTCACCCTGCGGCCCGCGCTCCGGAGACAGCCGATCCCCGGCGACCTGGGCTACACGCGGATCAGCCCGGACGCGCGGTGGGTCGCGGCCGAGACGGCCGAGGCCGGCGGGATCCGGTTGTGGGACGTCCCCGGACGCCGTTTCGCCGGGGAGATCCCTGTCGCGGACGGGGGAGGCACGGTGATCTTCGACCGTCCGGGGAGGAGCGTGGCCGTCTTCGCGGAGAACGGCCGCCGGACGGACGTCTACGACGTCGCCACGAGGCGCAGGCTGTGGACCCACACGATCGCCGCCGGCCGGACCCTGATGGGGAGGGCCTTCAGCGAGGACGGCAGGTTCCTCGCCACGGTGCACGGCCCGAACCTCGACAACGCGTCCGGCATCCGGCTCAGCGTGCGGGACGCGCGCGACGGGCGGGTGATCAGCGACGTCGGGGTGGACGACGGGGTCTTCGGCATCGTCTACCTGCCCGACGGCAGGCTCATGGACTCGCGGCTGGGCCGCGTCATCGACGTGACGACGGGCGAGTTCACCGGGGTGGGGCACACCGGATCGAACGGGACGGACGTCATCGCCGTGTCCCCGGCCGGAGGGCTGCTGGCGGCCGGGGAGAGGGACCGGCGGGTGACCCTGTGGGACATCCGTACCGCGACCGCGCTGACACCCGATCTGCGCGTCGGGGCCGGGCCGGTCGGGGACATGGAGTTCTCCCTCCGGGGGGACGTGCTCGCCACGCTCGACATGGGTGAGGGGCTGGAACTCTGGGACACCGCCACCCGGCAGCGGATCGGGGAGAGGATCGAGGTCAACGACGGTTCCGAGTATCTCGACCTGGAGATGGCCTTCACCGCCGACGGGTCCCTGCTGCGCCTGATCCGACGCGGCGGCATCCTCTACGAACTCCCCGTCGGCCCCGGCCTGATGGCCGCCGAGGTCTGCGCGCGGGCCGGCCGTACGCTCACCCGGCGGGAGTGGGGCGAGCATCTCGGCGGCGTGCCGTACCGCGACGTCTGCGCCGCCCCCTGACCACGACGTCC
The DNA here is from genome assembly GCF_055585205.1 of Streptosporangium sp. NPDC053982. Lineage (NCBI taxonomy): Bacteria > Bacillati > Actinomycetota > Actinomycetes > Streptosporangiales > Streptosporangiaceae > Streptosporangium > Streptosporangium sp. NPDC053982. The sequence continues at coordinate 168,755 of NZ_JBVJKQ010000013.1, forward strand.
GCGCCGCCACGCGAGCCACCGCCCGCCCCCCTGTGGGTACGGCCCGCCCCGCGGGTACGGCCCGCCGCGGTGGCGGGGGCCGCCTCACCGGTCCGCCCGGGGGCGCCCGCGGTCTCCCGCCGGGGAACGGTCAGCGTACGAGCAGGGCCTCGGCGCCGACGGGGCGGAAACCCGCCGCCAGGAAGGCCCGCACGCTGGCCGCGTTGCCCGGGGCGACCTGCGCCCACAGGGTGTTCCCCTCACCGGTGAGGTGCCTCCCCGCCCGCGCGAGCAGCCGGCCGAGACCTCCGCCCTGGCGGGCGGGATCGATCTCGACCGCCACCTCCCAGCGGCCCGCCACGCCCCGGCCGAGCAGCACGACCCCGCCGTCCGCCTCCCACACCCGCACGTCGTCGCGGTGCCGCAGGGCCCGCCGTACCCGGGGGTGGTCGCGGTCGGTGAGTTCCGCGAGCGGCATCGGCGGCGGGCCGGACAGCGGTCCGGCGGCCAGCAGCATGTCCACGTTGTCGACCCGGCGTCCGGTGCGTTCCTCCAGGGCGCGCAGGAAGGGCGGGTTCAGCGGTGCGGACAGGTCGCCGGCGGGGAGCAGGCCGCGCATCCACGCGCGGTCGACGTCGGCGAACACGACGGTGTGCGCGGTGAACGCGATGACGCCGCAGTCACGGGGGTTCGGCTGGCCGGTGAACTCCACGGCGCCGCCGGCGGCCGGGAAGTCCCCGCGCCCGGCCGCCTCCAGCAGCCTGCTCAGCTCGTGCACGTGTCGATCCCTTCGTGGCGCTAGGAGATGCGCTGCCAGTACGTGGAGATGAAGTCCCAGAGGATCTTCCGGTCCGAGGCCAGGCTCGCGTGCTTGTCGTGCCAGAGGCCCGTGAAGCCCCGCTGGACGTCGTACGCCGTCGTCTTCGGTTTGAGGCCGAGTTCGACGGTCTTGTTGGGGAACGGGCCGAACAGCCCCGGCTTCCCGGCCAGATCCGCCTCGTCCCAGCGCGGTCCCAGAACGGGGCCGAGGGCCTCCACCGTTTTCCGCCTGTCGTACTCCAGTAGCGGCCGGTCGTTGATGACCGACATGTCCTTCTTGTAGAGGACGTTGTAGCCCAGCTGGACGAACTCGTCGAGGCTGGTCCTCGCCCAGAGGGCGCCGACCCTCGTGCGCCGCGGGTCCGACGCGCCGAGGCTGCCGTCCTTGCCGTCGGTCGTCGACATGGAACGGCCCTTGGCGATGTCGAACTCGCGGCCGAACTGTCCGACCCGTTTCTGCAGGAAGAAGGGGTTCCTCCGGTCCTCGGCGAACTTCGCGAGCGCGAAGACGGAGACCGCGGGAGCGGTGATCGTGAGGATCCCCAGGGCCCACTTGACGTCGTGCCACCGCTTGGCCGGACTCTGTTTCCAGTCCCTGCCCCTCAGGCTCGCGTAGCTCGGGGCGGGCCATGCCCGGGCGGCGAGACCCGCGCCGGTGCTGAGCACGGACATGCCGAATCCCATCCCGGCGGCGTGCTTCCAGTCCCAGCCGGCGCCGCCGGCCCATCCCGCGGTCGCCAGCACGGTCGTGCTCACCGCTCCGCCGACCAGGGTCCGGGAGAACGTCCGCTCCCACGTGGCGGACTCCATGGCCTCGGCCAGGCCGGTGAGCGTGGGTCCGCCCCGGCGCAGGAGCGCGGGCAGCGCGCCGTGCGCGCCGGCCATCAACCCGCCGGCGAGCGCTCCGTGTGACATGTCCCGGACCAGTTCCGCCGCGTCGACGGTGCCGGTGGCGAACAGCTGGTCGATCGCGCCCAGTCCGCCGGAGAACATCGCGCCCAGCGCGGCCTGACGGATCATCAGCAGGACGATCCGCAGCGCCAGGCCCTCCATCCGGAGCAGCTTTCGCACCACGATGTCGAGCACCGGGCCGAGCCGGGGGGCCAGCAGCCTCGCGAGGAGCATCAGTGTCAGCACGAACACCGCGGACGCCACGAACCGCCATCTGGCCTTGACGATCGCGTCGTGGGCGATCCGGGCGCAGTCGGCGAGGTGCTCGCACCGCCGCCGCAGGTCCGCCAGCCACCCGTCCTCGCCGTGCGCCACCCGCGCGGCCCGTCCGAACACGGCCGTCGCCGATCCGGACCCGGCCCGGACCACCCGCCCGGACTGCCCGGCGATCTCCTCCCGGACGTCTTCGACCACGCGGCTCATCGCCGTCGCGGCGTCCCGCAGCCGCGACACCCCGTCGAGGTCACCGTCCGGCCACGCCGCCCCGAATCCCACGGACTCCAGGAACCAGATCGCCTGGCTCACGAAGCCGGGCGGCGGCGTGGTCGTGGGCAGGCCGCCCGAGCCCGGTTCGAGCCGGTACACCTCCGGGTCCCTCAGCCATCCCGGGCACGACGGCGCGTACGGAATCCCGGTGTTCGCCTCCTCCGCCGCGGCGTACTCGCATCCGGTGACGACCATTCCGGCCGCCATCCCGCGCAGCAGGTTCACCGCCAGGGCCAGGTCTCCCAGCAGGTCGTCACGTATCCGGGCGAACCCCGGCACGCCCGCCCCGGGATCGCCGTCGAACAGCGCCCGGCCCAGATCGTCCCGGCCGAAGGGCCGCTCGTCCATCGCCCGGCGGAACCCGTCCACGCCCCGGGCCAGCTCGTCGGCGGCCTCCCGGACGCCTCTCCCCGCGCCGACCCAGATCTCCGGGTCGAATCGCAGCACTCCCGCGAGGGTCATGTCGTCGATGGCGATCTCCCTCAACCGCCCCTCAAAGCATGATCAACGGCAGACGCTCGCAAACCCTAACAGGGCGTCCGCGCCGACGGGGTGCGGGCCGTCTCGGGCGGCCCGCACCCCGGACTGCACGGCGCGTCCCCGGGGGAGAACGGCGCGTCCTCGGGGAGGAGAGCGGCGCGTCTCCAGGAGGAGACAGGCGGAAGGGGGAGAAACACGATTCGGCGCTGACGGAGTCACCGTCGTTCTGGGGATATCCACCGCAGAGCCGGTGAGCCGGGAAGCGGTCCTGCGCCGGGAGGCGTCATGCAGTTCATCGAGACCAGCATCATGGGTGTCCGCTCCGCCGTCCTCACGTTCCGGCGGTCGCGCTCGCGGCCGACGTTCCTCCTCGTCCCGATGGCCCACATCGCCGAGCGGTCCTTCTACGACCAGGTGGCGGAGCGGCTGCGAGGCTGCGACCTCATCGTCGCGGAGGGCCGGCCCAACGCGGAGACCGTCCTGCACCGGAAGATGGCCAGGATCCGTTTCGACGGCCTCGTGCACCAGACGGTCGCGCTCGATCTGGAGACACTCGGCGTTTCCCTCCTCTGGCCCGACCGGGGCTGGAACGGCGGGTCCACCCGGTGGTCCACCGTCGTCGGCGACGTCCTCACCGCCGTGCCGGACTGGGTCGCGACGCTCAAGTTCCCGTCGGACGGCATGGACATCACCGACCTCACCGGACATGACGGGTGGCGGGAGGGGCGAGTACGGAGGGCGTGGCGGAAGTCCGTCCTCCACGACCGGGACAGGCTGCTCCTGGACCGCCTCGGCGAGGTCCACCGGGAGCGGCGCGGAGCGCGGATCACCGTGGGCGTGCCGTGGGGCGCGCTCCACATGACGGCCGTGGCCGGGTACCTCTACTCCGAGCTCGGCTACCGGGTGACCGCCGCGGAGTGGCTGACCATCCGCGACGCCCGCTGAGCGGTGCCGGCCCCCGGCGCTCCATCCACGACGCCCCCGGGGCGGCGTCCACGGCCAGGCAGAACGACCCGGCGCCGGGGGTGGCCTTGTCGGCGGCCACCGTCCGCCACATGCCGCTTGCTGCGTTCGTCTGTTCGGACGCGGAAGCCGTCGGACACGGAAGCGGGCGGATGGCCGTGGTGTTATGCTGATGATCGTTTGGTGTCGGATTCTCGGATGAGAGGGAGGTGAGGTTCAATGACCGCGGTGAAGACCGCTGCCGTGCGCAGCGCCCGGACAATCCTCACGTCCCGGGCCCCGGTCTGACCCATTTCCTTCCCTCCGCCGTGAGCCTGTCCGGCCGCTGAGGCGGAGTGGCGCCTGTGTCTCGTCGGGGCCCCTTCCCGCAAGGTGTCTCACATTGTCAGACCTCTCCGACTCCGGCCTGTCCCGCTACGGATGGACCGGAGCACTCGACCACGCCTTCGCAGAACACCGCGAGGCCGGCCTGGTGCCGGCCCGGATCGTACGGGTGGACCGCGGCCTGTGCGACGCGGTCACCGAGTCCGGGCCGGTACGGGCCCGGATCGCGGCGTACCCGCCCGATCCGCTCCAGGCGCCGTGCACCGGCGACTGGGCCGCGCTGCGCCCCGGCCCCGCCCCGGAACCGGTGGCCCTGCTGCCGCGGAGCAGCGCGATCGTGCGCTCGTCCGCCTCCCGCTCCTCCCACGGGCAGGTGCTCGCCGCCAACGTCGACACCGTCGCCGTCGTCGTCTCCCTGGCCGCTCCGCTGGACGCGGCCAGGCTGGAGCGGCTGCTGGCCCTGGCCTGGGACAGCGGCGCCAGGCCGCTGATCGTGCTCACCAAGGCGGACCTGGCCCCCGACCCCGCCGCCGCGTACGCCGAGGCGGGCGCGCTGGCGCCCGGCGTGGACGTCCTGTTCACCAGCGTGGCCACCGGCCAGAACATCGACGTGCTGACCGCACTGCTGAGCGGCACCACGGTCCTGCTCGGCTCCTCGGGCGCGGGCAAGTCCAGCCTCGGCAACGCGCTGCTCGGTGACGAGCTTCTCGCCACCGGCGCGGTACGCGCGCACGACGGCAAGGGGCGTCACACCACCGTCCGCCGCGAGCTGGTGCCCCTTCCCGGCGGCGGTGTGCTCATCGACACGCCCGGCCTGCGCGGCGTGGGTCTCCACGACGCCGCCGCCAGCCTGGAACAGGTCTTCGCCGAGATCGAAGACCTCGCCCGGGGCTGCCGCTTCGCCGACTGCGCCCACCACACCGAGCCCGGTTGCGCGGTACGGGCCGCCATCGAGGCGGGAGAGCTGACCGAACGCCGCCTCGACAGCTACCGCAAGCTGCAACGCGAGAACGCCTGGGCGGCCTCGCGGACCGACGCGCGGCTGCGCGCCGAGCGCAGCAACCGGCAGAAGGCCATCACCAGCCACCTGCGCGCGACCTACGCGTTCAGGGACCGGCAGTCATGACCGGCCGCATCCCGCCGGTCACCCCCTCGACACCGCAGACCCACGCCCTGCGCCCGCAGGTGAGCACGGAAAAGGACTCCGACCCCGCCATGACCATCTCCTGGACCACCCGCCCCGAGACCGCCGCCGACCTCGTCGCGATCCGCGAGGTCAACCTCGCCGCCTTCCCCACCCCGCTCGAGGCCGACCTGGTCGAGGCGCTGCGGGCCGACCCGCAGGCGTGGATCCCCGGCCTGTCCTGGGTCGCAGAGGCGCCCGGCGGCGGCGTCGCCGGATTCGCCCTGCTCACCCGCTGCCATGTCGACGGCGCCCCGGCGCTCACGCTGGGCCCGTGCGCCGTCAGGCCCGGGTACCAGCGGCAGGGCGCCGGCTCCGCCGCGATCCGCGCCGCCCTGAGCGCCGCCCGTGAGCAGGGGGAGAACCTCGTGCTCGTGCTGGGCCACGCCGAGTACTATCCGCGTTTCGGCTTCACCCCGGCCTCCGGTCACGCCATCCGGCCGCCCTTCGAGGTCGAGGACGAGTACATGATGGCGCTCGCCTTCGATCCCACGCGGCCCGTGCCGTCCGGCAAGATCCGCTATCCGGAGGCGTTCGGGGTCTGATCCCGGCACGTCGGTGGGGTGCCTGAGAGCGACGGACGACCGGTCGCTCTCGGGCGCCCTTGGCCGGGCGGTGTGGGAGCGGACGCGCGTGCCCGAACTGAGGCGGATACCGCAAAAAATGTAATTTCTCCCTTCGCGCCCTCCAAGAAAGGAGGAGAACACGGCCGGCGAAAGGGCGGAACAGGTGGCAGGCACCGCACCCGATGCGGAGGACCTCCGGCGGATGATGCGTGATCCGGAGGCGTTCGAGGAGTTCTACCGAAGACACACCGAGTCGGTGAGCCGCTTCGTGGCGCGCCGGGTGACGGACCCGCACACGGTGGCGGACCTGACGATGGAGGTGTTCCTGGCCGCCGTCGACACCGCGGCCACCTACCGGCCCGAACGCGGCAGCCAGGCGGCCTGGCTGTACGGCATAGCCCGCAACGTCGTGGCGACCGAGCACCGCAGGGCCGCTCAGGAGGTCCGAAAGGCGGACCGGGCCGCGGGCCGGCGCCCGCTGGACGCCGACGACATCGCCCGGCTGGAGGAACGGATCGACGCCGAACGGGACGTCCGCCACCTCCTTCCGGCCATCGCCGCCCTGCCGAAGGGGCTGCGGGCCGTGGCCGAGCTGGTCCACCTCGACGGCCTGCCCGTCGAGGAGGCCGCCGCCGCCCTGCGCATCCGCGTCGGAACCGCCCGGGTGCGGCTGCACCGCGTCCGCCGCCTGCTCAGGACCGAACTCGACGCCCGCCGCCCGGAGCCCGCCATCGCGAAAGGAACGTCATGACGACCAGTGAGAGACGACTCGCCGGGTTCGAGGAGCGGCAGCTCGCCGAGCTCAGGGAGCACGTCGCCGCACGGGCGGCGGTCACGCCGGCGAGGAGACCGCGGGGGCGTCTCCTCCTGGCCGCCTCGGCCGTCGCGGCCGGGGTCTGCGCCGCCGTCGCGATCCCGGCGGTGTCGGGGGACGGCGGAGAGCCCGCCTACGCCGTCACCAAGGGCGCCGACGGGGTGGTGTACGCCGAGCTCCGCGACTCCCGCGACGCCGCCGGACTGTCGGACCAGTTGCGGAGGCTCGGCGTCCCCGCCATCGTCGACCACGTCCCCGAGGGCAGGATGTGCCGGGAACCGCGCGGGAAGCACGTGGAGGACATCCCGCCGGACCTGTACCACGTGCCCGAGTCGATCCCCGGGGAGAAGCAGGGCTGGCGGATGCGGATCGACACCCGGCTCTTCAAGCCCGGCCAGACCTTCGTCTGGACCGTCGGAGAGAACAGCACCGGCGGCACCAGCACCAGCACCATCCTCATGGAGGGCCCGGTGGCGCCCTGCGTGCTCGTGGACGCCCCCGAGCGGAAGGAGTACCACCCGGACTCCCGGCGGGCCACGGTCAAGGGCCGCTCGCTCGCCGGGTACCGGGTGGACGAGAAGACCGTCGGCGAGGTCGTCCCGGAGATCGAGAAGCGCGGCCTGAAGGTCGTCTACCTGGTCATCAGCGTCCCCCCGGGGAACCCCGGCGGTTTCGGGGAGGACCACATCCAGGAGACCCCGGTCGGAAAGGACTGGACCGTCTGGGAGGCGGAGGAGGTCGTCAAGGGGCCGAAGGACACGCCCACCGGGGTGATCCGCCTCCTCGTCACCAAGGAGCACTACGACCGGAACCCGGTCTACGGCGGCCCCCGCGACGCCGTCGTCCCCGACGGGTCCTGACCTGTCACCCGGCCCCGAAAAGGTTCGCCGGTCCGCCGGCCGCCGCGACGGTTCACGACCGTCGCGGCGGCCGGCTCACGGAGAGCGGACGCGGAGGGAGCCGGGAAGGGCCGCAACGGGCCGGGAGCGGGATCCGGTGAACCAGCCGGATGTACGGTTCCGGACGCCGTGAACCGTACTTTGGGCCGATATCGCCGGGGATCCGAATCCGCAGGATGTGCTCATGCCATACGAAGATCCCCGTCCGGCGCCGGAAGCCGGGAGTCCGGGCGAGCACGTGACCTGGACCGTCCACCGTCCGATCGGCACGAAGCCGGAGCGGAGCGGCGTCGGCTCGATGCCGAGGGGCGGCCTGGCCGCCGTCGCCGCGCTGCTCGCCCTCGTGGCCGTCGCCCCCTGCGCGTCCGCGTCGGCCTCCGTCTCCACCGCGTCCGCCTCCCCCGTGTCCGTTTCCACCGTGCGCGTCTCCGCAGCGACCGCCGCCGTGTCCGTGCCCGTGCCCGCCGGTTCCCCGGTCGCGGCGAACGCCGTACCGGGCAGCACGCTGAGCGGCACCGCGATCGGCACGCCGTACCTGCCCAGGCCGACCGGTCGCCATCCGGTCGGCACCACGTCCCTGCACCTGACGGACCCCTCCCGGCCGGACCCCTGGGTGCCCGGGGTGAAGGCGAGGGAGCTCATGGTCTCCCTCTGGTATCCGGCGAAGTCGCCGGGCGGGCGGCGGGCGCCGTACATGACGCCGAAGGAGTCCGAGCTCCTCCTGAAGGGGACGGGGATGACCGGCGTGCCGCCGGACGCGCTGAGCAGGACGCGCACCAACGCGTTCGTCGCCGCGGAACCGGCCGGACGCCGGCGCGGCCTGCCCCTGGTGGTGCTCTCTCCCGGCTTCACCTGGCCCAGGAGCTCACTGACGGCCCTGGCCGAGGACCTCGCGAGCCGCGGCTACGTGGTGGCCGGCATCGACCACACCTACGAGAACTTCGCGACGACCTTTCCCGACGGGCGGGTCGCCACCTGCGCCGCGTGCGAACTCGAAACCGACGACTTCGGCGGGAAGGCGGTGCGGAGCCGGGCCGCCGACACCTCCTTCGTGCTGGACGAGCTGGTCGGCCCGGACTCGAAGTGGCGGGGCGGCGCCCTGATCGACCCGTCCCGGATCGCGATGGCGGGCCAGTCCCTCGGCGGCGCGAGCGCCGCCGAGACCATGCTGAAGGACCCCCGGGTGCGCGCCGGGATCAACATGGACGGCCAGATGTTCGCCCCGATCCCCGCGAGCGGGCTGGCCCGGCCGTTCATGTTCCTGGGCGTACGGGGACCGCACAGCCCGGGAAGCGGCGAGGATCCCACGTGGGACCGTGACTGGAGACACCTGACCGGCTGGAAGCGCTGGCTCGTGGTGGCCGGGGCGGTGCACGCGTCCTTCACCGACTACGACCTGCTCGCCCGGCAGATCGGCGTCGACCTCGGCGGCACCCTTCCCGGACCCCGCACGGTGGAGATCACCCGCGGGTACGTCCGGGCCTTCCTCGACCGGCACCTGCGTGCGAAGCCGCAGCCCCTGCTGGAGAAGCCGTCGCCCCGCTACCCCGAGGTCGCCTTCTGCTCCCCGGAGACGAAGACCTGCCGATAGGGGAGACCGGCCGTGGGTTCCATCGAACTCCCCGCCCGCTCCGGGCGTCGAACCCCTTCGGGGGCTCACCGAACGCGCCACGCGCGGAGGACCGGAAGGCGGCGCAGGACGAAGATGGAACCCACGACGGTGAAAGAGAGAGTCGGCAGGCGGGTCTTCGGCGCCATGCTGGTCGGGGCGATCCTCCCGACGGCGCTTCTGGTCTGGGCGTACGCGATGACCAAGGTGTTGCCCGACCGGATGCTGTGCGGAGGACACTTCGGATGCCTGGACATCCTCGTCTACGTCTGGGAGGTGGGCCGCTGGGTGGCGATCGTCCTCGCCTGGCCGCTGCTGTACGTCCTGCGGGTACGGCCCGCCTGGCCCGTCGCCGTCGCGGGCGGGCTGTTCCTGGTGGCGATCTGGGAGTTCGCCCTGTCCTCGGTGGCTCCGCCGGGCATCGTCATCAACCTCATCGTGCTCAGCGCGTTGATCGCCTACTCGTGCGCCGTCCTGGTCGCCAGCCCTGAGCTCGCCCGGCCGTGGCGCGCCGCGATCGCCGCGGCGTTCCTCGCGCTCTACCTCCTCGGCCTGCTGCTCTAGAAGGAGCATCCTCCACGGCCGTCCCGCGGCGTCACCCGTCACGAACCATCGCGCCCAGACCCACCACCCGTCCCGGACGAGGCCGGCGGCGGCACGCGCCGCCGCCGGCCTCGGGGATCACGCCGGAGCCGGAGCCGGATACGGTGCCGTGACGTTGAACCGGGCCAGGCCCTCCCCGGAGCCCAGCCACCGGAAACCGGCCTTCTCCAGCACGCGCACCGAGGACGGGTTCGGCAGCTCCACCCTGGCGGACACCGTGTGGACGTCGGCCGCGGTGAGGGCGAACTCCGTCAGGGCCCGGACGGCCTCGGGAGCGTAGCCGCGGCCCCGCCGGGAGGCCGCGACGCCGTAACCGAGCTCGACCGTGCCGTCGCCCGGCGGCCAGAACAGGCCGAGCGCGCCGACCACCAGGCCGCTGTCGCGCTCGATGATCTGACGGTGGCCGTACTCGCCCAGCCACTCGGGATGCTCACCGAACAGGCTGACGACGACGCGGTCGCCGTCGGTGGGGAAGTCGTCCGCCCAGTGCGCGCACCGGGCGTCCCGCAGAACGGCGTCGACCTCATCGCGGGGCCAGATCCTCAGGACGAGGCGGTCGGTGACCAGATCGGCACCGGCGGGGGAGAAGAAAGAAGACATGTGACACTCCTGGTCGTCGAGGCGACCGGCCGCGCTCCGAACTCACGGAACTCACATGGGCCGGTCGAGGGCATGCTGAACGGGGCCGTCGGCAGCCATATTCATCAGCCCCCCTTCTCCAGAAGCGATCACGGGCCCTTCCCGCGCCGACCCTAGCGGCCCCGTGAGGCGCGGGTAAAGCCGTATTCCGGCGGTCCTTCGGGGGGATCAGGAGATCTTGCGGCGGTAGGTGTTCATGGCGAGGACGTAGGCGACGACCAGGATGCCGGCGCACCAGGCCAGGGCGATCCAGATGTCGGCGCCGACCGGCTGCCGGGTGAACAGGGCGCGGACGGCGTTGACGATGGACGTCACCGGCTGGTGCTCGGCGAAGGCGCGCACCGGGCCGGGCATGGTGCCGGTGGGAACGAACGCCGAGCTGAGGAACGGCAGGAAGATGAGCGGGTAGGAGAACGCGCTCGCGCCCTCCACGGTCTTGGCCGTCAGGCCGGGGATGACGGCGATCCACGTCAGCGCCAGGGTGAACAGGATCAGGATGCCGGCGACCGCGAGCCACGCCGACACACCCGCCGTCGACCGGAAGCCCATGAGCAGGGCGACGAGCACGACGACCGCGAGTGAGATCAGGTTGGCGACCAGCGAGGTCAGCACGTGCGCCCACAGCACCGACGAGCGTGCGGTCGGCATGGACTGGAACCGTTCGAAGATGCCGCCCTTCATGTCCATGAACAGCCGGTACGCGGTGTAGGCGATGCCCGAGGCGATCGTGATGAGCAGGATGCCGGGCAGCAGGTAGCTCACATACGGCTCTGACCGCGACCCGGTGTCGATCGCGCCGCCGAACACGTAGACGAACATCAGCATCATGCCGATCGGCATGACCGCGGTCGTGATGATGGTGTCCGGGCTGCGTGCGATGTGACGCAGGGACCGTCCCAGCAGGACGGCGGTGTCACCGAGGAAATGCTTGCTCATCGTCGCTCCTTCACGCGTTCGTGCCGGCGTCGCGGTCATGGCCGCCGGCGCCTCTGGCGCCGACGAGTGCGAGGAAGATCTCCTCCAGGGTCGGCTGCTTCTCGACGTACTCGGTCTTGGCGGGCGGCAGGAGCCGCTTGAGCTCGGCGAGGGTGCCGTCGACGATGATCCGGCCCTCGTGGAGGATCGCGATCCGGTCGGCGAGCTGTTCCGCCTCGTCGAGGTACTGCGTGGTGAGCAGCACCGTCGTGCCGCGCGCGGCGAGTTCCCTGACGGTCTGCCACACCTCGATGCGCGCCTGGGGGTCGAGCCCGGTCGTCGGCTCGTCCAGGAAGATGACCGGCGGGTTCCCGACCAGGCTCATCGCGATGTCGAGGCGGCGGCGCATGCCACCGGAGTACGTCGACGCCTTCCGCCCGCCCGCGTCGGTCAGCGAGAACCGCTCCAGCAGGTCGTCGGCGACCTCGCCCGGATTCCTGACATGCCGCAGCCGGGCGACCAGCACGAGGTTCTCCCGGCCGGTGAGGATCTCGTCCACGGCGGCGAACTGTCCGGTCAGGCTGATCGACTCGCGTACGTCCGCGGCCCGCGTGGCGACGTCGAAGCCGTTGACGAGGGCCGTGCCGGCGTCGGCCCGGAGCAGCGTGGACAGGATCTTCACGGCCGTGGTCTTGCCGGCGCCGTTGGAGCCGAGCAGGGCGAAGATGCTGCCCCGCGCCACGGTGAAGTCCACGCCGCGCAGCACCCGCAGCTCCCCGTAGGACTTCTCCAGTCCCTGCACCCGGATCGCCGGGGCCTGTTGTGTCGTCATGACTCGCTTCTGTCCTCTCTCGCGGGCTCCTCGCCGGCGGCGCGCCTGACGGCGTCGGTGAGACGGTCGCGCTCCCGGATCCTCCACTGTCCGGCCGGGTAGTTGGCCGTGAACGCCTCCACGAACTCCACGGGGTCCTCCCCGAAGAGGCCGCGGATCGGGATCCCGTCCGCCGCGCTCTGCTCGAACAGGTCGGCGATGTCCTCGTACATCGTCACGTCGGCGCCGTCGGTCAGCCCGAGGTGCAGCAGGTAGCGCTCCATCGCCTCGGCCGCCGTACGGTAGTCGGGGGGAAGCTCCTTGATCCGCGCCTTGTACCGCCGGTAGCGCCGCTTGTCCTCCAGCGACCCGGTGACCACCTCCAGGTACCGCAGGTAGCGGTTCTTCGGCTCGTTCGACTCTGCCGCCATGGCTACTCGCCTCCTTCGCGGAGCTGTTCGAGCCTTCCGGCCAGGAAGCTCCAGGTCGTCCAGAACTCTTCGAGGTACTCCCGCCCCTGAGCGTTGAGGGAGTACACCTTGCGCGGCGGCCCCTTCTCGGACGGGACCTTCTCCACGTCGACCAGGCCGCGCTGCTCGACCCTGACCAGCAGGGCGTAGATGGTGCCCTCGGCGATGTCGGAGAAGCCCTGGTCGCGCAGCCAGGCGGTGATCTCGTAGCCGTAGGCGGACCGGCCGGCCAGGATCGCGAGGACGATGCCCTCCAGCGTTCCCTTGAGCATCTCCGTCACGAGCTTGCCCATGGGACACCTCCCTTCAGCTACTTCGTGTTGCTAGGTACCAGTAGAAAGTAACACTGACTACCGGTACTTAGCAATGCCGAATAGCTGAGGCGCAGGCCGGGACGTGAGACGAGATCGTGAACCGTGATCGTGAGCCGAGGGCGCGGGCCGAGGGCGCGGGCCGAGGGCCGGCGTCCGCCGCGCCCCGGCCCCTCAGGTGCGCCCCCTACGGCGTTTCCCCGGACGTTTCTCCCGACGTCTCCCCCGGCGGTTCCTCGGCCGGGAACAGGATCGGGCTGAGCAGGTGCCGGGTGCGGTGCGGGGCCGGGCCGTACGCCAGCCGGGGGAGGATCGCGGCGCGCAGCTCCTCGATCAGCTCGGCGCGCTCCTCCTCGCCGAGCCAGATCGCGTGCTGCCGGTAGCCGACCAGGTCGGCCGCCGGGTCGGCGCCCTCCCGGTCGAGGTACGCGCCGAACTCGGCGATCAGGGTGGCCATGGCGGCGGCGAACACGCGCCGGTGGTCCTCGGGGGACAGCGACGCGGCCGTCCCGGCGTCCACGACCACCCGCTCCCGGTGCAGCCGGTAGCGACGCTCCACCGCGCCGCGCACCCGCTGCTCGCCGGCCACCTCCAGGAGGCCGTGCTCGGCGAGCAGGCCGACATGCCGGTACACGGTGGCCTTGGAGACGTCGGGCATCCGGTCGCACAGCTGGGCGGTGGTGAGGATCCGCCCACCGGACATGGCGTGCACGACGCGCAGCCGTACCGGATGTGCGAGCAGTTCCAACGCGTCCACCGCGTCATGCTCGCAGAGGGCCCGACCGTTCGCAATCTTGCGAACGGTTCCGTCCGGGTCTACCGTTCTCAAACATGCGAAAGGTCGGGCGCGTGCCCGGTCCGTTCGGGGAGATCGGGGCGGGCACGCGGTCCGATCCTCCCGATCGGGCTGCGCGCCCGGTTCGATCCCCCGCCCGAAGGAGCGATGATGCACGGTCAGCCCGTCGAGAACGCCCCCGCCAGTCCCACGAGTCCCACGAGCTCAGCGATGACGGCCGGCACGGAGCCGCCGCTGGGACGCCTCCACGACGTGGACGGCAGGCGGCTGCTGCTGCACCGCGCGGGCACCGGTGGTCCGAGCGTGGTGTTCCTGCCCGGAGCCGGGCTGGTCGGGCTGGACTTCCTGAACCTCCAGGAGCGGGCCGCCGGACTCACCACCGCCGTCGTCTACGACCGCGGCGGAACCGGCTGGAGCGACCCGGCCCGCCTGCCCCGCTCCGCCGCCGAGGTCGCGGGCGAGCTCCGGGACCTCCTGCGCGCCGCCGGAGTGCCCGCGCCGTACCTGCTGGCCGGGCACTCGCTGGGCGCGTTCTACGCCCGCCGCTACGCGCAGCTCTTCCCCGGCGAGGTCGCCGGACTGCTGCTGCTCGACCCCGGTCACGAAGACATCTTCGACCACCTGCCCGAAGGGTCCGCCGAGCTGAACGAGCGGATGAAGCAGGACCCGGAGACGATGCCGGACCTCACCGGCGAGCAGCTCGCGTCCGCCCGCGCCGCGCTGACCGGGCTGCTGGCCGGGTGGCCCGACGAAGTCCGCGAAGCGCTCGTCGAGCACCACCTCACCGACTGGCGGACCCAGCTCCACGAGACGGCCAATTTCGAGACCGAGGTCTACGGCGAGCTGCGGAACGGCGGGCCCCTCCCCGACGTGCCGCTGATCCTCCTCACCGCCGGCGGGCGCAACCCGTACTGGGCGCACTTCATGACCGAGGAGCAGATGCGCGCCGCGCACGACGGCATCCGCGCCATGCACGCCGCGCTGGCCGCGTCCGTCCCACGGGGGGAGCGCCGGGAGCTGCCGGGAGCCTCACACCAGTACCTGCACATCGAGCAGCCCGACGCGGTGCTGGACGCGCTCCGCGACCTCCTCGCCGCCGCCCGCGCCGCGGACGACCGGTAGGATTCCGGCGATCACCGGCGCCCGCCGCGGCGTCCCCCTCCGGTGACGGGAGCGATGGATGGCACACTCGGCGACCGCCGGACGCGTGGCGGGAGCGGCTCTCGCCGTACTGCTGCTGGCCGGCTGTTCGGACCAGCTCGGCGACCGCGGCGGCAAGGACGGTGCGCCGCCCGACCGGATCGGTGACGTCGACTACGTCGAGGTCTTCCGCAACGCCGACAACTTCCCCAACATCGCCCGGATCTGCGTCGAGGGCCTGGCCTTCGCCAGCACGTCGAGCGGGTCGCGAGGCGAGGACGTCGCCAACCCCGCGCTGGTCCGCGTCCCGGAGTGGGACATCAAGTGCGCCGCCCACGCGAAGTCCGCCCCGGGCCCCGGGACGAGCCCCTCACCCACCTCCTCACCCGGCTGACTCCCGGCCGTGCGGCCCTCCCGCCGTGGGTGGCAGACTCTCCCGCGATGAACAGTGAACGGCAGACACTGACCGGGGCCGATGGCATCCCGGTGATCGGTTATGTGGAGGACGTCCGTGAGGGGCGTCCCTGGGCCCGCAACGTCGAGGAGCTCGGTCCGGGAGCCGTCGACGCCGTCATGTCGGGCCTGTCCGGCTGGGCCGTGTCGGCGCCGGTCGGGTTCGCCCGGCGTCTCGTCGCGCGAGGCGCCCGGACACTGCGGCACGCGCACCGGATGCGATGCGACCTGTCGGCCGTACGGCCGGCCGCGGCCCCCGGCGACCCGCAATCCACGCCCGCGGCCCCCGGCGACCCGCGGTTCACGCCCGCGGGCGCGGCTCCGGACGGCTTCCGGTTCGTCCCCTGGGACCGCGAGCCCGCCGACGTCTTCCCCGCGTGGTTCGCGGCCTACCCGCCCGGACACCCCGACCACCGTCCCCGGGATCCCCGGAAGGCCCTCGACGAGGAGCTCACGCCCCTGATGCGCGGCGAGGTGATCGGCCCCCTGCTCCCCTGCGGCGTCCTCGCCGTGCGGGACACCGCCGGGGAAGCCGGGGACGTCGCACGGAACGGGGACGAGGTGGTGGGCGGCGTCCTGGTCACCGACTCGAACGACGGCCCGTGGCTCACCGAGGTCTTCCGGCACCCGGACCGGTCGCCTCGCGGCCTCGGCTCGCTCATGCTCTCGGCGGTCCTGTCCCGGGCCGCCGCCGACGGGCTGACGGAGATCGGCCTGGCGGTCACCGAGGGGAACCCGGCGCGGCGCGTGTACGAGAGGCTCGGGTTCCAGGTGGTCACCACCTCGATGACCGTCCTGATCTGACGGCCCCCTCCGGCGCCCTTCCCGGTGTCCACCTGGATCGGCGCCCCCGGGCGGGGTCCCGTCCGGCTCAGCAGTACGAGCGCACGTGCCAGAGCTTCAGCAGTGCCTTCGGCGCCTTGTCCAGGCAGCCGCCCGTGTCGCCGCGGTACGACCAGGCGCCGTGCGCGCTCCTGCGCCACACGTGCGGCCCGTCCTGGTAGCTGATCGGGTCGCCCTTGATGCCGATGGAGCCGACCGCCCAGTACACGTCCTTGCCGCCGCTCCTGACCTTGCCGTAGTAGACATGCTTCGGCCCGTCCACCTTCTTGCGGCCGACCTTCGGGTGGTACGGGCCGTACTCCTTCCAGAAGGCGTCGGCGAGCGCGTGGCGGACCTTCTCGGTGACCTTGAGGTTGACGGCCGTTTCCCGGGGCCGCGCGGCATGTGAGGCCGCCTCCTGGGACTGCGAGGCCGTCGGGGACCGCACGGCGCTCATCGCCGTCCCCGGTGAGAGGGTGGTCACGGTGACCGCCGCCACCGCGGCGACCGCGAACCGGTGTGCTGTCTTGGTCATGTCCGCTCTCCCATCGCGTTTTGAACTTCGACGCTCCTCCGCGCCGAAAAGTTGGGAGCGGACGGACGGATTCCGAGGACGCCGCTGGGCCGGCGGGGCTTCCGCGTGCCATCCTCGGGAGGTGACAGCGATCAAGGAGAGCGGGCCGGCGGCCGGTCGGAGACTTCCCCGGCGGCTGCTCCTGGCCGCACTGACCGGGGTGATCCTCACCGCCCTCCTGGTGGGAGCCGCCTTCCTGATGACGCGGTCCCTCACCGGCTCGGGGACCTGCGACCAGTCCTTCGCCTGCCTCGGCGCCATCGGCCTGACCTGGTTCGTGGGCCGCTGGGTGGCGGTCTTCATCGCCTGGCCGCTGCTGCACCTGCTGCGCGTACGGCCGGCCTGGCCCGTCGCCGTGGCGGCGCTCCTCTTCCTGGTGGTGATCTGGCGGTTCGCCCAGTCGCCCTGGGCGGGGGACGGCGCCTCCGCCCTCATCCTGCTCAGCGGCGTGATCGCCTACCCGCTCGCCGCCCTCATCACCGCGCCTCGCCTCGCCTGGCCGTGGCGCGCCGTACCCGCCGCCCTGTTCCTGGCGCTCTGCGTCCTGACCTTCCTGCCCGCACCCTGACAGCCGGAGTACGGCGGCGCGGCCTCCTCCGGGTCTGTCAACGGTGATTCGGGATCCGTCGTCACGGGAGGAACCGATCGCGCCGGGAGGCGGTCCAACCCGGTGTGATCGACACGTCAGGCACGCCGCCGCGACAGGTGCGCGTCGCGACCGCGCTGCTGTGGTCCGTGGTCCCGTACGGCCTGGCCGTCACGGTGCTCAACGGCGTCGCGCTCGTCATGACCGACCGGCGGCTCCCGCAGGCGCCGGTGACGATGAACGCGGACGCCGTCCCCGTCGCATTGCGGGAGTTCGCCGGGTTCGCCTGGGGACGGACCGCGCTCATCGCGCTCTTCTTCGCCGTCGCCGCCGTCGCGTCCGGGCTGCTCGCCCGAGCCGCCCGGCGGGGCGTGCGGCGGAGGTCCGGGCGGATCCCCCTGTTCGCGGGGCTGCTCGCCATCCCCTACACGATCGGCCTGGCCCTGGCGGGCGGTCTCAACCCCGTCCTGGCCTACCAGAGCCGGCTGTTCCGGGTGGGTGACGGGTCGTTGGCCGCCGGAGCGCCCTTCGACATGGCGGCGGCCGCCCCGTCCTGGTACCTCCTCCCGCTCGCGGCGCTCCTCGCGACCGGCTGGGCCTGCCAGCTCGCGGGCATGATCCTGCTGACCCGACCGGCCACCGTCGGCTGGTACGCCGGACAGGAGACGGCGGCCCCGGCGCGGCAGCCCCGTACGGTCCTTACGGCGGCACTCGGTCCCGTCTTCGTCGCCGTGATCGCCGCGTACAACCAGGCGGCCATCTGGCTGACCGAGAACGCGGCCGACCGGGCCGCCTCCGTCGGGTCCGTCGCGTCCGTGGCGGACAGCGCGCGGCACGCGGCGCTCATCCAGTCCGCGCTCCTCGGCGTCCCGGCGGTCGCGCTGGCGATCCTCCGCGTGCATCCTCTGCTGTGGACACGTCCGGCAGCCCTGTTCGCCTCGGGCGTGCTCACCGTCCTCTACCTGCTCGCCCTGACGCCGGCCCAGCTGGCCAACCCCCTGAGCACCGGTGTGCTCCCCGACGACCAGTCCGGATTCAGTGAGCACATCCCGCCGTGGTACCTGCCCGCCCTCACGGTAATCCAGGTTCTCGCCGCACTCACACAGCTGGCCGCCCTGGCCGAACGGTCCCGCGGGTCGCTCACCCGGCCGGGATGAGCGGCTGGGGAGGATCTCCCTCCCGGGAGGGAGAGGGAAGATCCCCTGCGTCGGCGATCCGTACGGCGGGGCCGGATCGGCAGGATCGACGACATCACCAGCACTTCCCCCCGAACCTCTGGAGATGTCCACGATGAAGCGCACCCGCGTCGCCGCCGCCGGCCTCGCCCTCGCCGCCCTGGTCCCGGTCACGCTCTCTGCGGCGAGCACTCCGGCGCTCGCCGCCGTCACCGCGGGGCCGCCCGCCACCGCGACGGGGTCCTCCTTCGTCATGGCGGGGCCGTCCGCCGTCACCGCCGGGCGGGCCACCGTACGGACCGGAGTGCCGCCGATCAACGCGGCGGCGCTGAAGCGGAGCATCGCCGGGCTCCCCGCAGCCGACGCCACCGCCGCCGAGGTCAGGGTGGGCGGCTCGGCCGGATCCTGGCACGGCGTCGCGGGCATCACCGACCTGCGCACCAGGCGGCCCGCCAGGGAGGGCGCCCGCTTCCGGGCCGGCAGCATCACCAAGATCCTCACCGTCTCGGTCGTGCTGCAGCTCGTGGCCGAGGGCAAGGTCTCGCTCGACGGCACGGTGCAGGAGTATCTCCCCGGCCTGCTGCCCGCCGGCTACCCCGTGATCACGGTCGGACAGCTCCTCAACCACACCAGCGGCCTGCCCGCGCCGACGTTCGACGGCGGCTTCGAGCGGGTCTACGCCACCAGGTTCGAGAAGGTGACTCCCGAGGAGTACGTCGCGGAGGCCGTGAAGAACCCGATCGAGTTCGAGCCGGGCACCCGGCAGCACTACCTCAACATCAACACGTTCGTGGCGGGCCTGCTGATCGAGAAGGTCACCGGCCGCTCCTACGAGCGCGAGGTGACCACCCGCGTCCTGCGGCCCGTCGGCATGCGCGACAGCTACCTGCCCGGCGAGTCCGTCAGGATCCGCGGGCGGCACAACCACGGCTACCAGACCGTCCCCGCGGGCTTCCCGGACGCGATCAGGTACGGCGAGGGCCACGTCGTGGACATGACCGAGGGCAGTGCGACCTCCACCTGGGCCTCCGGTGACCTGATCTCCACCACGGCCGACCTGGAGAGGTTCATCAAGGCCCTGTTCCGCGGCAAGGTGGTGCCCGTCGCGCAGATCGAGCCCATGTTCACCGTGCCGAAGGTCACGATGTACGGCGACGACCACCCCGCCGTCTACACCTCGGGCCTGACCAGGCTGGAGATGCCCGGCGGCATCATCGCGTACGGCAAGACCGGAGCGAGGTACGGCAGCGCGGCCGGCGTCGGCGCCACCCGCGACCTGAGCCGCACGGTCGCCTACTCGATCAACTCCACCGACGCCAAGGCCGCGGGCCAGAACGAACGCGGCCTCGGCATCGCGCTCGCGGCCTTCGCCGACTGACGTGCTCTCCCGCCTGCGGGCGGGAGACGCCCCCTTGCCCTCTCCGTCGGACCGCTGTTCCGCCGGCACTGCTCCCGCGTGCGCCGCTATGGCAGGGCGGGCACGGCCGGCGCGGTGTTGGTCCAGCCGACCTCGAGCATGGTCCGGGTGCTGGTCTCGTTGAAAGACAACTTGCCTCTGACCGTGGTCGCCTGACTCTCGGACAGCAGAAGCATCGTGCCGGTGTCCACGATCAGGTCGACCTTGTCCTTGACCGTCAGTCCGTTCCTCTGAACGGTCTTCGGGCGGTCGATCGACAGGGCCGCGCCGGCTCTGCCCATGCCGTCCTTGGACTCTCCCCGCGCACGGACGGCGGGCATCGTCAGCAAGGCCTGGTAGGCCGCGGCGCGGACGTTCTTGGGCGCCGGAAGCAGATAGAGCATCCCCGGCAGCACCCCGGTGATGTACTCGTCCACGTCGTCCGGCTTGACCCGTGAGACCCGCGCGGCCTCGGAGAGCCAGGACTTCAACGCGTTCGGGTCCGCGGGCAGTCGCTGGACCTCGTCGTACGTCAGCCGCTGTCCGGCCAGAGAGAACATGTCGTCGGTGCCACGCACGGGCCCGACGTGGCCCTTGTCCGGTCCGGTCGACAGCTTCACGACCTGGCCGTCGGCCGTGCGGGTCCATTTGGCCGGCGAGCCGTCGCGACGCCACGCCTTCCGGTCCGCCGCACTCTTCGGATACGCCCCCGCCTCCCGGTATCCGAACCAGGCCTTGCCGTCGGGCGCGGTCCATTCCTCGCTGAGCTCCCGCTCCACCACCCAGTAGCGATTCGCGCCACTGCCCATCTGGCGGGGACCGGTGTGCTGGGTCAGCACCCTCGTATGCCAGTAGGCGCCTTCCGGTAGATCTGACGCGGCGGCGGCGAGCCGTGTCTCCGGCGCCTGCACGACGCTCGGCAGGCCCGGCAGGGCGGCGGCGCCCACGGCGGCCAGGCCGGCGCCGGCGGCGATCAGCAGCCGGACCGGTGAGGTCGCGAGCTTCATGTGTCTCCTCCAGAGGTTCGAAGCGATGCCTCCCAATACGCCTGGGCGCCGCACAAGGTTGCCCGCGAAACCCGGGCAACTGTTGGAGGATCGAAAGCGTATTAGGTGGCGTGAAACCGGATGGACAAACGTGAGCAGCGCGGAGGGTGACTTCGGCGCATTCGTAGCCGCGAGGGCTACCGCCCTGCTGCGGGTCGCCTACCTCGCCTGCGGGAACAAGGCGGAAGCGGAGGACCTGCTGCAGACGGCGCTGGAGCGCACCTACAAGAACTGGGACAGGGTGCGGTACGAAAGGCCCGAGCCCTACGTGCGCCGCATCATCATCAACACCGCCATCAGCCAGGCCCGCCGCCGGGCGATCCTGAACATCATCCCGATGCGCATCCTGCCGGACAGGGCGGCGCGTTCGACCGACGTCGATCTGCGCCACCTCCTCATGGACGCGCTGCGTGGCCTGCCTCCCCGGCAGCGCGCGGTGGTCGTCCTGCGGTACTGGGAGGACCTCACCGAGGCGCAGACCGCGGAGGTGCTCGGCTGCACGGTCGGCACGGTGAAAAGTCAGACGTCGAAGGCGATGGCCAAGCTGCGTGTAGCGCTCGGCGAGGCACCCGTGGAAGGAGCGATCGGCAATGCCCACACTTGAGGAACGCCTCCGCCAGCTCATGGCGGACGAGACCGCGGAGCTGCACGCCGCGCCCGACCTGATGGACCGGGTCACCGGGCCCACGAGGCGGAAGAGGACACCGGGCAGGGTCGCGGCCCTGGCCGCGACGGTGGCCGCCCTCGTGGCAGGCCCCTTCTACCTGACGGTGGCCCCGGGCGCCGTGCAGTCGCCCGCTGCGTCGGAGACGCCGGCCGTCTCCGAGACGCTGGGGCCGCCCGCCATCGACGACACCCCGCCCGTGCCGTCCGCCCGCCCCAGCCTCGGGGACCTGGGCGACGGGAAGACGCTCAAGCACGTCAAGGTGGGTTACCTGCCCGAAGGCCTTAAGTGGAGCAACTGGTCGGTGGACTACGGCGACAGCTACTCGACCTCGTGGAACTTCGACGGCGACAAGAAGGGCTTCTACTGCGTGCAGATCTTCGTGTACGAGGGTGAGGCAGTCCAGGAGGTCGAGGACCGTGTGCGGGCGTACCGCGATGAGGGGGAGGGCGAAGCGGTGACCATCGGCGACCGGACCGGCTATTCGGTCCTCGCGAACGTCGGCGAGGACGGCATGAAGGGCACCCCCACACTCATCCTGAACATGGGGGAGCAACGGCGAGCCGAGATCACGTTCAGCCCCGTGTACGCGAAGGAATTCCCCGACGCCAAGGCCGTCGACCGCGAGCTGACCAAGATCGCCGAAGGTCTCACCGCCGACAGCTGACGCTGTGACCGGAAACGTTCGCCGGGTCGGTGGTCGGGGTGGCCCAGGACGCGTGAGACGCCCCGGCACACGGGTGGGGTGGAGCCTCGCGACGTGGGGCGCGTCGGTCGCGTCCCGCACGACGATCCGGCCCCTCAGCAGGGTGGGGCCGGGTTCGCCGGATAGGTCCACCGCCCGGAACGTCACCACCGCCCTCTTGCCCTGGTGACTCAGGATCAGGTGCTCGTCTTCGTACCAGCCGTGGAACTCGGTGAGCGGCGCGAGGTCCTTACGGAGGCGACCTCGCGCCTCTCCGCTGCGACCCGGTGCCAGGGAGCGGACGGGGAAAGGACCCTGTCAGCCCGGGGAACGCAGTTCGAACCAGATGACGGTGCCGGTGGGGTCACGGTGGAAGCCCCAGCGGGAGGCGAGGGTGTCGACGAGGGCGAGGCCGCGTCCGCCGACGGCGTCGGGTGTGGGGTCGCGGGGGCAGGGGATCCGTGTGGAGCCGGGGTCCTGGACGGTGACCAGGACCCCGCGGCCGACGAACGCGACGGTGACGAGGAACTCCCGTGGTCCGCTGTCCGGTCCGGCCGCGTGTTCGACGGCGTTGGTCGCCAGCTCGCTGGTGAGCAGTACGGCGTCGTCGCGCAGCGGGTGATCGTCACCGAGCAGTCCGGCGACGAAGTCGCGGGCACGCCGGACCTGGTCGCGGCCCGCGGGGAAGCGGTGGGAGATCACCGGCAGGTCCGCCCCGGTTCGGCCGGTCCGCCCGGGACGCGGCGGCCAGGAGGCTTGCGCCTCTCCCCGCGCGGGCTTCGGCCGTACCGGTCCGGTGCTGTTCGGCTGTGTCATTCCGGCACGGTGGACGAGCACGCCGAGCAGCCGCGACAACAGTCGTGCCGCTCTCTCCACCTCTCCATCCGGTCGGGAACGCGGGATCGGGTCCATCGGTTCGTCGGTCCGACGCTTCGACGTCATACCGGCACCCCTTCATGACGTGCCCCGCGCCTGCTTCCGTACGGCGGACGTGGACCCGGCGGTGAGTTCCGCACGTATGGATCCTGCGAATGCGGCCCTCCTCGTCCGTACGGTGTGACGGCGGCCGCGGCCAGTCGCGCGTGCCGTCCTTGGCTCGTGGGGAGCCCCGCAGCCGACCTGCCGGCCAGGAATCCCGTGGCCGGGTGGAACAGCCTGGGGGAGCGGGCCGTGGTGGGCTTCGCCGTGCCGGGGAAGGGGCGGTCGCACAGGCCGAGCCGTCGCCGGGCGCTCATGCGGGCGCGTACCTGGACGGGCGTGGGCTGCTCCCACAGGTGGCCGGGTCGGTGCGGCAGGCCGTGGGTGTCGTGGGCGTAGGGCGGGTGGCCGCACCAGCGGCATCCGAGTGGGGTGGGTGGTTGGTCGGTGTGCCAGCGGATCCGGATGATCCGTGGGGCTCGGTTAGGGTTGGGCATGGGTCGCACCTCCACGTGCGATCAAGGCCCTGCCAGGCGACTTGGCCTCGCCTGGTGGGGCCGTTCTCTGTGTGGACTATGAGGGTTCCGGGGCTTGCCTGGAGCCTGTTTCCACAGGCTGTGGATAAGTTCGCGGATCGTCAGACGGGACCCTGAGGCCGCTCAGGCTCCGGCGCCGTCGCCCGCTCGTCGGCCTGGGCTCGCGGCGACTCGGCCTGCTCCCCGGGCCGGACCCGCCCCGGGTCGGTCCGTTCTCCGAACCGGACTCGCCGCAACTCCGTGTATCGAGCGGCGACCAGGCGGGCGACCTCCTCGACCCCGGACACCGGCCGCGACGCGTAGGCGGGCCGCCCGCACTGCCCGTCCCACCCGGCCTGCCACCAGAACCGATCCCCGTTGCACCACACCACCAGGCCGACCCAGACCGACACCAATGCCAGCTCGTGGCCTACGTGAACGTCGGCAACGACGCCCTGCTGCTCAAGCCCTCGTTGTAGAAGCTCGGCGTACTGACGGGGATTGATGGTTCTCTGCGGTGCGATGTCGTCCGGCACGTTTCCTCCAGGGCGGATGAGTCACTGCTGCACAGGGCACGAGATCGCCCGTTTCCCCGCCGGTGACGGGTGTTCGCGGTGCCGGTCCTTGCAACCTGTGCCTCTCGTGCTTGAAGTTGTTCAACGTGCTGACAGGAGACCTCACGGCCTGATTTGCTCGCAACGAGCAGCAAAAACAACAGGAGGTGCGCACGTGGACACGGAGGGGAAACGCGGGCGCGGGCGCCCTTCCAAGGAGCTCGATCCCGGGACGTCGTTGCTTGCCGCCCTCGGCGTCAAGCTGCGTCAGCTCCGCAAAGAGCGATCACTGACGTTGATGGAACTCGGCGCGCTCACGGGCTACTCCTGGCAACACCTCGGCGCGGTGGAGAGGGGCACCGTCGCTCCTTCGGAGTCGGTTATCTGCGCCTGCGACACCGCTCTCGGCGCCGGAGGAGCATTGACCGGCCTGTTCCCCGAGGTGATCCGGGAACAGGCGCACCTACGTCACAGCAGCGAGGCCGCGCGCCGGTCCGTCCCGAAGGAGCCCGGCCCGGACATCGACTGGGGCCGACTCAGCGCGTGCGGCAAACGCGCCTCCAGCATCACCTCAGTGGTGGTGGACGACATCGAAGCGATCACGGCACATCAGCGGCGTCTCTACCACGAGCTGACGTCGACGCAGATGCTCACTCCCGTCGACGCGCATCTCGGTCTGTTGCTCTCCCTGCTGGAGATGCCCACGTCAGACACGCTACGACGACGCATCGCCTCGGCCGCCGGGGAAGCGGCCGGGTTCTCGGCATGGATCTGGTTCGACCTCGGTGATCACTTCAAGACACGGCGTCGGTACGGCACCGCTCTGAACGCCCTTAAGGAGGCCGGCGACGGCGGACTGCGGTCCTACGTCAGCGCCTACCAGGCGATGACCGCCGACGCCGCGGGTCGGCCCGACGAAGCCGTCCACCACGCGGCGATGGCCGTGGACACCGCGAAGCGCTCCGTCTCGCACACCACGAGATCCTGGCTGCACGCCGTTCACGCCACCGCCCGTGTCCACGCGGGCGACGGCCGTACCGCCCTCGCCGAGCTCGACCAGGCGCACAAGGCCATGGAGCGGGCCGGGGAAGAGAACGACGAGTGGATGTACGACTTCGACCACGAGCGGCTGATGGGCTACGAGGGGAACTGCCACCTGGAACTGGGGCGCTACGCCCAGGCGGCGCGGTCCTTCGAGCAGGCCCTGAACGGCGTACCCGCCACCTGCGTACGGCGGCGCGCGGAGTTGACCGTGGACCTGGCACGAGCCCGCCTCGGCGAAGGAGAAACCGCCGAAGCCGTACGGCTGGCAACCGAGGCGATCACCGTGTTCGCCCAGCGGGGATCGGCCGCGGGCATCGCCCAGATCCGCAGACTCCGCGACCACATGATGAAGGGCAGTTCGGCTGCGGCTCGCGAACTGGACGAGTTCGTCCGAACATTGCAGAGTGAGCCCTATCCCGGCTGAGCTGGTCGCCCGTGCCACCGTGTCCTACGACGCCGTCCAGGCCGTCGGCGAGGCCGTCTACTGGATCGAGGGACGGCCCGACGGAGACGTGCTCGTACGATGGACTCCCCGCGACGGCACCCAGAACGTCCTGCCCGAAGGGGTTCACGTCGCCTCCTACGTGCACGAGTACGGCGGAGGCGCGTACCTCGCCACCGAAGGCGACATCTGGTACTGCGACGCCGACGACCAGCGGGTCTATCGAGCGAGCGGCGGTGCCGCTCCCACCCCGGTGACGCCTCCTGGGGCCCGGCCGGGAGCACTGCGCTATGCCGATCTGCGTCTCGTACCGGGCGGTGACACGCTGGTCTGCGTCCGGGAACGCCATGAGGACGACGGCACCGTGCACAACGAACTCGTCGCCCTGTCGGCCACCAAGCCGGGTGAGCCACTGGTGATCGCATCCGGTGACGACTTCTACATGTCACCCGAGCCCAGCCCCGACGGGAGACGGCTGGCATGGGTGTCATGGAACGCACCGCTCATGCCCTGGGACGGCTCCCACCTGTGGACAGCCGACCTCCAGCCAGACGCGACCCTGACCGACCTGCGGCTCATTGCGGGAGGTGAGGACGAGTCGGTGTGCCAGCCGCGGTGGAGCCCGGACGGTGTGCTGCACCTCGTCTCGGACCGCTCGGGCTGGTGGAACCTGTACGCCTGGCACGACGACCGTCTCGATCCGGTGATCACCGGAGAGTTCGAGGTCGCGGCTGCTCCCTGGGAGTTCGGCTACCGCACGTACGGGTTCCAGGCCGGCCGGGTCGTGGCCGTCGTCCAGGAAGGCCCGCTGCACCGCCTCGTGACGAGGGGTGCCGATGGCTCCGTGGAACCGGTGGCTCTGCCGTACACCTCGATCAAGCCCTACCTGGCTGTGGCGGGAGAGCGGCTCGCCTTCATCGGCTCCGGTCCTGCCAAGCTTCCTACCGTGGTGCTCGCCGACACAGCCGGTGCGGTCCGTGAGCTCGCCACGAATGCTCTCGGCATCGACGAGTCATCGCTTGTCACTCCGGAGCCCTTCGTCTTTCCCACCCGGGACGGTGAGCGGGCGTACGGCCTGTACTACTCGCCTCCGCCGTCCTCACGGACCAATGAGCGGCCTCCGCCGCTACTCGTCCGAGCGCATCCGGGACCAACGGCGAACTGGCCGATGCGACTCGACCTTCACGCCCAGTTCTTCGTCAGCCGTGGCTTCGCCGTCGCGGACATCGACTACCGGGGCAGCACCGGGTACGGCCGCGCGTACCGGCTCGGCCTCCGCCACCGATGGGGAACGGTCGACGCCACCGACTGCGCTGACGCTGCGCTTCACCTGGCCTCCATCGGCCGGGCGGATCTGGAGCGCATGGCTATCTGGGGAGCGAGCGCGGGCGGCTATACCGTTCTGCGGGCTCTAACCACAACTGATGTGTTCGTAGCCGGGACTGCCAGATCGGCTGTCGTGAACCTCACGACCTGGGGTGATGCCGCGCCGAAGTTCCAGGCCCATCATGCGGAACTGCTGCGTTGCGAGGAGCCAGATAGGTCTGAAGTCCAGGTAAGACGTCCACTGTTGCTGACTCACGGAGATGAAGATCGTGTCACGCCCTTAGAGGAGGTTCAGTGCTTCATGCGTAACGTTGGGCCCGGCTCATGCCTAGTTGTCATCTCTGGAGCGAGCCATACCTTGCGGCGCTCGGTAGACGTTTGTCGATTGCTTGGTTTAGAGCTTGATCACATCAGGGCGTGCTGATCTCAGCTTTGCTGATAACGGTTTTGTCGCGACAGCCGTTTGCGCGCTGTATATATGAAACCTTTTATGCACCAATATCCCTTTTGATGTCGTGTGGGTGATTTAGGCGTTCGGTCGCATAAGGCTAAAAGATGGACAAGTAGCCTAGAATCCCTGTATGGCTGATCTGCACCCTCCAGTAGGAAAAATAACTACACGTGACAAGATGAAGAGGGTCTTCGGGGGAAGCACGCAGGGAGGAATCTGTCCAGCTAAAAAGTCTTCGACCGTTCTGATCTACTCGGATCCGGAGAGTGGGGAGCGGAGGGGGTACAAGGATGGTTGGCTGGCTGAGAGGGACGATCGTGGCCTGATTTTTGAATACACCGGCCATGGCGAGGGAGACCAAGTATTCGGGGGTCGAAACGGCGTGGGAAACCAGGCCATCCTGCGTCATCGAGAGGACGGCCGGAAACTTCATCTATTTCGTGCCGCTGGTAAAGTTCCTGGATCTGGAACTAAGCTACAACGTTACATCGGTGAGTTCGAGCTAGATATTGAGCGGCCATATGTAATGCGCCAAGAAAGGAATAACGACGGGGTTCTTCGCTGGGTGATTGTATTTATGATGCGCCCGGTGGGGAAATTTTTCCTAGATGAGCAAGATAATATCCCTCTGGCGAGGGAGACCGAAGTTCGCAGAATTCCGGCAAGCGCTACGGTTAGCGTAGTTGTTAGCCCGGAAACTAGCAGGGCTACTCGGACGCTTCGGTCGGAGGTTCCTGGAACGGTGATGGAACGACGGGAGGCAAGGCTGTCGGATGAGTTTCGCGACTTCCTGGAGTCGCGACATCACGAAGTGCGGCGCTTTCAGGTGAAACCGAAGGGGTCTACTTCTACGCTGCTTACAGACCTCTATGATGTTACGGACCATGTCCTATATGAGGTCAAGGCGAACTCTTCTCGGAATTCTGTACGGATGGCTGTTGGTCAGCTCTTGGATTACCGACGTCACGTTGATCCCGTCGAACCAAAGCTTGCTGTTCTTCTACCAGAAGAGCCGGAGGGCGACTTGAAGGAATATCTAGAATCTGTTGACATATCCCTTGTTTATAGGGAAAATGGCAATTTTTGCGGTTATCCCGTTAAGTAGCGACTGGTTGTCGCTGTGGCAATGTCGCGAAGAGCCGCCTAGGAAAATCTGCTTCTGCCTGCGGATGGATAACCACGTGGTCACACTAGAAAAGTTCCTCGGAGGGTGCGCGACGTCACTCACCATGGATCGCCAGGTCCTAAGCCATCGTTGCTCCTAGGCGCCCTGATTTATGAGGGAAAATGTGATCGACCACAGGACATCCGACCTAGCCGTACGGCTTCGCCGTACGCTGGCCGACCATCTCGCCCGCGACGGCTGCCTCACCGACCCCGCGTGGCGGGCGGCCGTCGAGGCCGTGCCGCGGGAGGTGTTCCTCGGGTCGGCGATCGCTGGCCCCACCGGGCACGGTGACCGGTGGGAGGTGGTCCGGCGGGACGACGTGGCGGCCGATGAGTGGCTGGAGCTGGTCTACCGCGACGAGACCTGGGTGACCCAGCTCGACGAGACCATGGTTGAGGGCACCCCGGGAACCGAGGGCGCGCCGAAGGCCGAAGCCGTGCCAGGGGCCGGAAAAGCACCAGAGACCGAAGCTGTACCGGAGGCCGGAGGCGTTCGGAGGGTCGTCTCCGGCGGGCCCACGTCTTCATCCACCATGCCCGGCCTGGTCATACGGATGCTGGAAGCCGCCCAGATCTCCGACGGTGACATGGTGCTGGAGATCGGCACCGGCACCGGTTACTCCGCCGCGCTGATGTGCCACCGGCTCGGCCCGGCCGCCGTGACCTCCGTCGAGTACGACCCGGTGGTGGCCGGCCGGGCACGGGAGGCGCTCGCCGCCGCCGGGTACGCGCCGACGCTCGTGACCGGGGACGGCCTCGCCGGATACGACGAGAACGCCGAGTACGACCGGCTGATCGCCACCTGCTCGATCCGCTACGTCCCCCTGCCGTGGCTGTGGCAGGTCCGCGACGGCGGCACGATCACCGCGCCGCTGTCCGGGTGGCTGGGCGGCGGCGCGTTCGCGCACCTCACGCTCGCCGACGACGGTACGGCCAGCGGGCGGTTCCTCCCGGACGACCTCCACTTCATGACCGCCCGGCCCCACGGCCGCCCTCCGCTGGCCTCCCCGCACCTCGGGATGGGTGAGGTCCGGGACGGCCGGGTGGACCCCCGGGTCCTGGACGACCGGACCGGGGTGTTCGTGGCGCAGCTCGCCGTACCGTCCGCCGTACGGCTGGGCGGTGGAGACGAGGTCGTGCTGTGGGACGTGGGCACCGGCTCGCTCGCCGAGGTCACCGCCGGGACCGTACGGCAGCGCGGGCCGCTGCGGCTGTGGGACGCGGTGGAGGACGCCGTGCTGACCTGGCGGGCCGCCGGATCCCCGGACCAGACGGCCTTCGGGCTCACCGTCACCCCGGCCCGCCAGTACGTCTGGCTGGGCGAACCGGACGGCCCGAACTGGGACCTCCCCGCCTGATCGGTACGGCGGAGCCGTCGCGGTCACCGGCCTCCGCAGCCGGCCTGGGCCCAGCGGTTCGGGACGGTCCGGTCCGAGGGCCGGTGCTTGATCGGGGTGGAGCACCACCGGCACCGGCCGCGCCTGTCGCGCCACCAGAAGTTCGTCAACCGTTCCCACGCCCGTATCCGGGTTGTCGGGGAACGCGTCGCCGTGATTTTGAAGACCTGGAAGGTGCCGGCTGGTCGCGCTGCCGCCCGCGCCGCGCCACCGCGGTCCAGGCCATCGTCGTCCCGCAGTTCATCGAAAAGGGCCGCTACTCAGGATGGGAAGCGCTCCGTGGGCTGGTACTTCGCCGTCCGGCGCGACGAGGGCGTCCTCATCCGGCTCATCGGCGCTCGTTCACCCTCGTGAAGACGTATTGTGATGAGAAACGTATATGCCGTCGCCATGGAGATTGACATGGCCATCAGTGCCGGACCGCCTCCCAGGGCTGACCTATTTCAGCGAAAAATTCCTTTTGGTCCGGATCGATTAGCCCGGAAAAGTATTGAGACTCCTTCCGCGCTCTGATCACTTTCATGGACAAACCCTCCGATACCTCAGTCGACCAGCTGAAGAAGTCATTTCACATCTGCACACCACGTGCCCGAAGGAGAAGTCTGACCTGGTGCGGAGTCGCGACCCCGATAGCTCTACGTGCAGTCCGATCTTCCGCTTCGCCGCGCTCGAAGGCCACGAGGTCGAGGTCACCTCGAAGTTCGACGAAGCCAACCCCCTCGACCAGGAGATCGCGTCATGATTCTCTACGACCCTCAAAAGCCGCGACATGCTCGCATCGACACCGGCGGTCAGCGCGGTTCCACCATGGGGTGGATCCTGACGGGCCTCGGCCTTCTCGCGACCCTCGGCGTGCTCACAGCCGTCGATATCGTCTGACCCCGGTGGGGCCGCGCTCCGACCTCCTGCGAACTCTGACCCCGCAGCGCGACCATCGGAGCGTCCACGGCACCGAGTCGATAACACAAGGGAGCCGGATGTCCGCAGTACGATCGAAACACGGCCGCAGCCTCGAACCGGATAATGGCAACGGCTTCAGGCGTGTCATCGTCACCGTGCTCTTTCCATGGATGGCCGCCAGGTTCCTGTTCAAACCCCGGGTCGGCCCATCGCGCGAAGACAGGATGCTGGATCGGCTCGCGTTCTGGCGATCGACGATCGGTCTCGGCGTGGTCCTGGTGGCGACCTCCCGCTACCAGAACGTCTGGGTCAACACCTTCCGAAAGATGGGGGACACCGGGTGGCTTGCCTTCCTTTTGCTGCCGCTGCCGATCCTCGCGATATTCATCGTGACCCGCTCCGGCCGCCGCGCCAGCCTTCTGCCTGGCGTGCTGCTTCTGATGAGACGTGCGTTGCTCACACTGGCCGTCATCTACCTGCCGATCGGGTTGCTCATCGTCGCGGCCGATGAGCGTAACACCGACCCCCTCGCTGACAGTGACATCCAGCTTCGATATGACATCGACCTCAACGTCCAGGGGGAAGCAGGATTCTGGCTGCTCGTCGCGATAGCCTTGGCGATCGTCCTCGTTCTCTGGTTCTGCTGCTTCTGGTACTGCACGCTCTACTGGGCGGCGCGCACCGGATTCTGGATGGGCCATATGCATCCGCTGCTCGCACCGATCGGCGCAGTGAGTCTCATGCTGCTGATCAGCGGCCAGGAGATCATCACTCACAACACCAATGGCGTGCCCGACGGGCTGTGGCTTACGCTGAACCTTTGCGGCGCGGCCACGGTGCTGGTGCTGGCTGCGTTCGAGTACCGGCACCTCCGGTCGGTCGGCTACCGGTTCCGCAACGGGCCGGAACCCATAACCATGGATTCGGGCGGCCGGACGGCCGGCGTGGAGGGCGCGATCGGGGCCGCGGGATCAGAGACCGCACCGCCCATTGCCGGCACACCTATCCAGCCGGACGAATAGATCCTCTAGCCTGGGCTACGGTCCCGGCATCTCGAAGTTCTGACCGAGTTTGATTCCTCGCGCGCGAATGGCCGCGCCCCCGCGAACTCGGCGGTGAAGACCACCATGATGTCGTCGGTGCCCAGGTGGTACGTCTCGTCCGACGGCCAGTCCGCCGGGCGTCCGGCGGTGATCCACACCGTCCCCTCCTGTGAGCGCAACCGGATGGCCTTCGGGCTCACCGTCACCCCGGCCCGCCAGTACGTCTGGCTGGGCGACCCGGACGGCCCGAGCTGGGACCTGCCCGCCTGACCGGTGCCACGGTGTGCCGTCATCGGGCCGCGACGCCGGACGGGGAGAACGTCCCACCGAGGCAGGACACGAGGCAGGACGGCGGAGCGTACCGCCATGGCAGGACGGGGAGAGCCCAGCCGTGGCGGGGGCCGGGCAGGCGCGTGGCCTACCGGTCGGGTGGGGACTGGTCGGCGATGAGGTTCAGCAGCGTCGCGTGGGTCTCCGCGTCGGCCGCCACGACGAGGCCGCCCGCGCCGGTGTGCAACGGCTGGCCGTGGATGCCGGTCACCACGCATCCGGCGGCCCGGCACACCGCGATGCCGGCGGCGAAGTGCACGTTGTCCCGCAGTCGGCCGTCGGTGACGTACGCGGCGCGCCGTCCGGCGGCGACCCAGGCGAGCGCCAGGGTGGTGGAGACGACACGTGGGCGGAACCGTTCGGCGAATCCCGGTTCGGCGAGGAGCCGGACGGCCCGGAAGCGCGGTTCGTTCGGGAACGGCGGGTCGAGGTTGACGTCCACCAGCCGTGAGTCGGGCGACGGCGTGAGTTCCTGGTCCGTGCCGTCGCGCCGGACGTGGGCGCGCTCGCCGTCGGTCCAGAACACCTCGCCGGAGAACGGGTCGGCGCAGGCCGCCGCCGTGATGCCCGAGTTCGTGCGCAGGGCGACGTTCACCGCGACCAGCATGTTCCGCGCGGCGTAGTTCAGCGTGCCGCACAGGGGGTCGACCAGCCACATGCGTTCCGCGTCGTCCGAGCCGGTGCGCCCGCTCTCCTCGCCCGTCACGGCGTCATCCGGCCGGGCCGTACGGAGGACGTCGAGGATGGCCTTCTCCGCTTCGATGTCCGCTGCCGTGGCGAAGTCACCCGCGGATTTCTCGAAGCGTGCCAGCGGCGCGCCGTACCGGGCGTGCACGACGGCGGCTCCCGCCTGGGCGGCGGTCAGGGCCAGCTCCCCGTCTGTGATCAGCATGCGCGCAGGATAAAGCAGGATGGAGCGGACCCGCGCGGCCTGCCGGGGTCAGCCGGCGCCCCGGCTCGCCGAGCGTAGGCCCTGGAGATCGAGCGCGAGGCCGCCGAGTACAGAAGACGCCGACAGTGACAGGCTCGACATAAGCTCCGATCCGGTGTCAGTGCATTGAAAGTATGCGCTTAGCTCATGTTCAAGGCCGCTGAAAGCGGCGATTCCTAACGTTCTGCGCGGGAACTTCAACCGCAAGGAGTGACATGAGGTCAATCGCAGCAATCGCCGCCACAATGGTGCTCGTCTCCTCCCCGGCCGCGGCCGAATCCGAGGAGAGCGACCGGGAGATCCCCCTGGCGCACATCGAATACACGAGCGGTCTCACCGTGGACTTCTCCGACAGCCAGCCCTCCAACGAAGTGGGGATGTCCCAGCTCGGGATCATCGGCCGCGCGCCGCTCATCGCCTGGGACCGGAGCAACAGCTACCTGCAGACCTACCTGGAGATCACCCCGCCCGACGTGCCGGTGCCCCAGCGTCTCGTCGACGACCACGGCCCCGACCTACCCGCCGAGTTACAGCGGCGGCGGGTCACCAGCGAGCCGGTCACCGTACGGGGCCTGACCGCTCCGGCCGCCGCCGTGCTCTCCGCCTCGTGCACCGCCGAATACTGGAGCTGGCACCTCTGGCACGACAACGCCAAGGCCGGTATGGCTCCCAAGTCGTACACCACCCAAGACTTCGGCGGCTTCAAGGAGCGTCGCGCGGAGAGCTTCGTCTTCAACTGCCTGCCTGAGGGCTCGCCGAGCCACCTGTGGGCCCGGCACCGGCTGTACTACTGGAACGGCACCGGCTGGTGGAAGCAGAAGGAGGAGAAGGTCGGCCCCGGGCTTCAGGCGGAAGAGGTCAAGGGCATTGCCAAGTACCACCGCAAGGTCACCTATGACGACAACTGGGGGTCCAACCCCAACTGCCTCAGCGGGGCTTGCAAGTACACCCGTGAGGGACGTTTCACCAGCTGACGGGTGGTCGGTCGCCTGCCGGCCGCTCACCGCGGGCGGGCGTCCGGGGTGACGTGTCACCGGGCGCGCGTGCGATCGACCCGGGGTGACGCGTCACCGGGCGCGTGTGTGACCGACCCGGGGTGACGCGTCACCGGGCGCGTGTGTGACCGACCCGGGTGGCGCGTCATCGGGCGCGCGTGCGACCGACCCACACGTTGCGGGCGCGGAGGTAGGTGTTTCCGGTGGGGCCCGGCTGCTTGTCCCAGCCGGGGTCGTCGGATTCGATTCCGGAAGCCCAGGCGCCCATCTGCAGGTTGATGATGAGCCACTGGGGGACGCCGGCCCAGCCGACTCCCCGGTGGGTCGCCTTCCTGGCCCCGTCGAAGTAGTAGTCGAGCATGACGTCCTTTCCCCGCTTGGACATCCGGACGCGGTACCGGTGCCAGGCATCGGGGTCGCGGACGCTGACCCGCTTACGCTCGACGAGCGCATCGTCGCCGCTGCTCCTGTTCCAGGTGTTGAAGAGGTTGGTGGAATTCCCTACGTATTCCAGGATGTCGCTCTCCGGCGGCCAGTCCGGCCAGATCCCGATGGTCCAGAACGCCGGCCAGATGCCCTTCCCGGTCTGCGTGCAGAACTCGCCTTCGATGTCGTATTCGGGGAACCGGTCGTCGACGAGGATCTGCTCCTTGGCGTGGACGGCGCCCGAGCGGTACCACAGCGGAGCGTACGGCGCGTGCGGACTGTCTCCGTCGGGCTGAGCCAGCCGGGTCGCCGTCAGGGTCAGCACACCCTTGGCGAGGGAGACCTTGTCGGCGTGCATCCTGGCGGCGCCGTTGTGGGTGTCGGCGTCGCTGTCCCAGGGGTAGAGGTGGTTCCAGCTCCGGTCGAAGGCCGAGGAGCTGCTGAAGGAGGACCTCTTGATGACGTTCTCCCACGAGGCGCCGGTCCGGCGGGGGCGGCCGGCGGCTGAGGACGTGGCGTGCGCCCCGGCGGGGACGAGCGAAAGCCCCAGTGACAGGCCGCCGACCCCCGCCGCCGAGGCCAGGAGCCGACGCCGGCTGACTTCTCGTTCGGACATGTTCTTTCCTTTCTCCGGCCCCTGAAGTCTCCGGACGCCGAAGTCTCCGGCCCCTGAAGTCTCTGGACTCCGAACTCTCCGGCCCCCTGAAGTCTTCGGACTCCGAAGACTCCGGACTCTGAAGCCGTCGGTCACCGGCGTCCGGAGGGAGGCCGGCCGCCGAGCCGGACCCGGACCTGATCGCAGAAAAGCACATGAACGTCACAGATCGCGTACGGCCCGCCGTGAGTTTCCTCCCCGTGGGACGGGCACCTCGTCTTGCGATCCGCGGCTCTGCTCCCCGAACCCCGAACCGGCCTCCCGAAGCCGTTCCCCCCGGGGCTCGAACCGGCCCCCGATAGCCGGAGAAGCCCGGTGACGCGTCACCGGGCGCGCATGCGGCGGACCCACACGTTGCGAGCACGGAAGTAGGTGTCGCCGGAGGGGCCCGGTTGCAGGCTCCAGTCAGGACCGAGGGGCTCTAGTCCCGAAGCCCAGGAGCCCATCTGCAGGTTGATGATGAGCCACTGCGGGGCACCGGCCCAGCCGATCCCCCGGTGGGTCGCCTTCCGGACGCCGTCGAAGTAGTAGTCGAGCACGACGTCGTCTCCCTGCTTGGACATCCGGACGCGGTACCTGTGCCAGGCATCGGGGTCGTGGCCGCTGACCCGCTCACGCTCGACGAGTTCCTCGCCGCTGTGGCCCTTGCTCCAGGTGTTGAAGAGGTTGGTGGAGTCCCCCACGTATTCGAGGATGTCGCTCTCCGGCGGGAAGACCGGCCAGATCCCGGTGGTCCAGAACGCCGGCCAGATGCCTTTCCCGGTCTGCGTGCGGAACTCGCCCTCGATGTCGTACTCGGGGAACCTGTCGTCGACGACGATCGGCTCCTTGGCGTGGACGGCCCCCGAGAGATACCACAGCGGAGCGTACGGCGCGTTCTGGCTGAATCCGTCAGGCGCGGCCAGCCGGGTCGCCGTCAGGGTCAGCACACCCTGAGTGAGGGAGACCTGGCCGGCGTGCATCCTGGCGGCGCCGTTGTGGGTGTCGATCCTGTCGTTCCAGGGGTAGAGATGCTTCCAGCTCCGCTCGAAGGCCGAGGGGCCGCTGAAGGAGGACCTCTCGATGACGTTCTCCCACGAGCCGCCGGCCCGGCGAGAGCGGCCGCCGGCTGAGGACGCGGCGTGCGCCCCGGCGGGGACGAGCGAAAGCCCTAATGACAGACCGCCGACCCCCGCCGCCGAAGCCAGGAGCCGACGCCGGCTGACTTCTCGTTCGGACATGTTCGTTCCTTTCTCCGCCCCCTGAGTGCCTTTCTCCGGTCCCCGAAGCCGTCGGTCACCGACGTCCGAAAGGAAGCCGGTTGCCGAGCCGAAACCCGGGCCCCACCGCAGAAAAGCACAGAAATGCCACAGACCGCGTACGGCCCGCCGTACATCTGGGCGCCGGCTTTCCTGGGCACGCGGACCGGCGTGTCACGCGGGCGGACTCGCAAGGGGTCCGATGGGGGCTCGCGGGGAGAACGCCGGGTACGGCGGTGTCGCCGGGCGAACGGGTCGTGAGCCGCTCACCGCGTCTGAGGTCGTGGGTCGTGGGCCCTTCACCGGGCCTGGGGTCGTAGCCCGTCGAGGATGAGACGGGCGAGGTGCGCGGAGCGTTCGCGACTGGTCTCCGCGCCGGCGTGGCGGATCGCGGCGAAGGCCCCGGCGACCAGCGCCATCACCTCGTCGGCGGCGAGGTCGGGCCGTACGGCGCCGGCCGCGTGCGCGCGGTCCAGCAGGTCCGCGACGTGGCGGGTGAGGTCGGCCGCGAGGTCGGGGGCGGCGGTGCGCAGGTCGAACTCGGCGGCCACGAGGGCGCTCTTCACCGCCACGTTCTCGGCGCCGCTGGTCATCATCGCGGACAGCAGTGTGAACAGGGCCGCGGGGTCGCCGGATGCGGCGAGTGCCTCCGCCTCCGCCACCAACCGCCGGATCTGGTCGGTCGCGACGGCGAGATACAGCGCTTCCTTCGTCGGGAAGTGCCGGTGGACGGTGCCGGGGCCGACACCCGCGCGGCGGGCGATCTCGTCGAGCGGGACGCCGAGACCCTCGGTCGCGAAGAGGCGCTGCGCGGTCCGCAGGACCCGCTCGCGGTTGCGGCGCGCGTCGGCCCGCAGCTCCCGGTCGCCGCCGGGGGCCGACGCCGAAACCGGCTTGGGTGGCTGGCTGGACATGTCGGGATCAGTATAACCGGGGCGTCGCACCGTATAGTGTGTCTGTAAGCGGGGCGGCGCACCGGTTGGAGTGCGCGCCGTTTCCCGTGCCCCGATCCGCCGACCGCGAGGAGAGCACGCCGATGACCACACGCGAGGACGCCGCCGACCTGATCCGGCGGATGCAGGAGTGTTTCAACAGCCGGCGGTTCGACCAGGCCGCCGACCTGCACACCCCCGGTTTCTTCAGCCACCCGCTCGGCATCGCCGGGTTCGAGGCGGGCAAGGAGGCATGGCGGGCGGTCACCACCCGGTTCCCCGGCATGCGCGTCATCGCCGAGGACATCCTGGTCGACGGCGACCGGGCCGCCGTCCGCTCGGTCGTCGAGGGGATCGAGGTCCCGGACGGCGACGCGCGGCCCACGCTGTTCGAGATCTTCCGCTTCGAGGACGGCCGGTTCGCGGAGATGTGGGGGGCCGGCACGGGGTTTCCCGCTTCCGCCGGCCCCGAGGACCTGGTCGGTCAGACCCGGGAACGCGCACCGCTCACCGCGCACCGTACACCGCGGAGTGCGGGCCGGCCTCCGCCGTCGTTCCCGCCACTCCGGTCCCGTCGTCGTCACGCGGCCCCCGGCCCGGCGGCCGGTCAGGCCCCGGTGGCGCCGGGCAGCAGCAGTGACTTGCCCACCGTGATGCGGGCGGCCAGTGCGCGGTGGGCGTCGGCGGCCCGCTCCAGCGGGTAGGTCGCGCCGATCGCGGGCCGCAGTCGTCCCTCCGCGGTCAGCTCCAGTGCCAGGGCCAGCCGTTCGCGCGCGGCCTCCCGGGTCGGCCGGCCGTCGGCCAGCGGGGTGAACACCCGCAGTTCACGGCGTGCGGCCAGCTCCCGGTCCGGGGCGGCGAAGCCCTCGGCGGTGCCGTAGGTGACGAACCGCCCGCCGTCGGCCAGCGCGTTCAGGGCGGCCGTGCCGAGCGGGCCGCCCGCGCCGTCGTAGACCAGCGCGGCGCCGCCGCCGGTCGCCTCGCGGACCCGCTCGATCCAGTCCGGCCGCGTGTAGTCGACGGTGACCTCCGCGCCCAGTTCGCGGGCCAGCGCCAGCTTGGCGTCGCTGGACGCGGCGGCGACCACCCGCGCGCCGGCGTCGACGGCCAGCTGCACCAGCAGCGAGCCCGCTCCGCCGGCCGCCGCGGTCACCAGCACCCACTCGCCCTTCTGCGCCGTACCCAGCCGTTCCATCATGATCGCGGTCGTGCCGTCGTGCACCAGCGCCGCCGCCGTCTCGAAGGTCATTCCGTCGGGGATCGGCATGATCTCGCCGACGTCGGCGACGACCCGCTCGGCATAGCCGGTGCCGGTACGGGCGACCACCCGCCGGCCGGTCCACGCCGGGTCCACGCCCTCGCCGACCGCCACGACCTCCCCCGATCCGCCGCCGCCCGGGATGTACGGCAGCTCGCGCGGGAAGAAGTCCCGGCCCCAGCCGCTGCGCAGCAGGGTGTCGAGGAAGATGACGTCCGCCGCGGCCATGCCGACGACGACCTGACCCGGGCCGGGCTCCGGGTCGGGCAGTTCCACCGGGGACAGCACCTCAGGACCGCCGAACGCGGCCACCTGGATCGCACGCATGAGCAAGCACCCTTCATGGGGAGAACGTGCGGCCCACTCTTCAACCTGAACCATGGTTTAGGTCAAATGGGTGGCCGACGGACCGTGTCCCCGTCGCGCGGTGTCCGGCTCCGGCGTGCCGAGGGCCCGGCCGCAGGTGCCCGTAGTCTTGCGTTCATGATCGAACGGGTGAAGGTCGCGGTGGTCGGTGTCGGCAACAACGTGTCCGCGCTGGTGCAGGGGATAGCGCTGTACCGGGCCTCGGGGAGTGCGGCGGGGATTCGCCGGCCGATGCTGGAGGGGCTGGGCGTGGGCGATGTCGACTTCGTGGCGGCCTTCGCCACCTCGCCGGAGAAGATCGGACGGGACCTGTCCGAGGTGATCTTCCTGCCGCCCAACAACTACCCGCGGATCACCGGCGAGCTGCCGCTCTCCGGCGTCGCGGTGTGCCGGGGCATTACCGACACCGCCGACGGCGCCGAGGTGGATCGGGTGGCCGGGGAACTCGCCGGAGCGGAGGTCGTGCTCTATGCCGCTCCCAGTGGCCGGCCGGAGACGGCGCGCGCCTACGCGGAGGCGGCGCTGCGGGCGGGAGCGGCGTTCGTCAACACCACCTCCGATCCGGTGGCCCGTGATCCGCGGCTGCTGGACCGCTATGCCGCGGCCGGGGTGCCGCTGCTGGGCGACGACCTGACCAGCCAGTTCGGCACCTCGGTCGTGCATCACGCGCTGCTGCGGCTGCTGGAGGAGCGCGGGCTCACCCTCACCAGCTCATACCAGGTCAACCTGGGAGGCACCGAGGACTTCCGCAACCTGGCCGAGAACGGCGACACCAAGATGCGGTCCAAGCTCAACGCCCTCGCCTCGGAGGGCGAGGCGTCCGCCCGGGTGCAGGTCGCTCCGCTGGGATATCTGCCGCACCTGAGGTCGCACAAGGTGGCGCACATCAACATCGAGGCGCAGGCCTGGGGTGAGACCACGGTTTCCCTGGACGTGAAGCTGAAGGTGCACGACCCCAGTGGCGCCGCCGGAGTCAACATCGATCTGATCCGCATGGCGGCCGGCGCGTTGCGGCGGCGTCGTGGCGGTTACCTCGACGAGGCCGCGTCGCTGCTCAAGTCCCCTCCGGGGACCGCTGTCTAGTTCCTCTGGATAATTCTGATTCCTGATTATTGAATGTTGCCCAGGTGGTGACTGTCACGTCCGCGTTCCACGGGCGACCGCCGCCATCCGACCTGCGAAGAGAAGCGCCCGTGTAATGACATGGGCGTCAAACCGGTGCGAAGTCATCGGCTTGGCGAGCGTAGGAGGCAGACCGTGGAAGTGCTGGTGATCCTGATAATCATCGGAGTCGTCCTCTACGCGTTGGACGGCTCCGGCTCCGGCTCCGGCTCCAGTTCCAGTTCCAGTTCCGGCAGAGGCTCCGGCAGTCGCGCCGCGGACAGGTACGCGAGGAAGGTGCAGCGGAAGCGGGATCGGGAGATCGAGGAAAAGCTAAAGAAAATGCGCCGGTCCGGCTATTCCGACAGCGGCGCGGGTGCCGGATTCGGTGGAGGCGGGTACGGCGGTGGCGACGGCGACGGCGGCGACTGACCACTCCTCACCGGTGACGAGGCGGCGGACACCCGGGCCCCGGCGTCGAGGGGCCCGGGGGCTGCAGGAGCGGTCGGGGCGCGGTCATGGCGAGGCCGGTGCCGTCGTGCCGGACGCCAGAGCCGCCTGCACGATGCGGATCGCCTCGCCCGCGTCGAGGCCGACGCTGGCGATCACGGCCGCGTAGTCGGCGGCGGCCCGGCGGGCCCGCTCCCGGCCTTCCTCG
The DNA here is from genome assembly GCF_055585205.1 of Streptosporangium sp. NPDC053982. Taxonomy (NCBI): domain Bacteria; kingdom Bacillati; phylum Actinomycetota; class Actinomycetes; order Streptosporangiales; family Streptosporangiaceae; genus Streptosporangium; species Streptosporangium sp. NPDC053982. Next base: position 209,561 of record NZ_JBVJKQ010000013.1, read on the forward strand.
CCGGAGGCCGACACGAACGAGCCCGCCCGCCCGCGCGTCTCGATCAGCCCCGCCTCCTCCAGCTCCCGGTAGGCCCGGCCGACCGTGTTGACGGCCAGGCCCAGGTCGGCCGCGAGGTGACGGATGGTCGGCAGCCGGGCGCCCACGGCCAGCGTGCGGTCCTGGATCTGCCGGGCGAGCTGGGCCCGCAGCTGCTCGAACGGCGGCACCGGCGAGGCCGCGTCGATGACGATCATCGGACGCCCATGGCCCGCCGGGCCGTCGTCGCGCTCGACGGCGTCCTGGCGTGGAGCACGACGCCCGTGACCAGGCTCAGGATCAGGTAGGCGATCGCGGCGGCTCTCCACCAGCCGGGCGCGGTGCCGAACAGCAGCACCACGGGCAGCGACCACTGCACGGCCGGCAGGTTGAGGTCGCGGGCGTCCTCGACGCGCATGATGACGTCGGCGGTCAGCGACTCCTCGTCCTCGGCCACGACCGGGTGCCCGAGCAGGTGACGCAGCTGCACGGCGATGATGGCCGTCACGCCGAGCAGGCCGATCAGCAGGACGACGGCCGGTTGCCGTACGGCGGGGTCGGGAACTGCCAGGGCGCTCCCGGCCAGCACCACCGCGCCGGCGGACGTGGCGACCGCGAAGACGGCGTACGGCCGGCCGAGCACGGCGCGCCAGCCGGGCTGGACCAGATGGGTGGCCCTGCGGGACAGCGTCGCGCCCGCCCGCTGGTCGACGCGCCGCACCCACCGGTCGAGCAGCGACTGCGCCAGCAGCAGTCCGGCCACCGACGCGGTCAGGGCGAGCAGCGGCAGCGGGCGATACGGCTGGAAGCCGCTGAGGGCCGTGACGAGCGCGCTCACGAGGATCAGCGCGGCCAGGATGACGTGGGTGGCGAGGCGGGCGCGTTTGCGGACCGCCAGCCGGCCGGCCAGCAGCGGGGTCGGCTGGGCGTCGCCCAGGTCGTGCCCGGCCAGCCATTCGGCGGCCGACCGCAGATCGGCCGCACGCGCCGGCGGGCCGGCGTCCGGCGATGACTCGCGGGTCATGGCGTCTCCTTTTGTCGCAAGGTTTGTATTAACAGTGTGCGTCATAACTTGCGACAAAATCAATGCCCCGCGAGCTCCCGCCGATCGGGCCCGGAGCATGGACGGGGGAGCGGCGCGGAGGGTCCGCCCGGCGCCGCGCTCCTCGAACGTGCCGGAGGGAGCGGGCCACCTGGTCCCCGAGGAGACGGGAGGCGACTTCTGAACCGGCCGTCCCCGGCGGCCCGCCCCGCTCATCGGAGGTTCAGCGGGCAGGGAGCCGGCCGACGCCGGCGAGGATCTCGTGGGCCGTTTCGGGATAGAGCTCGATGTCGGGGGCGGGCCGCCAGTCGGCGGGGAAGACGACGCCGGGGGGAAGGATGTCGAAGCCGTCGAACAGGTGGTGGATCTCGGTCCGGGTGCGGGGATGCACGGGGTTGGCGGTCTGGGCGTAGACGGCTTTGCCGAGATCGAGTTCCTGCTCCGACATGGTGTCGGAGCAGGCGTGGGTGGCGGCCAGGCAGCTTCCCGGGGCGAGGGCGTCGCGGAGGGTCGCGATGACGGCGTGGACGTCGCCGGGGATGAAGTGCAGGACGCCGACCGCGAGCACGCCGAGGGGCCGGGTGAAGTCGAGGGTCGCCCGTACGTCCGCGTTGCCGAGGATGGCCTCGGGGTCGCGGAGGTCGCCGGCGATGGTGACGACGCCGCCGCCGTCGACGACGGCCTGGCTGTGGGCCACGACGGCGGGGTCGTTGTCGACGTGGACGACGCGGGCGTCGGGGTGGGTTTCGCGGGCGATGTCGTGGACGTCGGGGTGGACGGGCAGTCCCGATCCGAGGTCGAGGAACTGGGTGATGCCGGCGGCGGCGAGGTCGCGGACGGCGCGCAGCAGGAACCCGCGGTTGGCGCGGCCGCTGTCGCGGACGCTGGGGAAGGCGCTGACGAGCGTCTCGGCGGCTTCGCGGTCGGCGCGGTGGGTGTCCTTGCTGCCGATCAGGCAGGCGTAGATGCGGGCGGAGCTGGGCTGTGAGCCGTCGGTGGGGATCATGCGGGGGCGGCCTTTCACGGGGGAGGGGGGGACCTTTCACGGGGGGGGGGAGATGGTGGATGCGGCGGAAGCCGCGGTGCCCGTTCTTCAGACGGCTGATCTCCGAGGCGATCACGCGGATGCGCCGGAGTCCGGGCGGATCGAAGGTGCTCAGAGTGGCGGGTGGTCGGTGATGCCGGGGCGGTGGTGCGGTCGCAGGCTCTGCAGCGCCTCGTTGATTCCGGCGCCGGAGCCGGCGGCGACCTCGGTGCCGGCGGGCCCGCGGACGCTGGCGTGGTAGACCGGCTCGACCGGCCCGGCGGTCGCCGCTCCGTCGTCATCGAGGCGACCGGTCCGCCCGGGGCCGAACCGCAGGACGATCTGCGCGCCGTCGCGCAGCAGCGCCTCGGCGTCCAGGAGGTCGGGGGGGACCGGGCGCGGGGCGAGGGAGTCGGCGGGGCACAGGGCGGCGATCGGCGTGCGGTGGCGGGTCAGCAGGATCGCCGAGCCACTGGGGCGGCCGGCCTGGCGGACGAGGTCGCCGAGCTTGGCGCGGGCCGAGGTCGCGGGCCAGGTGGGCAGGCCCATCATCGGGCCGGTGACCTCGCTCATGGGGACGAGGGCGGCCCATTCCCAGTGTTCGCGGGTGATCAGCGTGGTGCGGCCCTCCCGGGCGGCGCGCACCAGTGCCCCCCAGTGGGTGCGGGCCTCTTCGACGCCGAGCGGGGCGCCGTACCGGTCGACCAGGGCGGTGTAGGCGGAAGGCGTGGAGACGTCCATCATGCGAAAATCGTAAGCCGCCTTACGAATATATTGCAAGGCGGCTTACGAAAAATGAGGGTGGCCGGGGGTGGTCCTCATCGGCTTCGGCCCTGATGGCGGCCGTGTCGCCGAGGCCGCCCCTGATCGCGCGGATCCGGATGGAGGGTCTGCTCTCTCCGTGGCCGAAAATCTGTAGTGGCGACGGTAGACATTCGCGATGAGGGAGGGTAGGGTTTCTGACATCGCAAGGGACGGATCCACGAGGGCAGAGCAGTACGCAAGCACCACGACGAACTGCCCGGACGCACGTGGACAGCAGAAGACGAGGTAGATGGACGGCAGAAGGTCGGACGTGCCGGGGCCGACGAAGTGGAAGGGTCCTGGCCGTGGACGCGCTGCCGAAGCAGTGGCGGATGAAGTCGAAGTAGAAGTAGAGATACCGAAGGGAGCGTTGAACGCCATCAGGATCGCCCGTCGTCGGCTGAAGTTCGCCGCACGGGTGCCGCACCTCCACGGATTGGACGGTGGTTCACGGTCACGCATACGCGATCCCCGCACCCTCGCCCTCTCGGGCGGCCGGTGCGGAAGCAGTGAACCGGTCACAGGGCCGGTAGATGGTGTTGAACCTCAATTGGGCCCCGGCGCATCATGGCGCCGGGGCCCCTGTCCGCGTTAGGGAAGGTTTTATGGATCAATCAGTCATATCCCCGGGCTCTGGCGCCCGGGACATCGCTGGGAAAGCGAAGACGAAGGCGGCCCGCACACCCCCCGACGCGGCCGGTGACAAGGCGGCCCGGACGTCACCCGATGCGGCCGGCGGCAAGGACACGGCCGACGACGGGCCCGGCCGGAAACTCGATGACGAGAACTACCCCGCCTACAGCATGGGCCGGGCAGCGGAGATCCTCGGCGTCACCCCGGCCTTCCTGCGCAGCCTCGGCGCCGCCAAGCTGATCGAGCCGCAGCGATCCGAAGGCGGCCACCGCCGCTACTCGCGCTACCAGCTGCGACTGGCCGCCCGCGCCCGGGAACTGGTCGACCAGGGCACCGCCCTGGAGGCCGCCTGCCGCATCATCATCCTGGAAGACCAGCTCACCGAAGCCCTGCGCATCAACGACGAACTGCGCCGCCGCGGCTGATCGGTCACCAGCCTCACCACACCTGGATCCGCGATCCGTCCCGCCTTCCGTCGCCGGGTGCCGGCCACCCGATGCGGGACGGCGTCCACTCCCACGTCGCCGGCGACGACCCGGTTCGGGGGCGTCTGGCCGGGGATCGGGATTGTGCGGACTTTCCGGCCCCGGGTGGGTGATAGTGGCGGGGTGAGCGCTGAGGAGCAGGAGGGGCAGGAGGCTCGGTCGGAGCTGATGCGGGCCGGGGTACGGGCCCGGGTGGCACGGCTGGCCCGCACCTCTGTCTCCGGAGCGCGCCGCTGGTCGACTCCGGCGCTGCTGGCGATACTGTCGGCCGGGGCGTTCGGGGCGTTCCTGGAACCGGGCGAGGCCACGGCGGGGGCCGCGATGCTCGGAGCCGCCACCGCGGTCGGCGGCAACCTGCTGACCGACATCGTCAAGACAGGCATCGCCCGCCTCGGCCGAAACAGCGGTGACGACGCCGTCGGCGGCGAGTCCTCGCGGGAGGCGCTGGAGGCCGAGCTGGAGCAGCGCATCCAGCGGATCCTGGAGAGCGGCGGGCCCGAGGCCGAGGAGTTGCGCGCGGAGATCGCGCGCCTGCTGGAGGAGGTCGGCGCGGTCGGCGCCGCGATCGAGGCGACGATCGAGGTAGGAGACCGCGACCTGCAGGCGCATCTGACCCGTGGCCTGGCCGGTCTGGGCCGGGAGTTCGTCGAGTTCGCCTTCACGCTGGCCGCCGTAGAAGATCAGCTGCGGGTGCTGCGGGACGGCCAGGACGTCCAAGGGGCGCAGCTCGGCCTGGTGGTGGATCTGCAGTATCGGCAGGCGACCGACATCCGGCTACTGCTGCAGCTGGTGTCGGAGCTTCCCCGGCCGCACCCCGGCGGGACGCCCGGCGCCGGCCGGGCACGCTGGAGTGGCGGGAGCCCGTACCGGGGGCTGGTGCCCTTCGGCGAGGCCGACGCCGAGATCTTCCACGGCCGGGAGGTGACCACCGCGCAGCTGGTCACCACCGTCTCCCGGCGGCTGACCACCCCGGGCCTGGTGGTGGTGACCGGGGCCTCGGGGGCGGGCAAGTCCTCACTGCTGCGCGCGGGCCTGCTGCCGGCGATCGGCCGCGGTGAGCTGACGGCGGCGGCCCGGGACTGGCCGGTGCAGATCCTGGAGCCGACCGGCTCCCCTCTGGTCCGTCTGGCGACCTCCCTGGCCGCGCTGGCGGGTGTTCCGGCCCCTGACGTGGTGCGCGGCCTGCGAGAGGATCCCGGGCAGACGCCGCTGCTGGTGCGCCAGGCCGTCGAGGCCGACGCCCGCCGCCGTACCCTCCCGGCCGTGGCCGAGGGCAGGCTCGTACTGGTCGTCGACCAGTTCGAGGAGGTCTTCACCCTCGTCCCCGACACCGCCGAGCCGGCCGTGGCGGAGCGGGAGGCGTTCGTCACCGCGTTGCACGCGGCCGCGACCGTCCCGTGCGGGCCGCACGGCGCCGCGGCGGCGCTGGTGGTGCTCGCGGTGCGCGGTGACTTCGTCGACCGCTGCGCCGCCCACCCCCACCTGGCCACCGCCCTGCAGGACGGGGCGTTCGTCGTCGGCCCGATGACGCGGACGGACCTGCGGCGGGTGATCACCGGCCCCGCCGACACAGCCGGCCTGGAAATCGAGCCGGGCCTGGTCGACGTCGTCCTCGGCGAGCTGCGCGCGCCGGGCGGCGGCTATGAGGCGGGGGCGTTGCCGCTGCTGTCGCAGACCATGCTGACCGTCTGGGAACACCGCGACGGCGAGCGGCTGACCAGCCGGGGATACGCCCGCACCGGCGGGGTGACCAAGGCGGTGGCCTCCAGCGCCGATTCCGCCTACACCGATCTGGCCCCGGATCGCCAGGAGACGGCGCGGCGGGTGTTCGAGCAGCTGACGGCCGTCACCGGCGATGACACTCTGGCCCGCCGTACCGTCGAGCGTGCCGCTCTGCACGCCGGCCGTTCCGAGGCCGAGCGTGCCGCCGTCGATGAGGTTCTGGAGGTCTTCGCCCGGAGGCGGCTCGTCGTCGTCGACGCCGGCCGGGTCCAGATCGCCCATGACGTGCTGCTGGGCTCCTGGCCGCGGCTGCGCGGCTGGCTGGCCGACGAGCGCGCCGACCGCGCCCTGCACACCGAGATCCTGGAGGACGCCGCCGAATGGGATCGGCGCGACCGGGACGCGTCGTTCCTGTACGGCGGAGTTCGCCTGCAGGCCGCCGAAGAAGCCGCCGCGCGTTGGCGGACCGACCCGGACCGCTACGACGGGTTCGGACTGCCCGGCCCCGCCGCGGCCTTCCTGCACGCCGGCGCCCGCGTCGCCACCCGGACCCGGCGCCGCCAGCAGCTCCGGTTCACGGTGCTGGCGGGGCTGCTGGTGGTCGCGGTCATCACCGCGGTGGTGGCGGTACGTTCCAGCTGGGAGGCCGACCGGCAACGCGCCTTGGCGTTGACCCGCAGCGCCCAGGCCGCCTCCCAGAATGCGGCGACCTACAGCCAAGCCCTGCCCGACGACCCGGTGGTATCGGCGCGGCTCGCCATCGCGGCGCAAGCCATCACCGACACCGACGAGGCACGGGTGAGCCTGGCCGCGCTTCTCAGCAGACCCGCACGCGCTGTCTTGACCGGCCACACCGGCTTGGTGAGTTCGGTGGTGTTCAGCCCGGATGGTGAACGCCTGGTCTCCGCCGGAGACGACGGGACGGTTCGGGTCTGGGACGCGGCCACCGGCAGGCAGCTCGGTGCCCTCCTCACCGGCGACACCGGCGCGGTGAACTCGGTGGCGTTCAGCCCGGACGGCGAACGCCTGGTCTCCGCCGGCGCCGATGGCACGGTTCGGGTCTGGGACGCGGCCACCCACAGGCAGCTCGGTGCCCCTCTCACCGGCCACACCGGCTGGGTGCGCTCGGTGGCGTTCAGGCCGGACGGTGAACGCCTGGCTTCCGCCGGAGACGACGGGACGGTGCGGATCTGGAACGTGGCCACCGGCAAGAAGGTCGGTGCCCCTCTCGTCGGCCACACCGGCTGGGTGCGCTCGGTGGCGTTCAGCCCGGATGGCGAACGCCTGGTCTCCGCCGGAGCCGACAAGACGGTGCGGATCTGGAACGCGGCCACCGGCAGGCAGATCGGCGCCTCCCTCACCGGCCACACCAGCGCGGTGAACTCGGTGGCGTTCAGCCCGGATGGCGAACGCCTGGTCTCCGCCGGAGCCGACAGGACGGTGCGGATCTGGAACGCGGCCACCCACAGGCGGATCGGCGCCCCCCTCACCGGCCACACCGGCCCGGTGTACTCGGTGTACTCGGTGGCGTTCAGTCCGGATGGTGAAAGTCTGGTCTCCGCCGGAGACGACGGGGCGGTGCGGGTCTGGGACGCGGCCACCTACAGGCAGATCGGTGCCCCTTTCACCGGCCACACCGGCTGGGTGCGCTCGGTGGCGTTCAGTCCGGATGGTGAAAGTCTGGTCTCCGCCGGAGACGACGGGGCGGTGCGGGTCTGGGACGCGGCCACCTACAGGCAGATCG
>NZ_JBVJKQ010000013.1:217132-320878 GCF_055585205.1 Streptosporangium sp. NPDC053982
GTGCCCCTTTCACCGGCGATACCGGCCCGGTGTACTCGGTGGCGTTCAGGCCGGACGGTGAACGCCTGGCTTCCGCCGGCGCCGATGGCACGGTGCGGGTCTGGGACGCGGTCACCCACAGGCAGATCGGTGTCCCCTTCACCGGCCACACCAGCTTGGTGTACTCGGTGGTGTTCGGTCCGGACGGTGAACGTCTGGCTTCCGTCGGAGTCGAGGACACGGTGCGGGTCTGGGACGCGGTCACCCACAGGCAGATCGGCGCCCCTTTCACCGGCCACACCGGCTGGGTGAACTCGGTGGTGTTCGGTCCGGGTCGTGAACGTCTGGCTTCCGCCGGAGACGACGGGACGGTGCGGATCTGGGACGTGGCCACCGGCAAGAAGGTCGGCGCCCCTTTCACCGGCCACACCGGCCCGGTGTACTCGGTGGTGTTCAGCTGGGATGGTGAACGTCTGGCTTCCGCCGGAGCCGACAGGACGGTGCGGATCTGGGACGCGGCCACCGGCAGGCAGATCGGCGCTCCTCTCGCAGGCCACACCGGCCCGGTGCGCTCAGTGGCGTTCAGTCCGAACGGTGAACGCCTGGCCTCCGCCGGAGTCGATGGCACGGTTCGGGTCTGGGACGCGGCCACCGGCAGGCGGATCGGTGCCCCTTTCACCGGCCACACCGGCTCGGTGCGCTCGGTGGCGTTCAGTCCGAACGGTGAACGTCTGGCCTCCGCCGGAGACGACGGGGCGGTTCGGGTCTGGGACGTGGCCACCGGCAGGCGGATCGGTGCCCCTTTCACCGGCCACACCGGCTCGGTGCGCTCGGTGGCGTTCAGCCCGGACGGTGAACGTCTGGCCTCCGCCGGCGCCGATGGCACGGTGCGGATCTGGAACGTCGGGATACCGTACGACCTTCAGAGCCTCCTGCGGGCCGCGTGCGGTATCGCGGTTCGGCCGTTCGCCCCCGAAGAGTGGCGGCGATACATCCCCGGCGAGCCGTACCGTCAGCCCAACTGCCCGGTCACTCGATGAGGTCAGCCGCTCCCGCCCGCCGTACCGGACCCGCCATGGCCGAGGCGGGAGGTCGATCGGAAGAGGAACGTTCGGGGCTACGGTCGCAGGCGGGCGGCGCGGGACTCCAGGTGGCGTTGTTCGGCGATGCTGGCGGTGGCCTTCGCCGCGCGCCGGTAGTGCTCGTACGCCCCGGCCGCGTCACCGGTCTTCTCCAGCAGGTGAGCCCGTACGGACAGCAGCCGGTGGTGCCCGGCCATCCGCTCGTCGCCGTCCAGGGCGGCCAGCAGGTCCAGCCCGGCCGCCGGGCCCTCGACCTCGGCGAGCGCGATCGCGCGGTTGAGGGTGACCATCGGGTTGGGCGCGATCCGTTCCAGGATCAGGTAGAGCGCGTGGACCTGCCGCCAGTCGGTCTCCGCGGCCGTGACCGCGGCGGCGTGCGTGGCGGCGATGGCGGCCTGCAGTCGGTACGGCCCCAGCTCCGGGCCGGCCAGCGACGCCTTGACCAGATCGAGGCCCTCGTCGATCATCCCGCGGTCCCAGCGCGTACGGTCCTGCTCGTCCAGCGGCACCAGGTCGCCGGTCGCGGTCGTGCGCGCCGTACGGCGGGCGTGGGTCAGCAGCATCAGCGCGAGCAGCCCGGTCACCTCGCCGTCGCCGGGGAGCTGCGCGTGCACCATCCTGGTCAGCCGGATCGCCTCGTGCGCGAGGTCGGCGCGGTGCAGCTCGCTGCCCGAGGAGGCGGTGTAGCCCTCGTTGAAGATCAGGTAGAGCACGTGCAGGACGACGCGGAGCCGTTCCTCACGCTCCGGACCGGCCGGCAGGCCGAAACCGGAGCCGTCCGGGCCTGAGCCGGAGCCGGAGCCAACGCCGGAGGCGGTGCCGGTGCCGGTGCCGGAATCCGAGCCGCCCGGACCTGAGCCGGAGGCGACGCCGGAGCCGCCCGGCGGGCCGAACGAGGCGCCCGCGGCCCTGATGCGCTGCTTGGCCCGGCTGATCCTGGCCGCCATCGTGGCCTCCGGCACCAGGAACGCGCGGGCGATCTCGGCGGTGGTCAGGCCGCCGACCGCCCGCAGCGTCAGGGCGGTCTGGGAGGCCGGGGTCAGCGTCGGGTGGCAGCACAGGAACAGCAGGACGAGCGTGTCGTCGGTGTCCGGCACGTCCTCCGGGACCACCTCGGCGGCGGCCGTCGCCGTCTCCCGCTCGCGGCGGGCGTGCTCGCTGCGGATCTGGTCGATGAGCCGCCGGGACGCGACGGTCACCAGCCAGCCGCGCGGATTGTCCGGCACCCCCTCGGCCGGCCACTGCACCGTGGCGGCGAGGAGGGCCTCCTGCACGGCGTCCTCGCACTCCTCGAACCGGCCGTGCCGGCGGATCAGAGCGCCGAGGACCTGCGGCGTGAGTTCACGCAGCAGGTCCTCGATGGGCAGCGGGTCCTCGGTGGATGGCGACGTCACATCTCCGATTGTCCATCGGCGAACATCACCTGGCGCACCTCGACCCCCAGGCCCTCGATCGCGGCGTCCGGGATCTGCGCCGCCAGCTCGATCGCCCGCTCCTTGCTCTCGCAGTCGACGAAGTAGAAGCCGCCGAGGTACTCCTTCGCCTCCAGGAAGGGGCCGTCGGTCACCACCGGCTGGCCGTTGCGCACGGACACGACGGCGGCCTGCGACGGGTCGACGAGCGCCTGCGTGGTGATCAGCTCACCGGACTCCTTCAGCATCTCCATGAACCTCCCGTGGCCTTCGCCGATCGCGGCCTTCTCCTCGTCGGTCAGCGCGTCCAGCACGGCCGGGTTGATGTGCATGCTGATCAGGAACTTCATCTGGCACTCCTCGTGGTTCACGGGCCCGTCCGGGTCCTTCGCCGGTCGGTCGGAGCCGTCGCCGTCGTCTTGACATCCCCACCGGAACTTTCTCAGAAGATTTTCGCCGCCCCGCGCCGGCGGTGCCGGAAACCGCCTGCCGGCGGTGCCGGAAACCGCCTGCCGTACGGATGTCAAGAAACCCCCCGCCGCTCCGACCAGGCGGCGAGACGTCGAGAGGACAGGGGTTTTCGATATGAGAGTCGACCGGACATGGCTGGGGCTGGCGCTCCTCACACTGCCGACGCTGCTCGTCGCGGTGGACACGACGGCGCTGCTTCTCGCGCTCCCGCGGCTGAGCGCCGACCTGGGGGCCACGAACGTCCAGCAGCTGTGGATCAGCGACGGCTACGGGTTCATGGTCGCCGGGCTGGTCATCACGATGGGCACGCTCGGCGACCGGATCGGACGGCGGCGGCTGCTGCTGGTCGGCGCGGCGGCGTTCGCGACGCTGTCGGTCGTGGCGGCCTTCGCGACCGGCCCGCTGACGCTGATCGTCGTACGGGCGCTGTTGGGCGTCGCCGGGGCGACCCTGGCTCCGTCCACGCTCGCCCTGATCACCGATATGTTCCGTGATGAGCGGCGGCGCGGGAAGGCCATCGCGATCTGGGCGACCTGCCAGTTCACCGGCGGCGCTCTCGGGCCCGTGCTCGCCGGGTTCCTGCTCCAGCGCTTCTGGTGGGGATCGGTGTTCCTGATCGCCGTGCCGGCGATGGCGATGCTGCTGTTCGCCGGGCCGTTCCTGCTGCCGGAGTTCCGTGACGACCGGGCCGGGCGGCTCGATCTCGTGAGCGCCGGACTGTCGCTCGTGGCGGTGCTCGCGATGGTCTACGGGGTCAAGCAGCTGACCGTCGAGGGCGTGTCGGTCGTGCCGGCGGTGGTCCTCGTCGCCGGCGCGGCCGTCGGGGCCGTGTTCGTACGGCGGCAGCTGCGCCTCGCGACGCCGCTGCTGGACCTGCGGCTGTTCCGCAACCGCCCGTTCACGGCCGTGATCGTCGGGCTGGTCCTCGCCGGTGTCGCCATGGCCGGCACGGGCCTGATGGTGACCCAGTACCTGCAGGGTGTGCTGGGCTTCTCGCCGTTCGCGTCGGCGGTGTTGTTCGCGCCGATGGGCCTGGGCGTGGCGGCCGGCACCATGACCGCGCCGATGCTGGTCCGGTGGATGAGGCCGGCGACCGCGATCGCGGGCGGGCTGGCGGTGTCGGCGCTGGGCGGTCTGCTGCTGGCCGTGGTCGGCGGTCCGTACGCCCTGCCGCTGGCGATGACCGGCATCACTGTGCTGGCACTCGGCGCCGGACCGCTGTTCGCGCTGGGCACCGGGCTGGTCCTCGGGTCCGTGCCGCCGGAGCGCGCCGGTTCGGCGGCGTCGATGTCGGAGACCGGCAACTACCTCGGCGGCTCGCTCGGGTTCGCGCTGCTCGGCGTGGTGGCCGCGGTGGTCTACCGCGGCCGGATGGGCGGCACGTCCGACTCGCTGGCCGCCGCGCTCGTGGCCGCCGGACGCCTTCCGGCCGGGCGGGGCGCGGAGCTGCTGGCCGCCGCGCGGGAGGCGTTCACCGCGAGCCTGCACGTCGTCGGCGTCATCGCCGCGGTCCTCTTCGCCGGGCTGGCCGTACTGGTCCTGACGATGCGCCCGGTGGACGGGGCCGTCCCGGCGGCGCTCCCCGAGTACGAGGAGGCCCGCCCGTAGGGGCCGGTGTCGCGGTGCGGTGTCCGGCGCCGGTGCCGCGAACCGCAGGCGGTCCGGCCTTCCTGCCGCTGGACGCCGTCGCCCGACGCGCGGGTCTCTCCTCGGCGACGAACCTCCGCAGGCGCTTCCTCAACGCCCTGGGCACGACGCCGGGCGCCTGCCGCCGGGCGTTCCGGGCCGCGGAGTGACCGTCCGGGCGAGTCGTCACGTGTCGAGGACCTCGGTGTTCTGGCAGGCGGTCAGGAGCCAGCGGCCGTCCTCCTTGGACATGACGTACATCGGGCTGCCCGCGTTCCCGACCGGTTCGCCGCCGGGCGTGAGGTAGCGCTGGCGTATTTTGACCGCGGCGACGTCGGGCCGGATGAACAGCACGTGCTCCACCTCGTACGTGGGCGTGACGTCCGTCATCGCGCCGGGGAGCACCTTGTGGGTGAACTCCGAGATCTCGTCGCGGCCGAAGAGCCGTCTGCCGTGGGCCGTCGTCCAGACGGCGTCGTGCCGGAAGAGGTCGGCGAACTCCCCGGGGAGCATGTTCCGCTGGGAGTGCTGGACGGCGGCGACCACCCGCCTGATCGCCTCGATCTCGGTCTCATGGGTGTGCTCGTCGATGTGCTCCGCGTTCATGCGGACCACGGTGCCGCCTCAACCTGACTTGAGGTCAATCCGTCCCGCCCGCCGGAGCCGAGCCGTCCGGGCGGAGCGGTGCGCGGCGGGGTTCAGTCGGCGGCGTGCAGTCAGATGACTCAAGCCACCAGACCTTCGGAGCCTCATCGTCGGAGACGTCAGAACGGGGTGCCCGGGGAGAGAACCGGGCCCTCCTCGACCCGGGAGAGGATCGAGTTGTTTCCAACGACCAAGAAGGTTCGCTCCGGCATCGGCGAGGAACGCGGGCGTTCTTCGCACCGTTTCCGGCCGATGGCCCTGCCTTCGCGGGTGCGCCTGCTGGCCGTCACGACGGTGACGTTCGGCGCGGTGATGACGTCGAGCGCCCTCGGCGGCGCCGCCTCCGCCGACCCCGCTCCGGCGGGAGCGAACCGGACCGTCACGGCTACCCCCGATCCGGGCGCGGCCCAGGCCAGGAAGAAGATGGAGACCGCCCTGGCCTCGCAGAAGGAGATGGAGACCCGCGCGGAGAGCAGGGAGCGCTGGGCGAAGGAGCACGGCATCATCGGGATGTCCGCCGACAGCGCCGGGCATGTCACGGCGGTCGTGCCGCGGACGGCTTCGGCCCGCGAGCTGACCGAGGTCAGGACCGCCGCCGAGGCGAGGCGCACGTCCTCCGGCGGCACGCCGAACGCACCGGCCGTGAAGGCGCCGAACACGCCGGACGCCTCGAACGCGCCGGACACGCCGAGCGGGCTGGACGCGCCGAGCGCGCCGATCACCGTGAAGCGCAGCACCCTCACCGCGGCCGACATCAAGGCCACGGCGGACAGGCTCATGGCCTTCCACGCCGAGCATCCGCGGTACGGGATCAGTTTCCGGTTCGACGCGGCCGAGGACGCGACCGTGGTCACCGGAGACCTGCCCGACGCCCTCGCCGCGGAGCTGAGGAGGACGGCGGGCAGGCTCGTTCTGCGTACGGCCCCCGGCACCGTCGTCAAGGAGGACGTGGGCCACTACTCGCCCGCCGCCTCCCTCCGCCTCATGGAGGGCGTGGGAAGGGTTCAGGATCGGGGCCCGTGGCATTTCGGCGGGGCGAGGATCTACGCCAGTGACGGCTCCGTCTGCTCCAGCGGGTTCTCGATGGACGCCGACCCGGGGAGCGACGCCACGTACTCGACGACCGCCGGGCACTGCGGGTGGATCGGCGCGAACTGGCTCTCGGGCGGCTACGAGTACGGCACGGCCGTCTACCGGGTCGACTATCCCCGGGACGACGTGCTGAAGCTCGACTGCTGCGCCGAGAACTACGGCGACCGGATCTGGACCAGCCCGACCACCACCAGGAAGGTCTCATGGGCGTGGGACCCGGGACTCGGCTACAACACCCCCGACGGGGGCAGCGGCATCTGCGTCTCCGGCGGCGTCACCGGTGACGAGCGCTGCTTCGCGAAGATCACCAACACGAGCGCGACCGTCTGCTTCGCGAACCACGGCGGGTGCACCCAGAACCTGCTGGCGTACGAGCGGGCGAACGGAGAGCAGATGACCTGGTCCGGCGACTCCGGGTCTCCCGTCTACTCCCTCATCAGCGACGGCAGCGCCGAGATGCACGGAACGCACGTCGGGCTGGAGCGTTACGCCTACGGGGGCGGCGCCGAGAAGTACGTCCACTACGCGGTGAAGTACTCGACCATCAGATACAACTTCGGTGGGTCCGTCAGGAACTGGTGACCGGCCGGGCCGGTGCGGCCACCGTGCGGTGGCCGCACCCGGCCCGCCCTCCGCCTCCGTTCTCAGAGCGCGTCCCCGAGCCTGCCCAGGGCGTCGCGCAGGGCGGCGCGGGAGGTGACGCCGAGCTTGGGGAAGATCCGGTAGAGATGGGAGCCGACGGTGCGCGGCGACAGGTGCATCCGTTCGCCGATCTCCTTGTTCGTCAGCCCGGCGGCGGCGAGGTCGGCGATCCGGCGTTCCTGCCAGGTCAGAGCGGTCGGGTGCGGCGACGCGGAGCCGGCGGGTACCCCCGAGGCCCGCAGTTCGGCTCGGGCCCGCCCGGCCCAGCCCGCGGCGCCGAGCCGTTCGAAGGTCTCGGCGGCGCGAGCCAGGAGGGGCCGGGCCGCCCCGGGCCCCCGGGTGTGCCGGCGCCGCACGCCGTGGGCGAGGCGGATACGGGCCAGCTCGAAAGGGAACCCGGCGCCCGCCGGGTCGGCCTCGGCCCTGCCGTACATGTCCTCCGCCTCCTTCTCGTCGGCGGTCGTCATGGCCAGGGCGCCATAGGTGATCAGCGCCAGCCGGGGCGAGACGCCGGGCAGACCCGCGTCGAGCGCGGCCAGGGCGTGCCGGCGGGCCTGCTCCAGACGACCCGTGCGCACCGCCGCCTCGACCAGGTCGAGCAGTGTGCGCGAGGCCTGGTGCGCGTAGCGCTCGAACGATCCCGGCGGCGTGATGCCGATGGCATGGAGGTAGGCGGCCTCGTAGTCTCCCTCGCTCAGCGCCGCCGCCGTGCCGACGGCGTCCGCGATCTGCGTCAGGAACCCGACTCCGCGCGGTCTGGCCCAGGCGTCCGTGACGGCCTGCAGCTCCCGTGCGCGTTCCACCCGGCCGCGCAGTGCCGAGAGGAGCCCCAGGTACGCGCGCGTATGGTGGGCGAACAGCGCGTACCCGCAGGAGGTGGTCAGCTCCAGCGCCCGCTGTCCCGTGCGTTCGGCCTCGTCCCACTCGCCGACGGCCAGCTGATCGAGCATGATCAGGTGCAGCATGGTCATGCCGTTCGCCACGGCACCGGTCTCCACCTCGCGGTCTACGGCACGCCGCAGGTGAGGGCGGTATCGGCTCAGCGTGTCGACGTGGTAGGCGGCGACCGCCAGGCGTGAGACGTCCCACGGCTCCAGGCCCTGCACGTCGGTGAACGCCCGCTCGACGCGCTCGTGCACGCCCGTGCCGTACCGGACCACGTCGCTCCACGCGTCGCGGTAGATCGCCGAACGCGGATCGACGCGGTCTCCCAGGGAGTCCAGTAACCGCCCGGTACGGTCCCACAGCGTGGCGTCGCTCGCGTACTGGCTGATGGCCAGGAGCAGGTTCACCAGCCGGGCGAGCGTCTCGGCGGACCCGCGGCCGTCACGGGGGTCCGCGCGCGGGCTCCCATGCGGGGCCTGACGCAGGTCCTCGATCGCCGCCGCGACCCGGCGGTGCGCCCACCGTACGTCGCCGTCCTCGTAGAGGGCCGCGTACGCCGAGGTGACGACCGTGGCGGGGGAGTCGGCCCCGCCCGGCGCGGGGTCCGCACGGAGGAGTTCCCGCGCCTGGTCCAGGAGCGCGGCGTGTCCGGCGATGAACGCGGCGTCACCGAGCCGCCTGGACCGATCGGCGGGGTTCTCGCTCAGCTCGGCCGCACGGGTCAGCCAGGCCACGGCCGTCACCGCGCCGCCCCGCCGGGTCGCGGAGCCGGCCGCCGCCTCCAACGCGGCGGCCACCTCCTCGTCGGGGTCCACCTGCGAGGCCGCCAGATGGTAGGCGCGCCGCTCGACGTCGTCGCGGTGCACCCGCGCGAGGTGCGCGTGCGCCGCGCGGCGCTGGTCGGGGGTCGCGAGCCCCACGACGGTCGAACGGACCAGCGGGTGCCGGAAGACGACCTCGCCGGTGAGGGGGTCGGTGTCCAGCAGGCCGGCCGCGACCGCCTCGTCGGTGCCGCGCATGCGGTACCGCGCGCCGGCCGGGCGGTTTCCGCCCGGTCCCGCCCCGGCGCCGTCGAGGGCGCCCCGCAGCAGCTCCTCGCGTACGGTGGCGCCGAGCCGTTCGATGCGCACGCCGTAGACGTGCTGGAGCCGGCGGGACGGCAGGAGACCGCCGGCCCCCGGCGGCTCCCCGGCCGTACGGCGCGCGTGGTCGCCGCCCAGGTGGGAGGGGAGCTCGAGGAGGGCGAGCGGATTGCCCATGGACTGGTTCAGGACGACGCGCCGGGTTCGTGGGTCGAGCCGCGGGTGGCGCGCGTCCAGCAGCCGTTCGGCGGCCTCGCCGGAAAGGGCCGCCACCGGGAGCTCGGGAAGCGCGGCCGTGTCGAACCGCGAACCGACATCGGACCGTACCGCGATCAGCATCTTCACCGGGACGCCGGTGAGCCGGCGTCCCACGAACCCGCACACCTCGATGCTGGAGGCGTCCAGCCACTGGCCGTCGTCGAGCAACAGTAGTAACGGTCTTTCCTCCGTCGCCAGGGCCAGCAGGTCGAGTACGGCGATGCCGAGCGACATGACCGACGGCGTCCTCCCCTCGCACAGGCCGAAGGCCACGTCGAAGACGGCGCGACGCCCCTCGCCGAGTCCGGGCAGGCGGGGCAGGAGCGGGTGGAGGAGCTGGTGCAGGCCGGCATGGGGCAACTCCGACTCCGCCTCGACCCCCGCGGCGCGGATCACCTCGTGTCCGGGGGTCGCGAGGCCGGCCACATGGTCGAGCAGGGCGCTCTTGCCGACCCCGGTCTCGCCCCTGAGAACGAGGGCCCGCCCCTCGGCGGCCGTCACGAACGCGGACAGCCGCTCCCGCTCGTCATTCCGGTCCACCATCGTCTGGATGAGCGATTCCACGACTCTCCCGCGCTCGGCGCCGTCACGACGGACGATGACATGTCTTCATGATGTGCGTCAGTTATGTGACAGTTAAATCTATATTCTTCATCATGAAGAGGCATAAGGAAAGTCATGTGCCACACCGCGGGTAGGTTGTGGAAATGAGAGTAGACGCGACACGCAACCTGGAGCGCGTCCTGAGCACGGGTGCCCGTCTGCTGGCCGACGACCCCTCGGTGAGCATGGCCGCCATCGCCGCCGGGGCGGGAGTCGATCGCCGTACGGTCTACCGGCGTTTCGCATCCCGCGAGGAACTGCTGGCCGCCGTGTACCAGGCGCGGTACGACGCGGTCGAGGAGGTCGTCGACGCCGCCAGGCTGCGGGAGGCCCCCGTCGCCGTCGCGTTGCACCGGTACGTCGAGGGAGTCATCGCGGTCAACCGCAGATGGCCCGTGGAAACGAGTCGGCTGCTCGCGGAGGAGACGCTCCGCGAGCGTCGCAGGCGGCTGATCGACGAAGTCGACCGCTTCCTGCGGCGTGCCACCGATGAGGGCCTCCTGCGATCCGACCTGCCGCCCGGCTGGTTGGCCGCGGTCCTGCCGTCGCTGATGCTGCACGCCGCGGAGAATCTGCCCGAACTGAGCGCCGCGCAGGCCGCCGACGTGGTCGTCGACACGCTGCTGCGGGGCGCCGGAATCTCATAGCGGGTCAGTGCGCGGCGCGCTGGAACCAGGTCACCTGCGCCCCGTTGCCGAACGACTCCCGCCCGACGGGGGTGAAGAGCGTGGGGTCGAACCCACTCACCGGGAGGGTGCGCGCGGACATGGACGCGAACGTCTCCTACCGCCTGAAGCGGGGCCTGCCGGGCGACGCGAACTCGGTCAGGCTCCTCATGCCGGCGCTCAACCGGCTGATCGTGGAGACGCTGACGCTCCCGGAGCCGTTCGCCCCCGAGGAAGTGGACGAGCTGGTGGTCAAGGCGGTCGAGCGCAGCCTCGCCGTCACCTGACCCCCGGGAGCGGCCCGGCGATCCACGGGGGCGTCTTCCGTACGGTCTCCGTACGGCTCAGCCCGCGGTCAGACCGGCCCGCCCGCCCGCACCCGCCACCCCGGCCCCGGCCTCGGTGCCGGTGCCGGTGTCGGTGTCGGTGTCCCACAGGGCGG
This sequence comes from Streptosporangium sp. NPDC053982, assembly GCF_055585205.1. Taxonomy (NCBI): domain Bacteria; kingdom Bacillati; phylum Actinomycetota; class Actinomycetes; order Streptosporangiales; family Streptosporangiaceae; genus Streptosporangium; species Streptosporangium sp. NPDC053982. The sequence goes on from NZ_JBVJKQ010000013.1 coordinate 228,017, forward strand.
TGCCGTGGGACTCGACGAGGGCGTGGATGCGGGCCAGCGCCTCGGCGGCCGGCAGGCCCTCCAGCCGTCGTCCGTCCCGCAGCCGCAGGGCGACCTGGCCGGCGGCTGCCTCCCGGGCGCCGATGACGACGTGGTAGGGCGCCAGGCGGGCCTGCCGTACGCGGGCGCCCAGGCTGCCGTGCTCCGGCCCGGCGACCTCGGCCCGCAGCCCGAGCCCGGTGCAGCGGCCGGCGAGCGCGGCGGCGTCCGGCAGTTCGGCGTCGGACACCGGGAGGACCACCACCTGGACGGGGGCGAGCCAGGCGGGGAAGGCGCCGCCGTGGTGCTCGATGAGGTGCGCCACGGCGCGTTCCACGCTGCCGATGATGCTGCGGTGGACCATCACCGGCCGGTGCCTGGCGCCGTCCGCGCCGACGTAGTGCAGGCCGAACCGTTCGGGCTGGTGGAAGTCGACCTGGACGGTGGACAGGGTGGACTCGCGGCCGGCGGCGTCGGCGACCTGGACGTCGATCTTGGGACCGTAGAACGCGGCCTCGCCCTCGGCCGCCTCGTACGGCAGACCGGAGCGGTCGAGGACCTCGGTCAGCAGCTCGGTGGAGCGCCGCCACAGCTCGGGGGCGGCGACGTACTTCCCGCCGGGGCCGGGCAGGGAGAGCCGGTAGCGGGCCGGGACGATCCCCATCGCCCGGTGCGCCCGGCGGATCATCTCCAGCGCGGTCCCCGCCTCGTCGGCGACCTGCTCCAGGGTGCAGAAGATGTGCGCGTCGTTGAGCTGGATGGCCCGGACGCGGGTCAGCCCGCCGAGCACGCCCGACAGCTCCGAGCGGTACATGCCGCCCAGCTCGGCCATGCGCAGAGGCAGCTCGCGGTGGCTGCGCGAACGGGAACGGAAGATCAGCGCGTGGTGCGGGCACAGGCTCGGCCGCAGGACGAACCGCTCACCGCCCAGGTCCATGGGCGGGAACATGTCGTCGCTGTAGTGCGACCAGTGCCCGGAGATCTCGTACAGCTCCCGTTTGCCCAGCACCGGCGAGTACACGTGCCGGTAGCCGGCTCTCCGTTCGGCCTCGCGGATGTACTCCTCCAGCGCGTGCCGTACGGCGGCGCCGTCCGGCAGCCAGTACGGCAGGCCCGCGCCGATCAGCGGGTCGGTGTCGAACAGGCCGAGCTCGCGGCCGAGTCTGCGGTGGTCGTGCATGGCGGTCTCCTCGTGGATGCGGTCCCGGGAGGCGAGTGACCGCGAAGACCGAGAAGCCCCGGGGCATTCGCCCCGGGGCTTCGGATCAAGACATCTGTCAGCGCGCCGGGACACTCTCCGGCGTCGTCGTCATGGCGGCACGCTGCATACGGAAAACGGTAGCAGAGTGACATCCCCGGCCCCTAGCCTTCAGGCGCACGGGTCGCCCGGTCGAACAGCTCGACGAGCTCGTCCGCGCAGAGGCCGGGATCGAGGCCGTCGACGACCCGCTCGGCCATCGTGTCGATGGACGCGCGAAGGGCCGCCCCCATCACGGTGCAGTCGAACGCCCGGAAGGCCCCCGTACGCTGCCCGTCCGCGAACAGCGCCGTCAGCCTGGCTGTCGCGGCGTCCCGCTCCCCGCCCCCGACGGGGGCCTGGTTGAAGGCGATCTGCTGCACCGCGCGCACGTGCCCCGGGTGGCGGGCGACGAAGGCGATGTTCGACCTGATGAACGCCTCCAGCTGGGCGCGGGCCCCGCGCGCCGCCTCCAGCGCCGGGCGCATGAAGGCCGCGGCATCGGCGACGACCTGCTGGACGACGGCCTCCAGCAGCCGGTCCTTGCTGGAGAAGTGGTAGGTGATCAGTCTCTTGCTGCTGAGCCCGGCGTGCTCGCAGATGGCTTCGAACGTGGTCTCCGCGTAGCCGCGCTCGGCGAGCACGGCGATCGCGGCCGAGGCGATCTGGGCTCTGCGCGCCTCGGTGGCCGCCTGACGAGTCCCGGGGCTTCTCATGTCACCCGAGCTTGCCACCCTTGGGGTACGCCTCACGCACGGAGCGCCGGTTGACGATGAGCGCGACGGCGGCGACCAGGACGCCGACCACTCCTTGCTCCGCCTTCATCCACACCGGATAGCCGCTGTCGGGTGCGAGCAGGATGAGCAGGATCCCGATGGGCGCGGCGACGCTGACGAAGCGGATGCGCACGTACGCGGATCTCCTCCCGCGTTCGGCCTGCCCGGTCAGGGCGACGAGCCAGACGGACGCCGCGGCCACGGCCGCCCCGCGCAGCCACACCACCCAGTTGCCGCCGACGACGGCGGACACACCGAGCGTCGCGACCGAGATGACGAGGACGGCGACGAAGATCGCCCGGACGGGGGTCCATGTCGATTTCTTATCCATGCGAATAAATTTATCCGTACGGATAATCTATGGCAAGCCTCATCGTGGCCCGCGCACGGCCGCCGTCGCCGGGGAGGCCGGGCCGCACCCCTGACGAAGGTGGGGGAAGGGGGCCTGCCGATCGGCCGATGTGGCGGGGTGGTCCCGGCTTCTACCTTCGATCCCGTCCCCCCGAGGGGCTCTCCCTTTCACCCCGTAGAACGGAGTTCCCGTGGTCATGCCCGTGCGCCGCGCCGCCGCCCTGACGCTCTCCCTGTCGGCCGCCGCCGCCCTCACCGCCGTCGCCGCTTCGCCGTCCGACGCCGCGTCGTCATCGGGTGCCGCGCCGGCCGCCGCCGTGGAGCTGCGGCTTCCCGCGCCCAGCGGCCCGTACGCGGTCGGCCGGGACGTCCTGCACCTCGTGGACGACACCCGCACCGACCCGTGGGTGCCGTCGGCGGGCGCGCGGCGGCTCATGGTGTCGGTGTACTACCCGGCCAGGACCGCCGGGGACGGCGCTGCGGCGCCGTACATGACGACCGAGGAAGCCCGGCTGCTGCTGAAGGCCCAGGGGCGGGACAAACTGCTCGCGCCCGAGGTGCTCGCCGGGACCCGGACGAACGCGCGGACCGGTGCCCGCCCCGCCGGGGGCAGGCACCCGCTGGTGCTGGTCTCGCCGGGCTTCTCGCTGAACCGCGCCACGCTCACCGTGCTCTCCGAGGACCTGGCCTCGCGCGGCTACGTCGTCGCGCTCGTCGACCACGCCTACGAGTCGTTCGGCACGACCTTCCCGGACGGCCGGACCCTCACCTGCGTGGCCTGCGAGACCGTCGAGGGCGCGCCGGCGGACGGGGCCGAGAAGGGGATGATGGCCAGGGTCGCGACCGGCAGGGCGACCGACCTCTCCTTCGTCCTGGACGCGCTGACCGGCCGCCGCGCGTCCGCGGCGGCTCAGACGTCCACAGCGGCTCAGGCGTCCACGACGGCTCAGGCGGCGACGGCGGGCGACCGTACGGCGGGCCACCGGCCCGCATGGAAGCGGTCGGGGATGATCGACACGAGGCGGATCGGGGCGGTGGGCCACTCCATCGGGGGCAACGCCGCGGCGAGCCTCATGGCGGGCGACCGGCGGGTCCGCGCCGGGGTGAACATGGACGGCACGTTCTTCGCGCCCGTCCCCGGCTCCGGGCTCGGAGGCCGGCCCTTCATGATGCTCGGCACCGCCGCCGGGCACTCACCCGGCTCCGAGGACGTCTCCTGGTCCCGCGACTGGGCACGTCTCGACGGCTGGAAGCGCTGGCTGACCGTGAAGGACACCGGCCACTTCTCCTTCATCGACATCCCGGTCCTGGGCCGGCAGCTCGGGGTGACCGACCCCGAGGCGCCGCTGCCCGGCGACCGGTCGGCGGAGATCACCACCTCCTACGTGGGCGCATTCTTCGACCGGCACCTGCGCGGGAAGGCCCAGCCGCTGCTCGACGGGCCGACCCCTGCCACCCCCGAGCTGACCTTCCACAACCCCTGACCATCGGGGCCGGTACGGCGGGCGGTCGGAAACGGATCGGCGGGAGGCCGGCGCCGGTGCGATGGGCGCGAGCAGGCCGGCGGGGCCGGCGCCGGTACGGCGGGCGTGGGCGGATCGGCGGCGAGATCGGCGTCGGTGTGGCGGGTGCGGGCGGGTCAGCGGGAGAAGCGGTCGAGCAGGAGCGCCATCCGGAGGTCGTGGTGCTCGCTCCGGAACCTGCCGTCGCGCATGAGCGTGACGAGGCCGTGCAGCCCACCCCAGAAGACCTCGGTGAGCGTCTCCAGGTCGGCTTCCGTCTCGTCCTCCCGCAGCAGAGGCCGTACGGCCTCGCGCAGCTCGCCGAAGGCCTCCTTCAGGGCGGGCGGGGCCTCGTCGGTGGCGAACGGCAGATCCACGGCGTGCGTGAACATCACGTCGTACAGCGCGGGCCGCCGTTCGGCGAATCCGGTGTACACGGCGCCAACGGCGGCGAGGGCCTGCCGGGGGCCGGCCGCCGCCGTACGGGCCGTGCGGAGCTCGGCGGCGAGGTCGGCGCAGCCCTCGATCGCGACCGCCGCCATGATGGCGCCCTTCCCCTTGAAGTGGCTGTAGAGGACCGGCTGGCTGTACTCGATCTCCTGGGCGAGGCGGCGCGTGGTCACCGCGTCCCAGCCCTCCGACTCGGCCAGCTCCCGGGCGGCCCGGATGATCAGCCGCTCCCGCTCCGCTCGTTCGCGCTCCCGGCGCGTCTGGATCGACATGGTCCTCATTCTAGCGCCGCTAGCGGAACTGTCGAAGCTATGCTAGCTTCACTCTTGTTCCTAGCGGTGCTAGATAAAAAGGAGGGGCAATGCTCGCCCCCATCGCCTACGGGCTCGCCGTCGTGCTCAACCTGTTCATCATCTTCATCGGCGCGCGGTTCCTGCTGTCCCCCCGGCCCTCCGCCGCCGGCTACGGCGTCCCCGCCAAGGAGAACGGGGACGCCGTCTACCTGACCATCAAGGGCCAGCGCGACTTCGTCTACGGCATCCTCGGCCTCGCGCTGCTGATCTTCGTGGGCGCCCGCGCCGAAGCCTGGTACATGCTCGTCGTCGCGCTGTTGCCCCTTACGGACACCCTCATCGTCCTGCGCAACGGCGGCACGAAGGCGGTCGCCTTCGGCATCCACTTCGCCACCGCCGTGGTCGTCCTGATCAACGCCGCCCTGCTGTTCGCCGTCTGATCCCCCGCACCCGCCCGATCCCCGGGTTCCGTCCGCCGGGCCGCTCAGCAGACACAGAACTCATTGCCCTCGGGATCGGCCATGATCACGTGATGGCCGGGGAACTCGTGCAGCGCCGTGCCGCCGGCCGCCGTCAGCCGTTCGACCTCCTCGACGACCCTGGCCCACCGCTCCTCGGGACCGCCCGTCCCGGCCACCCGGACGTCGATGTGCAGCCGGTTCTTGGCCGTCTTCGGCTCGGGAACCTCCAGGAACACCAGGCGGGGGCCGACCCCGGCCGGATCGTGCAGCCAGGCCCCGCCCTCCGCGGTGTCGGAGGGGTCGAAGTGCTTCACCCACTCGTCCCTGGTCGTGAACGGCGCGGGCGGCGGCTCGTCCTCGTATCCCAGCGCCAGCTTCCAGAACCCGCCCAGCCTGCCCGCATCCGAGCAGTCCATCGTCAGGTCGATCCTGCGTGCCATACGGCCTCCTTCGTCCGGAAGGCAAGACCGTACCGGAGGGGCGCGACGGTTCCGGGGCCGCGGAGGTTCTTCCCCGGCGTTCCCGCGACGTCGCCGCCGTCGCCGTCTTCGAGGAGTCGTCCCCTCCGGGCGGCGGTTGACGATGCGCCGCCGGGATGGTGGAATCTCGGCTCAGCGTCGCAGTGCACCCGGTGAAGAGACCGCCGTGGGCATGGAGGCGCCGAATCATGGGACGACATCCATGACCGCATCCGACCAGCCGGGTGACCGCCTCGCGGCGTTCGGCAACCAGCTCGTCGAAGTCCACCTTCAGCTCCGCGAGGAGCTCGACCGGATCCGCGAGGATCTCGACTCCCACCTCGACGGCGGCGAACGCCCGCGCACGCTGTGGGCGCACTGCATGACCTTCTGCTCCGCGCTGACCAGGCACCACACCGGTGAGGACGGCGGCGCGTTCCCCGTCCTCGCCGAACGGTTCCCCGAACTGCGCCCCGTGATCGAGCAGCTGGAGCACGACCACCTGATGGTCACCGGGATCCTGTCGCGGGTGGAGGAACTGCTCGGCGGCCTCACACCGCGTACCGGAATGACCGGCATGACCGATACGGAGGACGCGGATGATACGGCCGGTGCGCGGGCCGTACGGGACGAACTGGACGGCCTGAGCGCCATCTTGGAGTCGCACTTCCGCTACGAGGAGAAGAAGATCGTCGAGGCCCTCAACTCCCTGGACCTCCCGGAGTGGAAGGGCTCGCCGCCCGCCTTCCTCCGGGTCCGCGGAGACTGAACGGGATCACCCGCGGCGCCTCCGCCGCACGCGCAGCCGTTTCGACGGCGGGGAACCGGGTGCGGACGGGGACGGCTCCGCGGATGCGTCCTCGTCCGGGGAGCCGGGGACGGCGATCCCCCCGGCCGCCGGGGCGAGGGCTTCGTGGACCTTGTTGTAGGAGGGGTCGAAAGCCGGTGCCTCGGCCGTGTCCCGGGCTTCGGCCGCGGTCCAGGTTCCGTCCCCGGTCCCGTTTCCGGGCTCGTCTCCGGTCCCACTCCCGCTCCGGGATCCGATCTCGTCTCCGAGTCCGGACTCGGTTCCCGACCTGACCACCGGTCCGTTCCGGATTCCCGTTCCGGACTCGGTCCCGGCTACGGACTCGGTCCTGGCCATGGACTCGGGCTCGGCTCTGGCCAGGGGTTCGGCGCCGGTCGCGACAGGCCGGGGTTCGGCTCCGGCCGGGCGCCGTGCCTCGGGTTCGGGCCGGGGCGCTCTGCGGGGGCGGCCGGTCCTGGAGGTCCCCGCCGGCACGGCCGGGGTGGAGACGCTGCGGCGGATGAGGTCGAGGTCGAGGCCGAAGAGAGGGCGCGCCGCGCTCGAGGCGGGGGCGCGGCCCGGCGCGGTGTCGCGGACGGGAGCGGCGGAGGAGGAAGAGGTGCTCGCGGAACGGCCGGCGGAAGAAAAAGAGGAACGGCCAGTGGAGGAGGAGGCGGTCCCGGAGGAACAGCCGGCGGAGGAGGACCGGTCGGTGGCGGAAGCGGTGGGGGAGTCGAGGCCGGGCCACGGAGAAGCGGGCGCGGTGCGGCGGCCGGCGGGGGAGCGGGACGGGGACGCGGCCCCGCCGTACGGGCCGCCACCCATGAGGCCGGTGGACATCAGACCGGGGTAGAGGAACGGGAGGAGATACCGGCCATCGGCGTCCGGCACGCCGGAGGCGGCATCGCCTGCGGACCATTCCGCGCCCGACCGCTCCTCGGTGATCACATCGTCGGCGGCGGCGACGTGATCGGCCAGCTCGGCGAGCGTGGTCGTCGCCGGGCGCCGCGCGTCGAGGGCGTCACGGCGGTCCTGCCCGGCGCTGACGAGTCCACCGGCGGCGTCGGCGGTGACGGCCGTGGACAGCGCGATGTCGTTCAGGGTCCGCTCGCCGATGTGCGCGACGGTCAGCCGGGCGAGCCGCAGCCGGGCGGAGGCGAGCGCCAGGGTCGAGGCGTCGCCGGTCATGGTGGCGGCCAGCAGATGGCCCAGCTGCGCGATCGTGAGCCGTACGGTGGCCTCGATCGTGTGCTTGGTGTTCCGGACGCGCACCCCGGCGTCGTTGATCGCTATGGCGGTGCCGACCAGCCGGGTGACCAGCTCGGCCTCACGCCCGCCCACCACCCTGGCGACGTGTTCGGCGAAGGCGGCGTGGGCCGCGCCGTCCCACGTCCGTTCGCTCTTCCCGCCGCTCCGGAGGGGGCCGGACCCGCTCCCGGCGGCGGTTCCAGGACCGGCTCCGGCCTCCGCGTCGATCTGACGGCCGGGCCCGGTGCCGAGGGTCATCCGGCGGTCGGGTCCGTCGCCCGAGACGATCTGGCGGTCGGGTCCGTCGTCCGGGGTGATCCGGCGGTCGGCTCCCGGTCCCGCGACGATCCGGTGGGCGGCGTCGATGCAGGCGTCGGCGAGGCGGAAGCACCGTTCCTCGTCGCCTTCGGGCCAGTACCGTCCGACCATCCAGCCGACGTAGGGTCCGGCCCAGCCGGGGATCGGTGTTCCGTCGAGCCCCACCGCCGATCACACCCCGGCGCCGGCGCCGCGGCCGGTCCGCGCGGCCCGCCCGGCGCCCCCGGACCACGAGCCCTGCCCGGTACGGCCGGCGCGCTCGGCGCGCTCGGCCCATGCGGCCCATGCGCCGCGCTCGGTCCGCGCGGCCCGCCCGGTGCGCTCGGACCACGCGCCCTGTCCGGCGCGACCGGTCCGTGTGATCCGTACGGCATGATCGGTTCGCGCGGCCCGTCGGGTCCGCTCGTATCCTCCGGCGTCCATGACATCCGCCTCCGGCACATGCTCGTGCGGTCACTCCCCGGCTCCTCAGGTCCCCTGGGACCTTTCAGGGCATCCCAGCTCGGACCGGTACGGAACCGCTCGGGTGATCATGCCATCGGTGAGGGCCCCTGTGTTGACGATTCGCGCATACGTCTCGCCCGATTCCGTCCGGCGCGGTGCGGCCGGCCGCTCGTGGGACCGGTCACAGGAGAGGGCCGACGGTCATGCGCGGCGGAGACCGGCGGGAGGAGATCCCCGAGGGAGCCTCGCATCCGGCACGAGGAGATCGGCACGAGGAGATCGCCACGGGAACCTGTCATCGGGAGATCGTCATGGTGAGACGGTGGGAGGCGGATCCCTCCCGTGGGGGAGGCGGGCGGCCGTACGGGGGCGGATCATGACGGCAGGAGGTCCCATGATGCGTGATTTCTCGTTGGACTGGCCGTCCCCCCTCGACCCGCCCGCGCTGCTCTCCGAACTGGACGCGGAGAAGCCGGTGTTCCGGGTCCGCATGCCGTCGGGGGACACGGGCTATCTCGTGACCCGCTACGACGACGTCGTCAGGGTGCTGTCGGACCCGGTGTTCAGCCGGGCCTGGATGTTCCGCCCGGGGGCGCCGCGATACTCCGACCGGCCGATCGGCCTGCCGGACAGCCTGCTCAACCTCGACCCCCCCGAGCACGGACGGCTGCGCCGGGCCGTGTCGCGGGCGTTCACGCCGCGGCGGGTCGAGGCGATGCGGGCCGGGGTCGAGGAGGTCGCCGAGGACCTGCTCGACCGGATGGAGGCGGCGGGCGGGCCCACCGACCTGGTCGAGGCGTTCTGCGCGCCGTTGCCGGTCTCGGTGATCTGCCGGCTGTTCGGCGTGCCCGAGGCGGACCGGCCGGCGCTGCGGAAGTGGATCGAGACCGCGCTCTCGCTGACGGCGCACTCCGCGGAGGAGAGTTTCGACGCGCTCATGCGGTTGCACGGCTACTTCACCGACCTGGGCGCCGCCAGGCGCGCGGAGCCGGGGGACGACCTGCTCAGCACGCTCATCACCGCCCCCGACCGGCGGGACGAGCTGACGGACGCCGAACTGGTGGGCGTGGCGGGCACGATCATCGGCGCGGGGTTCGAGACCACCGTCCACCAGCTCGCGATCAGCGCGTACGTGCTGCTGCGCGACCCGGAGCGGTACGCCGGGCTGCGCCGCGAGCCCGGCGGCGTGCCCGCCGCGGTCGAGGAGCTGCTGCGCATGACTCCGGCGGTCCACGGCACCGCGCGGATCGCCACCGAGGACGTGGAGGTCGGCGGGGAACGCGTCCCGGCGGGCTCCATGGTCCTGGCCTGGACCGCCGCCGCCAACCGGGACCCGGGCGCCTTCTCCGGCGCGACCGCCCTGGACCTCGGGCGGTCCCGCAACGACCACCTCACCTTCGGTCACGGGCCGCACTTCTGCCTGGGCGCAGGGCTCGCCCGGGTGGAGTTGCGGGCCGGCCTTGCGGCGCTCCTGCGCCGGTTCCCGGACCTGCGCCTGGCCGCGGACCCGGCGGAGCTGCGCTGGCGCAGCGGCATGGTCGCCTTCGGCCCGCACGAGTTGCCGGTGCGCTGGTGACCGGACCGGCCGATCGCGGAAGCCGTTCTTCCGCGATCGGTCGTACCGTTCCCGATATGAACGACGACCGCGAGATCCGTCCCTTCCGCATCGACATCCCCCAAGCCGACCTGGACGACCTGCGCGACCGGCTCGGCCGTACCCGCTGGCCCGACGAGCTGCCCGGCGTGGGCTGGTCGTACGGCGTGCCGTCCGGCCGGCTGCGAGAGCTGACCGAGTACTGGAGGACGGGCTACGACTGGCGACGGCACGAGGCGAGACTGAACGCGTTCCCGCAGTACACCACGACCATCGACGGGCAGAACGTGCACTTCCTGCACGTGCGCTCGCCGGAGCCGGACGCGTTCCCGCTGATCCTCACGCACGGCTGGCCGGGCTCGGGCGCCGATTTCCTGAAGGTGGCCGGGCCGCTCGCCGACCCCCGCGCGCACGGCGGCGACCCGGCGGACGCCTTCCACCTCGTCATCCCGTCTCTCCCCGGATACGGGTTCTCCGGGCCGACGACGGAGACCGGGTGGGACGTGCCGCGGATCGCGCGGGCCTGGGCGGAGCTGATGAGCCGCCTCGGCTACGAACGCTACGGCGCCCAGGGCGGCGACTGGGGCGCGCGGATCTCCCCCGAACTGGCCAGGATCGACGCCGGCCACGTCGCCGGGCTGCACATGAACTCCTTCACGGCCTTCCCGCGCGACCCCGCCGAGGCCGAGAAGCTGGACGAGGCGGAGAAGAAGCGGCTGGCGGGGATCAGCCGGTGGAGAGAGGAGCGGTCCGGATACGCGGAGATCCACTCCACCCGGCCGCAGACGATCGCCTACGCCCTCGTCGACTCGCCGGTCGGCCTGCTCGCCTGGAACACCGAGTGGTTCGACGACTACGGGCACGGCGCCGGCGCGATGGACACCGACGACATCCTCACCAACGTGACATTGACCTGGCTGACCGGCACCGCCGGGTCCGCGGGCCGCCTCTACCGGGAGGCCGCCGCGTCGTGGGGACGGGAGGTGGAGTTCTGCCCGGTGCCGACCGGCCTGGCGGTGTTCCCGGGCGACTCGACCGTCCGGTCGTTCGCCGAGCGGGAGCACCGGGTCGTGCACTGGTCGGAGTTCGACCGCGGCGGCCACTTCGCCGCGCTGCAGGCGCCGGACCTGCTGACGGGTGACGTCCGGGAGTTCTTCCGCCAGGTCCGCTGAGCCGTACCGGGCAGGCGGTGGGCCACCGTAGTGAGGACGGCAAGCATGACCCGCTCTTCGTGATCGAACGGGGAACCTGGCGGGCCAGAGTGGTACAACGGCAGGCTCGCGGACGGGGTGGACCGTCCGGTGCCGTCACCGCCTACCGGGAGGGCGGCTGGATCGATGAGTGGTCGCCAGTCCTGTCCGGGTCCTTGTGAGTACCGGGCCCAGCGCCCGATGGAGAGGTCCTTACGGCCGACGCTTCCAAAAGCGCCGAACAGTGTTTGGAGTGCACCCTTTCATCTACAAAGCAACTTTTATCGGTTAGTGTCTCTGGTGTCACCTTTGGGGTAGATGCAGAAAAATTCTGCGCTGTTTCCATGGGTGGCCATGGGTGTCGTTATGAAAGATATATTTTTTTCCGACCAGCGCTATGTGACCTTTTCGTACCCTCGTACAGAAGGATTTCAGGGGTGTCCAGGGAATCGGGGTGTCGGTGGTCGCCGGGCGAGGGCGGGAGCAGAACAACCTGCAGGGTGATTTCGGGGAGGCGTGGCTTGAAGTCGTCGCCGCGGGCTGTGGTTTCCTCCATGGGCGACCCGCGACCCTGGATCTCCAGAAAGCCGACGTCCAGCTTTTCCATCGCGGTGCCGAGCGGGGATCGTACAATCCGGCCGTGCTGGTGCAGGTCAAGACCACGGTCGATCTCCGCAGGCTGGACAACGGTGACTACAGTTACGACCTGGACATCGATACCTATGACGTGCTAAGACGAAATGATCATGTGATCCGGCGGATACTTGCCGTCATCGGCGTATCGAAGGACGGTGAGAACGTGCGGTTGCACACGGATGGAACGCTTCTCCTGGGGCATGGAGCATGGATCTCACTTGAGGGGTTTCCCCCCTCCGAAAACGCTAAGACTCAGGCGATCCGCCTCCCTGCTGCCCATACCCTGGACCGCGGTGGTCTGCGTCTGATGCTGAGCACCTACGGAGTCCGTAGGTCCACTCCCGTACCGAGCGTGGACGCATGGGAAGCGTCGTGACCTACGCGGGTGGTCCCCCTGAGGGCGGGAGTCCTGCCGCTCCCTCACTGTCCTCATTCGTCGGCTACCTGCGAGGCGCCGGGTGGACCCTTGCCGACGACGACGGCCGAACCACGCTGTGGCGTCCAGGATCACCCGATTCGGAGGCGGGCATGCAGGTCATCCTCCCGGTGAGCCAGGAGGTCCGCGATTACGCGGATCGCATCCACGAGGCTCTGCGGACATTGGCCTACGTGGAGCGACGTCTCCCGCAGGAGATCTCGGCGGATATGAGCTTCGGTGGCGCCGACAACGTCTCCGTACGGTTGAGTCCCAATGCTCCGCCTGGGGAGGCGCCCCTCTCCGTTGCACATTCTGCGATCTCCGCATTGCGAAATTATGTGCTCGCCTCGGCGACGGCTCTGGACGTCGATTCCCTGGTTCTGCCGTCTCGGCGTCCGCAGCGGGTCGAGTCCTATGCGGCTCAGGCCAGGATCTCCACGCAGCCGGGAAGCTTCATCCTGTCCTTGGCCCTTCCGTTGGAAGACGCCTATATGGAAGCCCCGGTGGCATCGACGGCCGGTCAGGATCCCCTGCTGAACATCCGTCCTCTGCCCTTCGGTCGCCGGGTGACGAGCAGAATGCTCGCCGCTGCGAGAAGAGCTCAGCGCCTCGCAAAAGAAGTGGGCGATGGAGAAAGGCCGCTTGCCTCATTCGGAGAGCCGGTGCAGAGCGCCCCCAACGCGACCGAACTGGAGGCGTTGAGCTCCTTGGGAGGTCCGGATCACGAGGTGTATCAGATCCGTTTCTCGCAGTCTCCGCTGGCACCGGGATCCCATGAGCCCACACGACTGAGAATCACTCCCGGCGAGCAGAGAATCCTGGGAGAGGCCGCGGAGTTCCTGCGAACGAGACAGCCGAGAGTAGGTGTCACGGTTTCCGGACTGGTGGTGCGCCTTTTCCGGGAGAGAAAGGCCGGAAAGGGCGAGGTGGTCGTACAGGGTGTCGGCGACGACACAGCCAACGCACGAAGATTCCGCGTCGAGCTGGACGAGTCCGACTACAGACTGGCGGTGCGGGCACACGAGACCGGTCTTCAGGTCACCGTGACCGGTGACCTCGACGTTCGTGGCACGCGCCGCTCACTGCGTCGCCTGACCTCCTTCTCTGTGCTGCCGGGAATCGAAGACGACTAGAAACGGCCGGCCGCATGCTTCCGGCTGTGATCGGGCCGACCGTCGTGTGGTGGCGCACTGCGGAAGGCCGCGGTGGAGAGCCGCGGCCCGGTGAAGGCGCTTCACGATCGGCAGAGCCATTTCGGGAACGGAACGGAAGACGGCCCGCCCACCGAGGCGCGAGTGCCGATGCCCCGCCGGGAGTCCCTCGTGGCAGGGCATCGGCGTCTGTGACCGGAGCGAGCAGCCGAGTCCTCCCGGAGGTCATCCCGGGAGGACTCGGTCGGTCACAGGCCGCTCAGCCGACGGCGGCCTCCTCCTCGTCCGGGATCGCCGCGCCGGTGAACTGGGCGGAGTACAGCCGGTGGTAGGCGCCCCGCGCGGCGAGCAGCTCGGCGTGCGGGCCGTGCTCGACGATGCGGCCCTCCTCCATCACCAGGATGAGGTCCGCGTCGCGGATGGTGGACAGCCGGTGGGCGATGACGAAGCTGGTCCGGTCGGCGCGCAGCGCGGCCATCGCCTGCTGCACCAGCAGCTCGGTGCGGGTGTCGACCGAGCTGGTCGCCTCGTCGAGGATCAGCAGGGACGGTTCGGAGAGGAAGGCGCGGGCGATGGTGATCAGCTGCTTCTCACCGGCGCTGATGTTGCCGCCCTCCTCGTCGATGACGGTGTCGTAGCCGTCCGGCAGGGTGCGCACGAACCGGTCGACGAACGCGGCCCGCGCGGCGGCGAGGATCCGCTCCTCGGTGGCCGAGGGGTCGCCGTAGGCGATGTTGTCCCGGATGGTGCCGCCGAACAGCCACGTGTCCTGCAGGACCATGCCGATCCGCGAACGCAGGTCCTCACGGCGCATCGCGGTGACGTCGACGCCGTCGAGGGTGATGCGCCCGCCGTCCAGCTCGTAGAAGCGCATGATGAGGTTGACCAGGGTGGTCTTGCCCGCGCCGGTCGGGCCGACGATCGCGACGGTCTGCCCGGGTTCGGCGACCAGCGACAGGTCCTCGATGAGGGGCCGGTCGGGGTCGTAGCGGAAGGACACGTGCTCGAACTCGACCCGGCCGCGCCGGACCCCGGGCAGGGCGGGCTCGGCCGGGTCGGGGGTCTGCTCGTCGGCGTCGAGCAGCTCGAAGACCCGCTCGGCCGACGCCACCCCCGACTGCAGGAGGTTGGCCATCGAGGCGACCTGGGTCAGTGGCTGGGTGAACTGCCGGGAGTACTGGATGAACGCCTGCACGTCGCCCAGGCTCATCGAGCCGGTGGCCACCCGCACGCCGCCGACGACGGCGATCGCGACGTAGTTGAGGTTCCCGATGAACATCATCGCCGGCATGATGATCCCGGAGATGAACTGGGCGCCGAAGCTCGCCTTGAACAGCTCCTCGTTGCGCTCCCGGAAGACCTCCTCGACCTCCGGCTGCCGCCCGAAGACCTTCACCAGCTCGTGACCGGTGAACGCCTCCTCGATGTGGGCGTTCAGCGAGCCGGTGTGGGCCCACTGGGCGACGAACAGCTTCTGCGAACGCTTGGCGACCTGCCCGGTGACGACCGTCGACAGCGGGATGGTCACCAGCGCGATCAGCGCGAGCAGCGGTGAGATCACGAACATCATCGCCAGCACGCCGACCACGGTCAGCAGGGACGTCAGCAGCTGGCTCAGCGTCTGCTGCAGGGTCTGCGAGACGTTGTCGATGTCGTTGGTGACGCGGCTGAGCAGCTCGCCGCGCGGCTGGGCGTCGAAGAACCGCAGGGGAAGCCGGTTCAGCTTGTCCTCGACGTCGGACCGCAGCCGGAACACGGTGCGCTGCACCACGTCGTTGAGGAGGTGGCCCTGCAGCCAGGCGAACGCCGACGCCGCGAGGTAGAGGGCCAGCGCCCAGACCAGGACCGTGCCGAGCGCGGCGAAGTCGATGCCGCGGCCGGGGACGACGTCCATCTTCGCGAGCAGCGCGGCGAAGTCGCCGTGACCGGACGCGCGGGCCGCCTCGGCGGCCTGCTGGACGGTCGTCCCGGCGGGCAGCCGGCCGCCGATGACGCCGCTGAAGATGAGGTCGGTGGCGCGGCCGAGGATCTTCGGGCCGATGACGGAGAACACCACACTGGCCACGGCGAGCAGGATCACCGCGATGATCCGGGGTCGCTCGGGGGCCAGACGCCGGACCAGCCGCCGCGCGGACGGCCCGAAGTCCATCGACTTCTCGGCGGGCATCCCGCCGAACGGGCCGCGCCCGAAGGGCCCGCCGCCCATCGGGGGGCGGGGACGGGCGGCCGCGGGAGAGGCGGCCGCGGCCGCGGCGGGGGCCGCCGGGGTCGCCGAGGCGGCGGCGGGAGCGGCTCCCGGCGGGGCCGGCGCGGCCGGGGAGGCGGGGGACACGGACCGGTTGCTCATGCAGGGCTCTCCACGGCTCGCTGGGACTCGACGATCTCGACGTATGTCGGGCAGGAGGCCAGCAGCTCCTCGTGGGTGCCGATGCCGGCGATCACGCCGTCGTCGAGGACGACGATCTGGTCGGCGTCGGCGACGGTGGAGATGCGCTGGGCGACGATGACGACGGCCGCGTCCGCGGTGCGCGGACGCAGGGCCGCGCGCAGCCGGGCGTCGGTGGCCAGATCGAGGGCCGAGAACGAGTCGTCGAACAGGTAGATCTCCGGCTGCCGGACAAGCGCCCTGGCGATGGCGAGGCGCTGCCGCTGCCCGCCGGAGACGTTCGTGCCGCCCTGGGCGACGGGGGCGTCGAGGCCCTCGGGCATCGCCTCGACGAAGTCGCGCGCCTGGGCGACCTCCAGGGCGTCCCACAGCTCCTCGTCGGTGGCGTCGGGGTTGCCGTACCGGAGGTTGCTCGCGATGGTGCCGGTGAACAGGTACGGCTTCTGCGGCACCAGGCCGATACGCCGCCAGAGGACCTGTGGGTCGAGGTCGCGCACGTCGACGCCGTCGACCGACACCGTGCCGGAGGTGGCGTCGAAGAGCCGGGGGACCAGCGACAGCAGGGTCGTCTTGCCCGAGCCGGTGCTGCCGATGACGGCGAGGGTGCGGCCGGCCTCGACGCGGAAGGAGATGCCGGACAGCACCGGGGACGCGGCGCCTGGGTAGCGGAACCCGACGTCGTGCATCTCCAGCTCGCCGTGGCCGCGCACCTGCCGTACCGGGTCGGCGGGCGGGACGACCGAGGACTCGGTGTCCAGCACCTCGGCGATGCGCTCGGCGCAGACCGAGGCGCGCGGGATCATCATCGAGATGAATGTGGCCATCATCATCGAGGTCAGGATCTGCATCAGGTACATCAGGAACGCGGTCAGCTCGCCGACCTGCATCTCGCCGGTGTCCACCCGCGCGGCGCCGAACCACAGCACGGCGACGCTGGAGGCGTTGAGGATCAGCATCACGGTCGGGAAGATGAGCGCGGTCAGCCGCCCGACGCGCAGCGCGGTGGCGGTCAGCGCCTCGTTGGCCCCGGCGAACCGCCGGGTCTCCTCCCGCTCGCGCACGAAGGCGCGCACGACGCGGATGCCGGTGAGCTGCTCGCGCAGCACCTGGTTGACCGTGTCGATGCGGTCCTGCATGGCGCGGAACTGGGGGACCATCCGGGAGATGATCAGCCCGATCGACACCAGCAGGGCCGGGACGCACACCAGCATGAGCCACGACAGGCCGATGTCCTGGCGCAGCGCCATGACGATGCCGCCGACGCCCATGATCGGCGCGGCGACCAGCATCGTGCAGGACATCACCACGAGCATCTGGACCTGCTGCACGTCGTTGGTGCTGCGGGTGATCAACGACGGCGCGCCGAACTGGGAGACCTCCCGGGCGGAGAACGAACCCACCCGGTGGAAGACGGCCGCGCGGACGTCGCGGCCGAAGCCCATCGCCGAGCGGGAGCCGTAGTAGACCGCCGCGATGGAGCAGGCGATCTGCACGAGGGAGACGGCCAGCATCCAGCCGCCGGTGGTGAGGATGTAGCCGGTGTCGCCGGTGGCGACGCCCCGGTCGATGATGTCGGCGTTCAGGCTCGGCAGGTAGAGCGAGGCGATGGTGCCGAGGAGTTGCAGCGCCACGACGGCGGCCAGGGAACCGGTGTAGGGGCGGAGATGGGTGCGGAGCAGCCGGATCAGCACGGGCCCTCCCCGGTGGAGGCGTAGTCCGGGGCCGCACTCGGCGCGGCGCCGACGGCGTGGCGCGCGGTCTCGCCGGCGTCGCCCGTTCCCGCCGGGCGGGCGGCGTGCTCCGGGACGAGGACGCCGTGCAGGAGCAGGTGGGCTATCTCCTCGGGCGGCAGCGGGTCGCCCTCGGTGAGCAGGGGATGGCTGCACGCGACGGTCAGCAGCTGCAGCCGCCGCGCCGTCTCGTACGGCTCGTGGCGCAGCAGGACGCGGTCGGGAGAGATCAGGTCGGCGAGCGCCCGCTGGACGGTGACGCCCTCCTCGGTACAGGCCTGGCGGTGGTGGTGGGCGGCGGCCGGGCCCGCCGCCCCCAGCGCGTCGGCCAGCCGGAAGATGCGTGCCGCACGGCGCTGCAGGACCCGGATCGCCGCGGCGAGCCGGGCCTCCAGCGGGGAGGAGCGGTCGATGGCGTCGAGATCGCGCACCAGTGGGGCGGGGTCGAAGGCGCTGGCCACGGCGGCGTCGACGAGCTCGTCCTTGGTGGTGAAGACCCGGAAGATCGTGCCCTCGGCCACGCCGGCCGCCTGGGCGATCTGCCGGGTGTTCACCCCGGGGCCGTGGTCGAGGATCAGGGAGAGGGTGGACTCGATGAGGGAGGCTCGCCGTTCCTCGGGAGGGAGGGGCGCGGCGCGCTGTGAGGAGGAGATCACGCGGCCACCATAGCGAATGAGTGAGTGACTCACTCACTCATTTTCCGAACTCCTATCGGTGATCTCTTACGGCGAACGGCGAACGCCGGGGGTCGTGAGCCGGATGCGGCGGCTTGACCCGAACGGTCGTTAGGCGGGGGAGAAGCCCGGGTACGGCCAGGTCACCGGCGAGGGGAGGTGGCTCATGGCGCTCGTCGACCGCGAGTGCGTCCGGCAGCTGCTGGAGGCCGAGGACCCCGACACGGCCCTGGTGTTCGTCCGCGGCGAGTGCCTGGTCCTCGTGAGCGGGCAGATCGACGACGACCACCGGCCGCTGGTCGTCGCGCGCCGCCGGGACCTGCCGGAGTCGCTCTCCGGCGACACCGTCACCGGAGAGCAGCTCGACGCCCTGGCGAACTGCCTGGACAACGCCGCCCGCGACCTGGGCGAGTGAGGGGTCAGGAACGCGAACGCCACCTGGCCAGCAGCTCCGCCTCCCGCTCGGGGGTGATCTCGTTGCCCGTGGCGTACCCCGCCTCGGACTCGCGGATCTCGCGCACCGACCTGGCCAGGGGGCGGGGCGCCAGCCCGGCGGCGTTGGCGGCGGCCGGGTCGGCCGTGTTGAGCGCGCCCCGGTCACCGCCGCCCGACCACAGCGGCAGCGACCGGCCGTTCTCGCCCTCGGCCAGCAGGAAATCCTCCCCGACCCAGGTCAGCGTGGTACCGGGCGGGGCGACCTCGTCCGCGATCGCCTGGAGCATGTCGCCGAAGGTGAACGGCGGAGCCGGGCTGACCGCGTGGAAGACGCCCGTGCCGTCCAGCGGGTCCGTTCCGGCGGCCTGCCCCTCCTCCCCGGCGGCGGTCCTGGGAGCGGTCCCGGTGGCGGCTCCGGCGGCGGCCCGGGCGGCGGCGGCCCGCTCGGCCATCGAGATGATCCAGGCGGCCATGTCGCGCCCGTCGATCACCTGGATCGGGTCGGAGGGGTCGCCCGGGGCCAGGACCTCGCCGCCGCGGGCGATCCGGTTCACCCAGTAGGTGAACCGGCCGGTGTGGTCGTGGGGGCCGATGACGTACGTCGGGCGGACGATCAGCGTGGCCGGGCCGAACAGCTCGATCGCGGCCCGCTCGCACAGCACCTTCAGCGGGCCGTACGACGCGGGGGTCACCTCCTCCGAGGTCAGGCCGTCGGTCTCGGCCAGCGGCGCGTCCTCGGCGTATCCGGGCGCCTTCGGCGCGGCGTATACCGCGCAGGTCGAGACGAAGACGTACTGGCCGGTGGTCAGGACCGACGCGAGGGATTCGACCTGCGACGGCGCGTACGCGGTGACGTCGATCGTGACGTCCCACCCGCGGTCCCGCAGGAGCGACAGGTCACCGTCGCGGTCGGCGACGAGGTGCTCGGCCTCGGGGAAGAGGTCCGCTCCGGTCCTGCCGCGATGCAGAAGGGAGACCTCGTGCCCGGCCGAGATCGCGGCCTCGGTGATGTGCCGGCCGACGAACCGGGTTCCGCCGATGATCAGAATTCGCATGCGTCCCATCTTTTCGCATAGGGGAAATCGTTCGCATAGCGGGCAGCGGGCTGGGTAATCATCGGTATGGCCTGCAGCTCCTCCCCGATACCGCTGAAAAGGATCATTTGTTCGCCCATGCTGGAGGGGCCGCCGGTGGCGAAGAGGGACGAAGCGGGATCGATCCATTTCGGTGACACTCCGCGTTCCAGCCCTTCGACCTCATACCGGATAGCGGGTACGTTGGAGGTGCCCATCATCAACCTCAGGGTGGTCATCATGTCGATCTGGCCGGGTGCGAGACCGCGTGGACAACCCCCATCCGGTGGAGCCGTCCTTCCTCCGCACGACGCACGTGAGCAGTCCTTCCACGGGCTGCGGATCAGCGTGCTCACCGCGCCGATCCGCCTGAAGGTGAGCGGTGAGATCGACCGGACGACCAGGGAACCCTGGGCGGACGCCCTGGGCGGCCTGACCCTCGGCGGCGACGACATGCACCTCGACCTCTCCGAGCTGACGTTCATCGACGTCCGGGGAGTCTGGCTGCTGACGGAGGCCGCCCGCAGCCTTCCTTCGGGGAAGAAGGTGTACCTGCATCACTCCCCCTACTGCCTGCGATCCGTACTCACCCTGATCGGGCCGGACCCCTCCCCGATCCAAGTGGAGACCCCATGAGCACCACCACCGCGACGACCGAGGCGGACCCGTTCGTCCACCCGGCGTTGTTCTACCGGGGCAGCGGGCAGTATCTCCAGGGGACCGTGCCGTTCGTGCTCGGGGGCCTGGAGGCGGGCGAGCCCGTCGCGGTGGCCGTGCCGGAGCGGAACCTCCGGCTGATCCGCGACGAGCTGGGCGAGTCGGCCTCCCAGGTGCGTCTCATCGACATGAACGAGGCCGGCCGCAACCCCGGGCGCATCATCCCCGCCATCCTGACCGCCTTCGCCGACCTTCACCCCGGCCGCCGCGTGCGCATCATCGGCGAGCCGATCTGGGCGGGGCGGTCCGCCGCGGAGTATCCCGCGTGCGTCCAGCACGAGGCGCTGATCAACCTCGCCTTCGTGGGCCGGGACGTGACCATCCTGTGCCCGTACGACCTCGACGGGCTCGATCCCGAGGTCATCCGCGACGCCGGGATGACCCATCCCGCCATCATGGACGCCTCCGGGCTGCGCATCAGCGAGGAGTACGCGCCCGAGTACGCCGTACAGGCGTACAACCGGCCGCTGCCCGCTCCCGGGAACGCCGCCGAACTCGCCTTCGACGAGACCGGCCTGTCCGGGGTGCGGGCCTTCGCCGTCGAGCACGCCTCCCGCATGGGGCTCTCCGGGACGCGCCTCCAGGACCTCAGACTGATCGCCAGCGAGCTCGCCTCCAACAGCCTCGACCACGGCGGAGGATCGGGGACCCTGCGCCTCTGGTCCGAGGACGGCCGGGCGGTCGTCGAGGTCAGCGACACCGGTCACATCGTCGACCTCCTCGCGGGCCGCAGACCCGCCGCCGCCAGGCAGCAGGGCTCCCGCGGCCTGCTCATGACCAACCTGCTCAGCGACCTCGTTCGCATCCGCACCGGCGCGGACGGCACCACCGTCCGCGCGTACTTCACCGTCTGACATCCCTGTGCGGGCCTCGCCGCCGCCCGGATCGTTCCGGGCCGACGCCTGACCGTATGGAAGGACGCCACCCTGAAATCCGTCAACGAACGCCGCCTGCTGCTCCCCGGCGGGCCGGACGTCATCGAAACGGCCCCCGGGGCCGGACCGGCCACGACGGCCGAGCCGGTCTCCAGGGCCGCAACGGCCGATCCGGTTCCCAAGGCCGCAACGGCCGATCCGGTCTCCAGGGCCGCAACGGCCGCCGGGAGCGAGCCGGGCTCCAAGGCCCGGCCGGTCGCCGACGCCGCGCCGGCCCCTGAGCCCGCCGGAGCCGCCCAGGCGGGAGAACCCGCCGCCGGGCCGTCCGGAGGCGGGGACGGCGGCGCCTGGCGGGCGAAGGAGAACCAGCTCACCGCCAGTCTCCACGAACTCATCATGCCCGCCTCCGACGAGCCCCGGGTCCTGCCCGGAATGCGGGTGGCCGCCCGCTACCAGCCCGCCGTCGCCGAGGCGTACCTGGGCGGCGACTGGTACCAGGCGATCCCCCTGGACGACGGCGAGGTGCTGCTCGCCGTGGGAGACGTGGCCGGTCACGGGCTGCCCGCGGCCTCGGCCATGGCGAAACTGCGCCACGCGATCACCGGCCTGGCCTTCGCCGGCCACGACCCGGCGGAGATCCTCGGCGTGCTGAACCGCATGCTGTGCAGGCTGCGCCCCGACGTGCTCGCGACCGCGCTCGTGGCCCGCTACCGCCCGGCCGACCGGACCCTGCGCTGGACCCACGCCGGCCACCCCCCGATGCTCCTCGCCCGGGGCACCCGGGTGGAGCGCCTGCTGCACCCGGGCGTCCTGCTCGGCGTCTCGGAGGACGCCGCCTACACCTGCGGATCCGTACGGCTGCACCCCGACGACCTGCTGGTGATGTTCACCGACGGGCTCATCGAGAAGCGCGGCGGCGACCTGTACGAGGGCCTGGACATGCTGAGCCGCGCGGTGGCCGGCGTGATCGGCCCGGCTCCGGCGGCCTCGTCACCGCTCCCGCCGGCGCTTCCGTCCGCGGTCGCCGCGCTCCTCCCGCCCGTGGTCCCGGCCCTCGGCGCGACGCCGCCCCCGGCCACGCCGCGGGTTTTCCGCGACCGGCTCACGGCCGTCATGGACGCCATGGTGCCCAGCAACGAGGCCGACGACACGTGCGTCCTGATCGCCCAGGTGACCGGCGACCCGGCGTAGCCCCGGAGAGAACGGCGGGCGTCGTGTCAGCGGAGGCTCGCGAACCACCGTCCCGCCTCCTTCCACGCCTCCACGCGGGTGAAGCCGGTGCGCCCGGCCAGGGAGCCCAGGTCGGACACGGAGACGGTGGCCCACGCGAACCACGTGCCGGTGAGCTCGCGTCCGCGCAGCCGTACCCGCTCGACCCGGCCCGCCGTACCGGGTGGCCGGACCTCGGCGATCACCTCGCCGCCCGGCCTGATCAGTTCGCGGACCCTGCGGAGCAGGGCGTCCGGGTCGCCGCCGATGCCGATGTTGCCGTCGGCCAGCAACGCGGTCGCCCAGCGGCCCGCTCCGGGCAGCGGCTCGAAGACGTTCCGGCAGATCGCCCGGCCGCCCGCGCGCCGGGTGAGGTGGACGGCGTAGGGGGTGACATCGACGCCCAGGGCCGCGATCCCGCGCCGGGCGAGCGCGACGGTGAGCCGCCCCGGCCCGGAACCGACGTCCAGGGTCGGGCCGTGGCAGCGGGACAGCATCGCCTCGTCGCCGTCGATGGGGGCGAGCCAGCGGGTGGCGTCGAGCGGCGCGGTACGGCCGTCGGCGTACTCCACCTCCACCTCGGCCCCGGCCAGCGACCGTTCGTAGAGCCCTCCGATCACCGTGACCCTCCGATCGCCGGGCCGTTCCCGTGCGGAACCGGGCCAGGGCCGCGGGTCATCGGGTCGTTGCCGTGCGGAACCGGGCCGGGGCCGCGGGTCATCGGGTCGTTGCCGTGCGGAACACGGCCGGGGCGACGGGTCATCGGGTCGCTCCCACACGGATTCCGGCCAGGGCGGCGGCGAAGCGGGACGACGGGGCCTCCGCCGCCACGGCCGCCGCGTCCTCCGCGGTGTCCACGTCCCGCAACGAGGGCAGCAGACCCACCGAAAGCCCCGCCGCCCGCAGCCGCCGCAACTGCTCGGCTCCGGTGACGGGCAGGGACATCGGGACGCCGAGCAGCAACGCGGGGTCGGGCCTGCGCAGGCCGAGCAGCCAGAACCCGCCGTCGGCCGCCGCGCCGAACACCGCGTCACACCTGACCAGCTCATCCATCGCCGACATCAGGAGCGACGAGGTGACCTGCGGGGTGTCCATGCCGATGAGGACGACGGGCTCCGGGTGAGCGCGGTGGGCGTCGTCGAAGGCGGCCGCCAGCCGTTCGTCCAGCCCGTCGCCCCGCTGCGGCAGCACGGTGAACCCCGGCGGCAGCCACGGCCCGGTACGGCCCCGCAGCGCGAGCACCCGGTGACGCACCGGGACGCGTGCCACCGCGTCCAGAGTGTCCGCGAGGGCGGCGGAGGCCAGGGCGGCGGCCTCCGCCGGGGTGAACGGCGGGGTGAGCCTGGTCTTCACCCGGCCGGGCAGCGGTTCCTTGGCGATGACGACGATCTGACCTCCGCCCCCGTTGGGGATCGCATCGTCCGGCACGCCGTTCCACCGAGGGCTCGCGTCCCGCCGCACGCCGTTCCGCCCGGGGTCCGCCTCCTGCCGCGCGTCGTTCCGCCCGGGGTCCGCGTCGTTCCGCCCGGGGTTCACGCCCCTTCCCCCGCCCCGCTCGCCACCTTCCGCGCGGCCTCCTCCGAAGCCGGGGACGCGCCCTGCTTCCGTACCAGGGCCACGACCCTGACCGGCCCGTCGTCCCGGGCGTCGTGCGCGTCGCCGCGCAGGACCTTCCGCATGTCGGCGACCGCACGCGCCGTACCGCGCACCGTGCCGGTCACCTTGGACCGCCCGGTGCGGGGCAGGTAGTCCACCCCCGTCTCGCTGATCCGCCAGCCCTGGTCCGCCGCCCGCAGGACCATCTCCAGCGGGTAACCGAAACGGCGGTCGGTCAGCCCGAGCCCCAGCAGGTCGGCACGCCGGCAGGCCCGCATCGGGCCGATGTCGCGCAGCCGGACGCCGGTACGGCGTGCCAGCCGCCACCCCAGGAAGGCGTTGCCCAGCCGCGCGTGCAGCGGCCAGGCGGCCCCCGGACCCGGAACCCGCCTGCCGAGCACCAGTTCGGCGTCGCCCGAGACGACGGGCCCGGCCACCCTCGGCAGCTGGCGGGGATCCAGCGAGGCGTCGGCGTCCATGAAGCACACCACCTTGGCCGTGGCGGCCAGCAACCCGGCGTGACACGCCGCCCCGAAACCACGCCGAGGCTCGGTGACCACGAGCGCGCCCAGCTCGGCGGCGACCCGCGCTGACCCGTCGGTGGAGCCGTTGTCCACCACGATCGGGCGGTAGCCGTACGGCATGCGCTCCAGCACCCAGGGCAGGGCCGCCGCCTCGTTCAGGCAGGGGAGCACCACATCGATCTTCATGCCTGCGACGTTAGGTCCGCCGGAGGCCGCCAACTCTTACGGTGTGATGACGTGTCCCGGGCGGAGGACCGGTCCGCGCCTACGCTGAAAAAATGATCATCGACTTTCCGGGGCGACGCGGGAACGCGCGTGGCGAACGCGACCCCTCACGCGCGGGGACCGCCTCGGGACGTGGCCCGTCCCAGCCGGGAACCACCTCGGGACGTGGTTCGGGAGGCGGCTCGGGATCCGGCCTCGAAGACCGTCCGGGCGGAGGTTCTCCCGGTGCGCCGGTTCCCGATCCGGGCGTCCGTCCGGGGAGCGGCTCGGCGGGCGGGCCGGGCTCGGGTTCCGGTTCCGGTTCCGGTTCCGCCGGTAAGGCTCTCGCCGTATGGGCGGTGCTCATCGTCGCGGCGTTCGCGGCGGGGGCCGTGCTGCACGCCGCCGGAGTGCTGCGCATCGACCACCTGCCGCCGCTGCACGGGCACTTCCGCGTACCGTCTGCCGCGCTGCTGCCGCCGCTGGCCTTCGCCGTCCTCGCGGTCGCCGTGCTCCCGGTCCTCGTCACGCGGCTGCGTTTCGGCGCGGCCCTCCTCGTCGCGTACGGCGCGGCCCTCGCCTGGGCGGTGCTGCTGGCGTCCTCCGGGGAGGGGCTCGCCTGGCCGTTCACCCACCGGCAGGAGTATCTCGCCGTGCTGCCCGTCGTGGGCGACGACCCGCTCGGCTGGCTGGCGTCCTTCACCGAGCGGCTGCCCGCCTATCCCACCCATGTACGGGGGCACCCGCCGCTGCCCGTGCTGGTGCTGTGGGCGCTGGCCCGGGCAGGACTGCCGGGCCCGCTCCCGGCGGCGCTGCTGGCCGTCGCGACCGGCTGTTCGGCGACCGTGGCCGTCGCGCTGGCCGTCCGGCGGCTCGCCGGGGAGGAGACGGCCCGCCGTGCCCTGCCGTACCTCGCGCTGACCCCGGCCGCCGTCTGGATCGCCACGACCATGGACGCCTTCTTCGCCGGGGTGGGCGCCTGGGGCGTGGCGCTGCTGGTGTACGGCGGGGCCCGGGGAACCGCGGGGACGCGGCGCGGCGAGACCGTGACCGCGGGGACCGAGGCCGCGGGGACGCGGCGCGACGGGAACCGGGAGACCGCGGGGACGTCCCCCGATGAGGTCCGGAGGGCGTCGGGGGCGGCGGGGGCGTCGCGCGGCGGGACGCGGGCCGTCACCGGAGCGTTGTGCGGCGGGGCGGCGGGCGTGCTGCTCGGGGCCCTGCCGTACCTCAGTTACGGGCTCGTGCCGTATCTGCTGGTCCCGGTGGCCGCCGCCGTCGCCGTACGGATCACCCGCGTGGTCGCGGTCGCCTGCCTGGCGGGGGCGGCGGCGGTGACGGCCGCCTTCGCCGCCGGGGGTTTCCTGTGGCCCGCCGGTGTGGCGGCCACCCACGCGGAGTGGGCCGCCGATCCCGGGGCCGCCCGCCCCTACCTGTACTTCCTCGTCGCGAACCTCGCGGTGCTCGCCCTGCTGACCGGACCTGCGACCGCCGCCGGGCTGGCCGTCCTGGCGGGCCGGGCGGCCACCGGGCCGGCCACCGTCACGACTCCGGTGGCCGGCGCGACTCCGGTGACCGGCGAGGGGCGGTTCCCGCGCGGTCTCATCTCCATGACGGGTCCCGCACGGCGGTCGCGTGACCGGATCGGCGTGCCGGTCGCGGCGGCGGCGGTGGCCGTGCTCGCCCTCGACGTCAGCGGGGTGACCAGGGGAGAGGTCGAGCGCATCTGGGTCCCCTACGCGATCTGGGTCTCCCTGGCCGCCGCCGTCGTCCCCGGACGCCGGTGGCTCGCCGCCCAGGCCGCCGCCGGGCTCCTGCTGCAGGGACTCGTCCTGTCACCGTGGTGAGAGCGGCGAGTCCGGGGCGCCCTTCGCCTGCGGAGAGCGGTGGCCGCCGGGTCACCCTTCATCGCGCGGGGGCGGATACCGCCGAGGCGCCTCACTCCGCGGGGAGAGGCGACGCCGGGTCACCCGTCATCGTGCGGAGAGCGGTGGCGGCCGGGGCCCCTCACCGTGCGGAGATGAGCGACGCCGGGTCGCCCAGTGGGGCGGTGCGGAACTCGCGCATGCCGTCCGCGAACCGGATCGAGGCGCGGAAGCCCAGCTCCGCCTCGGCCCGCAGCGGACTGGCGACGATGTGCCGCACGTCGCCCAGGCGGTACTCACCGGTGACCACGGGCGCGGGCCCGTCCCCCTCCCCGGCGAGGGCCAGGGCCATCTCGCCCACCGTGTGCGGCTCCCCGCTGGCGATGTTGTAGGCGGCCGGCGTGCCCGGGACGCCCCCGCCGAGCGCCGCGAGCGCTGCGAGCGCTGCGAGGTTGGCCGCGGCCACGTCCCGCACGTGGACGAAGTCCCGGCGCTGACCGCCGTCCTCGAACACGCGCGGAGCACGGCCCGCCTCCAGCGCCGAACGGAAGATCGCCGCGACCCCGGAGTAGGGGGTGTCCTTCGGCATCCCGGGGCCGTAGACGTTGTGGTAGCGCAGCGCGACGGCGGTGCCGCCCGTCTCGCGGGCCCAGTTCGCGGCCAGGTGCTCCTGGGCGAGCTTGGTGGTGGCGTAGGCGTTGCGCGGGTCCACCGGGCCGTCCTCCCCGATCTCGGCCGGGTCCAGCGGCAGGTCGCAGCGCGGGCACCGCGGTTCGAAGCGTCCTTGGGCGAGGTCCTCCTCCCTGCGGGGGCCGGGCCGTACCCGGCCGTGTGACGCGCAGTCGTAGGCGCCCTCGCCGTACACCACCATCGACGAGGCGAGCACCAGCCGCCGCACGCCGTGCCGCGCCATGGCGGCCAGCAGTACGGCGGTGCCGAGGGCGTTGACCGAGGTGTAGTCCGGGAGGTCGGACACGTCCACGCCGAGGCCCACCTTCGCGGCCTGGTGCACCACGGCGTCGATCCCGTCCAGCGCCTCCCCGACCGCGTCGGCGTCCCTGACGTCGCGCCCGCCGTCCCGCAGGTCGAAGCCCCGGACCTCGTGCCCGGCCGCCCGCAGCGCCTCGACGACGTGGCTTCCGATGAACCCGGCGGAGCCGGTGACCAGTGTTCTCATGCGGGGACGGTAACCGCGTCACGGCGGGTCGGAGGAGGGGCTCCGCGATGACGTTCGCACCTCGTAAGGAAACGGCCCGGCGGAGGACACGGGCCGCTCTCCGCACACGGGCCGGTCACCGTACGGGGGCCGGTCGCCGGTGTCAGGACGGCCCCGGCTCCCGCAGTCCCCGCAGGAGCGGTTCGACCAGCCGGCGGGGGTCGTAGCGCGGGTCGCCGTCGTGTCCGGCGCAGAGGTTGCCGATGCCGCGCATCAGCTCGTAGGCCCGGGTGCCGGGGCCGATCTCGCCGGCGTCGGCCGCGGCGTCGAGCAGCTGCGCGCAGACGGGCACCAGGCGGTCCAGGAAGTACGCGTGCAGCGCCTCGAAGCCGCCGCTGTCCGACCGCATCGCGTTGGCCAGCCCGTGTTTCGTGACCAGGAAGTCGACGAAGAGGTCCACCCACCGGCGGAGCGCCTCGAAGGGAGAGCCGGTGCCGGCCAGCAGGGCCGGACCGGCCTCGGCGCACGCCTCGACCTGGTGGCGGTAGACGGCGACGACGAGGTCCGCCCGCGTCGGGAAGTGGCGGTAGATCGTCCCGATCCCGACCCCGGCCCTGGCCGCGATCTCACGTATCGGCGCGTCGACGCCGGAGGTGACGAACACCTCGGCGGCGGCGGCGAGCAGCGCCCGCTGGTTGCGCAGCGCGTCGGACCGCTTGCTCCGGGCCGGCGCCCGGTCTGGCGCCTGACCTCCATCGGACACCGGGTTCTCCTTCCGGTCATGAGTTGACTAAACGGAACCGTGTTCCGTATCGTTCTGGAACGACGTTCCGCTTCGGGTTCGAGCGTAGCCGAAGCGCGGCGTCGTCCGTCCGGCTCATCCGCCGCCGGCCGTACGGCCCCGGCGGCGAAGCCGCTGAGACTCCGAAAACCGAAATCCCGGAAAGGGAGACCACCCCATGAACGAATCGACCCGCGCGGCCACCGCCACCGGCGCGCCCACCCCTGTCCTCTCGGTCGGCCCGGTGACGCTGCCGGCTCCGGACCGCGCCGTGGACCTGCGGCTGCGCGTCTCCGCGCCCCTGACCGGAGACGAGCTGCCGATCATCCTCCTCTCGCACGGCCAGGGCCCCTCGAACAACCTCTCCTCGCTGAACGGCTACGCCCCCCTCGTCGATCACTGGGCGGCGAACGGCTTCGTGGTGATCCAGCCCACCCACCTGAGTTCCAGGACGCTGAGCCTGGATCCCGGCCACCCCGAGGCGCCGCTGTACTGGCGGTCGCGGGCCGAGGACATGAAGCGGATCCTCGACCGGCTCGACGAGATCGAGGCGGCCGTCCCGCACCTCTCCGGGCGCCTGGACCGCGGCAGGGTCGCCGTGGCCGGGCACTCGATGGGCGCGCACACCGCGAGCCTGCTGCTGGGCATGCGGCTCACCGACCCGCTGGACGGGACGGAGGCGGACCTCGCCGAGCCCAGGATCGGAGCGGGTGTGCTGCTCGCCGGGCCCGGCAGGGGCGGCGACGCCCTCAGCGACGTCGCGGCCGCGAACTACCCGGTCTTCCTGAACCCGGACTTCTCCACGATGACGACGCCCACGCTCGTCGTGGCCGGCGACAGGGACGCCTCCCCCCACCTGACGGTCCTGGGCCCGGAATGGCACACCGATCCCTACCACCTGTCCCCGGGCCCGAAGTCGCTGCTCACCGTGTTCGGCGCGGAGCACGGGCTCGGCGGGATCTCCGGATACGACGTCGCCGAGACCACGGACGAGAATCCCGGGCGGGTGGCGGCGGTCGCCGGGCTCACCGCGGCCTACCTCCGCAGTCGGCTCCACCCCGGGGACCCCGCCTGGCAGGCGGCGTGCGACGCGCTGGCGGCCGGGCCCGAGCCGGTCGGGCGCGTCGAGTCCAAATGAGCCGGGGGAGAGGGCCGGACAGGTGAGCCGGGGGAAGCGGGCCGAGCGGGTGAGCCGGGAGAGGGGGCCGGACAGGTGGGCCGAGGGAAGCGGGCCGGGCGGGTGAGCCGGGGAGGCGCCGCCTCCGTGACGGCCCAGCGGGTCATCCGCCGCGGATGCCGGTGATGATCCGGATCAGCTCGGCCCGCAGGGCCTCGGGGTCCTCCACCCGGTCGGTGATGATCCGCTCGGCCAGGTCCCCCGTCACGACCGCCGCGTGGGCCCGCCCTCCCCGCTCGGTACGGGACACCATCACGCGGCGGCGGTCGGCCGGGTCGCGCCTCCGGGTGACGTGCCCGTCGCGTTCGAGCCGGTCGAGCACCGGCCGGATCGTCTGCTCCTCGACGTAGGTGCCGGCGGCCAGCTCCCGCTGGGTACGGGGACCGTCGTCGAGGACGTGCAGGACGAGGAAGCCCGCGTGGGTCAGGCCGCGCTCGGCGAGCAGGGCGTTCCACTCGCGCTCCACCAGGCGCGCGGCGACCAGGAGCAGGCGGCCGAGCGCCCAGGACTCGTGGCCGTCCACCGCATCTTCCCCCTCGACCTGGAATCCGGAGCCCGGAGCCACGTTATCCGATCGACACCGGGGGCACCTGTCGTGAAAACTAAGGGTGCTTAGTGATTCGACCGGAAGGGGTGACCCGGGTGGACGCGTCGGCGGCGCCGGAGACCGAGGGCGGAAGAAGAGGCGCCACGGAACGGGGACGATGGGCGGGCCTCTCGTTCATCGCCCTGGCCGTGGCGATGATCATTTCCAGTGCGAC
Organism: Streptosporangium sp. NPDC053982; assembly: GCF_055585205.1. Taxonomy (NCBI): domain Bacteria; kingdom Bacillati; phylum Actinomycetota; class Actinomycetes; order Streptosporangiales; family Streptosporangiaceae; genus Streptosporangium; species Streptosporangium sp. NPDC053982. Next base: position 258,512 of record NZ_JBVJKQ010000013.1, read on the forward strand.
GATCACGAACGTGGCCGTCCCGCAGATCATCGGCGATCTCGGGCTCAGCTCGACGGGGGCGCAGTGGGTCCAGGAGTCCTACGCGCTGGTGTTCGCCGCGCTCCTGCTCACCTTCGGCCGCCTGGCCGACCGGCTGGGGCGGCGACGCCTGCTCCTGATCGGCGCCGTCCTGTTCGGCGCGACGTCACTGCTGGCCTCGGCGGCCACCAGCGGGCCGATGCTCGTCGGGGCCCGGATCATCCAGGGCGTCGGCGGCGCGATGATCTTCCCCACGACCCTGTCGCTGCTGAACGCGGGCTTCCGGGGCAAGGACCGCGCCACCGCGTTCGCCGTCTGGGGCGCCACGATCGGCGGGATGGCCGCGGTGGGCCCGCTGGTCGGCGGCTGGCTCACCACCGACCTGTCCTGGCGCTGGGCGTTCGGCATCAACATCCCCATCGCCGCCGCCGTGGTGGCCGGCGTGCTGGCGTTCGTCCCGGAGTCGCGCGAGCCGGCCGACCGACGCGGAGCCGACGTGACCGGAGCCGTGCTCTCCGCGCTGGGCTTCGGGCTGCTGGTGTTCGGGCTGGTCGAGGGCAGGGTCTACGGCTGGTGGCGGTCCACCGAGCCCTTCGTCGCCGGGAGCTGGACCTGGCCGTTCCCGATCTCACCGGTGCCGGTCGCCTTCGCCGCCTCCGCCCTCGCCCTGACCGTCTTCGTGCTGGTGGAGCGGGCCCGCAACCGGCGCGGCCGGGTGGCGCTGCTGGACCTGTCGCTGTTCGCCATCCCCTCCTTCCGCAACGGCAACGTCGCCGCCCTGATCGTCAGCCTCGGCGAGTTCGGCGTGCTGTTCGCGCTCCCGCTGTGGATGCAGTTCGTCCTCGGCTACTCCCCGCTGCAGACCGGCTTCGCCCTGCTCCCGCTCGCCGCCGGCTCCTTCGCGGCCAGCGCCTTCGCCTCCCGCCTGGCTTCATCGCGCGGCCCGGCGTTCGTCGTGCGGACCGGCCTCGCCCTGGAGATCGCCGGCATCGCCGGGCTCGGCCTCGTGGTGTCCGCAGCCACCCCGTGGGCGCTGCCGGTGCCGTTCCTGTTCTGCTACGGCATGGGTATCGGCCTGGCCACCGCCCAGCTCACCGGCGTGATCCTCGCCGAGGTGCCGGTCGGGCGCAGCGGCCAGGGCTCCGGCACCCAGAGCACGGTCCGTCAGATCGGCTCCGCCCTCGGCATCGCCGTACTCGGCACGCTGCTGTTCGCCGGGCTCGGCGCGGACCTCGCCGGGCGGCTCGACCGGATGGGCGGCGTCGCGCCGGCCCAGCGCGACGGGATCGTCTCGGCGGTGCAGCGCAGCGCCGGAGGGGCCATCGCCGGCCTGTCCCGGACCCCCGGGATCGCCGCCGCCGCGCGGGAGTCCTTCGCGGCAGGAACCCGCTACGCGGCGTTCGGCGCGGCGGGATTCCTCGCCCTCGGCCTGCTGGCCAGCGCCTCGCTGGGCGCCCGGCACATCGGGGAGCGGTCCGGAACGGAGCCCGGCGAGGAGGCGGAGCGGGAGCGGGCCGTACCGGGCGGCCCCGGAGACCCGGGGGACCCGGGGAACGGTCCCGGAGGCGCCGGGGCCGATCCGGAGGTCACCGGGAACGGCCGCGGTCGCTGATCCACGTGTCGGTCCGCCGGCCCGTTCCCGGATCGGCGGCCGGCAACGGCGCCACCCTGATCTCGGTCGCGGTGAACCCGTCCACCGTGTACCGCTCGTGCAGCAGGAAGCCGAGGACGCTCGCGACCGCCTGGACGCTGTCGCGGGCGGAGGTGCGGCCGGTCAGCAGGTAGACCAGCGGAGTGGACGGCTGGTCGATGGAGAACTGGCGGCCGTGGTGGTGGACGTCCTGCAGCGTTCTGATGGGCAGGGGCTGCTCGGTGGTGAACCAGGCCACGACCTCCCACACCGGCGGTCCGGCGCCGGGGGTCGCCGACTCCGCGTAGCAGGCCGCGCAGCCCTGGCGCGCGTCCTGCCCGTGGGGGCACGACCAGGAGGCGAAGTCGTGCGGCATGCTGTGTTCGGCCATGTTCCGACCGTACCCGTCCGCACGTCCGCCCGTCCTCGACCGGCGCCCCGCGGCGGCCACGGCGAGGCGGCCGGCTCGCCGCCGATCCCCGCCGATAACCGCCGATCACCGGACCGCCGTGCCCCGGTCCCGGTCCCGGTCCGCGCCGGCACGCCGTGATCGCCGCACGTTCGGAGACGACAGGGAAGCCTGAGGCCCGTGACCATGAAGGTGCTCCCGACACCCGAGGATCCGCCATGACGCTCACCGGCCCCGCCGAAGGCCGCCGCCGGGTCACCGGCCAGGTCCCCACTCCCGACCCCGCCGCCCCCGCACCGCGTCGCCGGGCGCGGCTGGTCCTGCTCAGCGTGCTGGCCGGGGCGGTGATCGCCTCCCTGTGGTCCTTCCACTTCGTGGACAGCGTGATCGGCGACAACGTCGCCAACACGCTGCTCGGCCACGACGCCAAGGGCACCGCGATCACCGGCGCCGCGGCCGGGGCGGTCTTCGCGTTCGTGTCCGGGCTGGCCGGCACGTTCACCGCCTGCAACGTGGCCGCGTTCGGCGCGGTCGTCCCCCTCGTCCGGCAGGGCGACTCCTGGCGCGTCAGGCTCCGGGAGACGCTGCGCCCGCTCGGCCGGCTCGCCATCGGCATGATCACGGTCAGCGGCGTGTACGGAGCGGTCGGCGCCCTGCTCGGCGACCGGCTGCCCCAGCTCTCGACCGCGACCGTGGGCGACGGGATGCCCGTGCGGCTGCTCCAGGCGTCGGTGGTGTTCGGGATCATCGGGGTGGCGTTCATCTGGCTCGGCCTGGCCGCCCTGCGTCTCGTGCCCGACCCGCTGGCGCGCCTGGAGCGCCGCTTCCCGAACGTCCGTCTCGTCGTCCTGGGCGCGTTCGTCGGCGGCTTCCTCATCGGCCGGCCGTTCCCGCTCTTCCACAAGCTGTTCACCTACGCCGCCCAGACCCGCAACCCCCTGTACGGCGCCGCCGTGTTCATCCTGCAGTCGGTGGGCAACATCGCGGTGATGGCGGTGCTGTTCGCCGTGCTCATGCTCGCGGCCCGGGGCCGGTTCGCGCGGTGGCTGGCGGCGAGGCCGGCCCGCCTGGTGACCGTGACCGCCGTCGCGTTCCTCGTCGCGGGCTCGTTCACGCTGCTGTACTGGGACCTGCGGCTGCCGTCGATGTTCGGCTACGGCTGGTACCCGGTCGTCCCCTGGTAGCGGCCGGCCCGGCGGAGCGCCGATCCTCCGGACGTCACCGGGCGGCGGTTCCGGACAGGGCCGGACCTCGTGCGGAGCCACCGTCCGCAACCGTCATCGTCACCGATCAGGGCATCAGACCTGTTCCCGTCCGGCGACGGCGGTGCTGCCAGGATGTGCCGGTGACACTGCTGATGCTCAAGCTCGTCCTCGCTCCGGCACTGGTCGTCGGATCCTCCCTGGCAGGGCGTCGCTGGGGGCCGCGGGTGACGGGCACACTGGTGACGTTCCCCATCGTGGCCGGGCCGATCCTGCTCATCACCCACCTTGAGCACGGAGCGCGGTTTCTGACCGCCGCCGCGTCGGCGTCCCTGCTCGGGCTGGTCTCGCTCGCGCTGTTCGCCGCCGTCTTCGCGGTGCTGTCGCGTACCCGCTCCTGGCCGGTCGCGCTGCTGGTCGGCTGGTCGGCGTGCCTGGCGGCCGACCTGCCTCTGTCCGCGTTCACCCTCCACCCCGCCGCCGGACTGTGTCTGGCGCTGGCGGCCATCGGCGTCACCGTCGCGACGCTGCCCAGGGCGGAGGGCCCGGCCGGCGGCGTCACGGAAGTGTCCCCGCCATGGTGGGACCTGCCCGCCCGTGCCGTGGCGACCGCCGTGCTCGTGCTCATCCTCACCTCTGCCGCCGCGCGGCTCGGCCCCGGTCTCACCGGCGTCCTGGCGCCGTTTCCCATCGCCACCAGCGTGGTGGCCGCGTTCGCGCTGGCCCAGGGCGGCCCGGCGGCGACGATCGCGACCGTGCGGGGCGTGCTCCACGGGCTGGTGGGGTTCGCCGTGTTCTGCTTCCTGGTCGCGGTGACGGCCGAGCAGCTGGGCGGCATCGCGTTCGCCATCGCCACAGCCGGGGCTCTGGGGGCGCAACTCGTCGTCGAGCGGGTGCGTGCCGTCCGCCGCGGGCGTGTTCCGGGCGGCGGCACCCCGCACGGCGCCGTGTCCTCCGTCATGCGCCGGGAAGCAGGAAACGATCATTGAGTAAGCCGTGCGCGCCGGGAGCCGGTGGTATGCGCCGTCGTCGTCATGATGTCCGGGAGGCGCCCCGTCCCGCGCCTCGGAGATCCCATCACACGGCTCGCGCCATCGATCGTACGGAGGTCGGAGTGGCCGGAGGAAACGCTGTTTCCCGCGCCCGCGCGGTACTCGCCGGCGCCGGGATGACCGCCGGGCTGGTGGTCGCCGGACCATCGGCCGGGGGACCCGCCGTGGCCGCCGCCGCGGACCGCCCGGTGGCGGTGACCGCGGACGACACGGCGACGCTCACCACGGATCGCCGGGTGGCGGCGCCGGCACCGGGACGCCCCCGGGTGGCGGCGCCGGCACCCGGGCGTCAGCCCTACCCGCCCAGCCCGGCGCCCGTCGAGCGGGTCTTCGGCGACATCGTCCAGGTCGGACGCGACACGATCAAGCTTCTCGACGACGCGGGCAGGCTGGCGCGGGACGCCCGCGACCTCCTGAGGCTCATCTTCGGCAGGGGCGCCCGGTCCGGTTCCGCCGCCGACCGGATCTCCTCCGACGCGGAGAGGCTTGAGTCGCAGGCCACCGAGCTCAGCCGCATGCCGCTGCAGAACGGCCGCGACGCCGAGAGGGTCGCCGCCGAGGCCAGACGGATCGCCGTCCGGGCCGACCGGGCCGCCTCCTTCGCGGCGCGGTTCGGTCCCGTGGCCGACTCCGTGGTCACCGACGCGAGGAACGTCGCCGCGCGGGCCCGGCGGATCATCGCCGGTGCGGACCGGATCGCCGCGGCGCGGCCCCGCCCCGTCACGCGCCCGGGGACAGGGGCGCGCCCGGGGGCGGGGACGGGGCAGGGGACCGGGACGGAGACGGCGGCGGGGCGACCGAGGAGCGGGTGACGAGGCGCGAGCGGAGGGTGTGCATCTCGCGCCGGGGCTCGGCCCCCTCGACGATGTCGAGCAGCGTCCGGGCGGCCATCGCGCCGAGCTCGTGCACCGGCTGCTCGATCATCGTCAGGGGCGGCTCCATGACCGCCGCCCAGGCGCTGTCGTCGAAGCCGATCAGCGACACGTCGCGCGGGCAGGACAGCCCCGACGTCCGCAGGGCGCGCAGCGCCCCCGTCACCGCCTCGGTCTCGGTGCAGAACAGCGCGGTGACGCGGTCGGGGAGGGAGAGCATGCGGGCGACCTCCCGGGTCACCCGCTCCTCGGTCTTGCGTCCCACCATCACCAGCTCGGGATCGAAGGGGATGCGCGCGTCGTCGAGCGCGTCGAGGTAGCCGCGCAGCCGTTCCCCGTCGGTCCACAGGTTGCGGGACGCCGCCGCCAGCAGCGCCCGCCGGGTCGCGGGCGGCTCCGCCACCGGCGGGCCCCACACGAACCCGATGCGGCGGTGCCCGGCCGTGACGAGCGTCTCGACCGCCTGGCGCGCCGCGTCCCGGTTGTCGATGACGACCGCGTCGAGGTCGACCGACGCCACCGCCCGGTCGACGAGCACGACGGGGATGCCCCGGTCCAGCGCGGCCCTGATGTGCGCCACGTCGCCTCGGCCGACCGCGGCCGAGGCGAGGATGACGCCGTCGACGCGCTTGTCGATGAGCACGTTCGCCGCCGCGACCTCCGCCTCCAGGTTCTCGTACGTGCTCAGCACGAGCGTGTCGAAGCCGCGGGCGCGGGAGGCGTCGGAGACGCCGCGCATCACCCCCGCGAAGAAGGGGTTGCCGATGTCGGCGACGATCACGCCCAGCGTGTGGCTCACGCCCGTCGACATGCTGCGCGCCAGCGCGTTCGCACGGTAGCCGAGCTTCTCGGCCGCCGCGAGCACCCGCTCGCGCAGCTCGGGGCTGACGTATCCGTACCCGCCGAGCGTGCGGGCGGCGGTCGCCCGGCCGACACCGGCCTCGGCGGCCACCTCGGAGATCGTCGGCCGCCCCGCCTGGCTCCGCTCACCTGGCATGGATCGCGTCCCTCGTTTCTCGCGTTCGGATCTCGCGTTCGGAGGCTCGCCACATGCTAGATCCTGTTCCGCCGCCCGTCCCGCTCAGCGCGGCGACGCGGCGGGACGGCCGCGGCCGAACGCGCCCTCGACGAGGCACTGCTCGCAGGCCGCCTCCGCGCCGTCGCGCAGCGCCCGCTCGATCATGTCATGCCGCGGCCGGACCCCGGCCGACCAGCCGCCGCGCAGCAGCGAGACGGCGAACCCGGCGAGGAAGGCGTCGCCGCAGCCCATCGTGTCGACGATCCGCCCGGGGTCGGTCACCGGGTGCGCCGGGGCGGCGACGGTGACGTCGCCGTCGCAGGCGATCGCCCCGTCCACGCCGCGGGTGCCGAGCGCCAGCCGCGCGCCCCGCCGTACGGCGTCGGCGAGGAGGTCGCGCGTGGCGGCCTCGTCCAGGTGCGAGCACGACAGCAGGACGAGGTCGGCGTGCGGGCAGACGCGGTCGAGGTAGGCGGGGGAGCGGAACTCCTCCTCGCTGGACAGGTCGAAGCTCACCAGCGGGCCGAGCCCGGCGAGCTTCGGCAGCTCGTCCTCGCTGCCGGAGTAGACGCTGGAGTGCACCAGGCCGAAGCCCGACACGTAGCCGAGCAGCTCCTCGTCGAGCACGAGCGGCTCCCGCACCGTCACCCCGCCGCCGTTCCAGCCGAGGAAGACGCGGTCGCCGTCGTCGACGCGCAGGGTGGAGACGCCGCTCTCACCGGCCCGCACCACGCACCGGTCGACGGCGATCCCCTGGGCGGCGATCGCCTCCCGCAGGAACAGGCCGAGGTCGTCGTCGCCGAAGACCCCCAGGTAGGCGGCGTCGAGGCCGAGCCGGCGGGCGTAGACGGCGACGTTCACGCTGTTGCCGCCCGGATAGTCGACGCCGCGGTCGACGAACCGGTCGACGATGTTGTCGCCGAAACCGAGGACTCTCATGGGTTCTCCTGTGCGCGGGTTCCGCGCCCCGCGGCGCGGGACCCGGGGAGGGCATGCGTACGGCGGGCACGGCGCCGGCCCGCGCGTGCGGTCGGGGAGCGGTCATCCGGGGGTCGCCCCGGAAGGGAGCGTCCGGGAAGGTCACCCCTGGAAGGGGGACGGTCGCCCCGGGAGGGGGCGGGGAGGAGGCGGTCACCGGTGGGGCCGCGCCCGGGCGTCCGCGCGCCCGGGCGGCCACCGGTGCGGCGGCGGAGGGCTCAGTAGTCCATGACGCGGTAGTAGCGGCGCAGGTCGAGCGAGTGGTCGCGGACCCGCTCCAGGTGCTTGCTGACCCGGCTCAGCACGGTGTCGAGCACGAGCGGCGCGAGCAGGCCGCGGAACTCCGGGCTGATCCCGTCGAGGGGGTAGTCGCGCGTGTCGAAGACGGTGACGTCCTTGGAGACGCGCTTGGCGAACGCCTCGGCCCGGTCGGTGAGGGCGCGGGTCTCGTCCTCACCCTGGAAGATGACGACGCTCGTGTCCTCCTCCAGCAGTTCGAGCGAGCCGTGGAAGAACTCGGCGCTGTGCACCCTGGTGGTGCGCAGCCACTGCATCTCCTCCAGGATGCACATGGAGTACAGGTAGGTGAAGCCCCACAGGTTCCCGCCGCCGATGAGGAAGTGGTAGTCGGTGTCCTTGTGAGCCTCGGCGAAGGCGGCGGCGACCGGCTCGGCCTGCCTGGCCACGTCCACGAGGATCCGCGGGATGCCGGCCAGCTCGCCGGCGAGCCGGTCGTAGCCGTCGAACTCGCCGCGGCGGGAGAGCAGCCGGCCCATGAAGAACAGCATCTGGACGTCGAAGGGCCAGGTCTTCGGCTCCGAGAGGAGGGCGGCGTCCACCAGCTCGGCGATGGGCGAGTCGGGGTGGCCGGTGAAGCCGATCGTGTAGGCGCCCCTGGCCTTGCAGTACTCGATGGCGCGGACGCTGTCCTCGGTGGTGCCCGAGACCGAGGTGAAGACCACGACCGAGCGCTCGCCGAGCCGCGCGTCACCCGAGACGACCAGCTCGGCCGCGATCGCGGCGCGCACGTCGAGGGTGGAGGAGCGCCGGGCCAGGTGCTCGTACGGCCACATCTGGGCGTACGTGCCTCCGGCGCCGACGAGGAGGAGGTTGTCGAACCCCTCGTCCACCAGACGGTCGACGAGCTCCTCGATCTGCGGGCGGAGCGCCACCGCGCTCGCCGTCTGGGAGAGGAACTCGGGCTCGTTGAAGCGGAGCATCTACGCGTCCTTTCGGGAATGCCACGACCGGCGTCGCCCTGCGACCTGATACCGGTATCACGCAGGGGTCACGCTGGCACAGTGAAGTGTGAGCCGTCAACACCATGCCTTTGATCGGTTGATTTACCTGGTCAGATCGCGCAAATGTCACGGCTATGTCTCGTCGGGCACTCTCGAAAAATAAGATCTTGGTTTAGGTCTGGTACCGGTATCAGAATATCTGTACAGTCAGCCGACAACCGGGCGGGCCAGGTCGCACCACACCCCCACGGCGCGGACCCGAGGTGCCACGGCACCGGCGGTCCCTCTCCTCTCACGGGATCTCACGAGAGAAAGGAAGCCCATGCGCTCTCGCGTACTGACGACGTTCGCGGCTATCGCCGGGACCTCGGTGCTCACGCTCACCGGCTGCACCGGCGGCGGCACCCCGGCCAAGGCCCCCGCGGCCGACGCCGCCGCGAAGCCGGACTACTCCGGCACGCTGAGCGTCCTCACCAAGTTCGCCGGCGAGCCGCTGGAGCCGTACTTCGAGAAGGTCGCCGCCGACTACGAGAAGGCGCACCCCGGGGTGAAGGTCGAGCTCATCCAGGAGACCGACCAGAGCGTCAAGGACAAGACCAAGACCCTGACGGCCTCCAACGCCCTGCCGGACATCTACTTCACCTGGACCGGCAACTGGGCGGAGAACTTCATCCGCGGCGGGCGCGCCGCCGACCTCACCGACGTGATCGGCCCCGGAACCCCCTGGGGCAAGACCTTCGGCGAGGGGTCGCTGTCGGCCTTCGCCTACGACGGCAAGTACTACGGCATCCCGCTCTACAACAACGGCAAGTTCATGGGGTACAACAAGGCCGCCTTCGACAAGGCCGGCGTCAAGGTGCCCACCACCTTCGACGAGCTGCTGAAGAGCTGCGGCCCGCTGCGCGAGGCCGGCTACGAGCCCATCGCCTTCGGCAACAAGGACGGCTGGCCCGCCCTGCACTACCTGCAGCAGCTCTTCGCCTACAACGTGCCGCCCGCCGCCCTCCAGGCCGACCTCAAGCCCGAGACGGCCAAGCTCGACGACCCCGGCTACGTCACCGCGCTCAAGCAGTTCAAGTCGCTCGTCACCCAGTGCACCGACACCGGGACCGGCACCAACGGCGTCCTCTACACCTCCGCGCAGGAGGCGTTCGCCGACACCAAGGCCGCGATGTACTACCAGGAGATCCTGGAGTTCGACAACGCCACCGCCGACCACAAGCTCGACCCCGCCGACTTCGGCATCTTCCCGCTGCCCGTCCCCCAGGGCGCCGCGGGCGACCCGGCGACGCTGGAGGGCGCGCCCGAGGGATACCTCATCAACGCCGCCTCACCGCGCGTGCCGCTCGCCGTCGACTTCATGAAGTTCGCCACGAGCCAGGAGAACGCCAAAACGCTCTCCGCCCCGCCCTACGGCCAGCCCAGCACGGTCATCGGCGCCGTCACCACCGACACCTCCAGCAAGGCCGTGTACGAGGGCATCGAGGCGGTCAACAAGGCCCCGAGGCTCGCCGCCTGGCTCGACACCGTGACCGTGCCCGACGTCGCCGACGCGTGGCTGGCCGGCGGCGAGGCGCTCATCACCGGCGGCAAGACCCCCGAGCAGGTGCTCGAAAGCGTGCGCAAGGCATCGGCGTCGGCCAAGTGACCCGCCCGTCCACGACGCGCCCGCGACGGCTCCGGTCGCGGGCGGCCCGCCCGTCCGCGGCCCACTCGGAACCGGCCCGCCCGTCCGAGCCCCGCCTGTCCGAGGCCCGCCCTTCCGCGGTCCGCTCGCACACGACCCGCTCGGCGTAAGGAGAGCATGCCGGTGCCCACCATCGTCAAACGAGCGCTCGGGCTCGCGTGGGTCCTCCCCGCGCTCGCGCTGGTCGGGGTGTTCGTCTACTTCCCGCTGGCGGAGAACCTCGGGTTCAGCACCCTCGAATGGGACATCTACAGCGGAAGCCAGGAGTTCGTCGGCCTGGAGAACTACCGCAAGCTCGTCGACGACCCGGTCTTCTGGAGGTCGCTCGGCAACAACGTGATGTACGCGGTGGTCTCGATCGCCTTCCAGGTGTGCGGCGCGCTCGTGCTCGCCGCGCTCATCGAGGGCGTCCGCAGCCAGAGGTGGCAGCGGATCCTGCGGTCGATCTACTTCATCCCCTGCGCCATCTCGCTGACCGTGGCGGGCCTGCTGTTCTACTTCATCTACGAGCCCAACCTCGGCCCGCTCAACCACCTGCTGGAGGCGGTGGGACTCGGCGACCTCACCCGCTCCTGGCTCGGCCAGGAGAGCACCGCGATGCCCGCGATCATCGCGATGAGCCAGTGGCAGGGCTTCGGATACTCCACCCTGCTGTTCGCCGTCGCCATCCAGCGCATCCCCTCGGAGATCTACCACGCCGCCGCCCTCGACGGCACCGGTCCCCTCCGCCGCTTCTTCCACGTGACGGTCCCCCTGGTGCGCGAGATGACCGGCCTGATGATGATGGTCACCATCTCCGGCGCGTTCCAGGTGTTCAACGAGGTCATGGTGATGACCGGCGGCGGCCCCGACAACTCCAGCCAGGTGCTCGGGACCTGGCTCTACCGGAGCGGCTTCGTCCGCAACGACTTCGGCTACGCCGCCGCCATCGCGACGGTGATCTTCGTGATCACGCTCGCCATCGCCGTGGCGCAGCTGTGGGTCGCCAACCGGAGAAGGGTGGAATGGTGAGCCGCACCGGCTTCCTCAGCGTGATCGCACGCGTCTTCCTGTGGGTGTTCCTGCTCGGCCTCGCCGTGGTCGTGGTCTACCCGCTGCTGTGGATGCTGCTCAACGGGTTCAAGACCAACGCCCAGCTCTTCGGGAACCCCTTCGCCCTCCCCGTCGACTGGAGCTTCGAGAACTACCGCAAGGCGTGGAACCGGGGGGTGAGCGACTACCTCACCACCAGCGTGCTCGTCACGGTGACCTCGACGATCGCCACCGTGTTCGTCAGCGCCTGGGCCGCCTACGGCCTCACCCGGGTGAAGCTCCCGTTCAACGGGTTCGTCACCGGGACGATCCTCGGCGGCCTCATGCTCTCCCCCAGCGTGGCGCTCGTCCCGCTGGTGAAGATGTTCCAGTCGATGGGCCTGTACAACAGCTTCTGGGCGCTGCTCATCCTCTACACCGCCTTCCGGGTGCCCTTCACCACCTTCCTCATCCGCGCCTACATGCTCGACCTCCCCCGCGAGGTCGACGAGGCGGCCGAGATGGACGGCTGCGGCCGGTGGAAGGCGTTCTGGCACGTCATCCTGCCGATGTGCAAGCCGATCATCACCTCGACGGTCCTGCTGCACATCCTCTTCGCCTGGAACGAGTACCTCTTCGCGATGATCTTCACCAGCGGCAGCGGCGTGCAGACCCTCCCGGTCGGGCTGATGAGCCTGATGAGCAAGCACGGCACCGAGTTCCCCGTCGTCTTCGCCGCCATGACCATCGCGGCGGTCCCGGTCATGCTGCTGTTCTTCTTCGGCCAGCGTTACATCGTCAAGGGCATGGCCGACGGCATCGGCAAGTGAACGGCCCCGCCGTACCCCGCACCCGGAGGTACGGCGTCCGCACCGCCGGACCCCGTGCCGCGGTCCCGGGACCTCGGACCCAGGACGGCGGACCCAGGACGGCGACGCGCGACCGGAGGACGATGGCGAACGCACCCGGTCCGCGTCGCGCCCCACACGACAGGAGCCCCGATGACCCTCTCCCTCGACCAGATCACCGCCGCCAACTTCGCCTACCAGCACCAGCCGTTCGAGCGGTTCCTCGACGACGCGGCGGCCCTCGGCCGGGAACACGTCGAACTGTGGGGCATCGCGCCGCAGTTCCACGTGCCGCAGGTGAGCGACGCCGAGGCTCGCGCCGTACGCCGCCGCCTGGAGTCGCGCGGTCTCAAGGTCCGCTGCCTGACCCCCGAGCAGGTGATGTACCCGGTCAACGTGGCCTCGCCCGTCACCTGGCTGCGCGCCGCGAGCATCGGCGTGTTCCGCCGCGCGGCCGAGCTGTGCGCCGAGCTCGGAGCCGAGCTGCTCCTGCTGACCCCGGGCCGCGGCTTCGAGAACGAGCCGGTGGAGGCGGCCTGGCGCCGTTCGGCGGACGCGATCGGCGAGATCGCCGCCTACGCCGCCGCCCTCGGCGTGACCTGCGTGCTCGAACCGCTGCAGCGTGTGGAGTCGAACCTCCTCAACGACTCCCGGGCGCTCGCCAGGATGATCGGCGAGGTGGACGCGGCGAACCTCGGCGCGGTGCTCGACACGGTGGGCATGGCCGTCGCGGGCGAGACCGTGGACGACTACTTCGACGTGCTCGGCGACCGCGTCCGCCACGTCCACCTGATCGACGGCCGGCCCGCGGGGCACCTGGCGTGGGGCGACGGCGAACTGCCGCTGGCCGAGTACCTCGCCGCCCTGGACCGCCGGGGGTACCGGGGCGCCATGACCTTCGAGCTCTTCGGCGACGGCGCCTACGCGTTCGACCCGCGCCCGGTGGTGGAGCGCTGCCTGGAGGCCGTGCGCGCCGCCCTCCCCGCCTCGGGCACCGCCTCCGCCCGCCCCTGAGCCGGGCCCGTCTCCCAGACGGGGGAGCGACCTGGGAGGGCGGCGGTCCGGCGGACGAGGCGGCTCAGCGATTCGGCGATTCGGTGGTCCGGCGGGAGGGCGAGCCGGCCCCGCGGCTGCGCGAGGCCCGGGGGGAGCGCGAGGCCGTTCAGCAGGAGAGCGGGGAGGAGCTCAGGGCCACGTCGTCGTACCAGATCGTGTCCTGGTCGCCGCTGTAGCTCTCCCAGCCCAGCCGCAGCGTGGTCGGACGCGGCGCGGTCGTACGGCGAAGCCACTGGGAGTCGACGTCCTGCGTGGGAACCCCGTCCACGCGCAGCCCGGCGACCTCCCGGTCGTCCAGCAGGGTGCGGATCGACTGCCGGGTGGTGTCGATCTCGTACCGCAGGCAGACCCAGCGGCCGACCGGCAGCGGGGTGCTGAGCGAGACCCCCGTGGGGCTCTGCTCGGGAAGCGTGGCGTCGTCGGACTCGCGGTTCCACTGCAGCGCGCCGTTCTGGCCGCCGACGCGCAGGTCCCGGCCGCCGTCCCGGGAGTCCGCCATGGTGATCATGCTGATGTGGCCGGTGGGCAGGGCCGTCGTGTGCCGGACCCACATCCGCGCGTAGACCACGGGGCCGACGGCGGAGACGTCCCGGGTCGTCCCGGCGAAGACGTGGTTGCAGTACCCGCCGCCGCCGTTGATCCGCAGCGACCTGCTTCCGCTGTGCGCGACCGAGGTGTCGACCACCGCGGTGCCGGAGCCCGAGCAGTTGGGCGTCACGACCTGCCAGTCACCGGCGGGGACACCCGTCTGGTCCTCGAACCCCGAACAGACCGCCGCCCCCGCGCACCCCGGCTCGCCGGTCGGCGTCACCGTGGGCGTCGCGGTGGGTGTCACAGTCGGGGTCACGGTGGGTGTCGCGGTGGGGGTGGCCGTGGGTGTGACGGTCGGTGTCGCGGTGGGGGTGGCCGTCGGGGTGACGCTCGGACTCGGGGAACCGGCGCCGTTGCAGGCCACGTCGTTGAGGGTGAAGTCGGCGGGCACCGGGTCGGCCGCCGTCCAGGTGCCCTGCAGGCCGAAGTCGGCGGTCCCGCCGGTGGGCAGGGAGGCGTTCCACGAGACGTTCGTCGCGGTCACCGTCGTGCCGCTCTGACCGACCTGCGCGCTCCAGGCGCTCGTCACCCGCTGGTCGCCGCCGAAGGTCCACCGCAGTCGCCAGCCGTTGACCGCCGGCCCCAGGTTGGTCACCTTCACCTGGGCGGTGAACCCGCCCTGCCACTGGTTCAGGGTGTAGTCCACCCGGCAGCCGGTGTCCGGCAGGGCCGCCGCCGGGACGGCCGCCGTCGCGGCGAGACCTCCCAGCACCAGCGCCGCCGAGACGGCGACGGCCCGGAACCGGGCGGCGAACGAAGCGGGGAGCGCCATGGCATCGCACCTTCGGATTCGGCGAAGCGGGACGACGACGATGTTTCGTACCGCACCGCCCACCCGTCAACGCCCGCCCCCCGGCCCCGCGCCCCGCCGCCTCTCACCCGGTTCGGGGACCAGGGGTTTCTCCCGGCGGGCGAGCCTTCCGGCCCTCCCGCCCGGTGAATCTTTCAGCGGGGCCCGTCACGCGGACCGTACCCGCACCCGCGGCCGGGGCTCCTCGTACCCACAGCCGGCGGGGCGGTTCCGTACCCGCGCCGGTGGCCGGCCGCGGTGGTCCCCGTACCCGTGCCGGAAGGTCAGGCGGGGCAGTTGTGGTAGGCGTCGATGACCCACCCGCCGTCCCGCCGGGAGCACATCCAGGTGGCCATCACCTGGCGTCCGCCGGGCGCCTCGCTCTCCCCGGCCATCAGGACGACGCTCCGGCTGACCACCACGGCCGCGTCCGCGCCGGGGAACCGTACGCTCTGCACCTCGTCGACGACCCGCGACCCCTTGAGCGGGCCGGCGAAGCCCGCCGCCATCCGGGCCCGGATCTCCTCCCTGTCCCGCCGGTACGAACCCGGCAGGATCGAGGTGGCGTCCTCGGCGTACGGCGCGACGAAGGCGTCGGCGTCGTTGTCGGCCCAGGCGGCGTAGACCGCGTGGAGCAGGCCGAGTACGGCCTCGCGGTCCTCCTCCCGGGTGGTCGCGGAGCGGTCCTCGATGATCGTGCCGGAGTGGTTCTCTGCGGTCATGTCCGTCCTCGTCATGTCCCGGTCGCGGCCCATCGGCCGTGCCGGCGCCTCGCGAGCTCTTGTGAGCTCACCGGTACATACCGGGGACACCATCCGCACTCATCGGCCTGAGGCGACGAATCGGAGAACAACGGAAAGCCCCGAACCCACGGCGCTCGCGGCGCTCGGAAGCCATGGCGGACGGCTCGGCGTCCCGGCCGGGACGAGCCGCCGGACCGCTGTGGCGCCTGACGCCGTCTCAGCCCCGCCGCAGACGTTCGATGACGAACCGGACGCGCTCCTCGACCGGCGCGAGAGGGAGCGGCACCGGCTCGTAGCCGTACTCGGTGTAGGTCGCGACCATGGACTCGTAGGTCAGTTCGGCCTCCTCGTAGGACTGCCTGCGCTCGGCGTCCCGGCGGTAGATCTCCGGCCAGGGAGGCGCGACGAACACGATCCGGTGGTAGCGGAACCTGAGCGCCGCCGCGTGGACGTGCTCGGGGACGGGCAGCCCCTCCAGGCGCAGGTAGCCGACGATGTCGGGGATCCCGCGATCGAAGAAGACCGGCGTCGCCACCGGCGTGCGCGTCGCCCCTTCCTCGTTCACCGCGTCCGCCGTCCCCTCCGCGCTCGCCGCAGGCGGCGCCGCCGGGGCCGTCCGGTAGGAGCGCAGCTCCCAGCCGAGCATCAGCTCGGCGAACAGCTCCCGGTCGGCCCAGGGCAGCGCGCGCCCGCCGATCGCCATCTGGTCCCGGATGACGCCGCGCCCCGCCTCGTGCGACCGCGCGAACCCGGCTTCCTGCAACCGGTCGATCAACGTGCTCTTCCCGGCCCCGGGACCCCCGGTCACCACGACCCGGGGCGCGGCCCCGGTATGGCTCCTGCCCATGTGCGCTCCTTCCGTCTTCTGAGTTCGACGCGTTCGTCAACGGAAATACGTTTCGAATTCAAAGTAAGGTCGGTTGTGTGAGTGACCCGGCACCCGGCCTGAACATCGAGCAACTCGGCGCGTACTTCGCCCTGATGGAGGTCAGCAGCCTTCTTCAGCACGCCGTCGACGAGCATCTGCGCGCCGACGGCGACCTGAGCTACGTGCAGTTCCAGATCCTCGCCCGCCTGACCGACGCGCCGGAGAGCAGGCTCCGGATGACCGATCTGGCCGACGGCGTCGTCTACAGCCGCAGCGGACTCACCTACCAGGCCGGTCTGCTCGACAAGCGCGGCCTCATCACCCGCTCGCCGTGTCCCGACGACGAGCGCAGCGTCATCGTGACCGTCACCGACGCCGGGCGCGACCTGGTCGCCCAGGTGCTGCCCGGCCACGTGGACAGCGTCCGGCGTCTGCTGTTCGACCCGATGACCGACGGCGACCTCGCCCGGCTCGGCGACATCCTCGGCCGCGTCCGCGACCACATGCGCGCCATCCCGCCACGATCGGCCAGACCCCGCGCCGGCCGCAACCGGGCCGGCTGACCCACCGGTACGGGCCGCGGCCGCGCGTTCACCGGTGACGCCGCGTCGTGAGCGGGCGCCTGCCGGGCGGTGACGCTTGCCGGGGTGAGGCCTGCCGGGCGGCGACGCCGTCGCCCGCGCGTGACCGAGGGTGGGATCACCGATCCCTGTTCACGGGGCCCGGCTGCCGCAGGATGGCGGCATGGAGACACCGCTTCTCATCGGCTCCGCCATGCTCCGGGTGAACGGGGACGCGCGGCGCCGGTGGGTTCATGATGTCGCCGGAATGCCGTCCGGTGTCGCGACGGTGCACGCCTGCGGCGCCCGCGCCTCCGTAGTGTCGATGTACGCCCGGTGTGGAAACCGTGTGGCGTGGGCACGGAGACGAGCGGGGCCGGAGGCGATCGCCTGCCGCCTTCGAAGGACGCGCTCGCCGTGCTCGACCGGTCGTACACGGGGGGATCAGCGGGTTCGACCGCTACCTGGTCCACCGCTGGTTCACCGACCCGGCGGCCCGTGACCTGTACCCCGTTGAGGATCACCCGGAGTGCGGGTGGGTCTTCACCGCGGAGATCCGGGCGGCGTACACGGCGGAGGCAGGGGCGGGAGCCGGCTCGCCGAGATGACCGGCCTGTCCCCCGTCGAATCACCCGTACTAGGGGAACCTGGGGCAAATGTGACCCCAGTGTCATAAAGATCGGCCATGGTGGAAGGGTGTGGACGTGGCTCGGTGATCAAGTCAGGAAGCGGCTGAGCACGTTCGGCCCGATCATGCCCTCCATCGCGCAGTGCGCCGTGGGCTCCGCGCTGGCCTGGATCGTCGCCGTCCACCTGCTCGGCCATCCCCGTCCCCTCTTCGCGCCCATCTCCGTGATGATCTGCGTGGGCGTGGGACACGGGCGGAGGCTGCGCCGGCTGGTCGAGCTGGTGGTCGGCGTCAGCCTGGGTGTGGGGATCGGCGACCTGCTGGGGTCCTGGATCGGCTCGGGGCCCTGGCAGATGGCGCTCGTGATCGCGCTGTCCATGACCGTCGCGGGGCTGGTGAGCAGCGGTGAGCTGTTCGTGTCGCAGGTCGGCTCGTCCGCGGTGCTGGTCGCCATGCTGGTGCCGGGCGAGGACGTCGGCGGGCTGGACCGGATGGCCGACGCGCTCACCGGCGGCGTCGTCGGCATCGTCGCGGTCGCGTTGCTGCCCGCCAGCCCGCTCGCCATCGCGGGCCGGCACCTGTCCGGCGTGCTCGACGCCCTCTCCACCGTGCTGGAGCAGTCCGCGGAGGCGATCGAGAAGAAGGACATGGACCTGGCCGCCGAGGCCCTGGAGTGCGGGCGCAGGACCCAGGACGTGGTCGAGGAGTTCGAGGCGGCGCTGGAGAACAGCAAGGAGATCATCATGATCTCGCCGCTGCGCCGGCACCACCGGGCCCAGCTGACCCGGTACGAGACCGCCGCCATGCCGGTGGACCTCGCGCTGCGCAACGCCCGCGTGCTGGCCCGCCGTACACTCGCGGCGCTGGGGGAGGCCGGTCCGCCGCCGGTCGTGCTGGCCGACTCGCTGCGCGAGGTCTCGGAGGCGGCGCTGCTGCTCCAGCTCGAACTGGGGGCCGGACGCGAGCCGATGCTGGCCCGGCAGGCGCTGATCGCCGTCGCCGAGCGGGAACGACCCACGAACCTGGGCTTCTCGGCGAACGTCACCCTCGCACAGCTGCGTTCCATCGCCGTCGATCTGCTGGAGGCGACCGGGATGGACCACGACGAGGCGTCGGCCATGCTCCGCCCGCTGAACGCGCCGGACGACGAGGGCGACGAGGGCGCCGACGGGCCGGACGAGCCGGACGGTGGGAGCTCCGGCGGGCCGAACGCGCCGGGTGAGCCGAGAGCCGGGCGGTGAGAGCGCCGGCGGACGGCGCCCCCGGGTTCCGTTCCGTCATCGGATGGCAGGCCGGGCTCACCCGGGATCCTCCAGCTTGATCATCAGGTGTGTCACCAGCCGGTCCGGTGACGTGGTCCTGGGGTCGGAGACGTACACCTCGCGCAGCGGGCCGTCGGGCGTGTGGCCGCGCTCGCCCAGCCAGGCGAGCAGCGCGTGCGTGGTGAGGGAGATCTGGTCGTACGGCCCGACATGGGTGGCCGAGGCGTACAGGCCGCCCGGCAGGACGTCCGGGGACGTCCCCGGGACGTCCGCGGACGTCTCCACCGCGATGGTCACGGCGAGCTCCCCGGTGAGGTCGAGCGGGAACAATCCGATCGGCGACCCCGTCGGCCCGCCCGCGCCGCTCACCGGCCCACCCGTGTCACCCGCGGTTCCCTCCGGCCCGCCGGCGACGCCCGCGGAGGCCACGGCGCCCGCGGTTCTCAGGGCGTCCACGGCGTTCACGGCCGTCATCAGCCGGGCCACGCCCGCCGACGTGACGGCGCCGATCCGCTCCAGCGTCGCGGTGTCCCGTACGGTGGCCACCCGCCGGGCGGGTTCGCGCACGACGGTCACCTCCGCGTGGGGCAGGCCGCTGGAGAGGATGCGTTCCAGCGCGGCGAAGTTGCGCTCGCGGCGCGCCAGGTCGGCCTCCATGCGGTCGCGCACGCCGCCGAGCGCGCCCGTCCCGTCGGACAGCACCCGCCCGATCGACGGCAGGGGCACGTCGAGGGAGCGCAGCAGACCGATCAGCAGTGCGGCGCGCGCCTGGTCGGGCCGGTAGTAGCGGTAGCCGCTGTCCGGGTCGACGTGGGCGGGGGCCAGCAGCCCCAGTTCGTCGTAGTGGCGCAGTTGCTTGACGCTGAGCCGGCAGAGCCGGGCGAACCGTCCGATCGGCAGATATCCCTCGTTCACGCTCCCAGCATGGACGCTCCGAGGGCGCGGGGGTCCATCCCGGTCCGAGCGTCCACGAGGGCGGCCCCAGGCGTTCCCCGCCATGCCGACAATGTGCCTAAAAATCTATATAAGTAGACAAAAGCGGAAAAAGACTAGATAGCCTAACGATTTAATGAAGGGTCTTACTGTTATCCGTATCGCCCCATAACGTCTCCTCGGCGAGCCTGTGCGAAAAGGCGTGGACATCAAATACCACGCTGCACACGCGAGCACCTATGGCACAAAAAGCTCATAGTGAGCACGGAACGGTCGGGGGCGATCGAGACGTTTGAGGGATACGGGCGCGTCCACAAGGCGATAGAGGCCCAAAGTAGACAAACTCCGCAACGCGTCGCCGTCGTGGCGGGAACCACCCGGCTCAGCTACGCCGAGCTGGACCGCAGAGCGGACGGCGTCGCACGCGCCCTCGCCGCCGAGGGCATCGGGCGCGGCCACCTGGTCGGCGTCTGCCTGGAGCGCGACGAGTGGCTGGTCCCCGCACTGGTGGGGGTGTGGAAGGCGGGGGCGGCCTACGTGCCGCTGGACCCCGCCTACCCGGCCGAGCGGCTGCGGTTCATGGCCGGGGACTCCGCGGTGACCGCGGTGCTCACCTCCGCCGCGCTGCGCCGGACCGCCGCCCTCACCGGCGCCCGGCCCGTTCTCGTGGACGACGTGGCGCCGGGCGGCGAAGCATCCGACGATGTGGCACCGGACGGCGAAGCACCTGGCGCACCTGGCGCACCTGGCGCACCTGGCGCGCCCGGCGCGCCCGGGGCGACCGGGGCGACCGGCGCGACCGGTCATCCGGGCGACGGGACATCCCGGGCGTCCGGCGGTGGGGAGCCGGACGGGGACCCCGGCGACGCGGCGTACGTCATCTACACCTCCGGCTCCACCGGAACGCCCAAAGGCGTGGTCGTGGAGCACCGCAACACCCTCAACCTGCTGAGCTGGGAGGCGTCGGCGTACACCGCCGAGGAACTGGGCGGCATGCTGGCCACCGCCTCGATCTGCTTCGACCCGTCGATCAGCCAGCTCTTCCTGCCGCTGGTCGCCGGTGGGACGGTGATCCTGGCCGACAACCTGCTGGCGCTGCCGGACCTGCCCGCCCGCGACGAGGTGACCACGGTCTACGGGGTCCCCTCCGCGCTGACGGCGCTGCTGCGCGAGCCGCTGCCGAGCGGGGTGCGCGCGGTGTTCTCCGGCGGCGAGCCGCTGACCGCCGCCCTGGTGCGGCGGATCTACGCCAACCCCGGGGTGCGCCGGGTGCTGAACCTCTACGGCCCGACCGAGTGCACCACCACCTGCGCCGTCGCCGAGGTGCGCCGGGACCACGAGGGCGAGCCGTCCCTGGGCGAACCGATCGCCGGAGCCGTGTTCTCGGTCCGCGACGCGGCCGGAGACCCCGTCCCGGACGGGGAGGCGGGCGAGCTGTGGATCGGCGGGCCGGTGGTGACCCGCGGCTACCTGCGGGGCGACTCGTCCGCGTTCCGCACCGATCCGGACGGCGGCCGGGTCTACCGCAGCGGGGACCTGGTCCGCCGGGTGGACGGCGAACTGCGCTTCGCCGGGCGGGCCGACGACCAGGTCAAGATCCGCGGCTACCGGGTGGAACCGGGCGAGGTTGAGGCCGTGCTGTCGCGCCACCCCGCGGTACGGCGGGCCGTCGTGCTGGCCGCGGCCGACGACGACGGGATCGCCTACCTCGCCGGCCACGCGGCGGCCTCCGGGGTGGGCGAGCCGGAGCTGCGCGACTGGCTGCGCGCCCGGCTGCCCGCCCACCTGGTGCCGACCCGCATCGGCGTGGCCGATGAGCTCCCGCTCGGCCCCAACGGCAAGGTGGACCGCGCGGCCCTGCCCCGGCTCGGCGCCGCCCGGCCGGCCGGCCCGGCGCCGGTGGCTCCGCGCACCGACGACGAGCGCCTGACGGCGGAGGTGATCGCCGGCGTCCTCGGCCTGCCCGAGGTCGGCGTGCACGACCGGTTCGCCGACCTGGGCGGGCACTCCCTGGCCGCCGCCAGGGTCGTCACCGAACTGTCCCGCCGGCTGGGGCACACCGTGCCGCTGGCGGCCTTCCTGACCGAGCCGACCGCCGCGGGCCTGGCCACCCGGCTGCGCCAGGCCGGCTCCGGACCGGTACGGCGGGCCGGCCGGACCCGGCACCCGCTCACCGGCACGCAGCGCCAGTTCTGGACCCTGCGGCAGTTCCACCCCGGAAGCCCGGTCACCACGCTGGGGATCCGGCTGCGCGTGCGCGGCCTGCCGGGTGTCGCGCCGCTGCGCGCGGCCCTGGACGCGGTCGTGCGCCGGCACGAGGTGCTGCGCAGCACGGTCGCCGTCGACGGGGACGGCACGCCGTACGCCGTGGTGCGTCCTCCGGCGCCGGTGCCGCTGACCGAGCACGCGGCGGGCGAGGATCCCGAGACCGTGGCCAGGACCGCGGCGTCGTACGTGTTCGACGTGACGAGCGAGGTGCCGCTGATGCGGGCCTCCCTGTGCCCGGTCGGCGGCGCGGAGGCCGAACTGGTGGTCGTGGTGGACCACATCGCCTTCGACGGCGGCTCCGTCGGGGTGCTGATGGGCGAACTGGCCGCCGGACTGGCCGGCGAGGTCGTCCCCGAACCGGCGGTCCAGGTCGGCGACGTGGCCGTGTGGCAGGAGGAACAGCCGGACCTGGAGCGGCTGCGGGAGTTCTGGCGGGCCGAGCTGGACGGCGCGCCCCCCGGGCCCCCCGCGCCCGCGGACCTGACGGCGGGCCGGGTGATCCGGCCGCTGCCCGGGGAGTTCACGGCGGATGTGGACGCGCTGGCCCGGGAGTGCGGCGCCACCCCGTTCGCGGTGTACCTGGCGGCCCTCGCCCTGGCGAGCGGTGAGCCCGACACGCTGGTCGGGGTGGCCGCGGCCCGGCGTGCCCGGCCGGAGCTGACCGGCGTCATCGGCCCGCTGATCGACATGGTGCCGGCACGGCTGCGGCCGGCCGATGAGCCGACCTTCCGGGACCTGGTCCGGCAGGCCGCCGCCGCGACCACCAGGGCCCTGGTCCACCAGGAGATCCCGCCCGCCGAGCTGCCCCGCGTTCCGGTGCTGCTGGCCATGCAGCACGCCGAGGTGCCGGTGCGCCTGGGCGGCCTGGAGCTGCTCACCGACCTGGGCTCGGGCGCCGCGGTCCACGAGCTCAGCGTGCTCGTCAACCGGACCGTGGACGGCACCGAACTGCAACTGGAGTACGGCCGCGCCCACCTCGACCCGCCGCGCGCCGAGGCGTACCTGGACCGGCTGACCTGGCTGCTGCGGTGCGCGCTGGCCGACCCGGACCGGCCCCCGGCGGCGTTCGAGCGGGTCACCCCGGACGAACGCGCCGCCCTGCTGGCCGCCGCGGCCGGTCCGGAGCTGCCGGAGACCCTCCCGACGGTCCCGGAGGCGCTGGCGGCCCACACCGGCGGGACGGCCGTCATCGGCCCGGACGGGACCTCGCTCGGCCACGCCGAGCTGCATGACTGGTCCGGGCGGGCGGCGGCGGCGCTGCTGGAGAACGGGATCGCACCGGGGGAGGTGGTCGGGGTCTGCCTGCCGCGCGACCACCTGATGCCGGCGGTCCTGCTGGCGGTGTGGCGGGCCGGCGCGGCGTACCTGCCGCTGGACCCGGAGCATCCCGCCGAACGGCTGCGCCGGCTGGCCCGGGACGCCGGGGTGCGGACGGTGCTCACCCGGGGAGGGGTGAGCGTTCCGGGCCTCGACACCCTCGACGTGGACCACCTGGTGGCCGCCCACCCCGGGCGGGCGGAGCTGCCGGTCGTGCGACCCGGGGATCTGGCGTACGTGCTCCACACCTCCGGTTCCACCGGGGAGCCCAAGGGGGTGGAGATCACCCACGGCGGCCTGGCCGCCTACGTGGCCGGGATCGCCGCCGCGCTGCGGCTGGGCCCCGGCGACGTCCAGCCGGCCGTGGCGCCGCTCACCTTCGACATCTCCGCCTCCGAGCTGTGGAGCGTCCTGGCGCGCGGCGGCACCTGCGTGGTGGTGGACCGGGCCACGGCCGTGGACGGGCACGCGCTGGCCGGACTGATCGCCTCCTGCGGGGCGACGGTGATCGACCTGGTGCCCACCGCGTACCGCCTGCTGCTGGCCGCCGGCTGGACCGGTGACCCGGCGCTGCGGGCCGTCGCAGGCGGGGAGAGCCTGGACGCGGCCCTGGCCGAGCGGATCCTGGAGCGGGTCGGCGAGCTGTGGAACGCCTACGGCCCCACCGAGACCACGGTCACCTCGACCCTGCACCGGGTCCGGGCGCCCGCGTCCGAGGGGGTGCCGATCGGGCCGCCGATGCCGGGGGAGCGGGCCTACGTGGTCGACGCCGGGCTGCGCCTGGTGCCGCCGGGCGCGGTGGGCGAGCTGCTGCTCGGCGGCGCCGGGGTGGCCCGGGGCTACCGGGGCCGGCCCGGGCAGACCGCGGACGCGTTCGTCGACGACCCGTTCACACCCGGCGGGCGGTGCTACCGGACCGGGGACCTGGTGCGGTGGCGGCCGGACGGGACGCTGGAGTTCCACGGCCGCACCGACCACCAGGTGAAGGTCCGCGGCTACCGGATCGAACTGGGCGAGATCGAGGCGGTGCTGCGGGAGGTGGCCGACGGGACGGTGACCGTGGCCGGCTCGGAGGCGCACGCCCACCTGGTCGGCTACGTCGCGCCGGAGACGGCCGACCTGGCCGCGGTCGAGAGCCACGTCCGGTCGCGGTTGCCCGGCCACATGGTGCCCCGGCGGTGGGTCGCGTTGCCGGCCCTGCCCACGTTGCCCAGCGGCAAGATCGACCGGAAGGCGCTGCCCGAGCCGGCCGACGTCCCGGAGGCGCGACGGGTCGCACCCGCCACCGACGCCGAACGCCTGGCGGCCACCATCTGGGCGGCCGTCCTGGAACGCCCCGCGATCTGGGCCGACGACGACTTCTTCGCCCTGGGCGGGCACTCCTTCGCCGCGACCCGCGTGGCCGTCCGGATCAGGGAGACGCTGGGGCTGGCCGTCCCCGTACGGATGCTGTTCGAGCGGCCGGTGCTCGCCGACTTCGCCGCCGGACTCGAAGAACTGCTGGTCGCCGAACTGACGGATGGGAGCCACGCATGACCGAGCTCGCTCAGGACCGGCTCGCAGAACTGCTCCGGTCCCGGTTCGCCGCCGCCCAGGCGGCGGCCGAGGCCCTCGGCGTCACGAGCATCCCGGCACGTTCCGAGACGGACATGCCGCTGTCGCCCGCCCAGGAACGGCTGTGGTTCCTGGCCCAGCTGGAGCCGGACTCCCCCGCGTACAACGTGCCGCTGGCGCTGCGGCTGAGCGGGCCGGTGGACGTCGGCGCGCTCACCGCCGCGGTGGCCGACCTGGCCGACCGGCACTGGATCCTGCGCGGCGTCATCGACGGCACGAGGGTACGGCCGGCAGACGGCGTCCCCGTCTCCGTGGTGGACACCGACCCCGCGGAGCTGGAGCGGGAGCTGGCCGCCCAGGCGTGGCGCCCGTTCCGGCTGGACGCCGAGCCGCCCCTGCGGGCCACGGTGTTCCGGCTGGGCGGCCACGAGTGCGTGCTCGCGCTGACCCTGCACCACATCGCCACCGACGCCTGGTCGGAGAAGCTGCTGCTGGAGGACCTCTCGGCGCTGTACGCGGCCCGGCTCGGCCTGGCGCCGCGACCGGAGCCCCCGGCCCTGCAGTACGCGGACGTGGCCGCGTGGGAGGCCGGGCGGCCCGAGGACGACGTGGACTGGTGGACCGGGCGTCTGGCCGGCCTGCCGCCGGTGCTGGACCTGCCGGTCGCCCGGCCGCGCCCGGCCGTCTCCGCCTGGCAGGGTGCCGCGATCGAGGTCGAGGTGCCCGAGTCCCTGTCCGCGAAGGTGCGCGCGGTGACGGGCGCGACGCCGTTCATGGTGTTCCTGGCCGGCCTGCAGGCGCTGCTGGCCCGCCTGTCCGGCGGCGACGACATCGCCGTCGGGGTGCCGCACGCCGGACGGCACCACCCCGACGCCGAGAAGGTGGTGGGCTGCTTCATCAACACCCTGGTGATCCGCACCGACACCTCCGGCGACCCCACCGGCGCCGAACTGCTGGACCGGGCCCGCACGGCAGCGCTGGACGCGTTCGCCCACGCCCGCACGCCGTTCGAGCGGATCGTGGAGCGGCTGCGGCCGGAGCGGAACCTGTCGGTGACCCCGCTGTTCCAGGTGATGCTGAACGTCTACGACGCCGGTGCGCCGGTGACCCTGCCCGGTCTGGACGTCCGTACCGAAGCGGTGCCCGCGCCGAACGCCAAGTTCGACCTGAACCTGGCGCTCGGCGACGACGGGAGCCGGTTCACCGGCGAGCTGCGTTACCGGACCGACCTGTTCGACGAGACCGCCGTCCGGCGGCTGGTGGAGTGGTACCTGGCGCTGCTGGACGGGCTGCTCACCGACACCGGCGCGCCGGTCCGCCTCCCCGAAGGCCCCGACCTGCTCGGACCGGTCGCGGATCTGCCGACGGACGTGCCGCTGCACACACTGGTCGAGCGGATGGCCGACGCCCGTCCCGACGCGCTCGCGGTCGTCTCATCCGCCCCTTCGCGGCTCACGACGTCTCCCGAGTCCCCGGAACCCGCGGGCGCCGCGGGGCTCGCGGCGCCCGCGGGGCTCGCGGAGCTCGGCTACGCGGAGCTGGACCGGCGGGCCAACCAGGTGGCGCACCGGCTGCTTGCCCTCGGGGTGCGGCCGCAGGAACCGGTCGCCGTGCTGATGGAACGGCGGCCCGAACTGGTGGTCGCCCTGCTGGGAGTGCTCAAGGCCGGCGCGGCCTACCTGCCGCTCGACCCGGTCTACCCGGCGCGGCGGACCGAGGCCGTCCTGGCCGCGTCGGGGGCCCGGATCGTGCTCACCGAGGCCGAGGTCGCCGCCGCCGGGGACGAGCCGGAGCACCGCCCGGACGTGGCGGTGCCGTCCGACCACCTGGCGTACGTGATCTACACCTCCGGCTCCACCGGGGAGCCCAAGGGCGTCGCGGTGGAACACCGGCAGATCACCCACTACCTGGGCGCGGTGGCCGGCCGGATCCCCGCGGGGACGTCCTCCTTCGCCCTGGTGTCCACCGCCGCGGCCGACCTGGGGCTGACCAACGTGCTGTGCGCGCTGACCTCCGGCGCCACCCTGCACCTGATCGACCACGAGACGGCCACCGACCCGGCCGCCTACGCCGCCTACCTGGCCGCGCGTCCGGTGGACGCGGTCAAGATGGTGCCCAGCCAGCTGGAACCGCTGGGGATGGACGCCCTGCCCGCGAAACTGCTGATCCTCGCCGGTGAGGCCGTGCCGCCCGACCTGCTGGAGCGGATACGGCGGGCACGGCCCGACCTGGCGGTGCAGATCCACTACGGCCCCACCGAGACGACGGTGTCGGTGCTGGCCTGCGACGCGGACGAGGTGCCTCCCGGCGTGGCGCCGCTGGGCCGGCCGCTGGCCGACGTGGCGTGCCGGGTGGCCGACCCCGGAGGGCGGGCCGTGCCGTACGGCGTGCCGGGGGAGCTGTGGATCGGCGGGCCCAGCCTGGCCCGCGGCTACCTGGGCCGGCCCGACCTGACGGCGCAGCGGTTCACCGGCGGCTGGTACCGCACGGGGGACCGGGTGCGGGTGAACGAGTCCGGCCTGGTGGAGTTCCTGGGGCGGATCGACGACCAGGTGAAGGTACGCGGCTTCCGGGTCGAGCTCGGCGAGGTCACCGCGGCGCTGCGGGCCCTGCCGCAGGTGGCGGAGGCGTTCGTGCAGCCGGTCGGCGCCGGGGCGGAGCGGCGCCTGACCGCCTGGGTGACCCCCGCGACCGTGGACGTCGCGCGGGTGCGGGCCGAGCTGCGGGAACGGCTGCCCGACTACATGGTGCCGGCCGCGATCGGCGCGCTGGACGCGCTGCCGCTCACCCCGAACGGCAAGGTGGACCGGGCGGCGCTGCCGGTCCCCGAGGCCGGTCCGGCGGTGCGGGTGCCGCCGGGCACACCGCAGGAGCACCTCGTCGCCGGGATCTGGGCGGAGGTGCTGGACCTGCCGCGGGTGTGGGCGGACGACGACTTCTTCGCCCTCGGCGGGCACTCCTTCGCCGCGACCCGGGTGGCCGGGCGGCTGCGGGAACGGCTGGGCGCGCCGGTCGCGGTGCGGCTGCTGTTCGAACACCCGGTGCTCGCCGACCTGGCCGCCCGCCTGCCCCGCCCGGCCACGGAGACCAGGGCGCGACGGCAGCGGGCGGACGGCCCGGCCCCGCTGTCGGGGGCGCAGGCCAGGCTGTGGTTCCTGGCGCAGCTGGAGCCGGAGAGCACGGCCTACAACGTGCCGCTGGCGCTGCGGCTGCGCGGGCCGCTCCAGGTGGAGGCGCTGCTGGGCGCCGTCCGCGACCTGGCCGAGCGGCACCGGGTGCTGCGCGGCGTGATCGACGACTCCGGCGCCGAACCGGTCCTGGTGACACGGCCCGCCGAGGACGTGCCGGTGTCGACCGCGGACGTCGACGCCTCCGAGGTGGAGGCGACGGTCGCCGCCCACCTGGCCACGCCGTTCGCGCTGGACCGGGAGCCGCCGATGCGGGCGGTGCTCCTCACGGTCGGCGACGCCGAGCACGTGCTCTCGCTCACCTTCCACCACATCGCCACCGACGCGTGGACCCGCGGGCTGCTGCTGTCGGAGCTGTCCGACCTGTACGCGGCCCGGCTCGGGCTGCGCCCGCCGCCGGAGGCGCCGCCGGCCCAGTATGCCGAGGTGGCGCCGGTCCCCGACACGGCGGACCTGGAGTGGTGGGCCGAGCGGCTGCGCGGCCTGCCGCCGGTGCTCGACCTGCCCACCGACCGGCCGCGTCCGGCGGTGCCCGACCCGGGCGGCGCCTCGGTGGAGCTCGAACTGCCGGTGGAGCTGGGCGAGCGGGTCAGGACGGTGGCCGCCACCTACCGGGCGACGCCGTTCATCGTGCTGCTGGCCGCGCTGCAGGCGCTGCTGGCGCGGCTGTCGGCCGGTACCGACATCGCGGTGGGTGTGCCGGTCTCCGGCAGGGACCACCCCGACACCGAGGGCGTGGTGGGCTGCTTCCTCAACACCGTGGTCGTGCGGACCGAGGTCGGCGGCGAACCGACCGGTCACGAGCTGCTGGCCCGGGTCAGGGAGGGCGCGCTGGGCGCCCTGGCGCACGCGGGCACGCCGTTCGACCGGGTGGTCGACCTGCTGCGGCCGGAGCGGAACCTGGCCGCGACCCCGCTGTTCCAGGTGATGCTGAACCACGTCACCGCCGTGGGACGGCCGCGGCTGCCCGGCCTGGAGGCGACCGAGATCCACCTGCCGGAGCTGACGGCGAAGTTCGACCTGAACTGGCACGTCGTCGACGCGGGGCCCGGCACGCCGCTGCGCGGCGGCCTCGGCTACCGCACCGACCTGTTCGACGCGGACACCGCGGCCCGGTTCACCCGGTGGTACGTGGCCCTGCTGGACGGGATGCTGGCCGACCTGGACGCGCCCGTGGGCGCGGTGCCGCTGGAGCCGGTGACCGGCCCGGTCCTGGCCGGCGAACCGCTGCCGCCCCCGGCCGGCCCTGCGTCCCAGACCGGTACGGCGGACGCGGCAGGTCCGGCCGGTACAGCGAGCCTGGCGTCCCCGGCCGGTCCGGCGGGCACGGCCGGTCCGGCGGGCACGGCCGGTCCGGCGGGCACGGCCGACGCGGCGGGTCCGGTGGGGGCGGTGGGCTCAATGTCCCCGGCCACCACGGTCGGCACGCCGGCGCCGCTGGACACGCCGGTGCACCGGCTGATCGAACGCTGGGTGGACGGCCGCCCCGACGCGCCGGCCGTGGTGGGCGCGGACCGCGCCCTGACCTACGCCGAGCTGGAGACGGACGCCAACCGGATCGCCCACTGGCTGCTGGCCGCGGAGGTGGGCGCCGACGAGCCGGTCGGCGTCCTGCTGGAGCCGGGAGCCGACCTGGCCTGCGCCCTGTTCGGGATCCAGAAGTCGGGCGGCGGTTACCTGCCGCTGGACCCGGCGTACCCGGCCGCGCGGATCACCGCCATGCTCGACGCCGCCGGCGTGCGGGCGGTGGTCACCACGGCCGAGTTCTCCGGCCTGGCCGGCGCCGGCCGCCGCGTGCTGGCACTCGACCGGCTCCCGTCCCTGGAGGCGACCCGGCCGCGGGTCGACGTGCGGCCGGAGCACCTGCACCACGTGATCTTCACCTCCGGCTCCACCGGCACTCCCAAGGCCGTGGCCGCCGAGCACCGCGGCGTGGTGAACTACCTGAACGGCATGCTGCCCCGGATCGACGTGCCGGGCGGTTCGTACGCGGTGGTGTCCACCCCCGCCGCCGACTTCGGCCTCACCTGCGTGTTCGGCGCCCTGACCACGGGCGGCACGGTGCACCTGGTGCCCCGGGAGACCGCGATGGACCCCGGCGCGTTCGCCGGCTACCTCGGCGCGCACCACATCGACGTGGTCAAGTGCGTGCCCAGCCACCTGGAGCTGCTGGCCTCCGGCGGCGACCTGGCCGCCGTCCTGCCGGGCAGACTGCTGATCCTGGCGGGGGAGGCGTGCCCGTGGGACCTCGTGGAGCGGGCCAGGGCCGCGCGGCCGGGCCTGCGGATCCAGAGCCACTACGGGCACACCGAGTCCACGATGATCTGCCTGGTCTGCGACACCGAGGAGATCCCGGTCGCGCACCGGACCGGGATCGTGCCGCTGGGCCGGCCCCTGCCGGGCGTGTACGGGCACCTGGTGGACGCGGGCATGCGGCCGGTTCCGGTCGGGGTGCCCGGCGAGCTGGTGGTCGGCGGACCGGGCGTGACCCGCGGCTACATCGGCCTGCCCGAGCTGACCGCGGAACGCTTCGTGCCCGACCCGCTGACCGGGCAGGGACGCTGCTACCGCAGCGGCGACCTGCTGCGCGTCACGGCCGACGGCCGGGTGGAGTTCCGCGGCCGGGTGGACGACCAGGTCAAGGTGCGCGGCTACCGGGTCGAGCTGGGTGAGATCATCACCGCGTTGCGCGCCCTGCCCCAGATCGCGGAGGCCGTGGTGCTGCCGGTGGGCGAGGGGAAGGCCAGGCAGCTCGCCGCCTGGGTGACACCGTCCGCCGGGAGATCCGGGGAGACCGGGGACGCAGGGGAGACCCGGAAGACCGGGGGAGCAGGGGAGACCGGGGGAGCCGGGGAGACCGGGGAGACCGGGAGGACGGTCGACACCGCGGCGGTCAGGGCCGCGCTCCGGGAGCGGTTGCCCGACTACATGGTCCCGGCCCGGTTCGTCGTCCTCGACCGGCTTCCGCTCAACCCGAACGGCAAGGTGGACCGGGCCGCCCTGCCCGCGCCGCAGGCGGAGACCGCCGTGTTCGTGCCGCCGTCCACGGCCGCCGAGGAACTGGTCGCCCTGGCCTGGGCGCGGGTGCTCGACGTGGCCGAGGTCGGGGCGCACGACGACTTCTTCGCCCTGGGTGGAGACTCCTTCGCCGCGGTCCGCGCGGTCAAGGAGATCGGCTCCGGCCTGCGGGTGATCGACCTGTTCACCCGGCCCACCGTCGCCGAACTGGCCGCGTTCCTGGACCACCGCGACGGCGGCGGGCTGCTGCACCGGCTGGGCGGCGGCCGTACCAGCGAGTTCACCCTGGTGTGCGTGCCGTACGGCGGCGGGTCGGCGGCCGTGTACCAGCCGCTCGCCTGGGCGCTGGGCGAGGGGGTGGAGGTGCTCGCGGCGGAGCTGCCCGGCCACGACCCGGCCCGGCCGGAGGAGTCGCCGCTGCCGCTGGACGAGCTGGTCGAGGCACTGGCCGCGGAAGTGGCCACGACCGCGTCCGCCCCGATCGCGATCTACGGTCACTGCGTGGGATCCGCGCCCGCGGTGGCCCTCGCCCGACGGCTGGAGGCGGACGGGATCCCCGTACTGGGCGTGATCGCGGGCGGCAGCTTCCCCAGCGCCCGGCTGCCCGGCCTGGCCCAGCGGCTGTTCCGCGGCGACCGATGGGTCTCCGACCGGATGTTCCGGGACGCGCTGCGCGCCACGGGCGGCCTGCTGGACGACATGGACGAGGCCGCCAAGGAGGTCGCGGTGCGGGCGATGCGCCACGACGCCGACCAGGCGCGGGAGTGGTTCGGCCGTGAGCTGGCCGCCCCGGGGACGCCGCTGCGCGCCCCCCTCCTGTGCGTGGTGGGCGAACGGGACCGCGCCACCGAGCTGTACCAGGAGCGGTACGCGGAGTGGGCGGCCTTCGCGCCCCGGGCGGACGTGGCCGTGCTGCCCCGCGCCGGTCACTACTTCCTGCGGCACCAGGCGGAGCCGCTGGCCGCCCTGGTGGCCGAGCACCTGCGGAACTGGGCGTCGGACCGGCTGCCCGCCCCGGTGCGTCCACCCGACCGCGCAGGCCGCACCGGCCTGCGCCCCTTCTACACCGTCGCGGCCGGGCAGTTCGCCTCGGCGGTGGGAACGGCGCTGAGCTCGTTCGCCCTCGGTGTCTGGGCCTACCAGCAGAGCGGCGAGATCCTGGACCTGGCCCTGATCGTGATGCTGGCGCAGATCCCGACCGTGCTGCTCACCCCGCTGGGCGGCGCGCTGGCCGACCGGTGGGACCGCCGCCGGATCATGCTGGCCTGCGACGCGATCTCCGGTCTCGCCATGGCGGCGCTGGTGCTGCTGATGGTCACCGGCCGGCTGGAACTGTGGAACGTGTGCCTCATCGTCGGCGCGACGTCGGTGGTCACCGCGTTCCAGATGCCCGCCTACCTGGCCGCGATCGCGCAACTGGTGCCCAAGCCGTACCTGCCGCAGGCCAACGCCGTGGCGAACCTGGGCTTCGGCGTCGGCAACGTGGTGGCCCCGCTCGCCGGGGGCGCGCTGATCGGCCTGTTCGGGCTGTCGTCGGTGGTGGCCATCGACGTGGTCTCGTTCGGGCTGGGGGTGGTGACCCTGCTGGCGGTCCGGTTCCCCAACCGGCTGTTCCACCGGCGGGAGGAGACGTTCCGGGCGGCGCTGACCGGCGGCTGGCGGTTCCTCATCCGCCGCCGTCCGCTGCTGGTGATGGCGCTCTACTTCGCGGTGGTCAACTTCTGCACCGCGCTGATGTGGGTGCTCGTCACCCCGGTCGTCCTGGCCATCGGCTCCCCGGCGTCCCTGGGCGCGGTGACCGCGGCCGGCGGCCTCGGCGCGGCCGTGGGCACCGCGGTGGTGCTGGTGTGGGGCGGGACCCGGCGCAGGACCGTCGGCATGATCGGCTTCGTGGCCGGGTCGGGGCTCGGCGTGGTGCTGATGGGCGTGTGGCCGGCGGTGTGGCTGGTCGCGGCCGGCCTGTTCCTCCGGCTGGCCTGCATGAGCATCGGCAACGCGCACTGGCTGTCCATCATCCAGGTGAAGGTGGGACCCGAGCTGCAGGGCCGGGTGCTGGCCGTCAACGTCATGCTCGCCACGGCCATGCAGCCGCTGGGCTTCCTGTCGGCAGGCCCGCTGGCCGACTGGGTTCAGCCGCACACCTCGGGGCCCGGCCGGGGGGCGGCGGCGGTGCTGCTGGTCAGCGGCGTGTTCCTGGTCGTCTGGGGACTGCTCGGACTGCGCCACCGCCCGCTGTACCGCCTGGAGGACCTGGTCCCCGACGCCGCACCGCCACCGGAGGCCGAGGCCGACCTGGACGCCATCCAGGACGGGGTGCTGAGCAGGGACGAGGCACTGAGCCGATGAACCGGACGACCGGAGAGACCGGCCCGGACGTCGCCGGAGACCGGGGAGCCGAGCGGACGCGCCGGGCGACGGAGCCTGACGTGGCGGGCCGGGACACAGAGCCCGGCGTGGCGAGCCCGGTGACGGCGGCCGGCACGATGCGCCTGGTGACGGAGGCCGACGTGGCCGCGGCCACGACCAGGATCGCGGCGTCCGTACGGCGCACACCGCTGCTGCGCCTGCCCGGGGAACGGCTCTGGATCAAACCGGAGAACCGGCAGCCCACCCGCTCGTTCAAGGTGAGGGGCGCGCTGAACGCCGTGGGACGGCTGGCCGAACGGGGTGTCGGGCACGTCATCGCCCAGTCCTCCGGCAACCACGCCCAGGCCGTCGCGTACGCCGCCGACAGGCACGGCCTGCGGGTCACCGTGGTCCTGCCCGACACCGCGCCGGCGCTGAAGGTCGAGGCGGCCCGCCGGCTCGGCGCGGAGGTGGTGATCGTGCCGCCCGCTCTGCGGGAGGTCACCTGCCTGGCCCTCGCCGACCGGCTCGCGGCCACGGTGGTCGGCTCCGACGACTCCGACGTCATCGCCGGGCACGGCAGCGTCGGGGACGAGATCGCCCGGGACCAGTCCCGCGCCGGCGTGATCCTGGTGCCCGTCTGCAACGGCGGCCTGCTGGCCGGGGTCGCGGTCGCCGCCAAGGCCGTCGACCCGGCGATCAGGGTCATCGGCGTCGAGCCCGAGCTGGCCGCCGACGGCGCGGACAGCTTCCGCGCGGGCCGCAGGATCGCGTGGCCGGTGGGACGGACCTACCGCACCGTGGCCGACGGCCTGCGCGGCCCGGTCCTGGGCGCTCTGGCGTGGGAGCACATCCACCGGTACGTGGACGACATGCTGACCGTGAGCGAGGAGAGCATCGGGGCCGCCGCCGACCTCCTCCGGCGGGAGCTGGGGGAGCGCGCCGAACCCAGCGGCGCGGTGACCACCGCGGCCTACCTCACCCACCGGGCCACGTTGCCGCCCGGACCCGTGACGGCCGTCCTCTCGGGCGGAAACGTGGCGGTCCACGTCGGCACCGGCACCGGCACCGGCACTGACACCGGCACCGCCGAAGCCACGGCCGGCACCGCGGCCGACCGATCCGGCGGGGGCGAGCGGCCCGAGGCCGCCCCGGGACGCCTCAGAGGAGCTGGGTCAGGTTGACCATGTTGCCGTCGGGGTCGTGGACGTGGGCGACCCGCTCGCCCCACGGCATGTCGTTCGGCGGGCCGAGCACGCGCCCGCCGGCCGCCTCGACCCGCTCCAGCAGCCCGTCGACGTCGTCGACCCGCACGCTCAGCGCGAACCGCTGCGGCGCGGACAGATCGGCTTCGTCGCTGACCAGGCCGAGTTCGGAGTCGCCCAGCTTCAGTCCCACGAAGAAGACGGGGCCGTCGTCCGGGAAACGGCTCGTCTCCACCGCGCCGAGCAGCCGCTCGTAGAAGGACCGCATCCGGGGCAGGCCGGGGGTGATGATGATGGGCTGGACGGTCGTCATATCCGCTCCTTCGTTCACTTCACGTCGCTGTCCGAGGTGGTACGGCGCGGCGGCGCGAAACTCATCGGCGGGACCGGAGTGCTCACGGCCGCAGGGGCGCGCGTCGGCCGGGAACGTCCGCCGCGGCCGGGGTGAGGCGACCGTGAGCGGGGCGGCGCCGAATGGGCCGGTGCGTCCGCCGCGGCCGGGGACGCGTCAGCCGGAGACGTTCTCGGCGGCGAAGGAGGAACCGGCGGGCATGGACGCGCCGGCGGGGAGACCGAAGAGCGGAAGCAGCCGGTCGGCGTCGAGATGGGTGGTGCTGCCGGTGACCAGCCCCCCGGACACGTCGAGGACGACCAGCCCGAACGGGACGTGGACGCCGTCGGGGCCGGGCCTGGTCTGCCAGAACGCCGGTGAGCCGTTCGCCTCGACCGGGATGAGCCGCGCGCCCTCGCAGGACGCGCCGGGGGCCAGCAGCGCCCGCCTGATCTGCTCCCGGCCGCGCAGCCACCAGGCGAAGGGAGGCATCGACAGCGTCGCGTCCTCGTGCAGCAGGGCGACGAGCGTGGCGACGTCGTGCCGTTCGAACGCGGCGCAGTAGCGGGCGAGCAGCTCGCGCTGGGCGGGGTCGGACGGCCGGAACGGCTCACCGGGCACGGCGCCCGCCGCCCGGAGCGTCGTCCTCGCCCGCTGCAGCGCGCTGGTCACCGACGCGACGGTGGTCTCCAGGAGGGCCGCGACCTCCTCGGCCTTCCACCGCAGCACGTCGCGCAGGATCAGCACGGCCCGCTGCCGGGGCGGCAGGCGCTGCAACGCGGCGACGAACGCCAGGCGGATCGTCTCACGCCGTACGGCCAGCTCCTCCGGATCGCCGTCCAGCGGCAACACGAGGGCGTCCGGAACCGGCTGGACCCAGGCCCGCTCCGGCACCGGCCCGCCGATGCCCGCCCCGGCCTCCGACGCCGGGCCGAGGTCCATGGCCAGGGCGCGACGCTGGACGCTGCGCAGCATGTCGACGCAGACGTTGGTGGCGATGCCGTAGAGCCAGGTGCGCAGCGAGGCGCGACGCTCGTCGTAGCGGTCGAACGACCGCCAGGCGCGCAGCAGCGTCTCCTGCACGGCGTCCTCGGCCTCGAAGCCGGAGCCGAGCATCCGGTAGCAGTAACCGGTCAGCTCTGTCCGGAACGGCTCCAGCCGGGACACCTCGCCGGTCGGCGTCTTGACCATCCCCCGACCATACGCGCCGCCGCCGACACATTCCGGCTCTCCCCCGGCCGGCACCGTGAACCGGTCGTACGCGGCGGCCGGAGGCGTACGGAGCCAGGACCGATGAGTTTCGGGTCCCGGATCCGTACCCCTGTCGAGACCACAGGACGAACGGCACCGGCAGGAGATCGTGATGACCGAGGACGACATCCGCAAGGCGGTGGCGGCGGAGCGCGGTGAGCAGGCGGATCTGCTCGCCACCCTGAGCCCGGAACAGTGGGACGCGCCCACGTTGTGCGAGGGGTGGCGGGTGCGCGAGGTCGTCGCCCACACGACCATGCCCTTCCGAGCCTCGCTCGGCAGAACGCTGCTGGGGCTGGTGAGGGCACGCGGGAACTTCAACCGCATGGCCGACCGGCACGCGCGCCATGACGCGGCCACGATGTCCCCCGAGACGCTGCTCGCCTCGCTGCGGGACAACGTCGAGCACCCGTGGACGCCGCCGGGAGGGGGCGCCGCGGGGGCGCTCGCGCACGACGTCATCCATGGGCTCGACATCACGGTGGGCCTCGGACTCGACCGCCGGGTTCCGCCGGAGCGGGTCGCCATGGTGCTGGCCGGGATACGGCCGAAGAACATCGCGTTCTTCGGGACCGACCTCACGGGGGTCAGGTTGCAGGCGACCGACATCGACTGGAGCCACGGCACGGGGGCACCGCTCCGGGGCCCGGCGCAGGACCTGCTGCTCGTCGTCTGCGGGCGGCGCCTGCCGCCGGGCAGGCTCACGGGCGAGCCCGCGGCGCGGTTCTCCCGGTGACTCCGGAGCCGCCCGGTCGCCCGTCCACCGGTTCGAACGGCGGGGCGGCGCCGGCCGGGCGAGCCCGGGTTCTTCCCGAATGCGATTCGATAATTTCGCATGATAGTTGAAAGTTTCACTATCACGAAGAATTCCTCCGGGTGTTCGCCCATGTTGTAGGGGTGGCGAACACCCGCGCGCCGGCCCCCGGGCGATGCGCCGTTGACATGCGAGGCCCGATCTTGAAAAGTCGCATGGGAGCGCTCCCATTCTCCCTCCGACTCCACCTGGGGGTCAGATCCGCATGTCATCGACACATGAAGCCTTTCCCACCACACCACACGGAACGCCGGTCCCCGAGCCGGGGCGGCGTCTCGGTCCCCTGGCGGGGGCACGGCGTCTCTCTCTCCCGCTGAGAAAGGGCGTCACCGCCGACACGGCCGCCGGGAGCCAGGGACTGTTCATGGCCCTGTACCGGATCGTGCTGGGGCTGCTGTTCGCCTGCCACGGCGCGGCGACCCTGTTCAACGTACTGGGAGGTCCCGAAGGCGGCCACGTGCCCGCCCTCGGACAGTGGCCCTCGTGGTGGGCCGCGGCCATCGAACTGGTCGGCGGCGTCCTCGTCCTCCTCGGCCTCGGCGCCCGCACCGCCGCCGTCATCTGCTCGGGCACCATGGCGTTCGCCTACTTCACCGTCCACCAGCCCCACGCGCTGTTCCCGATCCAGAACGGCGGGGAGAAGGCCGCCCTCTTCTGCTGGGGCTTCCTGCTCGTCGCGGTCCTCGGCCCCGGCCGATGGGCGCTGTCCACGCTGCTGACACCCTCGCGGACCCTCGCACACGACAGGGCATGACGGCCGCGCATTCCCGCCGTACGGACGACCGATCATGTTCCCGCCGCCCCCGGTGCCGATCGTGGTGCCGGGGGCGGTGACATCCCCCTGCCGCCATTCCGTGATCAGCCGCATTCCAGGTGGTTCGTCCGTACAATCCCATCGGGGGTGGGCGAGATGGCCACGCGTTCCACGGGCACCACCGCGTCACCGCGTTCCGCACGCGCCACCGCGTCACGTTCCATGGGCGGCATCACCGTGTCACGTTCCGCACGCGTCGCCGCGTCGCGTTCCACGGGCGGCACCGCCTTGCTCGCCGTCGCGGCCGGAGCGGCGTGGCTGCTGTTCGTCACCGGCCTGGGGATCGGCCAGGGCGGCATCCGGCGCAGCGGCCTGATCTGGACTCTCGGCGCGCTGGCCGGCCTCTCCTTCCTCACGGTCGGCATCGTCATCGCCCGGAAGCACCCGCGTAACCAGATCGGCCCGCTCATGGTGCTGCTCGGGCTCGCGTGGATCCCCCAGCAGATGCTGTTCCTGCCCGGCGACCCGCTGTGGGCGCTGGCACTGTGCGGCGTCTGGGCGGGGATCGCCTGCCACCTGTTCCTCGCCTTCCCCACCGGCAGGCTGGGCCACGTGTCGTACCGGGCGGTGACCGGCCTGGCGTACGTCGCGTCCCTCGTGCTGTCCGTGGCACAGGCACTCATCCGCCTTCCGCTGCCCGCGCCGCTCCAGCACGTCGCCGTCGCGATCGACACCTCGTCCTGGCAGGCGACGGTCCTCATCTCCGGCGCGGTGCTCGTCCTCACGGTCGAACGCTGGCAGCGGGCCAGCGTGGCGCAGCGCAGGGCGATCGCACCGGTCACCGGCGCGTCGATCGTCGCCACGGTCGCCTTCACCGGGGACCGCGTGGCCAACCTCTTCCCCCCGAACCCGGTGCAGCTCCCCACCGCGCTCGTCATGCTGGCGGCCTTCACGGCGGTCCCGCTGGCGTACCTCGCCGGGCTGATGCGAAGCCGCATGGACCACGGACGGGTGGCCGAACTCGTGGTCCACCTGAGCAGACGCGAACGGCCGGACACGTTGCGCGACGAGCTGGCCGCCACCCTGCGGGACCCGGGGCTGACCGTGGGCTACTGGACGGCCGACCAGGACCGATACGTGGACGCCGACGGCCGCCCCGTCGACCTGGATCCGGGGCGGGGCAGGGCCGTCACCCGCGTCGACCAGGGCGAGTCGCCGCTCGCCGTACTCGTGCACGACGCCGCCCTGCTGGAGCAGCCCCTGCTGGTCGAGGCCGCGTGCGCCGCCGCGGCCCTCGCCCTGGAGAACGAGCGGCTCACCGCGGACCTGCGGGCCAGACTGCGGCAGCTCGCGGCCTCCCGGCGGCGGATGCTGCAGTGGGGCGAGGCCGAACGCCGCAGGATCGAACGTGACCTGCACGACGGCGTGCAGCAGCGGCTGCTGTCGGTGGCGATGACGCTCGGACTGGCCGAGGCCGCCGGCGCGAACCCCGGACGGGCCGCACCGCTGATCGGCGAGGCCAAGACGGCGGTGCTCGCCGCGCTGGACGACCTGCGCGCCGTCAGCCACGGCATCCACCCGCCGGTGCTGACCGAGCGCGGCCTGGCCGGCGCGGTCAAGGAGCTGGCCGCCGTCTCCCCCGTCACCGTCGCCGTCACCTGCGACCTGGAGGCGGCCGGGCCGCTGCCGCAGTCCGTGGAGACCGCGGCCTACTACATCGTCAACGAGGCCCTGGCCAACGTGACCAGGCACGCCGCCGCGTCGAAGGCATGGGTACGGCTCGCCCGCCACGAAGGCCGCCTCCTGGTCGAGGTGGGCGACGACGGCGCGGGCGGGGCCGACCCCGCGCGGGGTTCGGGGCTCGCGGGTCTCGCCGACCGCGCCGAGGCCAACGGCGGCAGGCTCACGATCGACAGTCCCCCGGGGGAGGGAACCGTGCTGAGGGTGGTTTTGCCGTGCGCGTAGCGATCTGCGAGGACTCCACGCTGTTCCGCGAGGGACTGGCCCGTCTGCTGGCCGAGTCCGGGTTCACGGTGGCGGCGTGCGTCGACGACGCCGGCGAACTCCTCGCCCACGTGGGACAGGACCCGCCCGAGGTGGCCGTGCTCGACATCCGGCTGCCGCCCACGCACACCGACGAGGGGCTGCGCGCCGCCGTCACCCTGCGGGAACGGCACCCGGAGGTGGGGGTGCTCGTGCTGTCGCAGTACGTCCGGGTGAGCTACGCGGTCGAGCTGCTCGGCGGCCGCACCGAGGGAGTGGGCTACCTGCTGAAGGACCGGGTGTCGGACCTGGCGGAGTTCGCCGCCGCCATCCGCCGGGTGGGGTCGGGCGGATCCGTGCTGGACCCGGTCGTCGTCGAGCAGCTCGTCGGCCGCCACCGGCAGCCCGGCGACCCGCTGGGCCGGCTCACCGACCGCGAGCGCGCCGTGCTGCGGCTGATGGCCGAGGGACGCACGAACATGGCGATCGCCGAACGACTGGCCATCGCCGAGCGCACCGTGGAGAAGCACTGCACGAGCATCTTCGCCAAGCTCGACCTGGAGGCGAGCGCGCACGACCACCGGCGGGTACTGGCGGTGCTGCGCTACCTGAACGCGTGACAGGCGGTCCCCGTACGGCCGGCGACGCCCGGTCGCGTGAGGGGTGCGGGTAACCGCACCTTTCGAAGGGTGCCAGCCGGGTTCCCCCTCCCGCTGCCGTCGTCGATGATCGGCTCGACGGAAAAGTCATCGACGGAAAAGGAACACACTGATGGCGGTGGACGCTGGAGTACGGCGGCTGCTCGCGGACTCCGGGCAGGCACGCCCGAGGGTGAGCCTCCGGACCGACATGGTCACGGCGCTGCTCGGCGTCTGGTTCGGCGTCGGGCTGATGATCGACGCCTGGGCGCACAGCAACCTGGCCGAGCTGGAGACGTTCTTCACGCCCTGGCACGCGGCCTTCTACTCGGGGTTCGCGGCGGTGTCGGCGTGGATCATCTGGCAGGTCTACCGCAACGTCCGCGCCGGCCGCAGCGGCCTGTCCGCGGTGCCGGACGGATACCTCGCGGGGCTGCTCGCCATCCCGGGGTTCGCCGCGTTCGGGTTCGCCGACCTGATGTGGCACACGTTCCTGGGCATCGAGCAGACCGTCGACATCCTGTTCAGCCCCTCCCACCTGGGACTGATCGTGACGATGATGCTCATCATCACGAGCCCGCTCCGCTCGGCCTGGAACGCCCCGGACCTCGGGGATCGGCCCAGTCTGTCGCGGCTGCTGCCCGCGCTGGTCGGACTCGGCTTCGGCACCGCGCTGGTGTCGCTGTTCGTGTCGTACGGCAACGCCATCCAGTGGGGCGCGGAGAGCGTCGTCCGGGCCTTCTCCAGCGCGGACGACGGCGGCGCCGGCGCCCTGGCCGCATCGATGATCATCACGAACGCGATGCTGCTCGCCCCCGTGCTGCTCCTCCTGCGGAGGTGGCGCCTGCCGTTCGGCAGCGTGACCGTGCTGTCCTTGGTGGGCGTCCTGATGCCGGGCGCGCAGACGGCCTTCGGCAACGTGCCGATCCTGCTGACGTTCGTCATCGCCGGGCTGGTGGGCGACCTGCTGATCCGGTGGCTGCGCCCCTCGCGGGAGCGCCGGGCCGCCTACTGGGCCTTCGCCGGCCTGTCGGCGTTCGCCACCTGGTCCCTGTACGTCGCGGTCGCCTCCCTGGTCGTGGGACGGCTGCCCGCCGTACCCGAACTCTGGACCGGCGCGCCGATCGTGGCGGGTCTCATCGGCCTCGCACTCGGCGTCCTGTTCCTCCCGAACGCGGTGCCCGCGCGGACGGGCCTCCTCCCGAACGCGATGCCCGCGCAGACGGGCCTCCTCCCGAACGGGACACCCGCGGAGACCGTCCTTCCTTCGGACGGGACGCCCGCGGGCGCCGGTTCCCCGTCGAACGCGGCAACCGCACGGAGCGGCCGGCCGGACGCCGTGTTCTCCGC
This sequence comes from Streptosporangium sp. NPDC053982, assembly GCF_055585205.1. Lineage (NCBI taxonomy): Bacteria > Bacillati > Actinomycetota > Actinomycetes > Streptosporangiales > Streptosporangiaceae > Streptosporangium > Streptosporangium sp. NPDC053982. The sequence continues at coordinate 299,926 of NZ_JBVJKQ010000013.1, forward strand.
GAACGCGACGCGGGCGGAGGCCGATGAGCCGGACGCCCGACGGGCATGACCCTTCGGCTCCGACGATCCCGACGGCTCCGACCGCTCCGCCCGGCCGGTCCGTTGCGGCCGCTTCGGTCGCTTAGGTCGCTCCGCCCGGCCGGTCCGCTTCGCCTGCTCCGGCTGTTCTGCCTGGCCGTCCTGCTGACGGTGGCATCGGCGTCGCCCGCGGTGGCGCACGACGTCAGGGCGGGGGCGGACCTGCGGATCGCGCAGACGATCGCGGGCGCCGAGCTGACCCTCGTCATCAAGGCCACGACCCGCGTTCCGGGGCCGCTGCGCGTCGAGGTGGTCGGATTCCCCACCGCCCCGGCGCTGGACCTGCGGCTCCGATCGATGACCGACGGGCGCGTCACGCACGGCACAGTGGCGCCCGGCCGCCCCTCCCAGCTGCGGGTCGAGGAGACCGGGCCGCACGAGCTGACCGTCGCCGCCGGAGGCGAGATCGCGACGATCCCGTTCCGGGTCCTGGTGGACCGCGGCTCCGGGTGGGAGTACCTGATCTACGGCGGCCTTTTCACGGCCGGTCTGCTCCTGGTGGGCGGCCTGCTCAGCGGGGCGTTCAACCGGCGCGGCAGACCGGCGTTCGTCGTGACCGCGGTCGCCGCCGCGGGGATCTCGGTCGCCGCGCTGATCGTGGTCCTCGAACCCTGGCTGCCCGCCGGGTCGCCGGACGGCGCCGAGCCCCGGCCCACGGGCTCCGCGCTCGGCAGGCCGTACGTCCAGCGGATGGTGAGCACGGTCCCCGCCCACCCGGCGGCGGGGGAGGAGTTCGTGACGCGCGTGGAACTGTTCGACGGGTCCACCGGGCGGCCCGTCGACGACCTCGCCGTCCACCACGAGGCCATGGCCCACCTGGTGGTCACCAGCGAGGACGGCCGCTACTTCCGCCACGTCCATCCGCTGCGCACCGCGCCGGGCCGGCTGGAGGCTCGGCTGCGCGCCGACCGTCCCGGCCGCTATCTCGCCTACGTCGAACTCGAACGCACCGACTCGGGCGGCCAGCTCCTCACCGGCTCCTTCACGGTCGCCGGCCCGGAAAGCCCCCCGACGACCTCCCCCGACCCGGACGCCCGGGACGCGACGGCCCCGCCCGAGACAGGAGACGCCTCAGACGGCCGGGACGCCACGGCCCCGCCCGACCCGGTGATCCGGGACGCCACCGCGTCGACCGGTCCGAAGCCCCGGGACGCCACGGCCCCGTCCGGTGCCGGAGACCCGGACCCCGCGTCCTCACCCGGCCCCGGGATCCGCGGCGCCGAGGCGGGGACGGTGACGATGACGCCCGCCGTACCGCAGTCGGGACGGCCCGCCACCATCCAGGTGGTCACGAGCGGGACACCGAAGCCGTGGCTCGGAATGGCGGGGCACCTCATCGTGCGCGCCGAGGACGGTGAATTCCTCGGCCACGTCCACGAGATGGGGACGCCCGGCAGCCGGTTGCGCTTCACATTCGGCTTCCCCGCGCCGGGTCGCTACTTCGCCTGGGCGCAGTACGCCACAGACCGCGGCATCACCACCGTGCCCTTCACCGTGGAGGTCCCCCGATGATCCGGAAGAAAGCCCGGCGAGGTCTGGGCGGCCTAGAGCTCGTCGGGATTCTGGGGGTCGTGATCATCGTGTTCTTCGCCGCCCGCGCCTCAGGCGGAGACCCGGTGACCACGGCGGGCGCCCACTACGCCGTCACCGTCACCGCCGACCGGAACACGATCGACGTACGGCTGGACAGGGGAGAGGCCGACACGGTCACCGTCGCCGCCGTGATGCCCGCCATGGGCCACGCGATGCCCGAGGTCACGGCCAGGAAGACCGCCCCCGGTCACTTCGTCGCGGAGGGCGACCTGTTCTCCATGGGCGGCGGGTGGGAGCTGTCCGTACGCCTCGCCGGCCCCTCGGGCGAGGAGACCCTCACGCTCACCACCCTCGTCACCGGCTGACGCCGCGCCGTACCCACCCGGGAAAGGCCGGACGATGCCGATCGCCCAGCCTGTCTTGTCCCCTGTGGTACGGCCTGCACCTGGCGGCGGCGGTGGCCGTGGGCGCGGTGCTGGTGGTCTCCTCTCGGAGGGAGGCCGCCGAGCAGGGGAGGACGCCGGTCCTCATCGCACTGAGCATCGGCCTCACCGTTCTGGTGATCTTCGCCATCTGATCGCCGCTCGCCGGGACCGGGAGGCTTCCGCTCACCCGGTCACACGGTCATCGAGCCTGAAATTTTCAGAGCAATGGCTTAGAAACTTTCTATGCCTTCTTCTCCGCGTATGGGACCAGAGTGCGGAAGAAGGCGGCGACACCGTCGCTGACCTGCGGCACAGATCAGGGGATCGCCTCCCGAAGTACGTGCTGGTGAAATGGCCCGCACATCGCTCCGGCCGCCATTCGGCGAGCAGTGGTCCATGGAAAGTCGTCATGTTATGTTTCCGCGCGCATCGTGTTTCTGTTGCACGGTCGGGATCGCCCTCGTGTCGGCGTCTCACCCCTCACGTCACCACCGGCGGCCGGCTCGCGCCGACCCGTACAAGGCAAGGGAGCGCTCTTGAATCCGCAATTCCTCCGAAGAGCCCGGCTGCGGGCGCGCATGGTCGTCGGCACGCTGGCCGTACTGCTCGCCGCGGGGATGACGACGGCCGTCAACGCTCAGGCGGCCGCGGGCTGCCGGGTGGCGTACGAGGTCACGACCCAGTGGACGGGCGGCTTCACCGCGAACGTGAACGTCACCAACCTCGGCGACCCGATCAACGGCTGGCGTCTGGCCTGGACGTTCCCCTCGGGCCAGAAGGTCACCCAGGCGTGGAACGCGACGGTCACCTCCTCGGGCGCGCAGGTCACCGCGGCGAACGCGAGCTACAACGCGGCCGTCGCGACCAACGGGACGGTCTCCTTCGGCTTCAACGGATCGTGGTCCGGGAGCAACGCCGCCCCGGCCGCGTTCACACTCAACGGCGTCACCTGCACCGGAGGCACCGGCGGAACGCCGTCCCCCAGCGCGACGCCGACGACGTCGCCCAGCTCGAGCCCCTCGCCGACGACGTCCCCGCGGCCGGGCGACGCGATGGCCACGGTGGCCGCGATGCAGCCCGGCTGGAACCTGGGCAACACACTCGACGCCATCCCCGACGAGACGGCATGGGGCAACCCGCTGACGACCCGGGCCCTGCTGCACCACGTGCGATCCCAGGGCTACAACAGCATCCGGATCCCGGTGACCTGGAGCAACCACTACGGCCCGGCTCCCGACCACACCATCGACGCCGCCTGGCTGAACCGCGTCCGCGAGATCGTCGACTGGTCCCTGGCGGAGGGCTTCTACGTGATGATCAACCTGCATCACGACTCCTGGCAGTGGATCAACACCTACCCCGGCGACCGTACGACCGTGATGAACCGGTACACCGCGCTGTGGAAGCAGATCGCCGGCACGTTCCGCGACCACTCCTCCAAGCTGGTGTTCGAGAGCATCAACGAACCGCAGTTCACCGGCACCTCAGGAGACGCGGCGAGCGACCAGGTGGTGAACGAGCTCAACACCGAGTTCGTCCGCCTCGTGCGCGGGACCGGCGGCGGCAACGCCACCCGGCTGCTCGTGCTGCCCACCCTGCACACCAGCGGCGAGCAGGCCCGGCTGGACGCGCTGAAGGCCACCTTCGACCAGCTGAAGGACCCCAACCTCGCTGCGACCGTGCACTTCTACGGGTGGTGGCCGTTCAGCGTCAACATCGCCGGCGGCACCACCTACAACAGCGACGTCGAACAGGACCTGGTCGGCACCTTCGACCGGGTGCGCGACACTTTCGTCTCCCGCGGGATCCCCGTGATCATCGGAGAGTGGGCGCTGCTCGACTACGACCACACCCGGCCCGGGATCATCGAACGCGGCGAGTTCCTGAAGTATCTCGAAGCCGTCGGCTACCACGCCCGCACCCGGAAGCTCACCACCATGCTCTGGGACGCGGGCCAGTTCCTGAACCGCAACGAGCTGCGATGGCGTGACCAGGGCGTCTACGAGATGATGAAGGCCAGCTGGACCACGCGCTCCGGCACCGCCTCGTCCGACCAGGTGTACGTCCCCCGCAGCGGCTCGATCACCGCCAGGACGCTCACGCTCAACCCCAACGGCACCTCGTTCCAGGGCCTGTGGCAGGGCGGCGCCAAACTCGCCGCCGGCACCGACTACACCGTGTCCGGCAACACCCTGACCCTCACCGCGGCGGCCCTCACCCGGCTTGCCGGCAACCGCGCCTACGGCGTGAACGCCACCATCGAGGCCCGCTTCTCCCAGGGCGTGCCGTGGCAGATCAGCGTCATCACCTCCGACCCGCCGACCCAGGCCGCCGCTACCGGCACGACTGGCTCGTTCACCATCCCCACCCAGTTCCGCGGCGACCAGCTCGCCACGATGGAGGCCAAGTACGCCGACGGCAGCCCGGCGGGACCGGCCAACTGGACCCCGTACAAGCACTTCTGGGAGCACTTCCAGCCCGACTACACCGCGAACACCATCATCCTGAAGCCCGAGTTCTTCGCCGAGGTCAACGACGGCCGCGTCACCCTCACCTTCCACTTCTGGAGCGGCACGAAGATCACCTACAACATCACCAAGTCCGGCACCACGGTGACCGGCAGCACCGGCTGACGGTCACCACGCCGCCGGTCACCGTGGTGCCCGGCGGCACCGGCTGACGAACACCCGCCGGGGGCCGCGGCCGCGGCCCCTCCCGGTGTGAGGAGAGCGGCCGGCGTCAGTGCCCTTGGAGGTAGGGGAAGACCTGGCCGAAGTCGCGGGCGGCGAGCCGGTCCCGGCGGATGCCGAAGATCAGGATCCCTCCGTCTCCGAACATCATCCCGTTGTCCTCGTCGAGCTGGAGCAGGTTGACCCACCGGGACGCCTCCGCCGCGAAGCCGGGATCCTTCGGGTCCACCCCGGCCACCGCGTACGCGGCGGCGGCCTCGACCGGCTGGTGCAGGGCGTCGGAGTAACCGCCGACCCGGTGCGCCCGGCCGCCCTCCGCCTCGGCGAAGTCGGCGAGCATGTCGCCGAAGGTCTCCCAGGGGTCCTCTCCCACGATGCGATCCCAGAAGTCGTCACCCAGCCTGACCAGCTCGTCATGCCCGCGCGTCGGCCAGGTGACCACGGTCTCGGCGGTCAGCGGCACCTCGGGGAACACCTGCGCCTCCCAGCGGACGGGCGCCTCCTTCTCGGGCACGCGTACGGCCCCGGGCGGAAGCAGGATCACCTGTGCGGCCGTACCCTCCCAGGTGGCGAAGAACAGCAGCGCGCCCTCGGTGGGCAGGCCGATGTCCGACTCATACGCCGCCAGCGCCGCGCAGTCCAACTCGGCGAGGAACTCCATCCCCGAACCGCCGTCTTCGGTGCCCGGCCACGGCACTCCGGCGGGCAGCCGAGGCAGGCCGCCCAGCCGACCGACGACGGTCTCGCCCTCCTCGGCGATCGACAGCCGGACGGCCGGACGAGCCAGAGCGACGAACGGCTCGGCGAGCTCCTCGGGTAACAACTCCCGGACGTACTCGGCGAAATCAACCATCCAGTCCTGCATGTCACACATCCTGTCGATATTCGATCTTGAGTGGAACGGTGCTCGGGCGGCGGGCCCGGCCCGTGAGAGGGCTCGGACAGTGGGCCCGGCCCGTGATAGGGCTCGGGAAACAGGCCCGGCCCGTGAGAAAGGCGAGGTCAGTCCCAGTGGTCGCGCTCCGGCAGACGCAGCCACGCGTCAGGCGGGCCGGTGACCGCTCGCGCGTCGGTCAGCCGCAGACCCGCGTAGGCGCAGGAGTAGGCGACCGCGTCGTACCGGTAGAGGTAGGAGAAAAGGACCTCAAGGGGCCCGTCGTCCTCCCAGGGAGCTCCACCGGGATGCAGGTCCCACCCGACGATCTCGCCGTCACGAACGATGCTGCCCTGGTTGCCGCTCTTGGGATTGGCGTAGAGGCCGTAACAGACGGTCCCCACGGACAGCCGCCTGCTGATACCGGAGGCCTGCGGTATGTATCCCCAGGGCTGGGTGACGACGCAGCCGCCGGGCACGTCGGTGACGCCGACGTAGGCCATCGACTCGTCATCGAAGGGGTCGATCTCGTCGAGGAACTCCTCGGGGTCCACGTCCTCGGCCATGGCCTCCAGCCGCCGCGTCGCCTCGGCCGCGTCGATCCCGGCCACGCACGCCAGCCCGGTGCCCTCGTAGTAGAACTCGCCCAGCGCCGCGCTCAGCCGTTCCGCCTCCACCACCGCGGCGGCCTCGTCATCCGTCAGCCCGCTCACCCCGGCGGGACGGCCGAACAGGTCCGGTTCCGGACCGGCCAGGCTGAGGCGTCCGGGCGACCAGCCGCTCATCATCGGCTTCCACGGGTCGGCCCCGGCGGCCACCAGAACGCGGGCGTTCTCGTGACGCCCCTCGTACACGGCGACCCAGAGAGCGGTACGGCCCTCATACATGGCGTCGACGTCCTCCACCCGGCTGGCCAGCTCCGCGACCTCTTTGGGCGAACCATCCTCAGCCGCGTCCTGTAACGCCGACTCGTCGTCATGCATGCCTGTGACTCCTTTCGAGGGTGGAGTGAAGAACACACTGCGGCACCGACAAAACGGGGTCGGCGAAGTCTCACCGAAGGGGAGCAGGCCGAGGCGAACGCCCGCGAAGCCGCGGTCAGGCAGGACGGGAACCCTGTCCGACCCGGGGACCGCTGTTCGTCGGCTCGGTGAAGTGGCTGGAGAACTCCCCGTTCGACCGGCACGATGTCGGTTCGACCGGCACCATCTCGCGGCACCGCACCGCCACCGCGCCGCGCTCACGCCGCCCCCGTGCTGGTGATCGCCGTATCACGCAACGGGACCGATTGGCGGGACTCGACACCGCGTACAGCCCCGCCGAACTCCTCGCGGCGTGGTCCTCCTGAGCGCACCGGATACCCGGCAAGCCGGAGCCGTACGGCCGCCGGCTGACCCGGCTCACGACAGCGCGAGCCATGTCCGGCGACCGTCATCGCCTAAATCTCGATCAACCGGATACCTCGTTGAGCCACAGCCGGCGACTGAAGCCGCCCCGTTCGGCCCGCTTGAGGTGTCCCGCCTCCCGGACCTGCTCCTCAGAGAATCCGAGCGCTCCAGTGAGGGCCGCCAGCACCTCGTAGACGTCGGCCAGCTCCTCCAGGCGATCGGCGGGTCCGGCCTCGCGCAGCTCTTCGGTCTCTTCGGCGAGCTTGGCCATCAAGGCGGGGACCAGCTCCGACTCGTCGAGAACGCGCACCTCGGTCGTCGCGCCGTCGGCCTCGATGATCTCCGGGATCCGATCGCGGACCAGCTTGCCGTACGTTATTGTCCGTTTTTCCATAAAAATGTCGCCCTCCTGACGGATACTCCGCATGTGGACTACCAGCGCGGCGTGGTCACCGGTGAGAGCGTATGGCGTGCAATCGTCTTGTACGGTGCCAACTCGGCCACCTACAAGTTCGCCTTCGGCGCGACCCTGCTTGAAATGGCCGCCACCGGTCGTAACCGTGTCACGCTGGACGAGTTGGCGCCGCGGTATGCGGAACTGCTCTGCCAGGCCCTCCAGCGTCAGCCCCGGCAGGGCACCTCCGACCGCAGTAAGTTCCTGGATGCCTGCCGCGCGTTCAACGCCGGCGAGATCGACCTCGACCCGCTGCACCGGCGAACCGTCCAGCTCGGCTTCGCCAACGTCATCGACGCCTTCCCCAAGCTCGGCAGCGACCAGGCACCGGTGCGCTACTACGAGGACCGGCGCAAGAACTCCGTCTCCCCGGGCCTGGTACTGCGCGACGAACTCCTCGAACTCGCCCGGTCGGTGCACGCCCCCGACCTCGACGCCGAGACCGCCGCCCGGTGGCGGCTGGTGGAGACGGCCTGGGCGACCGGCATCTCCGGCGCCGTACTCGCCCCCTCGCCGGCCCGCGACTCCGGCATCCAGCAGGTCCACGATCCCAGCGTCCAACTGGTCCACGACTCCGGCGTCCGGCTGGTCCATGACTCCGTCCCCCAGCTGGTCTACGACTCCAGCACCCGGCACCTGGTCCTGCGGACCAAGCAGCGCCGCAAGAGCGTCACCGGAGTCGTCCCCGCCCTCAACGGATACCAGGACGGCCGCTGCGCCTACTGCAACGAGCTCATGGTCCAGGAGAGCAGCGGCCCCATCGTCGAGCACGTCCTGCCCTGGAAACTGCTCACCCGCGACTGGAAGGGCCCTGACGTCGACACCGTCTGGAATCTGGTGCTGTCCTGCAAGCCCTGCAACGACGAGAAGCGGGACCGGGCACCGCACGAGTCCTGGATGCCGTGGCTCGAACAGCGCAACAACGACCTCATCGAGTCACGCCACCCGCTACGCGAAGTCCTCATAGCCCAGACCGGCACGACCCCGGCCCGTCGGCACGCATTCCTCAAGGACGCCTACCGAAGGGCGACAGAACTCCTACCTGCCGTCTGGACACCAGGCTGAGAGGCGCCGGAGTTCTCATCCAGGAAGAGTGCCCCCGGCATGATTCGAACATGCGACACCCGCTTTAGGAGAGTGGGGTTCATCCTGTCCACTCAGCTGGCTTGAACTGGGCAAATAGCCAACGCAACGTGATGGCTACGCAAGATCGTCCCCCACATCTCCCCGGCGCCGATCAGGAGCGGAACCACGTCATCCGGTGGCAAGTCGACCCGGAGCGCAGGGCTGCCAGGCCCGAGCACCGGAAGCGACGCGGCAGGACCTCGATCAAGGGAAGGGGACGACGATGGCTATGGCGTTGAACATGGCTTAGATGCCCCAGCAAGCGCTCCATACCGCGAGGGGCGACCTTTGCAGGCTTAAGATGCGCGACAAATAGCCTCTAGCGCATCATCGCTCCTCTGACGAGAACGAGCTCTGGTCTCCGGCGTGGCCAGGCACGTTCCGCCGACGACTGCGACAGGCTTGACCAACAGGATAAATAGGATGATCATAACCATCAAGGACTAAACCTGCCGCTCATGCCTCAATTCAGACATCTCGGAGAATGGCTTCCATTCGCAATCTGGACATTTCGCCCCGAAATTGGTTAAGGCATGTCAGGGTACCTCTTCTAGTGGCATTCTAGACCTATGAGCCCTCAGTCCCGTCGAACTACCGCACGAAGCCAGAGCCCTGCGACCGTCGAGCGCAATATCTATTTCTACCGGATCGATGCGGGAGCTGATGACTCTGGAGTTCCAAGAAACGTCGACATGGAACTAGCTGCCGCATTTAAAGCAATCGAGGACCTGCCATTTGATTCTGACAGCGCCCGGTACATGACACAGGCGGACGGAAACGCCCTTTGCGCATGGGTAGATGACGTGTCGGAAATTACCAGGATGCGCCTGGGATCTATTCGAAAGAATGGGTTACCTCAATCTGAATTCGGTGGCAGGCTGCGCAATCTTTCGCTCGAGGACAATGAAGGTATATGTGAGATGTCGCATATATGCGTTTTTCCAAGCGGCATCGTAGGTGTAGAACATAACTACTACGGACCCCGGGCAACACGACTGCCATCGTACGTCCAGTACGCCCTATCTGGATCTGTAACTCGCTTCACATTGGAAGCGCTTCTTCGCCATAATGTGGCCAGTCAGCTGCAAGGAAGGAAGTCTATTCGCAAACTTACGATGCGAGTGCGTCGGTCCTATATCGCCGCCATATCCGAGGCAAATGAATCCCTAGGAAAGGCCCTCGAAGCTGCAGCTACGGGCAGTGGCGCAGCGACCGTGGGCATAGTGTTGCAGCCCGAGCCTTACAAAAGAACAAACCTCAAGCCAGAGCTGACCGAGTTCCTGCGTAAGATCATAAGTCGGGAAGACCTGCATGAACAAACAGAAGAACTAAGAGCTGCAATCGTCGATGATGCTACTGGGAAAGTTGATGAAATCAACCTCCTAGCGGATCACTTGATCAGTAAAAGATCAATACTGCGATTGACCGCAAGATCAAGGGTTCTCGATAGTAGGGATGCATATCGGACGATCGTGGAGGCCTACCGCGACATTTATGAAGATCTTTTGTCGGCGTCGTCGGCTAGTCTGTCCTCTGAGTGCTGAGCTCATCTCCTGAAAGGCAAAGACAGTGCGACGAGGGCGAGTTCCACTGTTCCTTAAAGAGCTTCTAGTATTTATTATCGCGTCCACTGTCACATACAAGCTGTCGCTCCTCCCGATCTTCGATAGCTTTACGCAAGAAATGCTGGAGGGGCGCCGCAAGGAATTGTATGCGGCAATCTTGGGTTTACATGGCACACTGCTCGGATTTATAATCGCAGCAATTACGATAGCGATGACCTACGTGAGCTCACCACGTTTTGAGATATTGCGTCAGACCAAGCATTGGCCTCACCTATTTGGATCCTATACCAGAAGCATGCGCTGGGTGGCCTGTACAACTCTCTTCTCTCTTCTCGCTCTCCTTATGGACTATGAAACTGCACAGAATCGCCTGCTGGCTATCCTCTGCTTCGATGCAGTATTCTACGGAGGAGCGATGATTGTACATACACTATGGGTAACGGAAAAGACAGTAAAGGTTGCAATCTCGGCCAAACCGAGACTTCCCGGCGATTGACCCTCGGGGGAGAGTTGCGTCATGCTGAATGAATGAGCATGTTCACCAAGAACTATTGCCTTAAAGCGCTGGTCGAGCTCCAAAAATATATTCTGGGCCACAGCGGAAACTCAGTATTTGTGTGATCCAGGTCTCAACTCGTGCTTGATTTCCCTACTGCTTGCGCCCGGTAGAGTACCTAATACCGTGTAACACATGCTATAATGACGAGATTCCGCGCACGTTTGGCCTCACCATGTTTGGTGTAGGCTCTCAAGATAAGGCCCCCCTTGCCGCAGAAGCCTCAGAGGCCAACCAAGTCCAAGTTCGACGATGCAGTTGCACAGACAGTCGCTTGGTGTGAAGGACATTCTTCATTCTTGGAGCCGTTGCCGGAAGAGGCTGTACTCGGGGCCAAGGAAAATGAGCGAAAGCTTCTCAGGGCTTTGGGGGGCGTTGCGAAAGCCCTCGCCGCAGAGACCAAAATACGGACAGAATCCTGGCCAGACGATGTAGTGAGCTGGATTCGCACGTCACCAGATGTAAAGAGCTCCATAATAGATTTGGTTATGGAGCAAAGCCTAGCCGGCGAAGACGTGCTTGGTACAGTATATGAACGTCTCGTAGCTGGGGCGCAACGTCGACGCCTGGGAACATTCTTCACGCCGAAAGACGTGATGTCCTACATAGAGGGCATCGTGAAAAGACATGAAGAAGAGCCGGCTGCTATTGCAGACCCGGGAGCTGGAGTCGGCGCTTTTAGCGCATCCGCACTGAAACTATGGCCTGAGGCAAACGTTCATGCAGTCGACATCAACCTTGTAACCCTGGGACTTCTGGCAGCTTCTCCAGCTTTGGCTGGTGCAGGTCTAACGGAAAGACTGACGCTGTGGCGTCAAGACTTTCTCAGTTGGCTGACGAAGGAATGGAAGGAGATAGGAGGGCGCCGACTAATCTACGGCAATCCTCCTTATACAAGGCACCAACTACTCAGCATGGATGAGAAGCGGGCAGCTGCAAAAGCGTCGGGGGTTCTTGCTCCTGCCGGAAGAGCGGGATTGTCCACTTATTTTTTGGCAGCTTCACTTCGCGCGCTCAGGGCGGAGGATAGCCTTTGCCTGCTTCTCCCAATAAATTGGCTGGAGGCAGATTACGCGCGCTCCGTCCGCCGATATTTGTGGTTGGATCCAACAAGGCCTACCGAGATACACCTTTTTCCTGACGACGAAGAGGTATTCCCGACAGCCCAGGTCTCGGCTATGGTCCTTTTTGTAGGGCCACAAGCCGCTAACCCATCTCCGCTTTACCTATTTGAGGTGAAGCGAAATAGTGAGAGCGGATTTGAGGGATCTCTCCTCGTATCGAGGGCTCGTGAGGGATCAGTGCCCAGGACCTTTATGCCCAGCGGGCTTGAGGTGTCAGAGGTCGTGGGCGGAGCTTCTCAAGATTCGATTTTGTTGGGCGATATCCTAAAGGTCAGGAGGGGCGTTGCTACCGGCAGTAATACGTTCTTCTTGCGGACGGACAAAGAAGTACAGGACCTACCACCAGAGACTTATCGTCCTGCACTCGCCCGGCTTCGTGAGGTAGAAGAGGACGATCTTACTGAGGAATTGCACAATGAGATGCGCAAGAAAGGCGAGCGTTGCTGGATCCTAAACCTTACCGAAAAGGACAGGGAGCAAGCGGTTATCGACGAGCTACTAACCCAGGCAGAGAGCGAAGGCATTCAGAAAGCATATCTGTGTCGTACGCGGCGACCTGTCTGGTATGAGCTTGAGCGCATTCCTACTCCCCACATTATGATAAGTCCTATGAGCAAGAGCGTTTTCAGGGTCATAATCAATACCTTCGGGGTTACACCGACTAACACACTATACGGATTGTATCTAGAAGAGGCGTTTGATAGTCTTGAAAATAGACGCCGGCTCGCAGAATGGTTGAGAGGCGTGCAAGGACAGTCGGCACTGAAGGCCGTAGCGCGTCGGCATGGAGATCGTCTCCTGAAGCTGGAGCCGCGGGCCCTCCTTGGTATCCAAATGCCCATGTCCGTGCTTCGGATCGAAGCCCACCCCACTATTGAGCAGACTCAGGTTGTTGAGCAGCAAGCTCTCACTTTCTAGCCTTTGCGCTAAAGGAATCCAGGCAGACCTGCGTTTAGCTTAGAGATAGGTAGATGCACGAGCGCCTCAGTCCAACGTCCAGCTGCATCGGCTGGCAAGTACGGTAATAATGCGGCAGCTCGGCACCATCCAAGGACTTGAGCGCTACCGCCAAGGCCTTCTGGCGCAACACATGCCATCAATGCCCAGCTACTGTTCCTCCTTCCTACCTCAAACTCGTTTCTGGTAAGAAAGAGCCGGAAGGATGATGTTGCTGGCCCAGATTGTGTCTTTACCTCAAGTAGCCTAGCGTTGCCATGCCTGGATGGGGCTACTACATCGAAGCCGAGCGATGACGAGATAAGACTGACACGCTGGACTCTCGGTGCGAGGTCTTCTCGACCAAGACTCGCCAGCTCCTGAATGCATTCATTGACTACGAGCAACTCACCTTTTTCTCCCAGTAAATGATGAGATTGCAGATCGAATGGCGAGTTGGCGCTGAATGCATCAAAGGGCGCTGGACCAGCGTAATAATCTGGCGTCGATTTTAGGAGCGAAACGAGGATCAGCGAAGCTACTTGTTCGTTAACAGCGTTGAGGACTAGCAGAGCTGCTGTAGGGACAAGCATGTCTCTGTCGCGCTTGAGCAGGCCAGTCTTGACGAGTAGGCATTCCCCGCTCTGTAGATCGTCTATTGAGTAAATACCTTGAGTGATAGCATCAGCATAAGCACGCCTTGCATCGTCGAGAACTGTTCCGCCTTGGTCGATAAGGCTAGCGACTATGAGAGCAGCACGGATTTCATGCCGGGTGAACCTCAGCTTAGCCATTGGCAGGTGATGTGGGGGCGTTGCCGAGATGTGTGAGTATGGCTTCAATGTCGCCTAGATCCTCAAGAGGCTCGCCGTATTCTTCATCATCCGGTAGAGCCATTTGCACTAGCGCGGGATCTGCCAGCATCCGAGCAAGCCGTCGGGTCTTTTCAGCCACGCGATTGTCTACACTGACGTCGATTGTGCCTGCCGACACTAGAATTGTAATGTTTGTTGTGATGCCGTCCTGCAGTCCGAGACGGTGGATGCGATCTAGTGATTGGAGATATTGGCCCGCATTGAAGGTGCGGTCTATATATATGGCATCATGGCAAACGTAATGCAAGCTGACGCCTTCAGACATCGCCTGTGGATTTGCCAAAAGAACCATGCAGTCTGGGTCATACCTGAAGCGCTGTATTTCTCGTTCACGGGTGCGCACACCATCTGGTGCATCTTCAGCGCTCGGTATTGCTCCATAAATCAACGCTGGTTGTAGTCTTCCGAGATGCATCTCAAGATGAATCAGGTTGTGCGGAAAGTTAGACCAGACTAGGGTCTTCTTGCCAGCCTCCGCGTTTTGGGAAATTATCTGAATCGCCCGTTGAAACTTGGCGGGGATTTCGTGGTCAGGATAATCCTCAAGGAGCTTGGCGAGCCTGCTGCCGGGAGGTATAGCCAGCGAAGGATACCTGTAAGCCCGGGCAGGGTCAGCGGTATTCGACAAAAGGCGAGGACTAGATGCGCCTTGGAGAAGATACATAGTGACTTCGCCCATCTGAGCGAACATTGCACTGTCACGCCGGTCCAGCGAGAACTTTCCTGAGTACAGATCTAGCATCGCATCATAAATGCCCTGCTGTATAGGACGAAGGGCAACTGGCTCGACCTTAAAAGAGACATCGGGCAGGCCGAGCTCTTCTTTAGTGGTCCGCACATAGAGTGGTCGGATCACGTCATTAACCGCTGCGATAGCTTCAGCAGGTGGGTCTGTAAGTAACGCCCGCCGTGGGAGCTCAATTGCTCTCTCGCCATTGGGCCACAAGATTTGAAGAAGAGCTGCCAGATCTTTTGGGTGATTTGGTGCTGGTGTCCCAGTGAGAATGTCACGGCGTGCGGCAAGGGGCGCAAGCGCGAGAAGGGCGCGGCCCCACTGTCCTGTTGCGCCACGCTTGGCCCGGTGGGCCTCGTCGACCACCAAGTGGACGGAACGTCGAGACATCCATGCCGAAAGTGGGTTAACGGCTCCAGTGAGTTTCTGATAGTTAATGAGGACCACATCTGCGTCTGGGGCCGCGCCGCCTCTCCAACGAGCGATGGTCAGATGCGGTTCGAAGATCGAATGGGCCTCCTCTTCCCATGCATCAAAGGCCGAAAGGGGGGCGACAACGAGCAACCGATTGACCCGGCCGCGCCGACGTTCCTGATCATGCAGGGCGTAGGTTACGGTTGTCTTGCCCGCGCCAGGAACCGAGAAATTAGCCCCGTGCCGAAGTTGTGTAAGGCGGTTGAGGTCACGCAGTTGGAAAGGGCGGAGATCTCGTGTTAGCTTCGGACCCGTATTGTTAAGATCAGAATCATTGGTGATTGGTGGACTAGTTGCAGCTTGTGAAAGATTCAAGGACGCGCGAATGGCACGGTCATCCTCGATGGAACGTATAAGGAGATCGCGAACCCTAGCGTCAGGACGTAGGCCGATCGTGTAACGTGCCAAAATGCTTTGCAGTGTCTTGCGATTTTTTATTAGTACTTCTGGGAGTATAAGCAACGGAAGGCCGGGCGCCGGCAGTTCGTTGCCTATGGCTAATGCGATCTCATCCCAAGCATCGTTGTCAATGCCATTTTGCTCGATGCGAATGCAGGGGTTATTGTCATCGGCGCTTACTCTAATGGCGGGCGCGAATTCTGGGTATGTCATTTTCTGAGTCCCTAGCCCTCTTCTGTATCAATCAAGCCCTGTTCAAGCGCGGTGCGGGCTTGATCGACCAGATCCTCGATCTCAGTCAGCATGGAATTGAGGGTTGCTCTTTGGTGGGCATGGAATGCCGGGTCTGGCTTTGCTTCATATATTGCTTTAATTGCGTCGTTAAGAGATGAGCGTGCGCTGTCCAGATAGCCCTGGGGTCGTGTCAGTCTTGTACCCGCCCTATTGCGCCGCTTTTCTGCTGCTATCGCTTTATTGACAGTATTGCCAACTTTTTCTAGAACTTCCGGTGCGGATACTGATGTTCCGTTGGGCAATGTAACATGGTGATTGGTTCCTGCCTGATGGGCTTGTGCCACAATGTTGGCGAGGGTTTGCACTTGAGGTTTGACTGATTCGGCTGGCAATGTCTCTTCGAGAGAACCAAGCAAGTCGAGACCGGGGATTTGATCGACCTTATCGGGACGGCCTGAAGGTGTTGTCTCTCCTTGTTGCTTGCCGGCAATGGCGTCATGTAGGGCGTGGTGGTGTTGCGCGAGCTGATCGATGACGCCACGTTCGACCCAGTCGCCGTTGGCGAGCCGGAGCTTGTGAACGGAATCGATCCCGGTGAGATATGCGATGAGCCAGCCGAGAATGTGTGCATCTGCTGCTTCGCGACCTTGGGTGCTATCAAGGCGCTTCACTTCCCGCAACAATTCTCGCCAGTTCTGTTCCTTGTCACGGTCTGAAGCAAAGGTAGTGATAGACAGTCTTGGCTCTGTTAGTCGTCTCGTTCTTTCCATCAGGAAAAGGACTTCCCGGAGTTCGCGCACACGTGCTCCGGCGCTCATGCTTCTAGCACTTCGTATTCTGAGCTTCCTTGCAATCGCGTCGTCGCTCACACCGGCGTCATGGAGCTTCTTGATCATAGTGAGCTGATTTACGAGGCGATACTCATCCTTGAGTTCTACCTGCTGCTGGAGCAGCATCTCAAGTTCCAGAAGCTCTTGATCGGTTACATCGGCAGGGAGAACTGCTACACGTAGAGTCGTTATCTTTGTCCTGCCCTCACGGGCAAGCTCACGAAGGAGTACGCACCGGGTGTTGGCATTGATCAACTTGCCTTCGCGAGTTATGACACCTGGCTGGCTCTGACCCTCCTCGCCGATGTTTTCCTTGAGATCCTGGGAATGTCTGTGCACGCTCTTAACCAGGTCACTTACGAGCTGCTGGGCAGCTGGAGAGTATGGGTCAGAACGTACCAGTTCTCGCTGGGGATGCTCATCGAGCTGAGGCGCGATCCGGAAGCTGTCCGCGTTGAGTACGGGAATGGAGAGAGGGACGTCGATGACCTCGAGAGTCATGTGACCTCGGAGGGGGACACGGTAGGTCTCTTTTGGCCCTTGGCTATCCCAATACTGCTTGAGAGCTTGTGATATGTGGAGCCGCCTACTGTTCTCGGTCATTATGCACCCTGTCATGCCTGCATGCGTAGTTTGGTACAGCTTTTCGGAATGTTGCCGGCTGGTTCGTGGCTCGCTGTAGTTCTGGGATAGAGGCCCTTAGCTGGCTCCGGGTAGAAGGGCGCGATGTATTGCGGGAGAAGTGCGTCCGAGCCCGGTGCATCCTGGGTCACCTTTCATGGACCAGACCATACAACTTGTTGGCGTCAGTATGGGTTATCTTGCTGGAGGCGTATGTGTTACCTGTGCCTCTCTGGTGCGGTCCGGACGGCTAGGCAAGAGTGAGGGATGGTCGCTGGTGTTCTCTAACCGTGCAGGGCGTCCCTGGCCGCGACCGGCCGGAGAGCCGCAATGCGGCCAGGAGGAGCCCAGCACGTGCGTGGGCCGCCGCGGGCGGCGCACGCCTTGAAAGCGAACAGATAAGTTACGTTCGATCTTGGGGTGCAGGGCTGTCAGCTCGTCTGAGCTGCTGTTTCGGTGCTGGTCCAGACGCGTTCGAAGCTGTCGAGGTAGGTCGTCGCGGCGTTGCCGTTCTCGGTGCCGGCCAGGTAAATGACCGGTGCTTCGGAGGCTCGGATGCCGTAGGCATGGAGGTTGACCAACAGGCTGCCGTCGGCACGGTAGATCGAGTTGTACAGCACCGTGCGGTGCAGCCGGATTTCGATGCCCTCGACGTCTCGGAGGGGCCGGTAGAGGGTCAGGGTGTTGCGGACGCGGGCGGTCATGACGTCGCCTCCGATGCCTTCCTCGATGCCTCGGGCGGCGACGTCCGGGCTGTTGGGGTCGCCCAGGAGGATGCGGACCTGTACCCCTGCTCGTGCTCGTTGGGTGAGGATGCGCAGGAGGCCGGCGTCTTCGGCGAGGAACAGGCCGCTGTAGACGAGGATGCCGATCTCTTCGGTCGCGGTCTCGAAGAAGGTGCGCCAGACGTCGGCGGGTACGGCCCAGCGGTGGGAATAGATCGCCTTGATCTCATCAGGGACGCGCCGGCCGCGGGCGGCGTCGGGCCACAGGTCGCTCTCCTCGGCTCCAAGGAGGTCGGCGACCGCGAGGCGGTGGCGGGGATGGGGGATGCGGCCGCTGATCCAGCGGGCGACGGTCTTGGGGTCGACCGCCAGGCGGGCGGCGATGTCGACGGGCTGCAGTCGCGCCCGGATGAAGGCGTGCCGGAGGTTTTCGTTCATCAGGGGACGCACCTTCCGTAGCAGGAGGGCCGGTGCCTGCGACGCTAACATAAGACGTCCCTAGACGTCCCTAACTTGCGGTGCCCGAGTCCCTCCCCGGCGACGAAGCTCATCGGCATGCGACCCCTGCCTGATCCCGGGGTCTTCGCCCTCCACCATCCGATGGGAGCTACAACAGTCATGGGCACCGTGAAAGAAAGCCAGCACGCCTACCAGGTGGAGCTGCTCACCGCGCTCCGCAACGAGCTGATCAACCGGGAGATCATCGCGGTCCTGATCACCGACAGCAAGAACCGGCCGCGCCTGGACGTCACCGACAGCGCGTTCCGCCCCCGCCGCGTCTACGCCCACCTGGCGTTCCAGTGGTACTACTGGGGCGCCGAGCACGACGAGCGCGTCTCGTGCCTGAAGCTGTTCCCCGCGGCCGACCGGATCGCCGAGGCGGCGCGGGCCGGCTGGCGCGACGGCGAGCAGGAAGAGCTCGGCCTGGACCTCAGCCAGATCCGCCAGGCTTACCGCTCCTGAACCCGGCCTTCGATGTCGGTTGCTGAGAGCAGTTGGCTGACCGGCGGGCGGGTCTACCACCAGCTCGCCGATCGGCTCCGCGCGCAGATCACCGCGGGGACCTACCCGCCGGGCAGCACCCTGCCCTCAGAGACGGCCCTCGCCGATCGGTTCCGCATCGCCCGCTCCACGGCCCGGCGTGGCCTGGCGGTCCTGGAAGACGAGGGCCTCATCGTCACCCTGCCCGGCAAGGGGCGCGTCGTCAGATGCGAGGACCCGGAGCGGCAGGCGGCCTACCGCTACCAGGCGATCGCCCGCGGCCTGCGTGAGCAGATCCGCACCGGAGCGCTGCCCACCGGGGCCATGCTGCCCAGTGAGCACGCGCTGTGCCGCCGGCACCGGGCCTCGCGCAACACCGTCCGCCACGCCCTGGCCGAGCTGGAGCGCGAAGGGCTGATCACCACTGCGCACGGCAAAGGCCGGTTCGTCCGGCCTGCCCCGGATTAAGACGTCTAAGGACGTCCTGGCGCCGACCCTGGAAACCTCCCTGAGGCCGGCGTCTATCGTGAGCCGTATGGGACATGCTGAATGGGCACGCGACCTGGCCGAAAACCTCCTGCGTGAGCCGTTGCCGCGCCGCTGGGTCCACACGCAAGGAGTGGCCGCGCGTGCCGAGTCCCTGGCGCCGATCCTCGGCCAGGAGGCCGACCTGCTGACCGCCGCGGCCTGGCTGCACGACATCGGTTACGCACCCGATCTCGTCGACACCGGCTTTCATCCACTGGACGGCGCCCGGTACCTGCGCAATGTCCACCAGGCCGACGCCCGGCTCTGCCGCCTGGTCGCTCATCACTCCTGCGCGGTCAACGAGGCGCGCAACCGCGGCCTCTTCGACGCGCTCATGAGCGAGTTCGACCAGGAACGCCCCGAGCTGGTCGAGGCACTGACCTACTGCGACATGACCACCAGCCCGGACGGCGTACCCCTCGGCGTCACCGACCGGTTGGCGGAGATCCACTCGCGCTACGGTCCCGAGCATCTTGTCTCGCGATCGATCACGGCGTCAACACCCTGCATCCTGGCCGCGGTCCGCGCCGTAGAGGCGGTGTTGACCGCTCGGGCATGATGGGCCGGTGCGCCTGCCGATTTCTCCGGACGATCAGATGATGGCGCTGGCCAAGCGCTACGTATCCCCCGGCATGGGCGGAATCCGCCGCTACCTTAAGCTGCTGCACGGCAACTTTTTGAGTCTGCCTGATCCGGCCTTTCTCTGGTTCGCCCGGTCGCTGGCCAAGGACGCGCGGGAGATCACGGACGATGACCTGAGTGTCCTGCTGGACAGCGAGTGGCGGGCACGCATGACGGCGGCGTGGCTGATCGGCATGGACCGGCGCATACGGTTCCGCGAACAGCTTGGCGCACTGCTCCTGGGGAGCGAACTCGTCTACGCCGGGCAGGGGTACTGCTTCGCCCTGGCCCGTTTCGGTGAAGAGCGCGATGCGGAGATCCTCACGGCGTACCTGGATCGGTGGCTCCCGGAGAAGTCCCGCTCCTACAACCAGGACGACGCGATGGGGGCCCTCCTGTATCTGGACGAGCTGCACTCGGCTGACCGCACTGCCCGGTTCCTCATTCCTGACGGACTCTGGAACAACTCGGCCATGGCAGGCGTGGACCCTGCGGAGCAGAAGGGGCGTACGGAGCTGATGTGCGGGTTCGCCGAGAGCTGCATGAGCGGCGATATCGTCCGCTGGCTTCCGAAGAAACGCCGCGCCCTCGATCGGCGTTGACCTCAGCCGATGTACGGCACCGCCCGGCCGTCGAGGAAGTGGCCGATCCGCAGGCGCATTGACCGGTCCATCGACAATGCGCCGGCCTCTTCACGAGGCACCCACCGCACCTCGCGGGACTCATCACTCGGCGTCGGCTCGCCGTCGACGGCCCGTGCGGTCAGCACGATGGAGAACTCCTGACGAGCCTCGCCGTTGGAGGTGTAGAGGATGACGTGCTTGGGGTCGGTGTAGGTGCCGACCAGGCCGATGATCTCACACGTGATGCCGGTCTCTTCCAGCGTCTCGCGGATCGCGGCCTCGGGCAGGGACTCGCCTAGGTCGATCGCGCCGCCGGGCACAGCCCAGTTGCCGTTGTCGGATCGGCGGATCATGAGGATCTCGCCGGCGTCGTTGGTGACCACGACGTTGACCGACGGGACCAGGCTGTTGGGCTTGGGTGCGTCGGGGTCGTCGTAGAAGTCGATGCGGCGGGCCATGGTCAGGACTCTAGCCCTGTTCTTCGCACATGAGGATTC
The DNA here is from genome assembly GCF_055585205.1 of Streptosporangium sp. NPDC053982. Classification (NCBI taxonomy): domain Bacteria; kingdom Bacillati; phylum Actinomycetota; class Actinomycetes; order Streptosporangiales; family Streptosporangiaceae; genus Streptosporangium; species Streptosporangium sp. NPDC053982. Next base: position 320,815 of record NZ_JBVJKQ010000013.1, read on the forward strand.
ACGGTCTGTGTCGTCGGTGGCGGCCGGGATATCTAACGGGGTATGAGCGGTCCTTCGCGTCAAC
>NZ_JBVJKQ010000014.1:0-281238 GCF_055585205.1 Streptosporangium sp. NPDC053982
GCAACAGAGTCCCCTCCCGCAGACACTCACCGCTTAACCTGCAGAAACAGGATCACGCGAAGGGCAGCTCATACACCACTTCGCTGGACGTGACCAGAGCGGCCCCGCTCGGCCGCTGTCAGCCGGAGTCCGCGCCGTAGCCGCAACCGCTGGCCTGCGCTCTGATCTGCGCTCCGATCGGTTCAAGTGACCGAATCGGCGAGGGAACCCGCAAGGAAGCGCCGACCTGGGGTGATTACTCTGGGTGATCGGACGGAGTTGTGGCCGAGGACCGCACGTACCTCCAAGCAGGACGACGGCCGCATGGATCTGAATGGTGCACCGCCGTCGCGGCTTGGGCGGACGGCGGCGCAAGGAGCGGTCAGGTCGTCGGGAGGCCGACCGCGTTGGACGCGTCGGCCTCGAAGTATTCCGTCGTGGCGAAGAGGCCGGCATGATCTTCGAAGAAGCTCCTGACGCCGTCGATCGAGTCATGGACGATGACGTTCACCGCTTTGGTCCCGTCGGTGCTCGCCACCGCCAGCGTCCACTTGGCACCCTTGGGAAGCCGGCCGTGCGCCTTCTTCAGGGAATCCCAGAAACCGTTGTCGTCAGAAATCGTGGAAACAGCCATGACGTGCATTTTTGCACTCTCCTCATTGACTCTCGGATTTACCCGGCAATTGATGTGAAGAAATTGTGCGGCGCCATTCTTGAAGTCGTATATCGCGACGGTTTGAGGGTCCTCGAGCGGATCGTCCGAAGGCATCAAAAAGTGAGTCGCACTGATCGGATGCAGCTCGTATTCGAGCTGTTCTGGTTTATTGAGGAGCTGCGCCTCCATGGGGTTCAGGGTGAATTTGAGGCGGAGTTCTCCGTGGTCGGCCGCCACTTCGTAACGGGTGCCAGGGCGCTCGTAGGATCCTTCGTATCTGGACGGATCGAGGGTCAGGGTCGGGTCGGGCTCCGGCAGGCCGGGGATCGTGATCGCGCCGAGATCGGTCAGGATTTCGTTGAAAACCTTCCGGTAGAAGCTGTCGCGCGGCCCGGCGTTCGCCAGCATCGAGATGGCGATGTTCGATTCCGTCAGGATCCGCAGGCGGGCGCTTTGGCTGACTGTGCTGCCGTCGTGGGCGTAGACGGTTTGACCGTGCCAATCGCACACGATGAGGCCGAGTGCCCATTCCGGCCCGAACATGTACGGGTCAGGTACGGGGACGCGCGACTCCGTCATTTCACGGATGATGCCGGGTGAGACGATTCTGGTCCCGTTCGGTGCTTTTCCTTCGTTGAGGAAGACGTACGCCATCGTGAGCAATTCCCGGGCTGTCGTGTTGACGTTGCCTCCGGGGCCGAAGGAGCGCGGCAGATGACCCAGCGGTGAGAGGACGGGGCCTTCTTCGAGGGATCGGATCAGGTATCCGGTCGCGGCCCGGTTCCGGTCCGCGTGCTCATGCCGGCTGCTCGTCGAGGTCAGTCCCAAGGGGTCGAACAGGCGATCCTTCATGATGTCGTCCCACCGCTTGCCGTCGATCACCTCCATGATGCGGGCGAGGATCGCGTAGCCCAGGGCCGCGCTGTAGCCGTGCGTGTGGCCCAAGGGGTGGACCTGGCGTGCGCTGGCGATGTTCTCCACCATGCGCTTGTACACATCGTCGTCCTCGCCCGGATCTCCGTAGCTCTCCTCGATGCCGTTGGTGTGGTTGAGGAGATGGCGGGGTGTGACCTTGGCGCTGACGTCGAGGTCGGCGACCCGGAAATCAGGAAGGTAGGCCCGCACCGGCTCGTCCAGGGCGACTTTCCCCTCGTCGACGAGCTGCATGAAGGCGAGGGCGGTCCATGTCTTGGATACGGAGCCGCATTGGTAGATGGTGTCGGTCGTCGCGGGCTCCCACGTGGAGATGTCCTTGACGCCGACCGCGAAGTCGGTGATCTCCCCGTCGCTGAGGACGCCGATCACGGCACTCGGAATCCGGTACTCCGCGAGCAGCTCGGAGACGCGAGCTCGTATCCGGGACACATCCAACGCTCTTGCCATAAGGGGTTCCTCGTCCCTCCTGGTTCTTTCGGAACGAGAAAAGGCTACGTTGCATTTCAACTACAGTCAACGATATGCCTCCGATTATGTGCTCCAGTACTGGTCTTTCGCGCTGATCGTTGCAACAGGGTTGTTAGTAAATGCAATCCCCGCCAACCAGTCGTTGCAATGTACTGTTGGTGAACGCACCCGCGGACCCGAACCGACAGGAGGGCGGACCCATGCCCGGAGGCAGGCTGACCCACGAGGATCGCCAGCAGATCGCGACCTGGCTGGTCGAAGGACTGGGATACGCCGAGATCGCCCGGCGGCTGGGCAGGCCCACGTCCACGATCAGTCGCGAAGTGGCGCGCAACAGCGCGCCCGGCGGCTACCTGGCCGATCGCGCCCAGCAGGCCGCCGGGCAGCGCGCCCGCCGCCGCAGACCGGTTCGGGCAACGGAGCCGCCGGCCGACGGGCGGCCGGCCGAGTCCGTGCGCGGTTTCGTGGAGCAGTTCGCGACGCTGCTGGTGGGGATCGGCCTTCCCCGGATGCCCGCTCGCGTGTTCGTCTGCCTGCTCACCTCCGACTCCGGGGGCCTGACGTCCGCCGAGTTCGTACGGCGGCTACAGGTCAGCCCGGCGTCGGTGTCCAAGGCCATCGGCTTCCTCGAGGCGATCGAGTTGGTCGGGCGCACCCGGGATTCCGGTCGCCGCGAGCGGTACGTCATCGACGACGACGTCTGGCTCCGGGCGTTCAAAGCCGACATCGGGACACACGCCGAGGTCGCGGCGACCGCGCGGCACGGGATCGAGATCTTCGGCGCCGGCACGCCCGTCGGCGTCCGGCTGAGCCGGATGGCTCGGTTCTTCACCTGGATCAGCGAGCAGATGAACGACAGCGGCCTCACCGACGCCGTCGTCCGCGACGCGCTGACGGTGCTGGCCGCGCTGGTGTGCGCCGCCCGGCCACTCACCGTGGACGAACTCGCCACGGCTCTGGACTGGTCCGTCCAGCGGACGGCCGACGCTCTGGACGCGATCAGTCGTCGTCCGATCCTCTCCGACCCGCTCACCGTGGAGCGGCTCGGGCGCGGCGCGTACGCCGTCGCCCCGAGGCCGGACCGCCTGAGCTCCGGGCAACGCGACGCACTGATCGCCGGTCCGTGTTCGACCCAGGGGACTCGAAGATGACGAAGCTGGATGGACGTCGCAACCGCGATCCCTCCGGCCGCACTCGCGCGCCTGCCGGGCCGCGTCGCAGTTCCGAGATTTACGCCATCTCGGAAGCACCCTCCCAGGTGTGACTTCCGAGATGACGCACAGCGGGGCGTCTCAGGAGCCTGAATCCGCTTCCGAGATCATGAAGCGGCGCCTGTGTGCCCGCCTCACCCGGCTCTCGCCCGCCCACGACACCGTCCTTTCCGAGTACGCCGCCGCGCTGGAGCGCGCGCCGCGTCGGATGAGACCTTGCGCGCTGTGGCGCGGGAGATGCCCTTCTCGGCGGCTACAGGGGCGACGGGGCGGCCAGAACGGACACGCTCGATGAGCAGACGCCCGCCATGAACGGTCAACCGGGCGTTACGGCGGGACACGAGGACCTCCGGGCGGTGCGTTCCCGGACAGCTCCACCACACCGGAGGTCTTCGCCATGAACAAGCCTCGTCGGTGTCGACAACGCTTGTGATCAATACACCTAGAGCGGGATGTTGCCGTGGGCGCCGCGCGCCGGGGTGGCCTGGGCGAGGACCTTGGCGATGGCGCCGCGGGTCTCCTCCGGCTTGATCACCTCGTCCACCACACCGATCTCGATCGCCCGGTCCAGGCCGCCCGCCGTGATCTCGTGCTCCTCGGCGAGCCGGGTCTCCAGCGCCGCCCGCTCCGCCTCGGGGGCGGCCGCCAGCTCCCTCCGCTTGAGGATGCGCACCGCGGCCACCGAGCCCATCACCGCGATCTGCGTGGTGGGCCAGCCGAACACCTTGGTCGCGCCCAGGGCGCGGGAGTTCATCGCGATGTAGGCGCCGCCGTACGCCTTGCGGGTGACCAGCGTGACGCGCGGCACGGACGCCTCGGCGAAGGCGTGCAGCAGCTTGGCGCCGCGGCGCACCACGCCGTCGTGCTCCTGGCCGACGCCCGGGAGGTAACCGGGGACGTCCACCACCACGACCAGCGGCACCCCGAAGGCATCGCACATGCGGACGAACCGTGCCGCCTTCTCGGCGGAGGTCGCGTCCAGGCAGCCGCCCAGCCGCATCGGGTTGTTGGCGATGACCCCGACGGTCCGGCCGCCGAGACGGCCCAGCGTGGTGACGATGTTCGGCGCCCACTTGGGCTGCAGCTCCACGCCCGGCTCGTCCAGCAGGCCCTTGACCAGCGGCTTGATGTCGTAGGCACGGCGGGGGTTCTCGGGGAGCAGGTTCGAGAAGTCGACCTCCTCGACCTCGCCGCGGAAGCCGCCCTGGTGGCCGAGCAGCACGGCCAGGCGCCGGGCCTGGACGTACGCCTCGGTCTCGGTCTTGGTCACCACGTGCACCACGCCGCTGCGCTTGCTGTGCGGCTCCGGCCCGCCGAGGGCGGCCATGTCGATCTGCTCACCGGTGACGCTGCGCACCACGTCGGGGCCGGTGACGAAGATGCGGCCCTCGTCCGCGAGGATCACGATGTCGGTCAGCGCCGGGCCGTAGGCGGCGCCGCCGGCCGCGGGGCCCACCACGACCGACAGCTGCGGCACCACGCCCGAGGCCCTGGTCATCGCGGCGAAGACGCGGCCGACCGCGTGCAGCGACTCGACTCCCTCGGCCAGCCGCGCGCCGCCGGAGTGCCACACCCCGATGACCGGGACCCGCTCGCGGACCGCCACGTCGTAGGCGTGCACGATGTGCTCGCATCCCGCCGAGCCCATCGCGCCGCCCTGGACCCGGGCGTCGCTGACGAAGACCACGACCGGCACGCCCTCGACGCGGCCCATGGCCGCCAGGACGCCGCTGCGGTCGACCGGGGTGATCAGCCGGATCGAGCCCTCGTCGAGCAGCGCCGCCATCCGCACCTGGGGGTCGCGGGGATCGGCCGCCTCCCCGTCCGGGGAGCCGCTCACCACCCTGTTGTCGAGCACGGTCATTCGAGGCTCCTGTCAGACGCTGGTGAAGGCCACGGCGACGTCGTGGCCGCCGAACCCGAACGAGTTGTTGATCGCCGCGATGCGTCCGCCCGGGAGCTCGCGCGGGTCGCGGCGCACGATGTCCACCTCGACGCCGTCGTCGAGGTCGTCCACGTTGATCGTGGCGGGGACGACCCGCTCCTGCAGGGCGAGGACGGTGAAGACCGACTCGATGCCCCCGGCGCCGCCGAGGAGGTGCCCGGTCATCGACTTGGTGGAGGTGACCAGCGGGTGACCGCCGACGATCTCCTTGATCGCCATGGTCTCCACCACGTCTCCGGCGGGGGTGGAGGTGGCGTGCGCGTTCACGTGCCTGATGTCCTCGGGGGCCAGGCGCGCGTCCTGCAGGGCGCGGCGCATGGCGAGCATCACCCCCGCGCCGGTCGGCTCGGGCTGGGCGATGTGGTGGGCGTCGGCGGAGTAGCCCACCCCGGCGGCCACCGCGTAGATGTGGGCGCCGCGGGCCCGGGCGTGCTCCTCGGACTCCAGGACGACGATGCCCGAGCCCTCGCCGAGCACGAACCCGTCGCGGTTCTTGTCCCACGGCCGGGACGCCCGCTCGGGCTCGTCGTTGCGCAGCGACATCGCGCGCATGGCGGCGAAGGAGCCGATGTTCAGCGGGTGGATGGCGGCCTCGGTGCCGCCCGCCACGACCACGTCGGCGCGGCCGGAGCGGATCATCTCGATGGCGTAGCCGATCGACTCGGCGCCGGTGGCGCAGGCGCTGACCGTCGCGTGCACGCCGGCGCGGGCGCCGACCTCGATGCCGATCCAGCCGGCGGCGCCGTTCGGCATCAGCATCGGCACGGTGTACGGCGAGAGCCGCTGCCAGCCCCGCTCCTTGAAGGTGTCGTAGGCGGCGAGGATGGTGGTGATGCCGCCGATGCCGCTGCCCACCACCACGCCGAGTCGCTCGGGGTCGACCTTCTCGATCCCCGAGTCCTTCCAGGCCTCGCGGGCCGCGACCAGCGCGAACTGCTCGGCCCGGTCCAGCCGCCGCGACTCCGGCCGGGGCAGCACCTCGGTCGGGTCCACGGCGGCGACGGCGGCGAACTTCACCGGGACCGAGTCGACCCAGTCCGTGGTGAGGTCGCGGACCCCGCTCCGACCGGCGAGGAGCGCCGACCAGGTCGAGGCGACGTCTCCGCCGAGGGGCGTCGTCGCGCCGAGCCCGGTGACGACGACACGTACCTGGTCTGTACTCACGTTCTTGCTCCTTGCGAATCGCTGGTCAGGGCCGGGAGGCGTCGGGACGTCTCAGCTCTGGATGAAGTTGATGACGTCCTTGACGGTCTTGAGGTGCTTGAGCTGGTCGTCGGGGATCTCGACGCCGAACTCGTCCTGGGCGGCGACGGCGATCTCGACCATGGACAGCGAGTCGATGTCGAGGTCGTCCACGAAGTTCTTCTCCGGCGTGACCTCGGAGGCCGGGACACCGGTGATCTCGTTGACGATCTTGCCGATGCCGGCGAGGATCTCCTGCTCGGTCATCTGAGCCATGTCGCGTGTTCTCCTTGGGAATCGATGTGGTGTTGCGGTTTTCCGTACGGCGGGGCCGTACAGGCTTTCAGGGGATCTCGACGACCTGGCCGGCGTAGGTCAGCCCGGCGCCGAAGCCCAGCAGCAGGACGAGCCCGCCCGACCGGACCTCGCCGCGCTCGACCATCCGGGACAGGGCCAGCGGGATCGACGCGGCCGAGGTGTTGCCCGCCAGCACGATGTCCTTGGCGATGACGGCCTTGTCGGCGCCGAGCCGGCGGGCGATGGCCTCGATGATCCGCAGGTTCGCCTGGTGGGGCACGAAGGCCGCGAGGTCGGCCGGGTCCACCCCGGCACGCTCGCAGATCTCCTTGGCCACCGGGTGGAGCGCGGTGGTCGCCCAGCGGAACACGGTCTGCCCCTCCTGCCGGAGGAACGAGTCGCGGTCCTTGATCATGATGGCGTCGGCCTTGTCGCCGGCGCTGCCCCACACCACCGGGCCGATGCCCGGGACGTCGGACGGGCCGACGACCGCGGCGCCCGCGCCGTCGGCGAAGATCACCGCGGTGCTGCGGTCGGTCCAGTCGATCCACTGGGAGAGCTTCTCGGTGCCGACGACCAGCACGTTGACGGCCGATCCCGCGCGGACGGCGTCGTTGGCCAGGGCGAGGGCGTAGCAGAAGCCGGAGCAGGCGGTGTTGACGTCGAACGCGCCGGGGGCGTCGATGCCGAGGCGGGTGGCGACCCGGGCGGCGGCGTTGGGGATCTGCGCCTCCAGCGTGCAGGTGGCGACGATCACCAGGTCGATGTCGCCGGCCGACAGGCCGCTGGCGGCCAGTGCCTTGCCGCCGGCCTGCACGGCCAGGTCGATCTCCGACTCGCCGGCCGTGGCGATCCGCCGCTCCTTGATGCCCACCCGGCTCTGGATCCACTCGTCGTTGGTGTCCATGGTCGCCGACAGGTCGGCGTTGGTGACCACCTTGGACGGCTGGTAGTGGCCGAGGGCCAGGATCTTCGCGCCCGGAGCACCCTGGGTCGTCTTCATCTAGAGAACCTCTCGAGCGGCGTTCAGGTCGTCGGGGGTCTTCAGCGCGACGGTGGTGATCCCGGGCATCCCGCGCCGCGCCAGGCCGGTGAGCGTGCCGCCGGGGGTCAACTCGATCATCGTGGTGACGCCCAGAGCGGTCATGGCGGCCATGCAGGCGTCCCAGCGGACCGGGCCGGCGACCTGGGCGACGAGACGCCGGAGGAACTCGGCGCCGTCGTCCACGGCCGCGCCGTCGGCGTTGGACAGCAGGGTGACCCGGGGGCCGGCGGGGGCGAGGCCGTCCGCGGCGGCGCGCAGGGCGTCGACGGCCGGGGCCATGTGGACGGTGTGGAAGGCCCCGGCGACCTGCAGCGGGCGCAGCCGGGCGCGCGCGGGCGGGTCGGCGGCGAAGGCCTCCAGCTGCTCCAGGGTGCCCCCGGCGACGATCTGGCCGGCGCCGTTGACGTTGGCCGGGGTCAGGCCGTGCCGGTCGAGGGCGGCCAGGACCTCGGCCTCGTCGCCGCCCAGCACGGCGGTCATGCCGGTGGCGGTGACGGCGGCGGCCTTGGCCATGGCCTGCCCGCGCTCGCGGACCAGCGTCAGGGCCTCCTCGGGGGTGAGCACCCCCGCCAGGGCGGCGGCGGCGAACTCGCCGACGCTGTGCCCGGCCACGACGGCCGGGGTCGCGCCGAGGGCCTCGGCGGCGGCCAGGGCGGCGGCCACCAGCAGCGGCTGGGCGACCGCGGTGTCGCGGATCTCCTCGGCGCCGGCGGTGGTGCCGTACGCGATCAGGTCGAGGCCGACCAGGTCGGACCAGGCGGACAGCCGGTCCGCCAGGCCCGGTATCTCGAGCCATGGGGTCAGGAAACCTGGGGTCTGGGCGCCTTGGCCCGGAGCGACGATGGCGAGCACGAAATCCAGACTGCCCTGTAGGGGTTCGATATCCGGGTAAGGATCCGGACGAAGTTCTTCCGTAAAATTTTGTAGGAAACCTACAGTGGGAGTTTCCCGGACGTTAAGTAAAGACGGCTACGTCACCGAGGTTTCGGACAGGCGCCCGAGGATGAGCCCGACCTGCAGGGTGAAGGCCGACCGCCCCTCGGTGGGCTGGTACCCGGTCAACTCGGTGATCTTACGCAGCCGGTAGCGGACCGTGTTGGGATGGACGAACAGCAGCCGGGCCGTGGCCTCCAGGGACGTGCCCTGCTCCAGGTAGGTGGCGAGCGTGTCGAGCAGCGGCGTGCCCGTCAGCGGCCGGTAGACGTTCTCGATGAGCTGGGCGCGGGCGTCGCCGTCGCCGTCGATGGCGCGCTCGGCCAGCAGGTCCTCGGCGTGGACCGGCCGGGGGGCGTCCGGCCAGGCGGGCGCGGCGCGCAGGCCCGCCATCGCCGCCCGCGCCGAGCTCGCCGCCGCGTGCAGGTCGCCGACCTCCGGGCCGATCACGATCGGCCCCGGGCCGAAGCGCGGCACCACGTACCGGGCCGCGGCCCCGACGCTGTCGGCCCCGCCGACGATCACGATCAGCCGGTCGCCCTGCACCCCCGCCAGCAGGTCGAGCGCGGACCTGCGCCCGCGCTCGCGCAGCCCGTCGACCACCGCCTGCGGGTCGTCGTCGGGCGCCTGCCCGGCCAGCACGACCACGGGGGAGGAGGTCCAGCCCAACGCGGCGGCCCACGAGTGCAGGCCGTCGTCCACCTCACCGCGGACCAGGGCGTCCACGATCAGCGCCTCCAGCCGGGCGTCCCAGGAGCCGCGCGCCTCCGCCTCCCGGGCGTAGACCTGGGCGGCGGCGAAGGCCACGTCACGGGTGTAGCGGAGCATCGCCTGCTGCAGCTGCTCCCGCCCGCCGGGCGCGGCCAGCTCCGCGGTCTGCGCCTCGACCACCTCGACCACGGTCCGCACGATGTCCACGGTCTGCTGCAGCGAGATCGACCGCTTCAGCTCCCTGGGGGCGGTGCCGAAGAACTCGATGCTCGGTGTCGGCCGGTCCTCGCCGGCGTGCTGGAACCACTCCACGAACGCGGCGATCCCGGCCTGGGCGACCAGCCCGACCCACGAGCGGTCCTCCGCCGACAGCGCCCGGAACCACATGAGCCGGTCGTCCATCCGGGCCATGGCGGCAGTGCCCAGCGAGCCCATGGCCCGCTCCAGCCTGCGGGTGGTGTCCTGCCGTATCCGATCCTGCTCCGGGCCTCCGGGGTCCGGGCCGGGCTCCTCCCCGTCGATCCTGACGGTGGTCCCACCGGCCCGGCCGTCGCCGCCGGCCTCCTCGATCCGCTCCCTCACGTCACTAAGAGTGCCAGGTCGGACGAGATGCGCCAGCCGCCGTACCCGCCGGCCCGCGTTTCGGCGCCGCGGGAACGGGCCCGGAACGCGGGCGGGACAGAGCCCGCCGCGGCCGGACGACGACGGCGGAGACCGGGAACGGGCCGGATCGGTCCCGGCGCGGTCAGGCGACGGCGGAGACCGGGAACGGGGCCGGACCGGCCCGGATCCGGGTTCGCCGTGGTCAGATGACGGCGACGGCGGTGATCAGGCCGATCACCAGGTGGGTGATCGCGAGGAGCCGGGCGCCGGGCTGCGGGTCGCTCTCCTTCACCAGGTCGCGTACGGAGATCCCGACGACCTTGTCGAAGACGACCATCGCCACGGTCTGCACGGCGATGCCGACCAGGCCGAACACCAGCGTCGTCAGCAGGCCCTCGTGCAGGGCGCCGCCGGCGGACCAGATGGAGGCCGCGACGATGAGCCCGACGGCGGTCAGCCCCGACCCGGTGAGCAGGGTGGCGTTGGGATTGCAGTCCACCTTGATCAGCCGGCTGAGCTTGCCGGGGATGGCCAGGTCGATGACGAAGAAGCCGACGATCATCAGGACCAGGCCGAGTACGGCGTAGGCGACGATCGCGAGGGCGCCGCGGCCGAGGGTCTCGCCGAGCGAGAGCGTCTGGGCGTCGGCCGCGGCCTGGATCGCGACCGGCAGGGAGCTGGGGCTCATGGGTTCTCTCCGGGGCTCGGGATGATGCTTGTCGGGATCGGACGGGGGGTGCGGATCGCGGCTCGGGTCACAACTCGGGTCACAGCTCGATCCGGTGCGGGACGAACGACGAGGTGTCGTCGGTGATCAACCCCGAGGTCTCGCGGATGCCGGCGCCGGCCGCCTCGTCGTGGACGACCCACGCGCCGAGCACGGGACGCCAGCCGTCGAAGTCGGGGAGCGCCAGGAACTCCTGGTGGACGTGGCCCTCGGCGCCGTAGCCGCCGCCGGTCTCGACGACGCCGCCGGGCGTGACGACCCGCATGCCCGCCCCCTCCCGGCCGAGGAGCGGCTTGACGATGTAGGACGTCATGTCACGCGGTCCGCCGAGGTAGGCCGGCAGCAGGTTGGGGTGCCCCGGGTACAGCTCCCACAGCAGCGCCAGCAGCGCCTTGTTGGACAGCAGCATCTTCCACAGCGGCTCGATCCAGGTCATCGACACCTGCTGGGTCACCGCCCGCGCCCCGAACGTGTCGGCGACCGCCCATTCCCACGGGTACAGCTTGCACATGGAGCGGATCACCCTCCGCTCCATGTCCACGAACCGCAGGTTGAGGCCGTCCCAGCCGATGTCCTCCATGGCCACCGCGACCGTGTTCAGGCCCGCCTGGGCGGCGGTCTCCTGGAGGTAGGCGAGGGTCATCGCCTCCTCGCCGGTCTCGTCCATCTTCGTCCAGGCGAAGTGCGCCGGCCCGGTGGGCAGCACCTCCGCGAGTTCCCGCCACCGGTCGATCAGCCGCTCGTGGATGGAGTTCCACTGGTCGTCGTCCGGGTGGCGGTCCTGCAGCCAGAACCACTGCACGACCGAGCTCTCCAGGAGGCTGGTCGGGGTGTCGGCGTTGTACTCCAGCAGCTTGGCGGGGCCGGTGCCGTCGTAGCGCAGGTCGAACCGGCCGAACAGGTGGGGGTCGGCCCGTTCCCAGGACCGGGCGATCTCCGGCCGCACCCATTCGGGGATCGCGAAGTCGGCGTAGCGGTCGTGGCGGACGACATGGTCCACCACGGCCAGGCACATCCGGTGCAGCTCCTCGACCTGCTCCTCCAGGGCGAGGATCTCGTCCATCGAGAAGACGTACTGCACGGACTCGTCCCAGTAGGGGCGGTCGAGGCCGCCGGGGTGGGCCGAGCGGTGGAACGCCAGCCCCTGACCCTCGACGATCTCCTCCCAGCCGTCCCTGGGGACGGAGGTCTCGCGTCTCATCCGCCCGCGCTCAGCTTCCGCTCCTGCCGCGGAAGCCGAAGCCGCCGCGCTGGATCACGGTGCCCTGGCGGCTGGTGATCCTGACGTCGGCGGGGCGCACCGTGGTGCCGTGCAGGATGCGGGCCCCGGACCGAGCGCCCCCGTAGTACCACCCGTAGGCGCCGTGCGAGCCGTGGTAGTGGGAGCCGCCGTCGTCGTCGCAGTAGTCCTCGTCCACGACGGTGTAGGAGCCGTCGGGCTGTCGGCTGTCGAGGTCGACGCACTCGGCGTTGACCTCGTCGTAGTCGTCGTTCTGCGCGCTGCAGTAGCCGATGAGCAGGAGCGTGACGACGGCGACGCCGCCGAGCACGATGCCCTTGGACGCCTTCGAACCCTTCGAGTCCTTCCCGGAGGAGGGGGAGGACGAGTGGGCGGGGTCCATGCCCATGGGGTGGTTCGGTCCTGCTGCCATCGAGCTCCAATGAGATGCGTCGGGACAGGTTATCGGCGTCGTTTTGACCATTCAACCGCCGTAACAGGATCGATGCGCGTTTCGGTGGTCATGGGCCGGCCGGGGCGTGGAGGATGCCGGCGCCGGCGCGTAACGTCACAGGTGTGAACCGCACCGATCGGCTCTGCGCCCTGGTCGAAGAGCTCCGCGCCGCCGCGCCGGGGTTCCTGCGGGTCCGCGAGCTGGCGGACCGGCTCGGGGCGGGGGAGCGCACCGTCGAGCGCGATCTCGCCGTGTTGCGGGAGTCCGGGGTCCCCGTGCGCGCAGAGCCCGGCGGGCGGGGCGGCCACGCCCTCGACGTGTCCGCCGTCCCGTCCCCGGTCGCCTTCACCGCCGAGGAGGCGGCCGCGGTCGCCGTGGCGCTCATCCGGGCCGCCGGCACCCCGCCGACCGGCCCCGCCGGCGACGCCCTGCGCCGGCTCGCCGCGGCGATGCCGTCCCCCGGGGACGCCGGGGAAGAGGGCGCGGCCGGTGGCGGCGGGAGCGGGCGGGCGGAGCGGCCGCCCGCCGACGGCGGTCCGGGGCGGGCGGCCGGTGGCGGAGAGGACGGCGGGACGGTGTGGCCGGCGGTCCCCGCCCGTCCGGCGGCCGAGCCGGAGCCCTACCCCCGGGTGGCGGCGGTGATCGAGGGGGCGCTGCTGCGCCGGAAGGTGCTGCGGCTGGGCTACGAGGACCGGAAGGGCCGGTCCACCGTCCGCGAGGTGGAGCCGGCGGTCTTCATGGGCGGGCGCGGCGGCCACTGGTACCTCATGGGCATGGACCGGCTCCGCCGGGACGTCCGGGTCTTCAAGCTCGACCGCATCGCCTGGGCCGAGGAGACCGGGGAGGCCGCTCCCGAGCAGCCGCCGGAACGATACGCCGCCGGTCTCCCCGGCGTGCTGCGGGGGTCCGCCGAGCCGGAGTAGCCGCCGCCCCGGGACCCGGCCGTGCGGAGGACCCGGCCGAAGTGAGCCGGCCGTGCGGAGGACCCGGCCGTAGGGGGCCGTGCGGAGGACCCGGCCGTACGGCGGGGCGGGTCAGCGGCGGGCGCCTTCAGCCGTCCGGCGCGCTTGATGATCTCCAGCTGGACGGTGGCGGCCTCCGGCAGCTGCGCTGAGCACCCGTGTGTTGAGCGTCCGCATGTCGAGTGCTCGTGCGTCGGAGGCCCGTCCGGTCAGCTCCCTCCGCCGCCCAGTTCCCGCTGCATCAGGAGGGTGTCGACCCAGCGGCCGTGCTTGTGCCCCACCTTCGCCAGCAGACCGGCGGTGGAGAAGCCGAACCTGCGGTGCAGGGCGGCAGACGCCTCGCTCCCCGTGCCGGCGATGACGGCGATCATCTGGCGCACGCCGGCCTGCTCGGCCCGCTCCACCAGCGCCCCCAGCAGCGCGCCGCCCAGACCCCGGCCGGTGCGGTCCGGGGCGAGGTAGATCGAGTCCTCGACGGTGTGCCGGTAGGCCGGCTTCGGCCGCCAGGGGGCGGCGTAGGCGTATCCGGCCACCTCGCCGTCCACCTCCGCCACCAGGAACGGAAGCCCCCGGCCGGCGAGGTCGTCGAGCCTGCTCCACCAGTCGGCGATCGGTGGCGGCGTCTCCTCGAACGTGGCCACGCTGCCGACCACGTAGTGGGTGTAGATCCCGGCCACGGCCGGCAGGTCCGCCGGCGTGGCCGGGCGGACGATCGTCCCCGGCGTCTGCATGAGTCGCCCCCGTCTCCAGGTCTCCATGAGGTGGGTTCTCCCTGTCGGTGGAACATTCTGGCGGATCCGGGAGGGCGGGCGGAGAGATCCGGGAGAGCCCCGGAGAATGCTGGTTTCGTCCGCATTCGTCGCGGTTGTCAAAGCAGCGGATCTTCCCCGGCGGGTTGTGCCATGCTGAACCCGGCGAGCGTGGCGAGGGGCGCACGCGAGGGGCACACGAGGGGTCGTCGATGCCGGAGATCGAACCGCTGCGGCCCGGGGATCCGCCGCGGCTGGGGGACTTCACGCTCAGTGGCAGGCTGGGTGAGGGCGGCCAGGGCGTCGTGTACCTGGGGGAGGCCGAAGACGGCCGGCGTGCCGCCGTCAAGCTGCTGCACGTGCGCTTCACCGGGGAGAACCACGCCCGTTCCCGCTTCGCCAGGGAGCTGGCCGCGGCCCGGCGGGTGGACGCCTTCTGCACCGCCCGGGTGCTCGCCGCCGACCTCGACGGCGAGACCCCCTACATCGCCAGCGAGCTGATCGACGGTCCCTCGTTGCGCCGGACCGTCGAGCGCGACGGGCCACTGGACGGTGAGGCCCTCGAACGGCTCGCCACCGGCACGGCCACCGCCCTGACCGCGATCCACCACTCGGGGATCGCCCACCGCGACTTCAAACCGGACAACGTGCTGCTCGCCCCGGACGGCCCCCGCGTCGTCGACTTCGGCATCGCGAAGATCATCGACGAGAGCGGGACGATCACCACCCGCGCCGTCGGGACGCCCGCCTACATGGCGCCCGAGCAGATCGCCGAGGAACGCGTCGGCCGGCCCGCCGACGTGTTCGCCTGGGGAGCGACCATGGTCTTCGCCGCCACGGGCCGGGCGCCCTTCGCGGCGGAGACGATCATGGCGACGCTCAATCGCGTCGTCAACCACGCCCCCGACCTCGGCGCGCTGCCGGAGGACCTGCGCCGGACCGTCGCCCGCTGCCTGAACAAGGACCAGGCGCTGCGGCCGTCCATGGACGAGGTGCTCAAACGCCTGCTCGGACATCCGGTGGACGACGGCGAGGCGTCCCGGGAGGAGCTGGCCGAGGGCGCTCAGGCCGCCACGCTGGACCTCGCCCGGACGGACCCGCCGGACCCGCCGGACCCGCCGGCCTCATCGAGCCCGCCGGACCCGCCCGGGGCCCGGCGGCGGCGCCGGACCGTCGCCGGGGCGTCCGCGGCCCTCGCCGCGATCGCCGCGGCGCTGCTCGCGCTCCAGCTCGCCGGCACGCCGGACGGCACCGCCGCGATCCCCTCGTCCTCCGCGAGCCCCGCCCTGTCCCCGTCGTCCCCGTCGCCTTCCGGGACGCCCTCCACGGGGTCGCGCCTGCTCGACCGGATCCGGGCCACGCACACGATCAGGGTGGGCTACCGCGGCGGCCTGCCCGGCGTCGCGCTGGCCGACGGGAAGCGTCCGCCCGAGGGGTTCGAGATCGACGTGGCCCGCCGCATCGCCGGGGAGCTGGGGGTGCCCGCCAAGGGGGTGCGGTTCGTGCGGGTGGGCTACGCCGAGCGTGAGGCCAAGGTCCAGCGCGGTGAGGTGGACATCGTGGTCGCCAACCTCTCGATCGACACCGCCGACCGCTCCCGGGCCGCGTTCGCCGGGCCGTACTACGTGGCCCACCGCGACGTGCTCGTCCGGGCCGGGATGAAGATCTCCAAGCCCTCCGACCTGGGCGGCAGGACCATGTGCGTGGTGTTCGGCGGATCGGCCACCGCGGCCATGATCCGCGACCGGGGCGTCCGCTTCGACATCCTTGAGGACAAGGACTCCGCCAGGTGCGCCGCCCGGGTGGCGGGCGGCACGGCCGACGCCATGCCCGACGACGACCTGGTGCTCGCCGGGTTCGGCGCCCGGCTGCGCGGGGCCCGCCTCAAGGTCGCCGGGCTCCGCCTCACCACCGAGCGGTACGGCGTGGCGCTCCGGCGCGGCGACCCGGTCGCCTGCCGGGCGATCAACGATGCGATCGGCGCCATGTACGCCGACGGGACGATCGAGTCGCTGCTCGAAGAGCACTTCTCCGGCGTCGGCTTCCGCCACGAGACCGCGCGGCCCCGCATGGAGGGCTGCGGCTGAGCCGTACGGCCCGGCGTGGAGAGCCGCCCGGACCCGTGCGGGCTCCGGGCGGAGAACCGCCGCACCGTACGGAGAGAACCGCCGCACCGTACGGCTCGGCCGTGGAAGGACGGTCAGGAGGACGTGCAGGTGATGCCCTTGGCCGGGACGTCCCCGTCGAGGAGGTACCTGTCGGTCACCTTCTTGACGCACTGGTCGCCGGAGATGTACGCCCCGTGGCCCTCGCCCTTGTAGGTGACCAGCACGCCCGTGCCGAGCTGCTCGGTCAGCTTCGGCGCCCACTCGTACGGCGTGGCCGGGTCGCCGGTGCCGCCGATCACCACGATCGGCGCCGAGCCCGCCGCGTCGATCCTCCTGGCCTGGTCGCTGCCCTTGACCGGCCAGGAGGAGCAGATCAGCCCCATGCCGGCGCTGCCGAACAGCGGGGAGACCTTCAGCGACTCCCGCTGGGTGCGCTTCAGCTGCGCGAGGTCCGGCCGCTCCGCGGTGTCCGCGCAGCTGATGGCCGGGAAGCTGCTCATGAGGGTCGTGTAAGACCCGTCGGGCAGGCGGCCGTTGTAGTTGTCGGCGAGGCTGAGCAGGAGCCGCCCGTCGTCCTTGAAGGCCATCGTCAGTCCCTGCTCCAGCAGGGGCCACGTCAGCTTCGAGTACAGCGCGGCGGCGACGCCGGTGTTGGCCAGTCCCTGGGTGAGCTCGCGGGGGCCGACCTTGAGCGGCTCGTCCTCCACGTCGTTCATGAACTTCTCGACGTGCTTGTTCGCGATGGTCTCGTCGGCGCCGACGTCGCACTGGCCCGGCCCCTTGACACAGTCCTTGAGGAAGTCGTCGTAGGCGTGCTGGAACCCGGCCGACTGCACCACGGTGCGCCTGTCCATCGGGACGCTCGGGTCCAGCGGGGCGTCCAGCACGAAACGGCCCACGTTCTTCGGGAACTCGGTGGCGTAGACGGCGCCGAGCTGTGTGCCGTAGGAGATGCCGAAGTAGTTGAGCCTGGGCTCGCCGAGGGCCTCGCGCATCCGGTCCATGTCGCGGGCGGCGTTCACCGTGCCGACGTAGGGCAGGATCTTCCCGGAGGTCCGTTCGCAGGCGGCGGTGAAGTCCTTGATGATGCGTCCCTGCCGCTCCCAGTCGGCCTCGGTGACGGCGATCGTGTTCATCGAGGTGTAGCGGTCCATGACCTGGTTACCGTCGCACCTGACGCCGGAGCTGCGCTCCACCCCGCGCGGGTCGAAGCTGACCAGGTCGTAGCGGGCGTTGAGGCTGGAGAACGCCTTGGCCGCCTGGGCCATGGTGTCGACGCCCGAGGCGCCGGGGCCGCCGAAGTTGAAGACCAGGGAACCGATCCTCCTGGCCTGGTCGGTCGCCGGGATGCGGATCATCGCGATGTCCAGCGTCTCGCCGTCCGGCTTGGCGTAGTCGAGCGGCACCCGCAGTGAGCCGCACCGCAGCGTGGGGTCGGGCTTGGCCGGGATCTGCCCGTTCGGCCCCCGGACGTCGGTGCAGGGTCCCCACGCGATGCGCCCGGTCGCGCCCGCAGTCCCGGTCGTGTCCGACGGCGCGGCGGTCCCCCCGGCAGGTGAGGACGGGTCGACAGGGCCGAGCCCGCTGTTGCGGGCCGGGTCGCTGCAGGCGGTCAACAGGCCGGACAGGACGGTCGCCGCGGTCGCCACCGCCAGGACTTTTCGCACGTGATGCTCCCTCGAATCGGATGCCGGGGGAAGCGATCCAACACTAGCCGGGCGGGCCCTTTCAAAAAAAGGACCCGCCCGGCGTCACGTCACAGTCCCATGGACTGGGTGTCGTTGCTCTCCACCCCGCCGGCCTCGGTCACGCCGTTCTTCAGGTGGTACTTCACGATGGCCTCGCGCAGCACCTCCTCGTTCAGCTCGCCCCGCTGGACCAGCTGGGTGAGCACGGCGAGGGTGATCGAGGCGGCGTCCACATGGAAGTGGCGGCGCAGCGCCGACCGGGTGTCCGACAGGCCGAAGCCGTCGGTGCCGAGGGAGGTCCAGTCACCCGGGACCCACTGGGCGATCTGGTCCTGCACCGCGCGCATGTAGTCGCTGACGCCGACGAACGGGCCCTGGGCCCGCGACAGCGCCTGCGTCACGTACGGCACCCGCCGCTCGGCGTCGGGGTTGAGCAGGTTGTGCTCCTCGGCGGCCAGCGCCTCGCGGCGCAGCTCCGTCCAGGAGGTTGCCGACCACACCTCGGCCGCAACGCCCCAGTCCTCGGCCAGCATGCGCTGGGCCTCCACGGCCCAGGGGCCGGCCACGCCCGAGGACAGGATGTTGGCCTTCGGCCCCGACACGGCGGGTGCCTCGGCGTACCGGTACAGACCCTTCAGCAGGCCCTGGACGTCGAGGCCCTCGGGCTCGGCCGGCTGGGGGTAGGGCTCGTTGTAGACGGTCAGGTAGTAGAAGATGTTCTCGGGGGTGTCCCCGTACATCCTCCGCAGGCCGTCCTGGACGATGTGCGCCACCTCGAAGGCCCACGACGGGTCGTAGGACACCGCCGCCGGGTTGGTGGAGGCGGTCAGCGGGGTGTGGCCGTCCTCGTGCTGCAGGCCCTCGCCGTTCAGCGTGGTGCGGCCGGCCGTGGCGCCCAGCAGGAAGCCCCGGCCCATCTGGTCGGCGAGCTGCCACATCTGGTCGGCGGTGCGCTGCCAGCCGAACATCGAGTAGAAGATGTAGACCGGGATCATGTGCTCGCCGTGCGTGGCGTACGCCGAGCCCGCCGCGGCCACCGAGGCCATGGAACCGGACTCGCTGATGCCCTCGTGCAGGATCTGACCCTCGGTCGACTCCTTGTACGACAGCAGCAGCTCGCGGTCGACGGCCTCGTAGGTCTGGCCGTGCGGCGAGTAGATCTTCGCGGTCGGGAAGATCGCGTCGAGGCCGAAGGTGCGGGCCTCGTCGGGGATGATCGGCACGAACCGGTGGCCGATCTCCTTGTCGCGCATGAGGTCCTTGAGCAGGCGGACGAACGCCATGGTCGTGGCGACGTTCTGCTTGCCGGAGCCCTTCTTCATCTGCGCGTAGGCGGCGTCGCCGGGCAGCTTGACCGGCTTGGCGCGGACCACGCGCTTGGGCAGGACGCCGCCCAGGGCCGCGCGGCGCTCCTTCATGTACTCGATCTCGGGGTCGTTCTCGCCCGGGTGGAAGTAGGGCGGCAGGTCGCCCTCGAGGGCGGAGTCGGGGATCGGCAGGTAGAGCCGGTCGCGGAACTCCTTGAGCTCGGCCTTGGACATCTTCTTCATCTGGTGCGTCGCGTTGCGCGCCTCGAAGTCCTTGCCCAGCGTCCAGCCCTTGATGGTCTGGGCGAGGATGACCGTCGGCTGGCCGACGTGCTCACGGGCCGCCTTGTAGGCCGCGTAGACCTTGCGGTAGTCGTGGCCGCCGCGCGAGAGCTTGCGGATGTCCTCGTCCGACAGGTGCTCGACCATCTTGCGAAGGCGCGGGTCGTCGCCGAAGAAGCTGTCGCGGATGTAGGAGCCGGACTCGACGGAGTAGGTCTGGAACTGGCCGTCGGGCACGGTGTTCATCTTGTTGACCAGGACGCCGTCGACGTCGGCCGCGAGCAGCGGGTCCCAGTCGCGGCCCCAGACGACCTTGATGACGTTCCAGCCGGCGCCGCGGAAGTAGGACTCCAGCTCCTGGATGATCTTGCCGTTGCCGCGGACCGGGCCGTCGAGGCGCTGCAGGTTGCAGTTGATGACGAACGTGAGGTTGTCGAGCTCCTCGCGGGCGGCGACGCCGATCGCGCCGAGCGACTCGGGCTCGTCCATCTCACCGTCGCCGAGGAAGCACCAGACGTGGCTGCGGCTGGTGTCCTTGATCTTCCGGTTCAGCAGGTAGCGGTTGAACCGCGCCTGGTAGATGGCCGAGATCGGGCCCAGGCCCATGGAGACCGTGGGGAACTCCCAGAAGTCGGGCATCAGGCGCGGGTGCGGGTAGGACGGCAGGCCCCGGATGCCGTGCGACAGCTCCTGCCGGAAGGCGTCGAGCTGGGCCTCGTTGAGGCGGCCCTCCAGGAAGGCGCGGGCGTAGATGCCCGGCGCGGCGTGGCCCTGGATGAAGACCTGGTCGCCCGACTCCCCGTGGTCCTTGCCGCGGAAGAAGTGGTTGAAGCCGACCTCGTAGAGGGAGGCGGCCGACGCGTAGGTCGCGATGTGGCCGCCGACGTTGGTGCGGGCGTTGGCCCGGGTGACCATGACCGCCGCGTTCCACCGGATGTAGGCGCGGATCCGCCGCTCGACGTACTCGTCGCCGGGGAACCAGGGCTCGCGCTCCGGCGGGATCGTGTTGATGTAGTCGGTGCTGCGCAGGCCGGGGACGCCGACCTGGTGCTCCCGGGCCCGCTCCAGCAGGCGGAGCATCAAATAACGGGCCCGGGTCCGCCCCTCCGTCTTGACGACGTTGTCGAGGGACTCGAGCCACTCCTGGGTCTCGCTGGGGTCGACATCAGGAAGCTGGCTGGGTAGGCCGTCACTGATGATCGAGAAACGCTGGCGTCCGGAAGCCACTGGGTCTCGCCTTCCGAGGATGGACTTTTGTCTGGTGTAGGTCGCCTTCCATCCTGGTCGCTTACCCCGGAAAGTGCATCTCTACTGACCGGTAACCAGGAGGTCCCCGCTGGCAGGGGCGTGAAAATGGCCTAGACCACCGATGGTAGGACGAATTTCTCCCACAGGGTACACGCTGCCCGGTCCTTTTCCGGGGACGGGGACGAATCCGCCCTTGCCGTACGAATCTAGCCGGGGCCGGACCGTGGGAGGTCCGGCCGGGCCGGCGCGAGGCGGGCCGCCTCCGCCGATTCCCGGCTCGGCCGCAGGGTGCGAGGCCGGGCCGCCTCCGGATCCCGCGCCCCCGTGGCCGGGGATCACCGGGGATCATCGGGGATCGCCGTATTCACCGGAGATCTCCGGTGGCCGTTCGCGGGAAATCGAAGATCTTTGAGGGATCGTGACGATAATGATGCGCGAAGCGGGGGCGAAGCGGTTTGAGCGGCGCACTCTCCGCTGTGGACGGCCCCCGCCGCCCCGGGGAGGGGGCTGAGGGCCCCGGAGAAAAGGGCGGGGCCGTCGTCCCAGCTCAGCGCGGATCGTAGGATCGGGTATGTGAGATCTCAGACGATCGAGGTGGTGACCGGTTCCCGAGAGCGGATCCATGACATCACCTCCGAGTGCGAGAGCTTCGTCCGCTCATGCGGGGGAGACGGGCTGCTGCACGTCTTCGTCCCCCACGCCACCGCGGGGATCGCGCTGATCGAGCTCGGCTCGGGCAGCGACGACGATCTGCTCGCGGCGCTGGAGGATCTCCTGCCGGCCGACGACCGGTGGAAGCATGCACACGGATCCAGGGGGCATGGACGCTCGCATGTCATGCCGGCTTTCGTCCCCCCTTACGCAACGGTCCCGGTCCTGTCCGGACGGCTCGCGCTGGGCACCTGGCAGTCCATCGCCCTGGTGGATCTCAACGTCGACAATCCGGAACGCCAGATCCGTTTGTCATTTTTGTCGGACTAATTCATACGTAGCCCACTCGTTGCCGTGGCGACCGTTGACGACCGAGGGTCACAGCGTGTGGACTGTGCCGAAGCATTCTGAGCACCGTGTGATCGCGGTGTCATCCAAGCAGGAGGGACAAACGTGAGCGCGACCGCGGGTCAGGCTCGGGGCGAACGCGGCCTGGCCGAACGACTCGGCCTCAAGCCGGGTCAGGTGGTGCAGGAAGTCGGCTGGGATGAGGACGCCGACGACGATCTGCGCGACTCCATCGAGGAGCTGACCGGTAACGAGCTGGTCGACGAGGAATACGAGGACGTCGTCGACGTCGTGCTGCTGTGGTGGCGTGACGGTGACGGCGACCTGTTCGACGCCCTCAGCGGGGTGCTGACCAACCTGAGTGCAGGCGGCCAGATCTGGCTGCTCACTCCCAAGGCCGGCCGCGAAGGCCACGTCGAGCCCAGCGACATCGGGGAGGACGCCACGACCGCCGGTCTCTCGCAGACCAGCAGCATCGGCGCCGCGCCCGACTGGTCGGGCACCCGACTGGCTCCTCCGCGGACCCGCCGGTAAGGGGTCCGCCCTGCCGTACGGCTCATGTGAGTCGTACGGCAGGATGATGGTGTCGCCCATCATCCGACGAAAGGACCTTTCGACATGGCGGTCGAGGTAGGTTCCCCGGCTCCGGACTTCGAGCTGAAGGACCAGCACGGCACCCCGGTCAAGCTCTCCGACCACCGGGGCAAGAAGGTCGTGCTGATCTTCTACCCCCTCGCGTTCAGCGGCGTCTGCCACGGCGAACTCTGCGCGCTGCGCGACGAGTTCATCGCCACCGCGCCCGAGGACGTCCAGGTGCTGACGGTCTCGGTGGACTCGGTGTTCACCCACCGCGCCTGGGCCGACCAGGAGGGCTACACCTTCCCGCTGCTCTCCGACTTCTGGCCGCACGGTCAGGTCGCGCAGGCGTACGGTGTGTTCGACGAGGAGAAGGGCCTCGCCAACCGGGGCACCTTCATCATCGACGGTGACGGCGTCGTCCGGTGGAGCGTGGTGAACCCCATTCCGGAGGCGCGCGACATCGCCGAGTACCGCAAGGTCCTCGCCGAGCTCTGAGCTCCCCAGCGGTGATCCGGCGGGCGCCCGGGGGGCGTCCGCCGCTCTCGACCCCTCCGGAGGCGATCATGCCCTGCTTCTCCTGCGGGGCCAGGCAGACCGACCCGGTCCGTGGCGCCAGCCCGTGGAAGCGCGGGGTGCGCCGGGAGACCCAGGTGCTCATCTGCCCGGACTGCCAGCGCGCCCACGACCTGGACCTCGACACGTGCGCCGCGTGCGGGTCGGCCGCCCTCATCTGCCGGCTCGGCGAGGTCGAATGCCGCTCCTGCGGGTCCGTACGGCTCGCCCGGTCCGGACGGCCCGTCCCCGCGGGGAACGCCGCCGCTCCCGGCGCCCCGGACGTCCCGGACGCCTCCGGCCTGGCCGACGAGGTCCAGGCCGCCCTGGAACGGGTCCTGGGCCGCACCCGCTGACCTCGCCTCCGGGCTCGTCCGCCTCCCGGAGCGCTCTCGTCACCTGCGTGAAGCCGTCCCCGGGACGCGCTCACCCCTGGGATGCGTCCCGAGGATGTCCACCCGCCTCCGTCGCCGTTCCTCCGGATGCGGGCCGTAACGGGTCGTCGGCCATGCGCTAGGGTCGGCCTCGGCCTCGCCCCTTCGACCCGGTGGATGCATGCATGAGCTCGTTCGTTGTGGCCCTTGACGTCGGCGGCACCTCGATGAAGGGCGGGCTCGTCACGAGCACCGGTGAGATCCTCCTCACCGACCGCCGGGCCACCCCGCGCGAGCGGGGCCCCGAGGCCGTCGTCGAGACCATCCGGTCCTTCATCGGCGACCTCGCCGCCCGGGGCGGCGGCGCCCCCGCCGGGGTCGGCCTCGCCGTACCCGGCCTGGTCGCCGCCGACGCCGCGCTGTACTCGGCCAACATCGGCTGGCGCGACGTCCCCGCCGCCGCCTTCGTCCCGCTGGACGCCCCGGTCATGCTCGGCCACGACGTGCGCACCGGCGGGCTCGCCGAGAGCGTCCTCGGCGCCGGCCGTACGGCCTCCGACTTCCTGTTCCTGCCCATCGGCACCGGCATCGCGGGCGCGATGATCGTGAACGGCGAGCCGTACGGCGGGGCCTCCGGCTGGGGCGGCGAGATCGGCCACATCCCCGTCTTCCCCGACGGCGAGACGTGCGCCTGCGGGCAGATCGGCTGTCTGGAGACCTACGCCTCCGCCTCGGCGGTCGCCCGCCGCTACGCGGCCCGCGCCGCCTCCCTCACCGCGCCCGCCCCCTCCGGCCTGCCCCTCCCCACCTCCCCGACGGCCGGCGGCGGGACCGCGGCGGTCACGGCCGAGCAGGTCGCGGCGCTGACCGCGGCGGGCGACCCGGTGGCCACGCGGATCTGGGGAGAGGCCGTCGAGGCGCTGGCCCTCTCCCTGGCCACCTACACCCTCCTCCTCGACCCCTCGGTGATCGTCCTGGGCGGCGGCCTGTCCGAGGCGGGCCCCCTGCTGTCGGACCCGCTCTCCCGCCGCCTGCGCGAACTCCTGACCTTCCGCGAGGCCCCGCCGATCCGCCCGGCCGCCCTCGGGATCAACGCCGGCATGCTGGGCGCCGCCCTCCTGGGCTGGCAGGCGGCCGGAGACCCCGGCGCGGGCGCCACCTGGCGGCTTGATGTGCCCAAATCCCCCGACGTGGCGTAAGGTGTTATCCCGTCCCATGGACGGGACGGCCCGGGGCGCTTAGCTCAGCGGTAGAGCGCTCGCCTTACAAGCGAGATGTCACTGGTTCGAACCCAGTAGTGCCCACCAGCAGAAACGCCCCGTTTCCGATCATGGAAACGGGGCGTCGTGCCATTGGCGTGCCACTAGTGTCCTGAGCCGGGAATTCTGTTCAGATATCCGGCGGGGCGTTCGAGGATCTCGTCGGCGGTCTTGGTCCAGACGTAGGGCCGCGGCTCGGTGTTCCAGGTCGAGATCCAGTCGCGGATGTCCTTCTCCAGGGCCTGGACGGACTTGTGCACGCCGCGGCGGATCTGCTTGTTCGTCAGCTCGGCGAACCACCGCTCCACGAGGTTGAGCCAGGACGACCCTGTCGGGGTGAAGTGCAGATGGAACCGCGGGTGGGCGACCAGCCAGGTGCGGATCGCGGGCGTCTTGTGCGTGGCGTAGTTGTCGAGCACGAGGTGGATGTCCAGGTCCGCGGGGGTCTGCTTGTCCAAGGTGATCAGGAACTTCTTGAACTCCTCGGCGCGGTGACGGCGGTGCAGGGACCCGATGACCTTGCCGGATGCGATCTCCAGGGCGGCGAACAGGGTCGTGGTGCCGGCCCTGACGTAGTCGTGGGTCACGCGCTGCGGGATTCCGGGCATCATCGGCCGCACGGGCTGGGAGCGGTCCAACGCCTGGATCTGCGACTTCTCGTCCACGCAGAACACCAGCGCCCGCTCGGGCGGATCCAGGTAGAGCCCGACGACGTCGTGGACCTTGTCCACGAAGTACGGGTCGGTGGACAGCTTGAACTCCTCGACCCGGTGGGGTTGCAGGCCGAACGCCCGCCAGACCCGCGAGACCGTCGACTGCGACATGCCGATCTCCTTGGCCATCGACCGGGTCGACCAGTGCGTCGCGTTCTTCGGTGTGCTCTCCAAGGTCTTGGTCACCAGTGCCGCGACCTGCTCGTCGGTCACCGACCGGGGCCCGCCCGAGCGTGGCATGTCACCCAGGCCCGCGATCCGATGCTCGACGAACCGGGCCCGCCACCGCCCGACCGCGTGAGGCGTCGACCCGAGCCGCTGCGCGACGTCCTTGTTCGTCGCGCCCGTCGCGCACTCCAGGATGATCCGGCATCGCAACGCCCACGACTGCGGCGTCGACCTGCGCCGCACCCAACCCTCCAGCGCCGCCCGCTCGTCCTCGGACAACACCAGCTCGGCCTTCGGCCGCCCCGTACTCGCCATGACACCAGCGTAGAGTTATGGACAGAATTCCTGACTCAGGATGCTAGAGGCGGCGACGCATTTCTACGTTGGGGACGACGACCCCACGGACCGTGTTGTCCGGGCGATGGGCGACCACAGTGAATCCGAGGCGTTCGAACGCAGGCTGAGCACTCCGACTGGCCAAGGTCCGCAGTTCGGTGAGCCCACGGGCACGCGCCTCGCGCATGATGGCAGTGAGCAGGGCGCGTGCAACACCCCTGCCCCCTGATCGTGGATGAACGAACAGCATGTCAACCAAGCCGTCCGGCAGCAGGTCCGTGAACCCCACGACAGTGTCATCAACTTCTGCCACCAGGGTCGACGCTTCTTGCCGCCGTCTGTCCCAATCGCTCAGGTCGGTGCGAGCGGGGCCAGCCCATGCGTCCACCTGGCGCGGTCCGTAAACCAACGAGGCCGTTTGGCGAATCGCGGCTTGGAAGACATCGAAGGTCGCTGTGGCGTCATCTGGGCCTCGGTATGCGCGAATATCACACGTCATGAACCCAGCCTACATATATGGACAGAACTCCTGACTCAGGACACTAGCCGATGACGCAGCCGGGATTTCGGGCACGGAGAGATGGCTCAACGTCACGGCAGGGGGCAGCGGCCCCTGCCGGCTGATGACCGCCGTGCCGGACGGGTGTCACGGGCGGCTGCTGCAGGTGAGGGAGGGGGGCGACGGCGTACCGCCGGCCAGGAAGCCGAAGGTGGTCGTGCCGGACGCCGGGAGCGAGCCGTTGTAAGGGGCGTTCGTCACCGTTACCGCGGAGCCGTCGGCGGCCAGCGTGCCGTTCCACACCTGGCTGACCGTCTGGCCGTTGCCCGGCGTCCATCTGACGGTCCATCCGCTGATCGCCGAGCCGCCCGCCGTCACCGTGACCTCACCCTGATAGCCGCCCGGCCACGAGTTCGTGGTGCGGTAGCTCGCGGTGCAGGCGCCCGCAGACGGGGAGGCCGACGGGGTGACCGAAGGTGAGGATGAGGGGGTGACCGAGGGCGAGGGCGAGGTCGACGGGCCGCCCGGCGGCACGTACGGGCACTTGTCGCGGTACATCGAGATGCCGGTGGAGTCCATCAACGGACACAGGAACCGGGTGTACCGGATGTCGTCGTCAACGAAGATCTTCAGCCACGGGATCAGTGTCCGCATCTCAGTGGTGTTCGCCCTCGTCGCGAACAGGTGGTCCACGCCGGCTATCTCCACCCAGGCGTTCTGCGCCGTGGCCGGGAGAGTGCTGTACAACCCGTTGAGGTAGGACGGCGTGACCACCGTGTCCCTCTGCCCGGAGATGAACATCGTGGGCACCCGGTTGTCGGCCAGGCTCAGGTTCCCCGTGGGCGAGCCGGGTGCGAGCCCGACCGCGGCCTTCAGTGAGGGCCGCCGGAGCGCCGCGGTGAGGGCGCCGGCGCCACCCGCGGAGTGGCCGACCACCGACAACCGGCTGGGGTCGACGCGGTCGCGTACCGGACTCCGCTGAGTGAGATAGTCCAGGGCGGCGAGCAGCTGGGTCGCTCGGGCGTCGGCGCCGTCGGTACGGCTGATGGTCTCGATTCCGATGACGACGAAACCGAAGGACGCGAGCCAGGGACCCATCCAGGCCTCTTCGTTGGCGAACAGGGCGGAATAGCCGGGCACGATCGCGACCGCGCCGAAGGTCCCCTGGCCGGTGTCCGTCGGATAGTAGATCACCCCACCGCCGAGGCCGTTCCCGGACGGCACGCTGATCTGCGCGGTGGCGAAGGTCCCCCTGGTGGCGGACACACTGGCCAGGGTGGGGTCGGGACCTCGCTGATAGGGATTGTCGGCGGCCGATGCCGGCCGGGTCGCGACGGTCACCGCGAGCAGCCCGAGGACGACGACCGCCGCGGCCATCGCACGCCTCACCCACCCGTTCTGTGACCCGGGCTCTGATCGGACCCTCCCGGCGGCACGAGGCGCCGGAGTCTCACTCACACGTCGTCGCACTGTGGTGTTCCTTCTCCTCGGGTGAGCCCCTCATCGGGATCAGCACATGGCGGCCATCGCCGAGTGGTCTTCGGTGCGGAGGCTCCGCTCCGCACCGGTCGCCTCCTCGTCCCGGCACCGGAACGCGCACCACGAGGGCGTCGTGATCGGCGGCCTCTGCATCACCACCCGATAGTGGGAACCGCGCCGGGGACTCAGTGTGGAAACGCCTCTGAAACGTGTCAAGATCCGTGTAAAAATTTCGGCGACCCACTCCGGCATATACGCGTCCTGTGGTGTGTCGGCACAGGAAATCGCCGATAAGAGCAATTGAAACTTTCATCACGATCTCGCAATTGATCCGGTCGACGCGGCCCGGACCCTCGGTTGGGGATCCCGGACGGAGCGCGATTCGAGAGGCGCCGGCCGCTCGGCCGTCCTGGAGGGATCACTCAGAGGGAGAGGCGGGCCAGGAGTCGTCCGTCGCGTGGCGCAGTCCGGCGAAGGCGCGGTCGGCGTCGGCGACCGCCTCGGGTCGCACGTCGTGCGCGGTCCGCCCGTCGGCGATCCTCTGCCAGTTGGTCCGGGCCAGTACGCGTTGAACCGCGATCACCTGGGCGGCCTGCAGCCGGCCCCGGACGCCCGGGTCGAGGACGGCGGCCAGCGCGTCCTCGTCGTCGAGCATGTACTGCAGGAGCCGTCCCGCCAGGCTCGGGGTGGTGAACACCAGCCGATGGAACGCCACCACCTCGGGGTGGTCGTTGAGGCCGGTGACCGGCTCGAAGCGATCGAGACCCTCCCGGAAACGCCGGTGCAGCGCCGTCATCGGCGTGACGCCGGGGCGCCGGTCGCGGACCACGCGTGCGGCCTCACCGTTGTGGTCGGCGAAGCGATGCAGGATCAGGTCCTCCTTGGTGGCGAAGTAGCGGAACAGCGTCGGTTTCGACACCTCGGCCGCCGCGGCGATGTCGGACACCGACACCTGGTCGAACCCGTGCGCCAGGAACAGTGAGATCGCCGCGTCGGCGATCGCGTCCCGGGTTCGTACCTTCTTGCGGGCCCGCAGCCCGACCGGCTCGCTCACCTCATCAGGGTAACATTTGTTACTGGGTTGCTTTTTTAACCCGGTAACGGAAAAGTGGCGGCCATGGAACAGACGGACAGACACCCACCGCACTCCTCCGGTGATGACGAGGCCGCCATGACACCCGCGGAAGGGTCTCCGGTGCTCGTCACCGGGGCGACCGGACGTATCGGCCGCGCCGTGGTCGACCTGCTGACCGACGCGGGCGTGCCGGTCCGCGCCCTCGTGCGCCGCCCCGAGTCGGCGGCGACGCTGCCCGCCGGCGTCGAGATCGTCACCGGCGACCTCACGGTGCCCGAATCACTGGACGCCGCGCTGCACGCCGTCGGCACGGTCTTCCTGGTCTGGACCGCCCCGCCGCAGACCGCGGCGGCCGTCGTCGACCGGCTGGCCGCCCGCGCACAGCGGGTCGTCTACCTGTCCGCACCGCACCGGACCCCGCACCCGTTCTTCCGGCAGCCGAACCCGATGGCGGCGCTGCACGCCGAGATCGAGCGGCTCATCGCGGCCACCGGGCTCGACGCGACGATCGTCCGGCCGGGGATGTTCGCGTCGAACGCCCTGATGTGGTGGGCCGCCGCGATCCGTGGCGAAGGCGTGGTCCGATGGCCGTACGGCGCGGCCGAGACGGCCCCGGTCGACGATCGGGACGTGGCCGAGGTCATCGCGAGGATCCTGCGCGAGGACGGACACACCGGCGGCGACTACGTTCTGACCGGCCCCGAGTCGCTCACCCAGGCCGAACAGGTACGCGTCATCGGAGACGCGCTGGGCCGCCGGCTGACGTTCGAGGAACTGCCGCCCGACGAGTTCCGGCGCGAGGCCCCGGAAGCCGCGCGCCCGGCCGTGGACATGCTCCTGGAGGCGTGGAACGCCGCGACGGGACACCCGGCGTACGTCACCTCGACGGTGTCCGACCTCCTCGGGAGGCCGGCGCGGACCTTCCGCCAGTGGGCCACCGACCACGCCACATCGTTCACCGGGGATCCCGCCCGATGAATCGCCCGATCTCCTGACGACCTGGACGGGGAGCTGTCGGCTCACATTCTGCTGGGTGGTCTTCAGAGCGAACCGGTAAGCGCTGGAACCGCCGGGTCCCGGTTAAAAACATGAGGGACCTACATATTTTCGGTATGCCGGATTACACTCAGAGCGTCCTGAAGCGGATCACACGGAGGTGTCCATGCGAAAGATGACCGTCCGCCGCAAGAGTGCGGTGCGCCTGCTGTCCGGCGCCCGCCGGCTCTGGATCGAGTGGTGCTGGTAGCTGCCGAGACGGCGGGCGCTCCCGGGCGCCCGCCCCTGCGGTGATCGGCTCCGCCGTGACCGGCGAGCCGGACGGCTACGACTGCCATCGCGACCACGGACCGTACGCGGGGGTCGCGGCCTTCCTCGGCCGGATCGCCGCCGACCGTCCCCGTCTGGCGTCCCGCCACCGGGTCGAACTGCACGCCATCGCACCCTGGCTCGACCACGCGGCACGACCGGCCGCCGAGGAGGAGCCGATCCGGTTCCACCCCGCCCGGCGCACCGCCTTCCTGGCCTACGGCGCGGCGGAGTTCGTGGCGGCCTGGGCGGATACGCTCCGGCACCCGGTCACGGTGCGGTTCGACCACGTCGGCGACGCCGACGAGACCACCCGCGAACTGCTGGACGCGTTGACCCGCCGGGTCGGGTCGTCCCCGGTGCGCCTGGACCTGCGGGACGGCGGCGCCCGCGAGCCGGCGGCGGAAGGCCCGGGGCCGGAGGAGATCCGTGCGGCCCTGGGTGACAGCCTGGCCCGCGGCTTCTACCACCACGCGGCCCGGGTCGCCCGGAGCGGGCGCGCCATGGTGACCCCGGGCGGCGATCTGCGGCACTGGTGGGCGTTCACCACCGGGCTGGCCACCGCCCTGGCGGCGCTGGATCGCGCCGCCGAAGCACTCGACCTCTACCATGAGGCGCGCGCCGCCACCGACGACCCGAAGATCACCATGTCGGCCGCATACGCCACCGCCATGCTGTACGCCAGGCACCTGCCGGCGGCGGAGCAGGATCCGGCGCGGGCACGGCACTGGCTGGAACGGGCGCTCCATCTCGCCGCCGGACTGGACGACCCGCGGCGGCGGACGCTGTCCACCGTCTTCTACGAGCAGGGCCTGGCGCTGCTGGACGCCAAGGCCGGTGAGCCCGCCCGCGCGCTGCGGATGATCGACGACGGGCTGGCCCGGCTGGAGGCGGTGCTCGCCCCAGGGGAGCGCCCGCAGGACCTGGCCCGGTTACGCCACAACCGGGCGCAGGTGCACCTGGCCCTGGGCGATCCGGCGCGGGCCCTGGCCGACCTCGACACCGTGATCGCACACGACCCCGGCAACTGCGAGTACTACGTGGACCGGGCGGCCCTGCACCGCGCGGCGGGCCGTTCCCGGGCCGCGATCAGGGACTACGGCACCGCGATCCGCCTGGGACCGCACCTGCCCGAGGCGTACTACAACCGGGCCGTGCTCCAGCAGGAGCGGGGCCGTTCCACGCGGGCGCGCGGCGACCTGGAGTGCGCGCTCGCCATCGACCCCGGGCACCTCGACGCCAGGATCGCCCTGGTCAACCTGCAGATGGAGCACGGCGCGCTCGACGAGGCCGAGGCGGGCGCACGGGCCGGGCTGGCGCTGGCCCCGCAGGAACCCGCGCTGCTGTGCACCCTCGGGCTGATCCGCTCGGAGCGCGGCGGCCTCGCCGAAGCCGACGAGCTGCTCACCCGCGCCCTGGCCGGGGATCCCGAGCTGGTCGAGGCGTGGACGAACCGGGCCGCCGTCCGGTTCGAACGCGGCGACGCGGTCGCCGCCGTGGCCGACCTGGACCGGGCGGTGGCGCTGTCGGCGGCGCCGGTGCCCCGCTACAACCGGGGCACGGCGCTGATGCGGCTGGAACGGTGGGACGAGGCCGCCCGCGACTTCGCTCACGCGCTCGCCCAGCCGGACCTGGACCGGGGGCTGCGGCGTGACCTGCGCGCCGAACTGGCCCGCTGCCGTCGTGCCACGGCCGGGCGACGGCCGGACGGCGGCTGAGAGCGACCCGCGCCGCCGTGAAAGGCCTGTGGCCATGGTCGCAGGCTGTCGGCCGAGATGCATCGCATCACCCGGACGGGTGCACATGCCGATCGTCACGAGCTCGATGCACTGAGTGGTCGAATCCCCTGCTTGGATCAACATAAGAAATTTATTATGCTGAGGTGAGCTGGCAGATAGTGGTGGTCCCAGAGGTTCGTAACTGGCTTCATGAGCTGCGGAAGGTGGATCGGCGGACACTCTCACTGATCGCTGCCGCCTTGGACCGGGTCGCCGAAGAAGGGCCCGGCCTGGGGCGGCCCCTGGTGGACACGCTCCAAGGGTCGACCATCCGTAACCTCAAGGAACTGAGACCTGGATCCAGTGGGCGGAGCGAAGTGCGACTGCTCTTCGTCTTCGATCCATGGCGGCAAGCCGTCTTCCTGGTCGCCGGGGACAAGTCCGATGATTGGAACGGCTGGTACGACGTGGCGATCAAGACGGCGGAGGCGCGTTTCGCCCTGTACCTCAAGGAGGGGAAGCAATGAGCGATCGTGCGGTGACATGGGAGGAACTGCGGGCCGAGCTCATCCGCCCCGAAGACGAGGGGGAGGTCGCCCGGTTCGGTGAGGAGCTGATGGCCCGCCAGCGGGCCTACCGCCTCGCCGAGGCGCGGCGTGAGCTCGGCCTGCGGCAGGAGGACGTCGCCCAGGCGATGGGCGTGTCCCAGGCTCGCGTCTCACAGATCGAAAGCGGAGCGATCAGTGAAGTCGCCACCCTGGCCGCCTATGTGACGGCGCTGGGAGGCCAACTCAAGATTGTGGCTGATTTCGGGGACTCGGTCATGGTGCTCGACACGCCTCGCGGACGCCGTACGGGGTGACCCGAATTCCCGGGTGACGGTCATGTGCCCGGAGGCCGGGAGCGGACAGTCGCGGGCGGGGGCGGTTTCCCGGGGTTATCGTGCGGGGCATGAGCCCCCTGACTGTGCACGACATCTGCGACTCCTACGTCGACGACTACGCACGGTTGAACCCCGTCGCCGCCACCGAGGCCGGCATCGGCGGTCACGACGACCGGCTTCCCGACCTCTCCCCGGACGGCCACGAGGCCCGCGCGGAGCTCGCCCGGAGCGCCCTGGCCCGGGTCTCGGCCGCGCACCCGGCCGACGGGAGCGAACGCGTCGCGCGGGCGGTGTTCGCCGAACGGATCGGCCTGGAGGTGGAGACGCACGAGGCCGGGTTGCCGCAGGCGGCCCTCAACGTGGTCGCCAGCCCCGTCCAGAGCATCCGATGGGTCTTCGACCTGATGCCCGCGGAGACCCCCGAGGACTGGGAGGTCATCGCCAGGCGGCTGGGCGCGGTGCCGTGGGCGCTCGCCGGATACCGGGCGTCGCTGTCGGCCGAGGCCGGAAGGGGCCGGGTGGCGGCGGCGCGGCAGGTACGGCGGGTCATCGCGCAGTGCGAGACCTGGTCGGCCCCCGACGGCTTCTTCGCCGGCCTCGTCCGGCCGGCCGACGTGGGGGACGCGCTGCGCGCCGACCTGCGGGCGGGGGCGCACGCGGCGGCCGGCGCCTACGCGGAGCTGGCCGTCTTCCTCCGGGACGAGCTCGGGCCGAGGGCCGCGGCGGCCGGGGACGCGGTCGGCGAGGAGTCGTACGGGCTGTGGTCGCGGACGTTCCTCGGTGCGAGGGTGGACCCCCGTGAGGCGTACGCCTGGGGCTTGGAGGAGTTCCGCCGCGTCGAGGCGGAGATGGCCCTGGTCGCCGGGAGGATCCGGCCGGGGGCCGGTCCCGCCGAGGCCGCGGCGGCGCTGGACGCCGACCCCCGCCACCGCGTGCGCGGGGAGGACGGGTTCCGGGCGTGGATGCGGGAGCTGTCCGACCGGGCGCTGGCCGACCTGCGGGGCGGTCACTTCGACATCCCGGACGAGCTGATGCGGCTGGACTGCCGGATCGCGCCGCCGGGCGGCGGGACGGGTGCCTACTACACCAACCCGGCCGAGGACTTCAGCCGGCCGGGCACGATCTGGTGGTCGCTGCCGCCGGGCAGGGAGGAGTTCCCCACCTGGCGTGAGGCCAGCACCCTCTACCACGAGGGCGTGCCCGGACACCACCTGCAGATCGGCACGGCGGTGGCGACGCCCGGCCTCAACCGGTTCCAGCGGCTGCTGTGCTTCATCGACGGCCACGGCGAGGGCTGGGCCCTCTACGCCGAGCGGCTGATGCGCGAGTTCGGCCGGCTCGACGACGCCGCCCTGCTC
The DNA here is from genome assembly GCF_055585205.1 of Streptosporangium sp. NPDC053982. Taxonomy (NCBI): domain Bacteria; kingdom Bacillati; phylum Actinomycetota; class Actinomycetes; order Streptosporangiales; family Streptosporangiaceae; genus Streptosporangium; species Streptosporangium sp. NPDC053982. The sequence goes on from NZ_JBVJKQ010000014.1 coordinate 34,007, forward strand.
GGCATGCTGAACAAGAGCCTGTTCCGGGCCGCGCGCGTGGTGCTCGACGCGGGCATGCACCTGAGGCTGGAGATCCCGGCGGGCGCCGGTTTCCACGAGGGGGAGCGGTGGACGCCCGAGCTGGGGGCCGAGTTCCTGCGCACCAGGACGCTGACGGACCCGGACCGCGCGGCCGACGAGATCGACCGCTACCTCGGCTGGCCGGGGCAGGCGTCCTCGTACAAGCTCGGGGAGCGGCTCTGGCTCGATCTGCGCGAGGAGGTCAGGGCCGCCCGGGGCGCGGAGTTCGACCTGAAGGACTTCCACACCCGCGCCCTGCGCAGCGGACCGGCGGGGCTGGACATCATGCGGGAGCTTCTGACCGGCCTCTGACCCGCTGCTTTCTTTTCGGTCGTGAATATTTGTAAATATCATCTCTAACAATGAGCTAAGTCACTGTGTGAACAATTACGGGAATCTCTTGCGGTATTCCCGGGGCGTGCTTATGGTGGGCAACTGTGCAGGGTGGCCGACGTCGTCAGGCCGGGCCGCCTGAGCGAGGACGGTTGCCACCCATCTGGTCTGGAGAGTGAGACTGGCTCCTAGCTAGCACCATCCTGCCCGCGGCGAGCCCTTGCGCCGCCGTTCTTTTCCGGGGTCGTCGGCCTTTCCTCGTGCCGGTGGCCGGGCAGGAGACGTCATGCGCCCGCGTGTTCCGCGCCGCGTCGCCGGGTGATCCGTTCTGAATGCGGCACCGTGCCGCCCGTAATCACTCCGGTATTCGCACCACTGTCATTCCCATTTCCCTTTCAAGGGGGTTGCTGTGCGCAAAGAGACTGTCAGTAGAACGGAACGACCCTCCCAGGCCGACGTCGTCATCGTCGGCAACGGCGCTCTCGGCCTGTTCCTGGCCGACGAACTGGTCGAGCGCCGCATCGGCTCCGTCGTCGTGGTCGGCCCGAGCGATCGCGAGGGCGGCGCGAGCCAGGCCGCCGGTGCCATGATGGGCTGTTTCGGCGAGACCACCACGGAGTCGCTGCGCACCGACGCCTCCCGTACCAGGTTCGAGCTCGGCGTCGCCGCCCACGACCGCTGGCCCGACGTGCTCGACCGGCTGGAGAGGTACTCCTCGACCGGCTCACCGCTGCTGGTCGCCCCCGACTCCCATGTGGTGCTGAACTCCATCGGCGCCGACCTGGACACGGTCAACTTCACAGCCATGATCGACGCTCTGGACGAGTACGGAAAGCCGTGGGAGGAGATCGACCCCGAGGGGATCCCCGGCTTCCGGCCCAGGCGGGACACCCGCGCCCTGCGCGCGGTCCACCTGCCCGCCGAGGGCGCCGTGGACGCGCGCGGCGTGCTGGACGCGCTGGAGGCCCGGCTGCGCGAGACCGACACGATCATGATCGACCAGACGGTGCGCACGCTGGTCAGGGACGACGGGGCGGTGACCGGCGTCGAGCTGGACGACGGCCACGTCATCGAGGCGGGCACCGTGGTCGTCGCGACGGGCGCGCGCAGTGAGGCGCTGGTGCGGACCGCCCTGGACGACCTCGACATGGTCCCGACCTTCCCCGGGCTGGGCTTCGCGATGCTGGCCCGCCGTACCGGGGGCGAGCCGTTCCGCAGCGTGGTCCGCACGCCGAACCGCGGCTTCGCCTGCGGGCTGCACGTCGTGCCGGGCCCCGGCGACCTGGAGTACTACGGCGCCACCAACCGCCTGGTGGACCAGGTCTCCAGCGTGACCTGGATGGCCGACGTCCGCTTCCTGGCCCAGTACTCGATGCAGCAGCTCGACGAGCGGGTCGCCTCGCACGAGGTCGTCAGGTGGCTGGCCGGGAACCGCCCGGTGACGCTCGACGGCTTCCCGCTGATCGGGTGGCTGCCCCTGTCCGGCCTGTACCTGCTGACCGGGACCTACCGCGACGGGTTCCACTGCGCCCCGCTGCTGGCCGAGCACGTCGCCAACGAGCTGCAGGGCAAGCCGGGGACCATCGACCCGATGTTCCGGCCGACCCGCGCGCCGATCGAGACCAGGACCATCGAGTGGTCCATCGACGAGTACGTCGAGCACAACCTCGCCGCCTGGTTCGAGACGGGCGCGGAGGCCGCACCGCAGATGACCACGACGCAGATCGCCGACTACTACCGGGCGATGGCCGTGAAGTTCTACGACACGATGGACATCGGCTACGCGCTCGGCCCCGACATCCTCTGGTACGCGCAGGGCAGCCTGCTGGGCGCGCGCCGGGTCGCGCGCTACTTCCACCGCCTGTCCGGCCGGAACGGTTCGCGGCCGGTGGGCGCGGGGGCGGGGGAGGCGCGGCGATGACCGTCTCTCAGGAACCCGTGGCGGAGACCGTCCGGCGGATCGTCGACAAACAGCTCAACCTGTCCGCCCACGGATACGAGCTCCGCGTCGACGACGACCTGTGGAACATGGGCATGACCTCGCTGACCTGTATGGGGCTCATGCTCACCGTCGAGGACACCTTCCAGATCGAGCTGCCCGAGGAGGCGCTGCGGGAGGGCACCTTCCGCACCGTCGGCACGATCACCGCGGCCGTCGAGGCCGCCATGCCGGCGCACGAGGCGCACGAGGAGCGCGAGAAGTCCGAGGGGAGGGTGTAGGAGACGATGCCGAGGATCGAGCCGCGCCCGACGAATCCGTCCCCGCTGCTCCACGACCCCGAGGAGCGCCGCTTCCCGCTGTCGGCGGGGCAGGAGCGCCTGTGGTGGCTGCGCCAGCTGGACTCGTCGCACGACCAGTACCACATCACCGGAGGCTGGCGGTTTCCTGCGGGGCTCGATCTCCCGGCGCTCACCGCCGCGCTCGCCGGCCTGACCCGCCGCCACGACATCCTGCGCACCCGGTTCGTCCTGCGGCCCGACGGGACGACCGAGCAGGAGGTCGCCGACGAGGCGGAGGTGCCCGTCGTCCGGGCGGGCAGCGAGTGGCGGGCGGCCGTCGAGCGGGCCGCGTCCGAGCCGTTCGATCTGTCACGGCCCCCGCTGCTGCGAGTGGTCACGGCGGAGCTGGAGGACGGGCACGGCCTGTTCGCGGCGCTGCACCACATCGTCACCGACCGGTGGTCGATGGACGTGCTGGCCCGCGACCTCTTCGAGCTGTACGGCGCGGCGTCGGCGGGGCGGGCGCCGGGCCTGCCCGCCCTGCCGGTCCAGTACGGCGACTACGCCCGCTGGCAGCGGAGCCTGCTGACGGACGACCTGCTCGGGCCGGGGCTCGCGCACTGGGAGCGGACGCTGGCCGGCCACGAGCGGCTGGAGCTTCCCACCGACCGGCCGCGCACCGCGCGGGACGACGCGACCGGCGCGAGCCTCGTGGTGGAGCTGTCCGAGGAGGAAACCGCGGCGATGACGGCGGTCGCCTGGCGGGCCAGGGCGAGTCCCGGCGTGGTGGTGACGGCCGCGCTGGTCGCGGCGCTGGGCGCGTTCGCCGGGCAGGACGACGTCGTCATCGGGGCGATCGTCTCCGACCGTCCCCGCCCGGAGCTGCAGGACCTGATCGGCTTCTTCGTCAACACCGTGGTCCTGCGGGTGGACGTGTCCGGCCGGGAGACGACCTTCCGCGAGCTGGTGACCCGTACCCGCGACGTGTGGCTGGCGGCCGACGCGCACCAGGACGTGCCCTTCGAGCGGATCGCAGGGGCGGTGCGGGCCGGCTCCGAGGAGCGGCGCAACCCGATCTTCGACGTCGTGGTGAACCACGCGGGGGACCGTACGGCGCTGGCGGAGGCCCCCGGCGCGCCGGAGTGGTGGTACCCGGAGCTGCCGGTGACCGCCCGGTTCGACCTGTCGCTCACCACGCAGACGGTGGAGGGCCGGCTGCGCGCCACCTTCGTCTACCGTCCCGCCCTGTTCGACGAGACGACGATCGCCGCACTGGCGGAGCGCTACGTCCGGCTGCTCGCCCAGGGGTCGGCGGCGCCCGACCGGCCGCTGCGCGAGCTGGACCTCGCCGGGAGACCCGCTGCGGCGACGGCCGCCGCCGACCCGGCTCCGCGGGCCACGATCGTGGAGCTGATCGAGGCGCAGGCCGCGCGCCGCCCCGGGGAGACGGCGGTGACGGGCACGGCCGGGGAGCTCGCGGGGGAGGAGCTCTCCTACGGCGAGCTGAACCGGCGGGCGAACCGTCTGGCCGGGGACCTTTCGGCCTGCGGCGTGGAACGGGGGCGGGTCGTGGCCGTCTGCCTGGAGCAGACCACGGACCGGTTCGTCGTGCTGCTCGCCATCGCCAAGTGCGGCGCCGCGTACTTCCCGCTCGACCCGGGTTTCCCGCCAGGCAGGCTGCGGTTCATGCTCTCCGACGCCGGGGCGGTCCTCACGGTCGTCAGCCCGTCGCTGGCCCACCGTGTCCCCGCCGCCGCCGCGCCGCCGCTGGTGCTCGGCGATCCCGGCCCGTCTGGCCCGGACGGCCCGGACGGCCCGGACGGCCACGACGCCGGGAACCCGCCGACGGCCGCGCGTCCGGGCGACCTGGCCTACCTGATCTCCACCTCCGGCTCGACCGGCGCCCCCAAGTCGGTCGCCGTTCCGCACAGTGCGCTCAGCAGGCTCGTCGCCGGAGCCCCGCACTACCTCGACATCGGCCCCGGCACGACGTTCCTGCAGGCCGGGCCGCTCACCTTCGACGTGTCGGTCCTGGAGTGGGCCCCGCTCGCGCACGGCGGGCGCGTCGTGGTGACCGGCACCGGCGCCCTGCTGGAGGACCTGGAGGCCGTCGTCCGCGACCACGGCGTGACCACGCTGAAACTGGTCTCCCCGCAGCTCGACCTCCTCGCCGAACGGGACCTGCGGAGACTGTCCGGCCTGCGGCAGCTCGTCGTCGGCGGCGACGTGGTCAACCCCAGGAGCTTCCGCGCCGCCCGCGAGCTGCTGCCCGGCTGCCGGGTCACGGCCTCCTACGGGCCCACCGAGTGCACCGTGCTGGCCACCGTCTTCGACGGGGAGCCCGGCGACGGCCGCGTGCCGATCGGCCACCCCATCCCCCACACCCGCCTGTACCTCCTGGACCGCGACCTCCGCCCCGTCCCGGACGGCATGCGCGGCGAGATCCACCTCGCCGGCGACGGCCTGGCCCGCGGCTACCACGACCGTCCGGGGCTGACCGCGCAGGCGTTCCTCCCCGACCCGTACGGCCCGCCGGGGTCCCGCATGTACCGCACCGGGGACGTGGGCCGCCGGCTGCCCGGCGGCGCCGTCGACTTCCTCGGCCGCGCCGACCGCCAGGTGAAGATCCGCGGCTACCGGATCGAGACGAGCGAGGTCGAGCACGCCCTGCTGCGCCACGGGGCCGCCTCGGCCGTCGTGGTCCGCGCCGAGACGGCCACCGGCCCGGCCCTGGTCGCCTACGTCGTGACGGACGGCGCGGACGGGTCCGGGGACGTCGCGGCGCTGCGTGACCGGCTGCGCGAGACGCTGCCCGCCTACATGATCCCCGACCACCTCGTCCGGATCCTGCGCGTCCCGCTGACCCCCAACAACAAGGTGGACCGCGCGAGCCTGCCACCGGTCGACCCATCGACCGCCCCGCCCCACCCCGGTACGGCCGCGCCGCCGGGAAACGGCCTGGAGGCGAACATCGCCGGGGCCTGGTCGCGGGTGCTGGGCCGCCCCCTCGCGGCCGGAGAGGACTTCTTCGACCACGGCGGCCACTCGCTGCTGGTGCCGCGGGCGACCGCGGCCGTCCGGCGGCTGCTCGGCCGGGAGGTGCCGCTCCGCCTCATGATGCGCCACCGCACGCCGGCCGCCTACGCCGCGGCGCTCCTGACCGAGACCCTGCCCGCCGCCGACGCCGCCCTCGACGCCGGCCTCCGCCTGGAACGGCGGACCTGGCACGGCCGGGCCCTGGGCGGCGACCGGCGGGTGGACCTGTTCGTCCCGGACGGCACGGCCGCGGTGACGAGGACCCTGGTCGTCCTCGACGGCTCGGACTTCGCGGACGTCATGCGCCTCCCGGCGGTCCTGGACCGGCTCGTCCGCGACGGCCGCGTCCCCGCGGCCGCGGCGGTCTTCCTCAGCCCCGCCGACTGGTCGTCCCGCCGCCGGGAGCTCCTCGACGACGCCTACCCGGACCTGCTCGCCGACGAGCTGCTGCCCGTACTGCGCGACCGGCTGGGTGACCGGTGGCGGCCGGGCCGGGCGGTCGCGGTCGGCGCGAGCCTCGGCGCGGTCGCGGCGGTCCGCGCCGCGCTGCGCCGCCCCGACGTCTTCGAGGGGGCGGTCGCGCTGTCCGGCCCGCTGAGCGAGCACCGGCTCGGCCCGGCGGCCTCCGCCCCGGCCCGGCTCTTCCTGTACGCGAGCCGGGAGGAGGCGGACATCATGCTCGACGACGGCCTCGACCTGGTCGAGGCCGTCAAGCGCACCGGCGAGGAGCTGACCGCCGGCGGCCACGCGGTGCGGTGCGAGTACGGCGACGGCGGCCACACCTACGCCGCCTGGGAGTCGGTGCTCCCGGAGGCGATCTCCTGGGCGTTGAGAGAGGACCGAGCGCGAGATGTCCGATGACGGAGAGTTCCTCGTCGTGGTCAACGACGAGTACCAGTACTCGATATGGCCGGCCGGCCGCGACCTGCCCGCGGGCTGGCGGCCCGAGGGGAGTCCGGCGCCGAAGGCGGAGTGCCTGGCCCGCATCGACGCGAACTGGACCGACATGCGGCCGCGGAGCCTGCGGGAGGCCACGTGACGCCGACCGTGTGCGACCTGTTCGAACGGCAGGTGCGGGAACGGCCGGACGCCACCGCGGTCAGGACCTCCGGCGGGTCGTGGACCTACGCGGAGTTCGGCCGGATCACGGCCCGCCTCGCCGCCCGGCTGCGGCGCGGCGGCGCCGGACCCGGCGGGATCGTCGGGCTGGTCGCGCCCCGCGGGCCGCAGGCGCTGACCGGCATCGTCGCCATCCTGCGCTCCGGCGCGGCCTGCCTGCCGCTGGACCCCGGCGACCCGCCGCCGCGCAACCGGGAGGTCCTCGACGGCGCCGGATGCCGCCAGGTGCTCGCCGCCGCCCCCGCCGGGTGGCTGCCCGGAGCCCAGCTCATCGACGACCCCACGCTGGCGGACCCGGAGGACGAGGCGGAGGTCCCACCGGCCGCGCCCCACCCGCTCGACCTGGCCTACGCCATCACCACCTCCGGCTCGACCGGCCGCCCGAAGGTCGTGGGCGTGCCGCACGAGGGCCTCGCCAACCTGGTGACGGCCTCCATCGAGGACCTCGACCTCATCAGGCCGGACGACGTGATGCTGTGGACGCTCGCGGTCACCGTGGACAGCACGATGCACGACGTGCTGATGCCGCTGTGCTGCGGCGGCTGCGTCGCCGTCCCCGACCCCGGAGACCTGCCCGCGACCAGGATGCCGCACGCCGTACGGGCGCTGGGGGCGACCGTGCTGGAGATCCCGGCCGCGGTGCTCGGCCCCTACGGCGGGTCGCTGCTGCCGCGGCTGGCCGGGGCCGGGGTGCGGCTGGTGATCACCGGCGGCTCCCAGCTCGACGGGCCCGGCCTCGCCGACGCCGACCCGCTGGTCGTGTGCAACGGCTACGGACCCACCGAGACCTCGGTCGCGCCCCTGTGGTATCGCTGCGACAAGTCCACGCCGCGCTGGGCGCCGATCGGCAGGCCGATCCGGGGCGTCCGGGCCTACGTCCTCGACGAGGAGCTGAACCCCGTCCCCGATGGGGCGGCGGGCCAGCTGTACATCGGGGGCGTCGGCCTGGCCAGGGGATACCTCGGGCTGCCCGGCCGTACGGCGGCGGTGTTCCTGCCCGACCCGTTCGCCGGCGCCCCCGGCCGGCGCATGTACGCCACCGGGGACCGCGTACGGCGGCGGCCCGACGGGGAGTACGTCTTCCTCGGCCGCACCGACGACCAGATCAAGATCAGCGGGTTCCGCGTCGAGATCGGAGAGGTGGAACACGCCCTGCGCGGATGCCCGGGGGTGGCCGACGCGGCGGTGCTGCTGCGCCGGGACGCCCCCGGAGGCGCGGCCCTCGTCGCCTTCCTGGCCGGCACGCCGCTGTCCGATGAGGAGATCTCCGGCCGCCTCCGCGACCGTCTGCCGCGGCACATGGTTCCGCGTTTCCACGTGTGGCTTGACCGTCTTCCCCTGAACCGGCCTGGGAAGATCGATCGTGCGGCGCTGGCGGAGATGCCCTTCGCCGATGCGCGGGCCGACCGGAGGAGGACCGACGATGTCACATGAGACCGGGCACGCGACGTCACACGGAACCGGCGACGGGACCGGACGGCCGAGGATAGCCCTGATCGGCGGCCGGCCCAAGCTCGTGCGCAAGGCCCACGAGCTCGGCATGGGCGTCGTCTACATCCAGCAGCCCGGCCAGTACGACCGGGCCCACTGGCCCTACGTCGACCAGGCGCTGCTCGTCGACTACACCGACACCGGACGGCTGCTGCCGCTGGTGCGGGCGCTCCACCGGGCGTATCCCTTCGACGGCGTGGTGTCGCTGTACGAGCTCGGCGTCCGGCCCGCCGCGGAGATCGACCGGATGCTCGGGCTGGGCTGGCACTCGCTGGAGACGGTTGACCTGCTGCTGGACAAGTGGCGGATGCGGCGGCGGCTCAACGAACTGGGCGTCAGCCCGGTCGCCGCCGCCGTGGGGGAGACCGAGCGGGACCTGCGGGAGTTCGTCGCGGCCCACGGGCTGCCGATCTTCGTGAAACCGGTCTGCGAGGCGGGCAGCATCGGCGTGTTCGCCGTACGCGACGAGGCGGACCTCGCGGCGATCCCGGCGCGCTTCCGCGAGCTGGAGGCGCGGTTCGACAGGTCCGACCTGGCCGGGCCCCTCGACCGGTTCCTCATGGAGGAGTTCCTCGACGGGCCGGAGATCAGCGTGGAGACGCTGAGCTTCGGCGGCCGCCACGTCCTCGTCGGCGTGACCGACAAGGTGCTCGGCGGGCCGGGCTTCGTGGAGGTCGGCCACTCCTGTCCCAGCCGGCACCCCGAGCCGCTGCTGCGCGAGGTCGAACGGCTGGTCATGACCTTCCTCGACGCGGTCGGCCTGAGCGACGGCCCCGGCCACACCGAGGTCAAGCTGACCGGCCGAGGACCGCGGATCATCGAGTCGCACACCCGCATCGGCGGCGACCGGATCAACGAGCTGACCGAGATCGCCTACGGCGTCGACATGGACCGCCACGCGCTCGGCTCGCGGCTCGGGCTCATCGAGCCGCTGACCAGGTCGCCCCTGCCGCGGGCCGGCGCCGCGATCCGCTTCCTCACCCCGCCCCCGGGGAGGGTGACCGAGGTGACCGGCGTCGAGGACGTCCTCGCCGACCCCGCGCTGGTGGAGCTGGAGATCTCGGTCCGGCCGGGGGACGAGGTGCCCCCGCTCACCTGGAGCGAGGAGCGGGTCGGGCACGTCCTGGCGCGGGGCGGGACGGCCGAGGAGGCCGCCGCCGCGTGCGAGCGGCTGGCGGCGATGGTCGCCATCCGCACCGAGGCGGTCCCGTGAGCGTACGCGCGCCGCAGTCGGACGACAGCAGTCCCCGTTTCCGCGACACCGTACGGCGGCTGCCCGCGCCGGTGTGGATCCTCGGCCTCGGCATGCTGGTCGTCCGGGTCGGCAACTTCCTGCCGGTCTTCATGGTCCTCTACCTCACCAGCCGGGACATCCCGCCCGCGGCGGCCGGGCTGGTGCTCGGCGGCGCCGGGCTGGGCAACGTCCTCGGCAACGCGGTCGGCGGCTACCTCGCCGACCGGATCGGGCGCCGCTGGACCATCGTGGCGTCCATGCTGGCGACGGCGGGGCCGACGGCCGCCATCCCGGCGTCGGACTCGCTGCCCGTGCTGGTCACGCTGGCCTTCCTCGCCGGTACGGCCTCCCAGGTCTACCGGCCCGCGTCGGCCGCGCTGCTCATGGACGCCACGACGACCACCCAGCAGCGGCTGGCGGCCTTCGCCGTGCACCGTTTCGCGATGAACGTCGGCGCCGCGATCGGCGGCGTGCTCGGCGGGTTCCTGGCCACGGTGTCCTACGTGGCGCTGTTCGTCGGGAACGCCGTGGCCTGCCTGCTGTTCGCCGCCATAGCGGCCGTCCTGCTGCGGGACGTGGCCCGCGCCCCGGACGACCCGGAGCCGGACCCCGCCGCCGGGACGCCGCAGCCGGGCTACCGCCGGGCGCTCGCCGACCGCCGCCTGCGGCGCTTCCTGCTCATGACGCTGATCGCCGAGTTCGTCTACATCCAGTCCACCGTCGGCCTGCCGCTGCACATCGACGCGCACCACCTGTCCGCGGCCGACTTCGGCCTGCTGATGGGCCTCAACGGCGTGCTGGTCCTGCTGCTCGAACTGCCGGTCACCGGCCTGGTCTCCCGCCGCACCCCCGGCTACGTCCTCGCGCTGAGCAACGTCCTGACCGGCGCCGGCCTGGCCCTGACCGGCCTGGCGGGCGGCATGGGCTGGCTGGCGGCCACCGTACTGCTGTGGACGCTCGGGGAGATGCTGTACGCCTCGATGGCCAGCGCCCACCTGAGCGACCTCGCTCCGCCCGCCATGGCCGGGCGCTACCAGGGCCTGTACGGCGCCGCCATCGCGGCGGGCACCGGCGTCGGACCGATCATCGGCGGCGCGGTGTACGCCCTGGACGAGTGGGCGCTGTGGGCCGTCTGCGCGCTCGGCGGCCTGGTCTCGGCCTGGCTCTGCCTGCCGGGCCGGGAGGGCCGCGTCCCGGGAGCCGGGAAGGGATCCGCCGGGCTCGCCTGAGCGGCGAGGAACCGCACACCGGAGAGGCACTCACCGGGTCCGCCTGAACGGCGGGCCCGGTTCGTCGTGTCCGTCGTGTCTCCGGCTCCCCACCTCGCGTTCCAGCGGTGATACGCCGGATCCGGCCGAATGGGAAGAAGATCCGGTCCTGCGGCGAAGGATGGGTGATCGCAACCGAAATCCGGAAGGAAGGCTCATGTCGGAGAAGAGAATTTGATCGCGGCAGTGAGCGAACCGGTCACCGACGCCGAACTCGTCGCCCGGTACCGGCGTGACCCCGAGCTGTTCACCGAGGTGCACGACCGCTACTACCGCGACATCTACCGGTACGTGGCCGGCCGGCTGGACACGCAGATCGCCGAGGACATCACCGCCGAGACGTTCCTGCTGGCCTTCGGCCGGCGCGACCGGTTCGACCCGGAACTCGGGAGCCTGCGGCCCTGGCTGTTCGGCTTCGCCACCAACCTCATCGCCAGGCACCGGCGCAAGGAGACCCGCCACTACCGGGCGCTGGCCCGGCTGGGGCCGGAACCGGACGCGGAAGGCCACGAGAGCCGGGTCGTGACCTCCGTCGCCGCCCAGCGCATGCAGCCGCACCTGGCCAGGGCACTCGCCGCGCTCTCCGGGGGCGAGCGCGACGTCCTGCTTCTCGTGGCGCTGGGCCAGCTCGGCTACGAGGAGATCGCCCAGGCACTCGGCATCGCCGTCGGCACCGTGGGCTCCAGGCTCAGCCGGGCCCGCGCGAAGATGCTCGCCCTCATCGACAAGGAGATGATCCGTGGATGACGACCTGACCCCGCTCGCCGGCCTGCTGGTCAAGCCCGAACCGCCCGCCGAGGCGGTCGCCCGCAGCAGGCGGCGGCTCCAGGCCGGGATGCGAGGCCGCGCGCCCCGGCGGATCGGGTGGTTCACGCAGGGGCTCGGCCTGGCCGCCGTCGCCGCCGCGGCGGCCGTCGCCGTGCTCGCCACCGGGGGGACCACGCCCGCCGGTACGCCGGCCCAGGGCAGGGAGGTCCTGCTCATGGCGGCCGTCAGCGCGGAGAAAGCGCCGCAGGACTCCGGGACCTACTGGCACGTCAGGTCCGACTGGCAGGATCCGGAGATCCCGCCCATGGACAGCTGGACCGCCCGGGACGGCAGGCGCTGGACCAGGGGCGAGCCGGGTGATCCACCCGACGCCGTCGTACCGGCCCCGAACCCGGACCCGGACCCGTTCATGCTCAAGGGCGCCAAGGTGGGCTTCGAGGACCTCGAAGGGCTGCCGGAGGATCCCGAGGCGCTGAACGCGTGGATCGCCGGGCTTCGGGGACGTGAGGAGAACATGCTCCTCTCCGAACAGCGAGGGGACCCCACCATTCCTCTGATCGCGTTGATCTCGGAGCTGCCGACGCCGCCGAAGGCCCGCTCCGCGGCGTTCCGGAGCCTCGCCGCCGTCCCGGGGGTCCGGGACGCGGGAGCGGTGGAGGGCGGCCGGAAACTGCTGATCCCCAACCCCGACGTCGGAGAGGAGATCACGCTGGTCGTCGATCCCGAGACCGCCCGGGTGACCCGGACGAACTACCTCCTGGGCAACGACGGAAGCGTGTCGGGGTCCCCCTACGAACTCCTCCTGCTGACCACCGACTGGACGGACCGGCTTCCGCAGACGGGCGGTGACGGGTCATGATCCTTGGAAGACCGCTCCTCGCCGCCGTCGTGGCGATGACGGCGATCGCGAGCGCCGCCCCCACGCCCACACCCGCCCCCGCGTCACAGGCCCCTTCCCGGCAGCCGAACGGGGTGACCCTGATCACCGGTGACCGGGTCGTGGTGACCGGCCGCGGGCACCGGGTGGAGCCCGGCCCCGGCCGCCAGGACGTCGGCTTCAGGAGCCAGGTGCGTGATGGGCACCTGTACGTGGTGCCGTCCGACGCCCAGCCCCTGCTCACCAGGGGGACGCTCGACCGGCGGCTGTTCGACGTCACCCGGCTGCTTGCGTGGCGGTACGGCGACGCCGACCGGGCCGACATCCCGCTGATCACGCAGTCGGGCACCGGCCAGGCCCCCGCCCTCAGGAGCGCGCAGGACGTCAAGGGGCTCGCCGGCCTCGGCATGACCACGCTCAGCCTGCCGAAGAGCGGCGCGGCCCAGGCGTGGAAGGACATGGCGGGCGGCGCCCGTACGCTGGCCGCGGGCACGGCGAAGATCTGGCTGGACGGCCGCCGGTCCTTCACCCTCGACCGGAGCACCGCGCAGATCGGCGCCACCGAGGCGTGGAAGCAGGGGATGACCGGGGAGGGCGTCACGGTCGCCGTCCTCGACTCCGGCTACGACCCCGACCATCCGGATCTGAAGGGCGTGGTGACGCAGGCGCGCAACTTCAGCGACGAGCCCGATGTCCGCGACGACCTCGGCCACGGCACCCACGTCGCCTCGACCATCGCGGGCAACGACGAGAGGTACCGGGGCGTCGCCCCGGGCGCGCGGCTGGCCATCGGGAAGGTCGGCGGACCGGCCGGGCCCGTCGACTCCGCCATCCTGGCGGGCATGGAGTGGGCCGCCCTGGAGGTCAGGGCCAAGGTCGTCAACCTCAGCCTGGGAAGCCCCGACGAGCCGGGACTCGACCCCCTGGAACAGGCGGTGAACACGCTGTCGGAACGGACCGGCACGCTGTTCGTCGTGGCCGCCGGGAACAACGGCAGACCGGGCACGGTGAGCAGTCCGGGCAGCGCGGACGCGGCCCTCACCGTCGGCGCCGTCGACAGGGACGACCGGGTGGCGGGCTTCTCCAGCGCCGGCCCCCGGGTGGGTGACCACGCCGTGAAACCGGATCTCACCGCGCCCGGCGTCGAGATCGTCGCGGCGGCGGCCGCGGGCACCGCCGAGGGCACGCATGTGGCGATGTCCGGAACCTCGATGGCGACGCCGCACGTGGTGGGGGCCGCGGCGATCCTCGCCCAGCGTCACCCCGACTGGACGGGGCAGCGGCTCAAGGCCGCGCTGACCGGCGGCGCCGCACCCTCGGCCGGGGCCACGCCGTACCGGCAGGGCACCGGGCGGGTGGACGTGGCCCGCTCCCTGAGGCAGCAGGTCACGGCGCAGGCGACGGATGCCTGGGCGGCCTTCCCCTGGGACGGCCCGAAGGAGCGCCGCAGGACCGGGACCATCACCTACACCAACTCCGGCGACACGCCGGTGAGCCTCGACCTGACCGGCGGGGGAGAGGCGGTCGGACTCGGCGTCCGGAAGCTCGACGTGCCCGCCGGGGGACAGGCGTCGGTCACGCTCACCATCGACGCCACCGGCAAGGCCCCGGGCGACTACGCCGGCACGGTCACCGCCAACGCGGGTGACACGGTGATCCGCACCGTGGCCGGCGCCTACGTCGAGCCCGAGTCCTACGACGTCACCGTCACCGTCGTCGGCAGGCAGGGGCAACCGGTCGATCCCTGGATGGCGCAGATCTACGACCCGGCGACCGGGACCGTCATCGAGCCGGTGTTCCACGACGGCACGGCCACGGTACGGCTCCCCAAGGGCGACTGGAACGTCTACACCGAGACCCTTGAGAAGATCGACGGGAAGCGGGCCGACACCGCCGCCGACTCCCCGCTCAGGGTCGACGGAGACGGCGTCCGGCTGACGGTGGACGCGCGTCAGGGCAGGGCGACCGTGGTCACGCTCGACGACCCGAGCGCCCAGATCCGGCGCGGTTTCGAGTTCGGGCTGGCCCACGGCGCGTGGAACTTCAACATGTTCACGAGCCTGGACCCCAACACCGGGTTCTTCGTCGTCCCCGTCCGCCGGCTCGGCCTGACCTACACGCTGAGGACCCTGTGGCTGAGCAGGGACGTCTCGCCCAGCCCGTACGTCTATGATCTCGTCGACCGTCACACCGACGGCATCCCCGGCGACCCCGTCCACCGTGCCAGGCGGAAGGAACTGGCGAAGATCTCCACGACCTACCGGGCCTCGGGCGTGGCGGCCACGGGGATGCCGCTGGCCGGAACGCTCTTTCCCGAGTTCCCGGGTTCGTCCCTGACACCGCTGGTCTATGACCTCCCCCTGCCCGGCACACTCGTCCAGTACCGGACCCCCGGGGTGACCTACGAGAGCGGCCTCCAGACCGGCACCTCCCTGACCTTCGACGGCGGTCGGCGCGCGAAGCGCGGGGAGAGCGGGGAGGTCTGGAACGCGGCGGTCACCGGCCCGTCGTTCCTGCTGCCGGGCGGTAACCGTACCGGCGACGAGCTGACCTTCTCGGGAGTCGGCCTGTTCGCCGACGGGCGTCCGGGCAGGACGGGGTCGGACACCGCCGCCACCGGCGCCGCCACCCTGACCCGGGACGGGAAGACACTGGCCCGCGCCGACCTGGCCGGCTGTGAGATCTACCGGCCGGAAGGATGCGAACTCCACGCCGATCTCCCCGCCGGGGCCGGCGCCTACACGCTCACCGCCTCGATGCGCAGGCAGGTGTCGCACTCGGCGCTCTCCACCGGGGTGGAGTCCACCTGGACGTTCCGGTCCGCGAACACGGAGAAGCCGCAGCCGCTGCCGTTGACGGCGGTCCGCTACGGCCCCGACGGCCTGGACGACTCGAACCGCGCCAAGCGGGGCGGCGTGACGCGCATGTCCGTGTGGATCGAGCGCAACCCCGGCGCCGCCGCGGCGGAGACGAGGTCGATCCGCCTGGAGATGTCCGCCGACGACGGGGCGAGCTGGCGTCCCGTCCCGCTCGTCCGCACCGGCTCCGGCTGGACCGCCGTGCTGCGGAACCCGTCCGCGGCCGGGTTCGTCTCCCTGCGCGCGGCCGTGACCGACACGGCGGGCACCCGCCTGACCCAGACGATCACCCGCGCCTACGCCGTGGGCTGACCGGAGGCCGTACCGGAACGGAATCCGGGTGCTGTTCTGCGGATCCCCGCCTGGACGACCGCGGCGGGCGAAAAGGTCCACAGAACAGAACCTAGGAAGGGAGCAGCGGCAGCAACGCGTTGAGGCGGCCGGAGGCGAAGCCCGACAGGTCCAGCGAGCAGAAGGTGAAGCCCGCGCCGCGGACGGCCGCGTCGACGCGCTCACGCAGCTCGCCCGCGCGCGGGATGTCGTCCCGCGGGACCTCGACGCGGGCGAGCGTGCCGCCCGAATGGGCGCGCACCCGGCACACCGGGAAACCGAGGTCGCGCAGCGCCGCCTCCGCGACCTCGACCCGGCGCAGCACCTCCGGGGTGACCGGGTCGCCGTAGCTCACCCGCGAGGCCAGGCAGGGCGCGGCGGGCTTGTCCGCCGTGACCAGCCCGAGCTCGCGGCTGAGCGCGCGGACGTCCGCCTTGGTCAGGCCGGCGTCGACCAGCGGCGCGATCGCCCCGCGCTCCGCCGCCGCCCGCTGCCCCGGCCGGTGGTCGCCGAGGTCGTCGAGGTTGGTGCCGAGGGCGATCCGGGCCCCCATGGCCGCCGCCAGCGGCCCGAGGGCGTCGAACAGCGCCGACTTGCAGTGGTAGCAGCGGTCCGCGCCGTTGGCGGCGTACTCCGGGCGGTCGGCCTCGTCCGTGCACACCTCCAGGTGCGCCAGGCCGTACCGGCGGGCGAACCCGCGGGCGGCGGCCCGCTCGGAGGCGGCGAGGCTGGGGGAGACGGCGGTCACCGCGAGCGCCCGCGCGCCGAGCACGCGGGAGGCCATGACGGCCAGCAGCGCCGAGTCGGCCCCGCCCGAGTAGGCGACGACCACGCCGCTCTCCCGCCGCAATCGCCCGGTCAGGCGGTCGATCGCCTCGTCCGTCGTCGCCGGGGCCTCGTCGTCCGCCGGGGGCTCGCCGCCCGCCGGAGCCTTGTCGTCCGTCCGGGTCTCGTCACTCATCCGGGTCTCCCGTCTCCGTCGGCGCGTCGCCGGCCAGGCTCTCCTCCACGCCCAGGATGTGGACGGCCGCGTACAGGCGCGCCCGGTCGGGGTCCCGCGCGAGGAGCGCCGCGTGGATCGACCGGTGCTCGCCCAGCGTGCGCAGGAGGGCGCCGGGATCGGTCATCCCGCGCCAGACCCGCGCCCGCACCGTGCGGCCGGACATGTTCTCGATCACCGCGGCGAGCACCGGGTTGCCGCAGTGGGCGGTGATGAGGCTGTGGAACTCCTGGTCCAGGACGATCAGCTTGTCGTGGTCCACGTCCGGTCGTCCGGCGAGCCGCTCGGCCTCCGCCAGCACGTCGCCGAGCCGGTCCAGGACGTCACCGGGCAGGCGGGTCGCGGCGAGGGCGGTCGCCTCCGGCTCCAGCAGCCGGCGGACGTGCAGGAACTGCCGCGCGCCCGCGTCGAGGTGCAGGTCGGCGACGAAGCTCATCCCGTTCAGGAGCAGGCCGGGGGACAGGCTCGTGACGTAGGTCCCGTCGCCCTGGCGCGTCTGCAGCACCCGCATCGCCGTCAGGGCCCGTACGGCCTCGCGGAGCGTGTTGCGGGAGACGCCGAGCTGCTCGGCCAGGTCCTTCTCCACCGGGAGCCTCTGGCCCGGCCGCAGCTCGCCATCGATGATCAGCTGCTTGACGGTGTCGATGGCGGTCTCCACGACGCCCATCCCGCTACACCCCCCACTGCTCGCCGTCGGGGTAACGGTACGCGGCGACCGACTCCGGGTGCATCCGGGCGCCGTAGCCGGGCCCCTCGGGCAGCAGGTAGCGGCTCCGGACGATGCGGACGGGGTCGGTGAAGTGCTCGTGCAGGTGGTCCACGTACTCCAGGACCCGCCCCTCCAGGCTGCCGCTCACGCAGACGTAGTCGATGATCGACATGTGCTGGACCAGCTCGCACAGGCCCACGCCCCCCGCGTGCGGGCACACCGGCACGCCGAACTTCGCGGCCATCAGCAGGACCGGGACGATCTCGTTGACCGACGCCAGGCGGCAGGAGTCGATCTGGCAGAAGTCGATGGCCCCGGCCTGGAGGAGCTGCTTGAACATGACGCGGTTGTGGCAGTGCTCTCCGGTGGCGACGCCGACGGGGGCGACCGCCTTGCGGATCGCGGCGTGGCCGAGGACGTCGTCGGGGCTGGTCGGCTCCTCGATCCACAGCGGCCCGTACGGCGCGAGCCGGTTCACCCACTCGACGGCCTGCGGGACGTCCCACACCTGGTTGGCGTCGATCATCAGCGTGCGGTCGCCCAGCTCCTCCCGGGCGATGGACAGCCGGCGCACGTCGTCCTCGATGTCCGCGCCGACCTTGAGCTTGACATGGGTCCAGCCGTCGGCGACCGCCTCACGGCACAGGCGCCGCAGTTTGCCGTCGTCGTAGCCCAGCCAGCCCGGGGAGGTGGTGTAGGCGGGGTAGCCGTGTCCGGTGAGCTCGGCGATCCGCTCCCCGCGTGTGGGCGCGAGCGCGGCGAGCATCTCCACGGCCTCGGCCGGGGTGAGCACGTCCGACAGGTAGCTGAAGTCGCAGGCGGCCACCAGCTCCTCGGGCGACATGTCCGCGACGAACCGCCACAGGGGCTTGCCCGCCCGGCGCGCGGCGAGGTCCCAGGCGGCGTTGAGCACGGCCGCGGCGGACAGGTGCACCACGCCCTTCTCCGGGCCCAGCCAGCGCATCTGGCTGTCGGCCATGATCTCGCGGTAGAGGCCGCCGAGGTCCCCGGCCAGCTCGTCCACGTCGCGGCCGGCCAGCCGGGCGCCGATCTGCCGCGCCGCCGCCACGCAGAGGTCGTTGCCGCGCCCGATCGTGAAGGTCAGGCCGTACCCCGATAGATCGCCGTCCGTGCCGAGGACGACGTACGCGGCCGAGTAGTCGCCGTCGGGGTTCATCGCGTCCGACCCGTCGAGGGTGGCCGAGGTGGGGAACCTGATGTCGATCACGTCTACGGAGGTGATGGTGGGCATGCCTGCTCCAAATTCATCCAACGAATACGGCGGACAGTACGTTGCGCTCCAGATGCGGTCAAGCCATGCCCGCGTGATGGTAAGGGAGAAGCTTTACTTCGACCCGATGAATATGGGAGGCTCGACCGGTCCGATACATCGGGTGAATTGCTGGAAGAGGCGACCGTGAAGCTGCTGAGAGTGGGACCGGAGGGCCGGGAGCGGCCCTGTGCGCTGGGGCCGGACGGCCGGGTGCTCGATCTGTCGTCGCTGACGGCGGACATCGACGGGGCGTTCCTCGCCGGCGGGGGCCTCGAACGCGTACGGTCCGCTCTCGACGCCGGCGAGCTGCCCGAGGCCGGGCCGTACGAGCGGATCGGCGCGCCGGTCGCCAGGCCCGGAAAGATCATCTGTATCGGCCTGAACTACTCCGACCACGCCGAGGAGACCGGGGCCGCGATCCCCGCCGAGCCGGTCGTCTTCATGAAGGCGTCCAACACGATGGTCGGCCCCGACGACGAGGTCCTGGTCCCGCGCGGCAGCGTGAAGACCGACTACGAGGTCGAGCTCGCGGTGGTCCTGGGCCGCACGGCCCGTTACCTGTCCTCCCCCGAGGAGGCGGCGGACGTGATCGCCGGGTACGCGATCGCCAACGACGTGTCCGAGCGCGAGTTCCAGAACGAGCGCGGCGGCCAGTGGGACAAGGGCAAGTCGTGTGAGACGTTCAACCCGCTCGGCCCGTGGCTGGTCACGGCGGACGAGGTCGGCGACCCGCAGGCGCTCGGCCTGCGGCTGTGGGTGAACGGCGAGCTCCGCCAGGACGGGAGCACCGGCAACCAGATCTTCGGCGTGCACCACGTGATCTGGTACCTCAGCCAGTTCATGGTGCTGGAGCCGGGCGACGTGGTGAACACCGGCACCCCGGCGGGGGTGGCGCTCGGCCGCGGCCCGGAGGCGTACCTGCGCAAGGGCGACGTGGTGGAGCTGGAGATCGACGGCCTGGGCCGTCAGCGCCAGCGGATGGGGCAGGCATGAGCCAGCGAATCAGTGAGTACGGGGCGTTTCGCGAATGCGATCCCGAGCCTCTAGGCGAGGGAGCGGCATGACCGGGCGGATCGCCGGGCGCGGGGTGCTTCGCGAGGGAGCGGCATGAGCCAGGGGGAGTTCGACGGTCTGGTGGCCGTCGTCACCGGCGGCGCCTCGGGCATCGGCAGGGCCGTCGCCGAGGAGCTGACCGCGCGGGGCGCCCGGGTGGCCGTCCTGGACCTGCGGGACACCGAGTTCGTCTGCGACGTGACCGACGACGCCGCCGTGCGCGCGGCCGTCACGGCGGTGGCGGAGCGGTACGGCCGGATCGACGTGCTGGTGAACAACGCGGGCATCGGCGCGCAGGGCACGGTCGCCGACAACGACGACGCCGAGTGGCTGCGCGTGTTCGACCTGAACGTCGTGGGGATCGCCCGCGTGACCCGGGCGGCGCTACCGTACCTGCGCGAGTCCCCGCACGCGGCGGTCGTCAACACCTGCTCGATCGCCGCCACGGCCGGGCTGCCGCAGCGGGCGCTGTACTCGGCGTCCAAGGGAGCGGTGCTCGCGCTGACCCGCGCGATGGCGGCCGACCACATCCGCGAGGGCATCCGCGTCAACTGCGTCAACCCCGGCACCGTCGACACCCCCTGGGTCGGGCGGCTGCTGGACGCCGCCCCCGACCCGGCGGCCGAGCGCGCCGCGCTGTCCGCGCGCCAGCCGCACGGCCGCCTGGTGGCGGCCGAGGAGGTCGCCCAGGCGGTGGCGTACCTTGCGAGCCCGAGGTCGGGGTCGACGGTCGGGATCGAGCTGGCCGTGGACGGCGGAATGGCCGGCCTGCGCCTGCGGCCGGTGTCGTCGTGACGGCCGGCCCCGGCGTCCCGGCCCCGGCGCCCGGATCCGGCGCTCCGGAAGCGGTACCCGGCTTCGGTTCCGGCACTCGGGAAGCCGCACCAGGTGCCTCCGGGACGTCCGGGGCCCGGCCGGCCTTTGGCCTCGCGGCCCGGCTGGGACCGTACGGCCTGGGCACCGCCCCGCTGGCGGGGCTGTTCTCCCCGGTGAGCGAGGAGCAGGCCGAGCGGACCCTCGCCGCCGCGTGGGAGGCGGGGATCCGCTACTTCGACACCGCGCCGCACTACGGCACCGGCCTCGCCGAGGAGCGCCTCGGCCGCTTCCTGCGCGGCCTGCCGCAAGGCGCGGCCGAGGCGGTCGTGTCCACGAAGGTGGGCCGCGTCCTGGTC
Source organism: Streptosporangium sp. NPDC053982 (assembly GCF_055585205.1). Classification (NCBI taxonomy): domain Bacteria; kingdom Bacillati; phylum Actinomycetota; class Actinomycetes; order Streptosporangiales; family Streptosporangiaceae; genus Streptosporangium; species Streptosporangium sp. NPDC053982. Next base: position 54,808 of record NZ_JBVJKQ010000014.1, read on the forward strand.
CCCGGCGAGGGCGAGGCCGACGGCTTCCCCGGCAGCACCGGCTACGTGCGGGTGCGCGACTACAGCCGCGACGGCGTGCTGCGCTCGCTGGACGACAGCCTGCGGCGCACCGGGCTCGACCGGTTCGACCTGGTGTTCATCCACGACCCCGACGACCACTGGGAGCAGGCCGCGGGCCAGGCGTACCCGGCGCTGGCCGAGCTGCGCGACCAGGGGGTCGTCGGCGCGATCGGCGCCGGGATGAACCAGGCCGGGATGCTCACCCGGTTCGTCCGTGAGACGGACCTCGACGCGGTGCTCGTCGCCGGACGGTACACGCTGCTCGACCGCTCCGCCGCGGGGGAACTGCTGCCCGAGTGCGACCGGCGCGGTGTCGCCGTGATCGCCGGAGGGGTTTTCAACAGCGGCGTCCTGGCCGGTGGCACAACCTACGACTACGACACCGCCCCGGCCGAGGTGGTGGAGCGCGCCCGGCGGCTGGGGCGGATCTGCGCCTCGTACGGCGTGCCGCTGCCCGCCGCGGCCCTGCGGTTCCCGCACCGGCACCCGGCCGTCACCACGGTCCTGATCGGGGCGCGCAGCGCGGAGGAGATCCGGGAGGACCTCGACCTCGCCGCCGTCCCCGTGCCCGTGCCCGGAGAACTGTGGAGGGAGCTGGACGATGCGGGTTGAGCTCGCCTACGGCACCGACGGTCTCGCGGTGGACCTGCCGGACGACCGCACGACAGTGATCACACCCGTCGCCCGGCCCGCCGTGGCCGACGAGGCCGCCGAGCTGCGACGGGCCCTGCGCGAACCCGTCGCGGGCCCGCCGCTGCGCGAGCGGGTGCGCCCAGGCCAGACGGTGGCGATCTCCGCCTGCGACGGCACGAGACCCCAGCCGCGCCACCTGATGATCCCGGCGATCCTGGCCGAGCTGGACGGAATCGTCGGCCTGGACGACGTCGTGATCCTGGTGGCCACCGGCACGCACCGCGGCAACACCGAAGCCGAGCTGCGCGCGATGTTCGGCGACGAGGTCGCGGACACCGTACGGATCGTCAACCACGACGCCCGCGACGCCTCCTCCCTGAAGTGGATGGGCCGCCACGGCAGGGACGTCCCCGTCTGGCTGAACCGGGAGTGGGCCGACGCCGACGTGCGGATCACCACCGGGTTCGTCGAGCCGCACTTCTTCGCCGGGTTCTCCGGCGGCCCGAAGCTGGTCGCGCCCGGCCTCGCCGCCCTGGAGACCGTGCTCACCCTGCACGACGCGGCCCGCATCGGAGACCCCCGGGCCACCTGGGGGGTCATCGAGGGCAACCCCGTCCACGACGACGTCCGCGCCATAGCCGCCGCGACCGGCGTCACCTTCGCCCTCGACGTCGTGCTGAACCGCGAGCAGCGGATCGTGCGGGCGTTCGGCGGCGACCTGGCGCCGATGCACGCCGCCGCCACGGCCGCCGCCCGCGCCGCCGCGATGCGCCCGGTCGCCGAGCCCTTCGACGTGGTCGTCACCACGAACGCGGGCTTCCCGCTCGACCAGAACCTCTACCAGGCGGTCAAGGGCATGAGCGCCGCCGCCCAGGTCGTCCGGCCCGGCGGGACCATCGTCTGCGCCGCCGAGTGCCGGGACGGCTTCCCCGACCACGGCTCCTACCGGGAGGTCCTCACCTCCGCGGCCTCCCCGGACGCGCTGTTCGAGGAGATCTCCCGCCGTACCGAGACCGTGCCCGACCAGTGGCAGGTGCAGATCCAGGCCCGCATCCAGCGGCACGCCCGCGTGATCATGCACACCTCCCACCTCGGCGACGCCGACCTCGCCGCCGCCCACCTGGAGCGAACCGAGGACGTCGCCGCCACCGTGCGCGCCCTGCCCGGACGGGTCTGCGTCCTGCCGGAGGGGCCCATGACCATCCCCTACCTCGCCGGAGGGTGACCGTGTTCCGCCGGAGACCGCCGCGAGAGGAGAAGCCGTGAGCGGCGCCCTCGACCTCGGATACGCGCGCCTCGACCTCGACCGCGAGGCCCGCCAGGGACTGCCCGAGATCGTCTACGGCCCGGGCAAACAGGTGGCCGAGATCATCGGGATCGTCACCGCGCTGCTGGACCGGAACACCGGGCCCGTCCTCGTGACCCGGGTCGGACCGGACGCCGCCGAGGCCGTGACGGAGCGGGTCCCCGGCGGCCGGTACGACCGGGACGCGCGGCTGCTGACCTGGCGGCGGGCACGGCCGATCGGGCACACGGTCGCCGTGGTCACGGCCGGAACCGCGGACGGCCCGGTGGCCGCCGAGGCCGCGGCCGTCGCGTCCGCCCTCGGCCTGCGGACCACGGTGATCAGGGATGTGGGCGTGGCGGGGCTGCACCGGGTGCTCGCCGCCGCCGGAGACCTGCGCGCGGCCGACAGCGTGATCGTCATCGCGGGCATGGAGGGGGCGCTGGCGAGCGTCGTCGGCGGCCTGGTCGAGACGCCGGTGATCGCGGTGCCCACGTCCACCGGGTACGGCGCCGCGCTGGAGGGCGTGACGGCCCTGCTCGCCATGCTCACATCGTGCGCGGCCGGGATCACCGTGGTCAACATCGACTCCGGGTTCGGCGCGGCCCTCGCCGCCTACCGCCTCACGAGGAAGCCGGCGAGGACGGCGGCGTACTCCCCAGAGGAGACGGCCGCGGGCTCCTCACCGGAGACGTCGGCGTGCTCCTCACGGGAGACGGTGGCAAGCTCTCCGACGGAGACGGCGGCCGGGGAACAGGCATGATCCTTCTCACCGGGAAAACCGTGGGTTCCCCGTCGGAGACGACGGTCGGGGAACAGCCATGATCCTCTATCTGAACCCCTTCACCGGCCTCGCCGGGGACATGCTGCTCGCCGCGCTGCTGGACGCCGGCGCCTCGCTCGACGGCGTGCGGAAGGCGGTCGCCGCGACCGGTCTGACCGGCTGGCGGCTGGACGCCGAGCGGGTCCGCACCGGCGCGCTCGTCGCCACCCGCGTCCGGGTCGAGGTCGACGACGACGCCACCGAACGCGCCGCCTCGGAGCTGATCGAAATGGCGGCCCGGACGGGGCTCACCGTCGCCGGCGCCGCCCTGACCGCGATCGCCGAGGCCGAGAGCGCCCTGCACGGCGTGCCGGTCGCCGAGGTGCACCTGCACGAGCTCGGCGGGCACGACACATTGGTCGACATCGTCGGCTGCGCGGCGGCGATCGCCGAACTCGGCGTCACGCGCGTCCACTGCGCGCCGCTGCCCATGGGCTCCGGCACCGTACGGACCCGGCACGGGGTGCTGCCGGTGCCCGCGCCCGCCACCCTCGCGCTCCTCGCCGGGGCCCGGGTCCGCGGCGACGCGGCGCCGAGGGAGACGGTCACGCCGACGGGGGCGGCCCTGCTCCGCGCGCTCCACACGGTGTACGGCCCCCCGCCGGAGATGACCCTCCGGGCCACGGGGTACGGCGCGGGCACCCGCGTGCTGCCCGACCGGCCCAACGTGACGGTGGCGATCCTCGGCGAACCCCCGGAGGGGACGGCGCAGGCCGGACCGGCGGCCGAGGCCGTACCCGGGCCCGCGACCGGCACGACGCGGCCCGGACCGACCGGCGGGACCGCTCCGGAGCCCGGGACCGCTCCTGAGCCCGGGACCGCTCCTGAGCTCGGGACCGCTCCGGAGTCCGCGGCCGGGACGACGCAGGCCGGGTCGGCCGCCGGGCCCGCGGCCGGGACGGCGCCGGAACCGGTGTACGAGTCCCGGGCCCAGGTGGTCCTGTCGACGAACCTGGACGACGTGACGGGCGAGACCCTCGGCCATGTCATCGAGCGGGCCCTCGCGGCCGGCGCCGCCGACGCCTGGGTCACCCCGGCCGTCATGAAGAAGGGCCGTCCCGCCCATGTCCTGCACGTCCTGGCCGATCCCGCGCTGGCCGACCGCCTCTGCGACCTGATCTTCACCGAGACCGGCACCCTCGGGCTGCGCCGCGGCACGGTGGACAAGCTCGTGCTGCCCCGGCGCTTCGAGACCGTCGAGCTGTACGGCCGGACGGTCCGGATCAAACACGGGCCGTGGGGAGCCAAACCCGAGTACGACGACCTGGCCGAGCTCGCCGCGGCCACCGGCAGACCCCTCAGACAGCTGGCGCGGGAGGCACTGCGATGACGTACGTCGACGCCCATCATCACCTCTGGGACCTGGCCCGGCGTCCCCAGGCATGGCTGGACCCCGCCGGGATGTCGCCCATCCGCCGCGACTTCACGCTCTCCGACTACGCGGAGGCCGCGGCCGGGGCGGGCATCGGCGCGTCGGTGCTCGTGCAGGTGCTGCCCGACGCGGAGGAGACCCGGGAGTTCCTCGCGACGGCGGCGCGGCCCGGCCCCGTCGGCGCCGTCGTCGGCTGGGCGGACCTGACCCGGCCCGACCTCGCCGGCGAACTCGACGCGTTGCGCGCCTCACCGGGAGGAGAACTGCTGCGCGGCATCCGGCACCTCGTCCAGGCCGAGTCCGACCCGCGCTGGCTGGCCCGCGACGACGTGCGACGGGGACTGCGGCGGGTGGCGGACGCCGGGCTGAGCTATGACCTGCTGGTCCTGCCCTGCCAATTGCCCGCCGCCATCGAGACGGCACGCGCGCTGCCCGGCCTGAGTCTCGTGCTGGACCATGTCGCCAAGCCGCCGATCGCCGACGGGCGGCTCGACCCCTGGGCCGGGCTGATCCGCGAGCTGGCGGCCCTGCCCAACGTGACCTGCAAGCTCTCCGGAATGATCACCGAGGCGCGGTGGGACGACTGGGACGCCGCGCGGCTGCGGCCGTACGCGGAGGTCGTGCTCGACGCCTTCGGGCCCGACCGGCTGATGTTCGGCTCGGACTGGCCCGTCTGCCTCCTGGCCGGGTCGCTGCCCGCCTGGACGGACGCCGCCGCGTCGCTGCTGGCGGACGCGGGACTGTCACCCGCCGAGCGCGACGCCGTGTTCCGCGGGACGGCCACGCGGGTCTACCGCCTCTGACGCCCGGCGTCCGCCCTCACCCGTACGGCGACTGCGGGGAAGACGAGCGCCGACGGGGAGGGCGGACGCGGGCGGAGAGGACGTGACCCGCGGCGTGCGCCGCGGGAGGGCTCACGCGGAGGGAACGGCCTCCCGCCGCGCGGTCAGAGGTCGCCGAGCTTCGGGATCAGCTCGGTCAGCACCCACAGGGCCAGGCCGAGGGCGATGAGGTTGACCCGGGGACCGCCGATGTTGAACGCGGCCAGCACGAAGCAGGCGAGGGCGAGGATCAGCAGGAGAAGGGTGAGGGTGGACATGGGAGACTCCTTTCGTCTCGTTCGGGCCAGCCCGGACTACCCGTGATCAACGCGCTTATGCGCACCACCTGCCCCAGGTGTCACCGCTCCTGCGATCCGCTCCGCGGGTTCGGCCTCAGCTCGGCCTCCGGGACGAGACGGGACGACAGCCGCCGTATCCCGTGGCGGGTGTCGTCGTCACACGGCGCCCTACGCGCCCGTCCGGCGGAGCCCGCCGACGACCGCCCGCTCGGTCAGCCGGCGAAGAACTCCGCCAGCACCGGGACGAGGACCTCCGGAGGAACGACGTGCTCCTGACCCGCCAGGAGCACGTACCGTCCGTCCGGCAGGGCGTCGGCGACCCGCCGGTCCTCGTCGAGCAGCCACGCCGGGCTCGCCCCGCCGCAGACGACCAGGGTGGGGGCGGACACGCCGCGGGCCTGCTCGGCCGGCGTCACACCGCCCCGGCCGGCCTCGTCGAGGACCGCGTAGTCGTAGGGGAGCGTGACCGCCTTCGCCGCCCAGCCGGCCCACCATGACCGGTGGCGCATCTCCCGGACCGCCTCCGGCGGCATGCCCGTCATCGACAGATGCAGTGCGAGCGCGTCGTCCCGCCGGTCCTCCGCCAGCAGCTTCCCGACCTCGTCCGCGGTCTCGCGCATCACGCGCCCCCGCTCGCCGCCGGGGGAGAAGGGCGGCTCGTGCAGGACGAGCCTGCCGACGGGCAGGCCGCGGGCCGCCGCGTGCAGGGCGAGGGCGGCGCCGGAGGAGTGGCCGTAGACGAACGCGGTGCCGCCGGCCGCGACGATGAGGGCCGCGATGTCCTCGACCTCGCGCTCGACGGCGTACGGAGTGGTGTCCCCGCTGTCGCCGCGGCCCCTCCGGTCGTAGTTGATCACGGTGAAGCGCCGGGCCAGCCTCTCCGCCAGCGGGCGGGTCACCGTACGGTCGCAGGTCGCACCGCCCACCACGACGACGGGCGGACCCTCGCCCAGCCTCTCGAAGGCGATGCGGGTGCCGTCCGCCGAGACCACGGTCTCCATGACGGGCTCCTCTCCTCGGGCGCGTGACTCGATCGGGGCATCATCCCCCGCCCCACCGACAGTTCCGGCGTCCCGCCCCGTCTGTCATCCCCGCCGGCAGCCCGGGGCCCTACGGCGTCTCGCATCCGAGGACGGAAGGTTCCCGCCTGCGGTGCGGCGTGCCGGATTCGTCGCTCGTTTCCGGCGGGCCGTACCGGGGTGAGGCGGCGGAACGCGCCGAATGTCGGAGGGCTCTGGTAGGTCTTCGGCCATGGGTGTGAGTGTTGAGGAGTTCCTGGGGATGCTGGACCGGCTGCCGGAGGTCCAGCAGAGCCCCGGCGGTGACTGGATCTCGCTGAAGGTGCGGGGCAACGGATTCGGCTACCTGTGGGAGAGGACCGAGACGGTCGGGCTGAAGGCGACGATCGAGGAGCAGATCGCGCTGGTGGCCGAGCGGCCGGAGGTCTTCGAGGTCCAGTTCACCGCCGGGCGGTTCGGCTGGGTCGTCGTGCACCTGGCCGGGATCGACGCCGAGGAGCTGTTCGAGCTGGTCACCGAGGCGTGGTGCCTCACGGCGCCCAAACGGCTGATCGAAGAGCACGAGGTGGGACCGCCCGTGGTCGAGACCGGACGATAGCGGTACGGTCACCGCGCGGCCGCGCTCCGCAGGGCGGCGAGGAACGCCTCCAGGGCGGGCTGGCCCAGCGATGTCTCCCGCACCGCGGCGTGGATGGCCCGTACCGGTTCCGGCCTGCGGATCCTCCGCACGGTGACGGAGGGGTGGCGGTGGGTCAGCCCCAGCTCGGGGATCAGGCTGATTCCGAGGCCGGCGGCGACGAATCCCTGCGCCGTGGCGTAGTCGTCGCCCTCCACCACGACGTTCGGGCTGAAGCCCGCCGCGGCGCAGCCGTCGATCACGGCGTCGAGGCAGGGGCCGGGCCGTTCCCCGCCGACCCACGGCTCGGCCGCCAGGTCGGCCAGGTCCAGGACCCGCTTGGCGGCGAGCCGGTGTCCCTTGGGCAGGACGGCGCGGTAAGGGTCGTCGCGCAGGTGGACGAAACGTACTCCCTCATGGGAACCGCCGTGGGGCCGGACCACGATGGCGAGGTCGGCGTGGCCCCGCGTCACCTCCGGCAGCGGATCGGCGGGGTCGGTCGTCGCGAGGTCGACCCGCACGCCCGGGTGCTCCTCACGCAGCCGGGCGAGCGCGGGGGCCATCACGGTGGCGCCCGCGGTGGCGAAGTAGCGGACCGTCAGGCGCCCCGTGCGCCCGTCGCGCAGGTCGGCCAGGGCGGTCTCCGCCGCGGCCACCTGCCTGCCGATGGCCGCCGCGTGCTCGGTCAGCAACCGCCCGGCCGCCGTGGGCCGCACGCCGCGCCCGACGCGTTCCAGCAGTGCGATGCCGGCCTGCTTCTCCAGCGCCGCCACCTGCTGGCTGACGGCGGAAGGGGTGTATCCGAGATTCGCCGCCGCGGCGGTCACCGACCCGCTGGTGACCACCGCGCGCAGGACCTGCATGCGCCGCACATCAAGCATGTAGCAGAGTTTAAAGGTTGGTCCACAACTTTTCACTTGTCCTTCCAGGTGAACTTCGGCAGCGTGCATGCCAGAGGGAACGGGAGGAAAAGGATGTTCGGTGAACGAGGCTCGCTGGTGCGCATGGGCATGCTGGCGCTGCTGTGGGGGTCGGCCTTCCTGTGGATCAAACTGGCGCTGAACCACGGGCTGACCCCGATCCAGATCACCTTCGCCCGCGCCGCGCTCGGCGCGGGCGTCCTGTTCGTGCTGGCCCGCGCCGCGCGCCAGCGCCTCCCGCGGGACCGGGCGACCTGGGGACACCTGGTCGTGGCCGCGTTCTTCTGCAACGCCCTGCCGTTCTTCCTCTTCGGCGTCGGCGAGCAGACCGTGGACTCCGGAGTGGCCGGGGTCCTGAACGCGACGACCCCGCTGTGGTCCCTGCTGATCGGTTTCGCCACCGGCACCGAGCGCGGGCTCCATCCGGTACGGCTGGCCGGGCTGCTGCTCGGGTTCGCCGGCACGTTGCTGATCTTCGCTCCCTGGCACCGGGCCGGGCTGCTGAGCTGGGGAGCCCTCGCCCTGCTCGGCGCGGCGGCGAGCTACGCCGTCGCCTTCGCGTACATGGACCGCACGCTCACCGGGAAGGGCGGTGCTCCCATCGCCTTCTCGGCGGCCCAGCTCACCGCCGCCGCGGGACTGAGCGTGCCGGTCCTGCTCACCGGGGGCGCGGTCCCGGCGGCCCTCGGCGCCGAGGCGGTGGCCGCCGTCGTCATCCTCGGGATCTTCAGCACCGGGTTCACCTTCTACCTCAACTACCGGCTCATCGCCGACGAGGGCCCGACCGGCGCCGCCGCCGTCGGGTACCTGCTGCCGGTCGTCTCGCTGATGCTGGGAGCCGTCGTGCTCGGCGAGGATCTCGGGCCCCGGGTCATGACGGGGATGATCGTCGTGGTCGTCGGCGTCGGGATGAGCCGGAGGCGCGGGCGACCGTCGTCGCCGGCTCCCGCGAGGTCCGAGGTCTCTCCGGAGAGCGAGGCCTCCGTGAGCGGTGAGGTCCCCTCGGGAAGGGAGGCCTCCGCGGGCGGCGAGGCCCCCGTGGAGGGCGAGACCCCCGCGGTGGACAGGACGGCGGCCGGGAACCGTACCCCCGTTGAGAGCGGGTCGTGAACCTCGACTCTCCGTGGCGGTCCTCCGACTTCAGGACGCTGTTCACCGCGACCGCCCTCAGCCAGCTCGGCACGAACGTCGGCTACGTCGTCGTCCCGCTCATCGCCGTGTCGGCCCTCGACGCGGGCCCGGGCCAGGTCGGAACGCTCGCCGCGCTGAGCACCGCCGCCTTCCTCCTCATCGGCCTGCCGGCCGGAGCGTGGGTGGACCGGATGCGTCACCGGCGCGTGCTGATCGCCGCGGACCTGGTACGGGCGGCGCTGTTCGCCTCCGTCCCGCTGGCCTGGTGGCTGGGGGCGCTCACACTCGGGCAGCTCTACGCGGTCGTCCTGCTGAACGGCTGCGCCACCGTGTTCTTCGACGTCGGCTCGCAGAGCGTGCTGCCGCAGCTGGTCGGCTGTGAGGGGCTCGTCCGGGCGAACTCCGCCGTGCGCCGGGCGGCTCGGCTACGGCCGCACGCTCGGCGTCGCCGGTCTGTGCCTGGCCCCGGCGGGACTGCTCGTGCCGCTCGTCGGCCGCGGGGCCTGGCTGTGGGTGGCGGGGGCGGGCTGGCTGCTGGCCATGTTCAAGACGGGAATGGACAACGTGCTCGGTGTGAGCCTGCGGCAACGGATGACCCCGGACGCCCTCCTCGGCCGGATGAACGCCACCTTCCGGTTCCTGCTCACCGGCGCCCTCGCGGTCGGCGCGGCCGTGGCCGCCCTGGTCGGCGAGCTGGCCGGCGTACGCGTCACCCTCTGGACGGGCGGAGTCCTGCTGGCGACGGCCTTTCTGCCGGTCTTCCTCTCCCCGGTCCGTGCGCGGCGCGAACTCCCGGACCGGCGGGCTTCCGAGGTGACGGGTCTCCGGGCCGGGAGCCCGTCACCACCGGAACGGGTGCGTCACTAGTCTCCCGGCCGTCAGCTCTGCTTCCGGGCTGTGAAGGCGGCCAGGACGGCGATGATGTCCGCCTCCACGGCGGCCTTGCCGACGCCGAGCCCGGAGAGCGGGCCGGTGCCGTTCTCCAGCTCCAGCAGCCCGAGCAGGATGTGCTCGGTCCCCACGTAGTTGTGGCCCAGCCGCAGGGCCTCCCGGTAGGTCAGTTCCAGGGCCTTGCGGGTCTGCGAGCCGTACGGGACGGGATCGGGCACCTGGTCGGCCGCCGGGGGCAGCGTGGCGGTGGCGGCCCGCCGTACGGCGTCCGGCGGCGCGCCGTGCTCGGCGAGCACCCTGGCGGCGATGGCCTGCGGTTCGCTCAGCAGCCCGAGCGTCAGATGCTCCGGGCGGATCTCATCGTCGCCGGCCTCGTGGGCCTCCCGGCGGGCCGCCGCCACGACGTTGCGCGCCCGCTCGGTGAACCGGCTCATCCCCTGGGCGGGGTCGAGGTTGAACGGTTCATCCGAGACCTTCGGGACGAAACGCTTCTGGGCCGCCTGCTTGCTGACGCCCATGCTCCTGCCGATGTCGGTCCAGGACGCGCCCGACCGGCGTGCCTGGTCCACGAAGTGGCCGATGAGGTGGTCGGCCACTTCGCCGAGGTGCTCGGCGGCGATGACCGCGTCGGAGAGCTGGTCGAGCGCGTCGGGGTGCGCCCTTCTGATCGCCTCGATCATGTCGTCGAGCCTGACCGGGTTCGTGGGATTGATCGGGTTCTCCATATCGTCAACCATAAGTTGACGATTAAGGGTCGTCAACCATGGGTTGACGTTCATCGTGGGCGGCATCCGGATGCAAGGCCGCAGAGCGGGCGGAACGGCTAGCATGCCCGCCATGGTGGAGATCGGGACGAGACCGCCCGCCCCGGACGCCCCCCGGGCCCCGGAGGGACGTCCGCCGGGCCGGACGGCCGCCCCGGACGGGGTGACGGCCGTGGACGGGCTGGACGAGCGCCTGGCGGAGCACCGGCGGGAGCTGCACGTGCACTGCTACCGGATGCTCGGCTCCTTCGACGAGGCCGAGGACCTGGTGCAGGAGACGCTCCTGCGGGCGTGGCGCCGCCGCGACACGCTGCGCGACGGCGACGGCCTGCGGGCCTGGCTGTACCGGATCGCCACCAACGCCTGCCTGGACCACCTGCGGGCACACCCTCGCCGTCCGGAGCCGCGACCGGCGCCCGCCGCGGCCGACCCCGGGCTCGACCCGCCGTCCTCCGGCGCGGTCCCGTGGCTGCAGCCGTACCCCGACACGCTGCTGGACGCCGCCGACACCGTCATCGAGCGCGAGACGATCGAGCTGGCCTTCCTGGTCGCGATCCAGCACCTGCCGCCCCGGCAGCGCGCGGTGCTGATCCTGCGCGACGTGCTCGGCTGGCCGGCGCAGGAGGCCGCCGAGGCGCTGGACCTCACCGTCGCGGCGGTGAAGAGCGCCCTGCAGCGGGCCCGGCCGACGCTCCGCAGGCACCTGCCCGCACGGCGGCTGGAGTGGGCCCCTTCCGCCGAGCCCACCGCGCGGGAACGCGCCGTCCTGCGGCGCTACATCGACGCCATCGAACACGCCGACCCCGCCGTCCTGCTGGAGGTGCTCCGCGAGGACGTCCTGCAGACGATGCCGCCGCGGCCCATCTGGCTGCTGGGCCGCGAGACCTTCGTCGCGGCCTGGACCCCGGCCATGATCGGCCCCGAGGCGTGGGGGGACTGGCGGGTCCTGCCCGTCCGGGCGAACCGCCAGCCCGCCGCCGCCGCGTACCTGCGCCGGGCCGGCGATCCGGACTTCCGCCCCTCCTGGCTCGGCGTGCTGCGGATCGAGGACGGGCTGGTGACCCAGGTGACCACGTACGGGAACGAGGTCTTCGACCGGTTCGGGCTGCCACCCGCGCTGTGAGCCGCCCGGCGCCGGGTCATCCGTACGAGCCCGCCGTACGGATGACCCGGCGCCGCGCGGACGGCCACGGTGGGCGTGCCGCGGCGGCCGGTCCCGGGAAAGCCGTGCCGCGGCGACCGATTCCTTTTCCGTGTCTCCCTCGTCTCATGGGTGGGTGACCCCGAACAGGGGACTTCGAGAGAGGAACCACCATGACCGATCTTCAGCGTGACCTGCGGGCGGCCGTCGACGAGCTCGTCGGGTCCGGAGCGGAGCGCGGCGTGCAGGTGGCCGTCTACCGGCGCGGCGAGCTCGTGGCCGACGTCGTGGCGGGCGTCGCCGACACGGAGACGGGCCGCCCCCTCACCGCCGGAACCCCCGTCTACGCCACCTCGACGGGCAAGGGCGTGACCGCGGCCGTGGTCCACGTGCTGGCCGAGCGCGGCGCCCTCGACTACGACACGCCGATCGCCGACGTGTGGCCCGAGTTCGCCGCACACGGCAAGGAGAAGGCGACCGTACGGCACGCGCTGACCCACTCGACCGGGGTTCCCGGGCTGCCGGTCGACACCACGCCCGAGGACCTGTGCGACTGGGACCGGATGTGCGCCGCGATCGCCGCCGCCGCGCCGTGGTGGGAGCCGGGAACCCGGTTCGGCTACCACGCCCAGACCTACGGCTACATCCTCGGCGAGGTCGTCCGCCGGGTGACCGGCCGGCGCATCTCCGAGGTGCTCAGGGAGGAGATCGCCGAACCGCTCGGCGTGGCCGGGGAGCTGTTCTTCGGCGTCCCGGAGCCGGAGCTCGGCCGGCTCGCCCGGCTGGAGGACGCCACGCCCGCGATGGAGATGCCCGCCGAGATGCTGGCGCAGATCCCGTTCTTCCGGGTGGTGGACGGCTACACGGCGGCGCCCATGGCGGCGATGCCGGACGCCGCGTTCGGCAACCGCGCCGACGTGCTGACCTCCGACATCCCCGCGGGCGGCACCATGACCGCCCGCGCGGTGGCGCGGATGTACGACGCGCTGCTGAACGGGGCGCTCGTGTCACCCGGACGGCTGCGCGAGCTGTCGTCGGTGGCGGTGGAGGGCGTCGACGAGGTCGCCGGCAACCCCGCGAAGATGGGGCTGGGCTACGCGGTCGGCCTGTTCGACCTCGGGCCGACCGTGTTCGGGATGGGCGGCAGCGGGGGCACCGCGGCCTTCGCGGACACCGCCACCGGGACCAGCGTCGGCGTGATGAAGAACCTCGTCTCGGCCGGAGACTTCAGCACCGCCGAGCGGATCGCACGCATCGCCCTCCGGAAGGACTGACCGCCGCTCCGGGGCCGCATGGCCGCGTGACCGCGTGACCGCGTGACCGGAGGAACCGGGCGGGACGACTCCCCGCCCGGACCCTCCGCGTCCCCGGCCGCCGGACGCGGCGGTCAGCGGTCAGCGGTCAGCGGACGAAGCCGAGCACGGCGGAGACGAACGCCTCCCGGTGGGCGGGGAAGTCCGGCCGGGGCGGCTCGGGCGTCCCGGGCCCGATCTCGACCGAGCCGGGGACCAGTGTGAGCAGCGCGTCCACGGTCGAGCGCCGGTGGAACGGGTTGGGGATCGGCGGTGCCACCCCCACGGGGACGGTGAGCCCGGCCAGTTCGGCGTCGGTGACGCCGCGCAGGGTCTGCCCGGCCAGCAGGCGGTCGATCGTGCCGGTGGACGCGCCCCGCGCGGCGAGGTGCTCGCGGGCGTAACCGTCGGCCCTCGGATCTCCGCAGGTCGCGGGCCAGGCCAGGATCAGCCGGGTGACATGGCCGGGACGGGTCAGTGCCAGCCGTACCGCGGTCGTGCAGCCGTTGGAGGCGCCCAGGACGGTCAGCGGTCCGTCCGGGAGCGTCTCCTCCAGGCAGGAGGCCTCCTCATCCCAGCTCTCCGGCCGTTCCGGCCGGTCCGGTGCGTGTACGGCGAGGCCGTGCCCGCGCAACGCGCCCATGACGCCGGAGGCGGCCCAGAACCGTTCCGCGTCCATGCCGTCCTCCCACAGCCCGCCGTGGATCAGTACCAGGGTCACGTTGGGTCCTCTCCGGGGGAGCGGTAGTAGTCGCGCATGAGGTCGCTGCTCCACCCGGGCTGGCGGACGGGGGTCTGCGGGGCGAACTCCCGCATGTAGGGCTTGATGTCGAGGACGGGGGTGCCGTCCAGCGCGTCCAGGTCCGCGACGTGGAGGTCGCGGCCCTCGACGCGCAGCAGGCGGCAGCGGGAGACGCCGAGCCGGTTGAGCCGGTGGGGGCGGTGGGTGGCGAACATGCCGACCACGGGGTAGGCGGGGTTGCCGCGGGAGTGGGCGGCGGTGGGGTCGATGGTGGCCGGATCGATCCGGTCGAAGAGGAACACCACCTCGAGGTGGGAGAAGTCCGACAGGCCGAGCGTCGCGTCGGCGGGCACGTGGTCCGCCACGCGGATCACGGCGGTCACGTCCCGCCAGTGGTCCTCGAACCTCTCGGCCCTCCCGCCCACCACGTGGGCGACGGGTTCCACGGTGTAGTCCATGATCCGATCCTGGCGGAGGGGGCTCCGCGGTGCCAAGGTTCCGCTCCCGCCGGTCCCGGCCGGGACCCCGGCCGCCGTCGGACGGAGGGCCCCTTGCGGATTCGCGCGGGGCGGACGGTCACGGTGTCAGGGGAGCGCGTCGCGGACGCGGGCGGTGAGGTCGAGGTACTCCTCCCGGCTCAGGGCGCGGATCTCGCAGCCCAGGCCGTGCCGTACGGCGAAGCGATACGTCTCCTCCGGCGGCCAGGGGCCGGGCAGGTGGCGCAGCGGGCGGCCGTTCACATCGAAGACGAAGAGCCCGCGCAGGCTCTCGTACCGGTAGAGCAGCAGACCCGCCACGTCCCGGGGCCCCAGGCCGATGGCCAGCCTGTCGGCGGCCAGCGGAGGAGCGGGGTGGATGCGCAGCACGTCGCCCCTGCCGATGAAGAGGAAGGGGCCGCCGGGCGGTCCCAGGGCGGTGCCGCGCCTGGTGTGCAGACGATGAAACAGACGGTGGAGCCTCTGGCGCAGCGGGCCCGTCAGGAGGGCCAGGGGGCCGAAGACGACCAGCAGCCACTTGTGCTCCACGCCGTCCAGCAGCAACCGGCCCAGCCAGGACAGCGCGCGCCAGGCGGCTCCGCCCAGCGTCGCCGTGACGTAGGCCATCACCAGCAGACCCCCGACGCCCAGGCAGAGCACCGCGATCCTTCGCCGCCGGGACGGCCGGGGGTGCGAGCGTCCGGTGAGCCGCGTCCACCCGGGCGCGCGCCTGGCGAGCGCCACCCGCACCGGCTCCGGGCGGCCCGTGGGCCCCTCGTGCACGGGCACCCCTCGCACGGATGCGAAGCGTCGCACCTCCCACCCCCGCCACTCGCCCGGGAGGTCGAGGAGCACCAGGCCGTCGCCGTCCAGCAACGCGAGCCCGCCGACGACCGCGGGCTCCTTTTTCTTGCCGTTCACCTCGGCGAGCGCCTGCTCGTACCAGTAGTGGCGGAACGCGGCGGGCGTGAGCCGCACCGTCCGCGCGTTGGCGGGGTCGGCCGCCACGAGCGTGTCGCCGTCCCAGGTGAGCACGGTCTCCGGGCGTGACGACCGGCCGGTGTGATCGCTCCGCGGGCGGAGCTCCCCTTCGTATCCGGAAAGCGGACCTGAAGCGTCGATCGGCGTTCCACCTTTCTTTTAGGAAGGATCCGGCTTTTTCCTGATGACGGATAAAGCAAAGATAAAGTTCCGGTGTCGGCCTGGGGTGGGGCCGCCTTCTCGCGGCCGGAACGCGGGCCGTTCCCGGACCCGCGGGCCGCTCCGAACGGGCGGGCCTCTCTCGCGAGGCACCCGACCACGGGGTCACCGGGGTCACCGGGGTCACCGGGGTCACGGAGTCGCGTGTCCGGATGGGGACCGGTGTGGCCGGTGTTCCCCGGAAGGCTCCGGGGGCCTCATAGAATGACGCGATGTCTTCGCCTGAGAGCGGTCCCGAGCCGAGTCCCGAGCCGAGTCCCGAGCCGGGCCCCGGGGTGAGCCCCGGGGTGAGCCCCGAGCCGGGCTTCGAGGTGGATCCCGAGCCGGGCTCCGGAGTGGGCTCCGAGGTGAGCGAGGCGGCGCGGGTGCTGCAGCGCGTCTTCGGCTACCCCTCGTTCCGGGAGGGCCAGCAGGAGATCATCGACCACGTCGTCGCGGGCGGCGACGCGCTGGTGCTGATGCCGACCGGCGGCGGCAAGTCCCTGTGCTACCAGATCCCGGCCCTCGTCCGGCCGGGCACCGGCGTGGTGGTCTCGCCGCTCATCGCGCTGATGCAGGACCAGGTCGACGCGCTGACCGCGCTCGGGGTGCGCGCCGGTTTCCTCAACTCCACCCAGGAGTCCGACGAGCGCGCCCGGATGGAGGAGGCGTTCGTCGCCGGGGAGCTCGACCTGCTCTACCTCGCGCCGGAGCGGCTGCGGTCCGAGCAGACGCTGCGTCTGCTCGGCAACGGCAAGATCTCGCTGTTCGCCATCGACGAGGCGCACTGCGTGGCCCAGTGGGGCCACGACTTCCGGCCCGACTACCTCGCGCTGTCCACCCTGCACGAGCGCTGGCCCGACGTCCCGCGGATCGCGCTCACCGCGACCGCGACCCCGGCCACCCACGCGGAGATCGCAACCCGGCTCAACCTCGGGGAGGCCCGCCACTTCGTGGCGAGCTTCGACCGCCCGAACATCCAGTACCGCATCGTCCCGAAGAACGAGCCGAGGCGGCAGCTGCTGGAGCTGCTGCGCGCCGAGCACCCCGGCGACTCCGGCATCGTCTACTGCATGTCGCGGGCCTCGGTGGAGAAGACCGCCGAGTTCCTGGTCCAGCAGGGGTTCACCGCGCTGCCCTACCACGCGGGGCTCGACGCGCAGACCCGCGCCGCCAACCAGTCGCGCTTCCTGCGCGAGGACGGCGTCGTCATGGTCGCCACCATCGCGTTCGGCATGGGCATCGACAAGCCCGACGTGCGGTTCGTCGCCCATCTCGATCTGCCCAAGTCCATCGAGGGCTACTACCAGGAGACCGGCCGCGCCGGGCGCGACGGCCTGCCCTCGACCGCCTGGCTGGCCTACGGCCTGCAGGACGTCGTGCAGCAGCGCAGGATGATCGACACCTCCGAGGGCGACGACGCCCACCGTCGCCGTCTGGCCTCCCACCTCGACGCCATGCTCGCGCTCTGCGAGACGGTCGAGTGCCGCCGGACCCGGCTGCTCGACTACTTCGGCCAGCGGGGCGACGCCTGCGGCAACTGCGACACCTGTCTCACGCCGCCGGAGGCGTGGGACGGCACGATCGCCGCCCAGAAGCTCCTGTCGGCGGTGTTCCGACTCCAGCGCGAGCGGCGCCAGAAGTTCGGCGCCGGGCAGATCATCGACATCCTCCTCGGCCGGAGCACCCCCAAGGTCCTCCAGCACGGCCACGACTCCCTGACGGTGTTCGGGATCGGCACCGAGCTGGGCGAGGGCGAGTGGCGCGCCGTCGTGCGCCAGCTCCTGGCGCAGGGCCTGCTGACCGTCGAGGGCGACTACGGCACGCTCGTGCTCACCGAGGCGAGCGGGGAGGTGCTGGGCCGCAGGCGGCAGGTCCCGCTGCGGCGCGATCCCGCGCGGGCGGCGCGGGCCGCGAAGCCCGCCAAGGCCGCTAAAACGCGCTCCGCCGTACCGGCCGAGCTGCCGGAGGAGGCCCTGCCGGTGTTCGAGCGGCTGCGCGCCTGGCGCGCGGCCACCGCCAAGGAGCAGGGCGTGCCCGCCTACGTGGTCTTCCACGACGCCACGCTGCGCGAGATCGCCACCCGCTCCCCGTCGTCGCTGCCGGAGCTGGGTGAGGTGAGCGGCGTCGGCGAGAACAAGCTGGCGAAGTACGGCGAGGGCATCCTGGAGGTCCTCGCGGCCGGCGGGTGACCGCATGGCCGGGGTCCGCTCCATCGCGAGTGGGTCCCGGTCCGCTCCGGCAACCCGGCCGGGGTCAGCCGAGTGCCGCCAGTGCCGCCGCGCTCGCGGCGACGATCTCCCGCTGCGCGGCGGCACGCGTCGTGGCGGGCTCGCCGTCACCGGGCTGCGGGCCGTAGTCCCCGAAGAAGGCGTGCACCGCGCCGGGCACCGTCACGAAGCGCGTCGCGGCGGGCAGCAGTTCCCGGGAGGCACGGATGTCCTCCGGGGTGGTGAAGCCGTCCCGATCGCCGGAGACGGAGGACACCGAGAGATCCGTCCGGCCCGACAGGTCGTCGACCGGGTAGGACGCCCACAGCAGCAGGCCGCCCACCCTGCCGTCGTGCCCGCTCACGTACTGGGAGGCGGCCACGCCGCCGAGGGAGTGACCTCCGACGACCCACCGGCTGACCTCCGGGTGGTCGTCCAGCACGTCCGCGGCGGCGCCGGTCGCGAGCAGGGCGAAGTCGAACGGCGCCTTGACCACCGCGACGAGGTGGCCCCGTTCCGCGAGAGGACGGAGCAGGGGCAGGTAGGCGCGGGGATCGACCCGAGCGCCGGGGTAGAAGACCAGGCCGCTCCGGCCCCGGGGCACGCTCGGACGCAGCTCGATCCGGGTGGGGGAGTGGACCACGGCGACCGCCCCGGCGGCCGTGCCCGCCGTTCCGGACCCGGACGACCCCTCGGGCGGCGTGCCGGCGGTCCCGCTCGCCGTCCCGGATCCGGACCTCCCCTCGGACACCGCCACGGAGGTCTCACCGGCGGGAAACGGGCGCAGCCAGACGAGCGCGAACAGCACCGCCGCCGTGACGAGCGCGCCCGCCACCCGGCCGGTCCACGCGATCCACCCGGTACGGTGGCCCGCCCTCGTGGGCGCGCGCCGCCGCCGGGCCGTCCGGACGATCGCGAGCGTTCCCGCGAGAGCGACGACGCCGAGCGTGACCGGGTACGCCGGGTGGGCGGCGACCAGGCTCGGCCACCGGGTCGCCACCACCCACACCGGTACGGCGACGCACGCCGCGGACGGCAGGACGGCGATCAGGCGAAGACGTGACGGGGGGTCCGCCGCGGCGCGCGGGACGGCCCGCCCGGATCCGCGGGCGGGGACCGCGGGGTTCTTCTCCAGGCCGGAGGAGTCCTTTCCCGCGCCGGAGGCGTGCGGTGCGGATCTACGGCCGGAGGCTGCCGGAGGCGGGACATCGGGGGTTCCGGTCACGGCCGCGGGACGCCGTCCCCGCCGCCGGCGGCGGTCTCCGACGGCTCCCGGCCGCTCCGGGCCCGGCTGACGCGTCCGCGTGAGGCCTCCCCGACGGGTCCGTCCGCGGTCTCTCCGACGGGTCCGCCGAGGCTCTCCCGGGCGGGGGCGACGGCGTCGCCGGGAGGTTTCCCGGCGCCCGGCCCGGCCGTACCGGCCGCCCGGAACATCCGGGCGATCCGCAGAGCGAGCCAGAGCAGCACCGCCAGGACGCCGACCAGCAGGTACTCGATGGCGGGAATCCGCACCACCTCGTCGGCCCGTCCGAAGCCGCGTCCGGCGTAGACGGCCAGGACGGCGGCGACGTAGGCGGCGGCGAGCAGCCACCGCACGCCGCGCGGGATCCCGAGGCCGTGCATCTGGGTGATCACGAAGACGCCGAGGAAGCCGAACAGGAACATCGGCCACGCCCCGCCTGGCCCGGAGGTCATCACCGCGACGAGCGTGCCGTGCACCGCCACCATGAGCTCCAGTGACGCGGTCCACCAGCGGTTGACGTGCGCCCGCGTCAGGAAGAGGCTGCCCTGCACCAGGAGCAGGAACATGTAGAGGAAACCGATCAGGTGCCCGCTGGTGTTCTCCATCGGGTGGTACCAGAAGGTGTAGATCGCGGCCCAGCTGAACAGGTAGCCGTGGTATCTGCGGGCGAACCCGACCACCTCGGCGGAGATGGGCGCCGGGCGGCCGGCGAACAGCCCGCGGCGCCGGTTCTCCATCAGCAGCACCACGACCAGCAGGATCACCACCGAACCCTGCGAGCTGAAGATCGAAACATCCTGCGCGAGACCGTCGTAGAACAGGTGGGTCTGCAGGGTGTGCAACACGATGAAGCCGAAGTTGACCGCCAGCGCCACGACGTTCACCGGGTGCAGGCCCACCGCGTAGCGGCGCACCCTGGTCTGGGCGTAGTAGATCAGGCCCCAGGCGGCGAGCTGGTGGGCGGCGTAGCCGATCCACGCCGTGGCCCGGCTCCAGAAGGTGGGATCGGGAAGTTTCCAGTAGTACCAGGACGCGCCCTGGTCGGGCAGGAGGGTGAGCCGGAAGTCCTCCAGGCGCTGGCCCAGCAGCCACACGAGCCCGGTCAGGACGGCACTGGCGGCGACGCCCCAGAACAGGACGCGGCCCGGGCTCGCGGCACGCATATCGTTCAGCACGCTGAACATCATGCCAAATCGTACAGCCGGCTGAACATCCCCTTGCGGACACCCGCCGCCCCGGACAGGATGATCAGTAACCTGAACGTTCCCGGCCGCCCGCGGAGGCGAGAGTGCCCACCTACCGGTTGCGCGTCAACGACGTCGATCACGAGCTCGACCTGCCGGGCGACACCCCGCTGCTATGGGCGTTGCGCGAGGAACTGGGCCTGACCGGCCCCAAGTACGGCTGCGGGGTGGGGGCCTGCGGAGCATGCGTGTCCCTGGTGGACGGCGAGGCCGCGCGCCCCTGCGTCCGCACGGTGGCCGAGACCGACGGCCGCCGGGTCACCACGATCGAGGGCCTGTCGGAGGATGGCGACCACCCCGTGCAGCGGGCGTGGCTGGAGCGCGACGTGGCGCAGTGCGGTTACTGCCAGCCGGGACAGATCATGTCCACGGTCGCGCTGCTGGCCGCCGACCCCGACCCCGGCGACGACGCCATCGACCGGGCGCTGCGCGACAACGTGTGCCGCTGCGGGACCTACACCCGCATCCGCGAGGCCGTACGACTGGCCGCGCGGCTGGCCAGGAAGGAGCGGTGATGGACCGGAGGGGATTCCTCTCCGCGCTGGGCGGCGCGGCCCTTCTGGTCGTCGTGCCGCTGCCCGAGCGCGCCGGCTCCGGCCCCGCCCCGGCGGCCCCGGCCCCCGGCGAGCCTCCCGCGCCGTTCGAGCCCGGCGTCTTCGTGCGCGTCACCGCCGAGGGCGAGATCACGGTCACCGTCCCCCGCCCCGACTCCGGTCAGGGCCTGCGCACCGTGGCCGCCATGCTGGTGGCGGAGGAGCTCCGCGTCGCCGTGGAGACGGTGCGGGTACGGCAGGCCCCGGGCGACACCGAGAGGTACGGGCCGCAGATGGTGGCGAACTCCACGTCGGTGCGCCAGATGACCGAGCCGCTCCGTACGGCGGGCGCCACCGCGCGCTGCCTGCTCGTCGCGGCGGCGGCCGCGCGGTGGGGGGTCCCGGCGCAACAGTGCGAGGCCCGTGACGGACACGTGCGCCATCGGCGGCACGGCAGGCTCTCCTACGGCGAACTGGTGGCCGAGGCGGCGGCGATCGACCCGGCCACGGTCACCGTCACGCCCGTTCCCCGCGAGGACTGGCGGGTGGTCGGCCGCCCCGTGCCGCGCGTCGACGCCCGCGACATCGTCACCGGCCGCGCCCGCTACGGGATCGACGTCGTCCGCCCGGACGGGCTGGTCGCCGTCGTGCGGCGGCCGCCGTGGCTCGGGGCGTCCGTCTCCGCCCTCGACGACGCCGCGGCGCGCGCCGTACCCGGGGTCGTCACGGTCGTGCGGCTCGAACCGGCGGGCGGCACGGCGGGCGGGGTCGCGGTCGTGGCGCGCACGACGGCGGCCGCGCTGCGCGGGCGCGACGCGCTGGCCGTCACCTGGGCGGGCGGCTCTCCCCAGGCCGACAGCCGCCTGTGGCTGGACGGCCTGGAGGCCGCCCTGCCCCCGGCCGGGCCGTCGCCCGCCCCGGTCACCGCCGAGGCGACCTACCGGCTGCCGCTGCTCGCCCACGCGCCGATGGAGCCGATGAACGCCACCGCGCACCTGACCGCCGAGGGCCGCCTGTCGGTGTGGACGCCCACCCAGGACCCCGGCGGCCTGCGCGCCAGGCTCGCCCAGATCCTGCGGCTCGACCCCGGGGCCGTCACGGTCGAGACGACCCTCGCCGGGGGCGCGTTCGGGCGGCGCATCGAGTTCGACTTCGTGCTGGAGGCCGTGGCCTGCTCCCGGGCGGCCGGAGCGCCGGTCAAGGTCGTGTGGACCCGCGAGGACGACATGCGGCACGACTCCTACCGGCCCATGTCCGCCCACCGGCTCACCGCCGTCACCGACGCTTCGGGCAGGCCCACGTGGCGGTCCCACTCGGTCGCGACCTGGCCGCTCACCACCGTCCCGATCTTCAACGACCCGGCGCTCGTTCTCGCGAGCGGCGACCACTTCCCCTACGAGGTCCCCGGGAAGGTGGACGTCGCCCTGAGCCCGGCGCCGCTGCGCACCGGGTTCTGGCGGTCGGTGTACGCGGGTCCCTTCGTCTACGCGGAGGAGTGCTTCCTGAGCGCGCTGGCCGGGCGCGCCGGAGCCGACCCGGTGGAGTTCCGCCGCCGCCTGCTGCCCGAGGGCTCCCGGCTGCGCCGGGTGCTCGACGCCGCCGCGTCCCGCGCCGGCCGTCCCCTGCGGGGGCGCGGAAGAGGGCGCGGGGCGGCCTGTCACCTGGACTACGACTCGGCGATCGCGATCGTGGCGGACGTGCGGGAACACGGCGGCGGCCTCACCGTCGAGCGGGTGACCGCCGCGGTCGACGTCGGCACCGCGCTGAACCCCTCCGGCGTCCGCGCCCAGGTCGAGGGCGGTGTCTGCGACGCGATCTCCACCGTCCTGGGCGCGCGGGTCACCGTACGCGACGGGCGCGTGACGCAGTCGTCGTTCGCGGACTACCCGTGGGCGCGCATCGGCCAGGTGCCGCGGATCGACGTGACCGTGCTTCCGTCGTCGGCCCCTCCCGGAGGGCTCGGCGAGCTGGCCTACCCACCCGCGAGCGCCGCCGTCGCCTCGGCCGTGGCGGCGGCCACCGGGCGGCCGGTGACCGGCATGCCCGTCACCGGAGACGTCGGTTGACCGCGGGGCCCGCGGTTCTGGAAAACTGGACCCGTGGCGGAAGGGGCGGCCGGGGGCCCGGCGGAGGACGCGAGAGACCCGGTTCCGGCGGACGGCGGCAAGAACCCCGGTCCGGCGGACGGCGGGAGGAACCCGGAGGGCACGGAGGGCAGGGAGGACGCGTGGGAGGTCGTCCGCCGCCCCGACGAGGTGCGCGCGGACATCCACTCCTGGCCGACCGGCCGCCTGCTGTCGGTGGCCGCGCGGCTGGTGGAGGGACGCTTCGGCGACTTCCTCACGGCCCACGACCTCACCCATGCCGGGCTGATCGCCCTGCACCACCTCGTGGAGGGCCGCCTCTCGCAGCGGGAGCTCGCGACGCTGTGCCGGGTGACCGACCAGACGATGAGCAAGACGATCGAACGGCTGCGCAGGGCCGGATACGTGACGCGCGAGACGGACGGGCGTGACCGCCGCCGCCTCCTCGTCCAGATCACCCCCGGCGGGCGGGAGGTACTGGCGAAGGCGCGCCGGGAGGAGCGCACCTCGAACATCCTGCTCGGGGCCGTCGACGACTACGACCACTTCCGCGAGCAGCTCATCAGACTGATCACCATCGCCTGACCCCGGACCGGCCGCCGGGAACATCACAGAATGTCACTCCAGTCACTGGAATGAGTATCCGTTTCACGCGAAACGCGGCGAACATTCTGGGATGATCTGGAGATCTCCTGCCGGACCCCGAGACCGACGGACCGCAACTGATGCCTCCCATCGATCAGATCACCACCTTCACCTCGGACCAGCCGGTCCTGACGGCCGTCATCTGTGTGCTCGCCCTGGCCGTCCTGGCCCTCGTCTGCTTCGCGCTCCGCGCCGCCCTGCGCGCGGCCGGCCGTTTCCTCCGTGCCCACGTGGCGCCCCGTCCCGCCGAGGACATCCTCACCATCGTCGCGGCCAGCATCGCCACCGGCGTGTCCGCCCAGGGCATGTGGCGCTTCTCCGGCGACGTCCTGGGCTTCGACGGGCCGCTGCGGCTGCTGCTGTTCGCGTTCATCGAGGTCGCCGTGGTCACCAGCGCCGTGCGCGCCCGCCGCAACATGAGGGAGAACTTCTCCGCCGGCATCGACGGCGTCGCCGTGTGGGCGCTCACCGGCCTGACCGCCGTCCTGTCGAGCATGGACGCCCGCAGCGTCGCCGAAGCCGTCTTCCGGCTCTCCGCCCCGCTGGTGGCGGCCTGGCTGTGGGAGCGCGGCATGGCGATCGAGCGGCACCGCATCACCGGCCGCTCCCGCATCAACTGGCGGATGACCCCCGAGCGCATGCTCGTCCGGATCGGGCTGGCCGAGGTCAGCGACCGCACCGCCAGCGAGGTGGACGCCCACCGGAGGCTGACCCGGGTCGCCCTGGCGGCCAAGCGCGCCCGCGCGCTCCGCGCGGCCGGGGCGTCCGACCGTAAGATGCGCGCCGCTCTCGCCAAACTGGACCGCGCGATGGACCAGGCGGTGGAGCACACCGGGCTGGCGGCCGACCCGGCCCGTCAGGAGGCGCTGCTGTCCCAGATCGGGGCGCTGTTCAACACCTCGGCGCTGATCGACCTGCGGCCGCCCGTCCCGTGGGCCCCCGAGCCTCAGGAGACGCCCGCCGCCCCGGGCGCGCCGGCCGCCCAGGGGGCGCTGCCCGCGGCCGCGCCGGCCTCGGCGGTGCTGCTGGACGATGACGACGACGAGGGCCTCGCAACCGCCGACGGCGCGGCGCCGGACCCCGCGCCGGTCGTCGACACGGCGCAGCGCGCGGCCCTGATCCGGGCGGCGCGGGAGTACTGGGACCGGCAGATCGACCGGAAGTTCGTCCCCCGCGCGGCCGACATCGCCCACGAGACCGGCATCTCGCCGGCCGCCGCCCGGGAGCTCCGCGCGCTGTGGAAGCTGGAGCCCCGCGCCCACGCCCTCATCGAGGCCGCGTACCGGGAGCACGGGATCATCGACACCGGGACCTTCCCCGCCATCGAGACGTCCGAGCGGATCCTCACGGTGAACGGCTCGTCCCCGTCCGCCTGAGCCGCCCGGGGGAACCGGGGCCGCGCGTCCCGGGCCGGCCGGCCCCCGTCCCCGAAGGCGTCCGGGGCGGGGGCCGGCCGGTCCCCGTCTACAGGTCGATCTCGGCGCTGCCGTTGACGCGGAGCTTGCGGCGGGCGCGCTCGTAGAAGCTGGAGCCGCCGAGCCGTACGACCCAGGCGGCGGCGCGCACCGCGGTGACCGTGATCCGGTCGCCGGCCGTCAGGTGCGTGCCTATCGCGCCGTCCACCTCCAGGGCGAGCTGCCCGCTCGTCGGCAGCACCTCGAGGGTGAGCTTCTCGTCGGCGGAGAGCATCAGCGCCCGGTTGAAGGCCGAGTGCGCGGCGGACGGCACGACCAGGAAACCCTCGACCATCGGGGAGACGATCGGCCCGCCCGCCGAGAAGCTGTACGCGGTCGATCCGGTGGAGGTCGCCACGATCACGGCGTCGGCCGCGTAACGGACGAACGGGTGGTCCTCCACGGACACCGCCACCGCGGCCAGCCCGCAGCCGGGGATGCGGACCATGGCGACGTCGTTGAACGCCGTCACCGTCTCCCCGTCGGGCAGGGTGGCCCGGATGGCCATGCGGGGCTCGGCCATGTAGTGGTAGTCCTCGATCGCCTGCAGCGCCGAGGTCAGCTCGTCGACGTCGATCTCGGCCAGGAAGCCCAGCTTGCCGAGGTTCACGCCGAGGATCGGGGTGGGCCGTCCGGCGATGAGCCGCATGGTGCGCAGCATGGTGCCGTCGCCGCCCAGGCTGACCAGCAGGTCGCAGCGCTCCACCAGCTGCTGGGTGTCGACCGGCACGGCGCTGCAGTGGATCCGCCCGACCTCGTCGGTGAGGCCGTACACCGTGACACCCCGCGAGCTCGCCCACTCGACGATCGTGTCGATGGCCTCCTTGGAGTCGCGCCTCGGGTGCAGGACCAGCCCCACCGTTTCGACTACGCTCATGCGGCCCACTGTACGGCGCGCGGACCCGGGACACGGCGAGCGCCTTCCCCGGCCCGTGCGGCGGGGTCCCGCCGGGTGGGCGGGACCCCTGTCCGGGACGTCGTGCCAGGCCGGGGCCGGTGGCCCGTACGGACGGCCGCCCGTAGGGACCTCATCCGCCGGAGCGGGGGTCCGGGGTGCGGCGCCGCTCCCGCAACCGTGCCTCGTGGATGTGCCGGCGGCCGCCGGCGAGCCGTTCCCTGATCCGCCGTTCCAGGTCGGTGAAGAGGCGGTAGTAGGAGTCGTCGTAGCCCTCCACGATCTGGAACGACCAGTGGCCGGGCAGCACGTCGCGGCCGATCAGCTCCTCGGACAGGGTGTCGGCGAGCTCGGTGTGCCCCGCCGCGCGCAGCAGTTCCACGGCCTCGTCGAGCTGGAAGTCGGCATGGCCGGTGAGCTGGTGGAAGGAGTAGAGGTGCCCGCGGGCGCGCTCGGTCGTCTCCAGGGCCTCCGAGAGCTTCCCGAGCGCCTCGGCCGTCACGTCGTCGACGTCCGGGGCGGTGCGGTCCTCGGAGGGGCCGGAGGGGGCCCGGCCCCCGGCGGGACCGGTGAGCCGTTCTTCGTGGGTCACCTGCTTCTCCTCATGATCGGTCGTGTGTCCTTCCCGGTACGGCGTCGCCGCGCCGTGCCGTACCGGCGGGGCCGCCCGCGCCGCGGGAGGACGTCGCGTGCGGGGGCGGTGGGAGCCGTCCCCGCACGGCGCGTCCGCGCCGCGGGGAGGGTGCCCCTACCCGTCGCGCGGGGCCGGACACCCGTTTCCGGAGGATTCACCGGTGTGCCGCCGGGAAAACCACCGGGTCGCGGACGGAGGGCGCCGGTGGGTTTTCCGCGGGCGACGCCGTTTTTTTCGGATTATTTCCATGATGATGATCCCCGCCGGGTTGGAAGAGTGTTTTCCCGGTGGTTCCGCGGACGGCCGTCCCGGCTGCGGAGAGGGGGCGCGGTTTCCAAGGGGGGCGTCTCCGGCGCCGGTCGCGCCGGGCCGGGCCGGTGGAGGACCCGTGGGCACCGGCCGGAACGGATGGGATCGGGGCGGGGGCCGGCGGGGCCGGTGGAGGCCGGTGGAGGCCGGTACGGCCTCGGCCAGGTCGGGACGAGGACGGAACGGGGCGGTGCGGGAACGGCTGGTCGTCGGCGGGAGCCTGTCCGGCCGACGGTGCGGAGCCGGAGATGTCGGTATAAATCATCTCTCATTATCGGCGGTCGATTTGTGAAAATAGCGCTTTTTGTAATTTGCCAAGCGATATCCAGAGCTTGACAGGCCATTTAATGGGAACCCAAAATTGAGCCCGTCCGTGACGCCGGTCGGTATGATCGACCGCTACGGGCGCTGGAAGTCTCGCTGATTCGACCGCCGGCGATCTGTCGATTCCGCATTTTCCGATCCATGTTTCGTTCCTCCCCCTTTCGATACGAGTGCGGATAGGTGGTGTGTGTTGTGACGGAGTCCGACGCGGGCCGGGGGCGGCTCAGCCTGAGTACGGCCGCGGCGCGCAATCTCGCGACGACGACCAAGACGGCCCCGCAGATGCAGGAGATCTCCTCGCGGTGGCTGCTGAAGATGCTCCCGTGGGTTCAGGTCTCGGGCGGCACGTACCGGGTCAACCGCCGGCTCAGCTACACCGTGGGAGACGGGCGGGTCAGCTTCGTCACCACGGGGTCGCGGATCAGCGTCGTCCCGGCGGAGCTGTGCGAGCTGCCGTTGCTGCGGACCTTCGACGACTCGGAGACGCTGGAGGCGCTGGCCGCGCGGTTCGAGCAGCGCGAGTTCGCGCCCGGAGACGTCCTGGTGCAGGCAGGGCAGCCGGCCGACCAGATCGTCATCATCGCCCACGGCAAGGTCAACAAGATCGGCACGGGTCCCTACGGCGACGAGGTCGTCCTCGGGACGCTGGCCGGCGGTGACCACTTCGGCGACGAGACCCTGACCGACCCCCACGACGAGTGGGAGTTCACCGCCAGGGCCGTCACCTCGGGCATCGCGATGATCCTGCCGCTGGCGGCCTTCCAGGAGGTGAACGGCCGCTCCGAGGCGCTGCAGGCGCACCTGCGCCTGCTGGCCGAGCCCCGGGGCCCCCGCAACCGGTACGGCGAGGCGGCCGTCGAGGTGGCCGCCGGGCACAGCGGAGAGCCCGACCTGCCCGGCACGTTCGTCGACTACGAGCTCGCGCCCCGCGAGTACGAGCTCAGCGTGGCGCAGACCGTGCTGCGCGTGCACAGCAGGGTGGCGGACCTGTACAACGACCCGATGAACCAGGTGGAGGAGCAGCTCCGTCTGACGATCGAGGTGCTGCGCGAGCGCCAGGAGCACGAGCTGGTCAACAACCCCGAGTTCGGCCTCCTGCACAACGCCGACCTCAAGCAGCGGATCCACACCCGCGGCGGACCGCCCACGCCGGACGACCTGGACGAGCTGATCAGCCGCCGCAGGAGCACCCACTTCATCCTCGCCCACCCCACGGCCATCGCGGCGTTCGGCCGGGAGTGCAGCAGGCGGGGACTCTACCCCCTGGGCATCGACCTCGGCGGCAACACGGTGCCCGCCTGGCGCGGCATCCCGATCTTCTCCTGCAACAAGATCCCCATCACGGCGAACCGGACGACCTCGATCCTCGCCCTCAGGGTGGGGGAGGAGCACCAGGGGGTCGTCGGCCTGCACCAGACCGGCATCCCCGACGAGTACCAGCCGAGTCTGTCGGTGCGCTTCATGGGTATAGACGAGAAGGCGATCATCTCCTACCTGGTCAGCGCCTACTACTCGGCCGCCGTCCTGGTCCCCGACGCGCTCGGTGTGCTGGAGGACGTCGAGCTCGGCCACTACTGACCGTCCCGCGGGGTGGCCGCGGGCAAGAGCGAGGTCCCCCGCGGGGGCGGGGGACACACTGGAGGGAAAAGATGACCGCTGTCGAGCTGGCGGCCGAGGGCCGATCGGCGGCCGAGGTGCTGACCTGGAGCCGCCGGATGGTCGAGTCCGTCATACGGCCGGCGGCCGACGGGCTGCCCCCGTCGATGCGGCACATCGCCGGCTACCACTTCGGCTGGTGGGACGAGCACGGCGGTCCCGTCGAGGCGGACGGCGGCAAGGCGATCCGGCCCGCGCTGGCGCTGCTGGCGGCGGAGGCCGTGGGGGGCGCCGCCGCGGCGGCGCTGCCCGCGGCGGCGGCCGTCGAGCTGGCGCACAACTTCTCCCTCCTGCACGACGACGTGATGGACGGTGACCGGACCCGCCGCCACCGCCCCACGGCGTGGGCCGTCTTCGGGGTGAGCCCGGCGATCCTGGCCGGAGACTCCCTGCTGACGCTGGCCTTCGGCGTGCTCGCGGCGGGGGGCCCGGCGGCTCCGGAGGCGGCCCGGATCTTCGGCGCCGCGGTCCAGGAGCTGCTGGAGGGCCAGCACTCCGACGTCGCCTTCGAAAGGCGCGGGCACGTCGAGCTGGACGAGTGCCTGGACATGGTGGCGGGCAAGACCGGTGCGCTGCTGGCCGCCGCGTGCGCGCTCGGCGCGCTGTTCGGTGGCGCGGACCCCGAGCGTGTCGAGGGTCTGCGGGCCTTCGGCGCGGATCTGGGGCTGGCGTTCCAGTTCGTGGACGATCTGCTGGGCATCTGGGGCGATCCCGCGGTGACCGGCAAGCCCGTCCATTCCGACCTGCGGAGCCGTAAGAAGTCGTTGCCGGTGGTGGCGGCGCTCACCTCCGGCACCGCGGCGGGGCGGGAGCTGGCCGGCCTCTACACCAGGGAGGAGCCCCTGACCGAGGCCGACCTGGGTCGCGCCGCGGACCTCGTCGAGGCCGCGGGCGCCCGCGCCTGGAGCCGGGAGCGGGCCGGCGAACTGCTGGGCCGGGCCCTGGGCCATCTGGAGGCGGCGGGCTCGGTGCGGCGGCCCGTCGCCGAGCTGGCCACGCTCGCCCGCCTGGTCACCCGGCGCGACCGCTGACCGCCGTACGGCCGATAGGGCGCCGCCGGGTGACCCGCCCCGGTGCGGAGAGCCCCGCCGAGCAGCACGTCCCGGCAGGGGAGGACAGCAGCTAGCGGAGGACGGTCTCGCGCAGGGTCTCGGCGAGGTCGAGCAGGTGGGCGGGGTCGCGCGCGGTGAGCTGGAGATCGACGAAGATCTCCTGCACGCCGGTCTCGGCGATGGCCCGCAGCCGCCCGCCGACCTCCTCCACGGTCGCGCCGGCCGTCCCCGTGACGACCGGGTTGGCCCGTACGACGACGCGTATCCCGTCCGGGTCACGTCCGGCCCGTTCGGCGGCCCGCCGTATCGCGTCCCGCATGCCCGTAAGGAGCGGCACCGGCATGGCGGCCGCGAGCCAGCCGTCGGCACGGCGGCCGACGCGCTCCAGGGCGGCGGGGGAGAAACCCGCCAGCAGGAGGGGCGGGCGGGGGCGCTGGACGGGCTTCGGGTCGATGTGGCTCGGCGGGATGCTCCAGCCGGGCGCGGTGACGGCCACCGGGTCGTCGCGCCAGACCGCCTCCAGCGTGTCGATCGTGGCGTCGAGCCACGCGGCGCGTCCCTTCCAGGGCACTCCGGCCGCGGCGTACTCGTCCCTCGACCAGCCGAGGCCCAGCCCGGCGTCGAGGCGGCCGCCGCTGAGCACGTCGAGCGTGGTGAGCGAGCGGGCCAGCAGCACCGGGGGATACCAGTTGGCGTTCAGCGTGCTGGTCCCCAGACGGATCCGGGAGGTGACGGCCGCGGCGGTGGTGAGGACCGCGAGCGGGTCCAGGAACGTGCGGTGCTCCGGCGGGATGGTGCCGTCGCCGCCCGGGTAGCGGTCCCGGGGGGAGAGCGGGGTCAGCAGCCGGTCGCCCGCCCACAGGCCGTCGAAGCCCCGGGCCTCGGCCTCCCGGGCGACGGCGACCACCGCCTCGGGGCGGGCGAATCGGCCGTACTGCGGCACCGCCAGCCCGAAGCCGACCGCCATCAGGGCTTTCTCCCCACCCCGCAGAGGATCAGTGACCGTGAGGGGTCCTCGTGGAGCGCGGGGTCCTCCGGCCGCCACTCCGGCAGCCAGGCCACCCCCGGCTCCAGCAGGTCGAATCCGTCGAACAGCTCGGTGATCTCCTGGCGGGACCGCAGGACGAGGGGGGAGTTGGCCCGCTTGTAGACGCTGGTGCCCTTGTCCACGGCCTCGATCCGGGAGTCGCGGGTGCCGTGGGACAGCACCAGGTGGCTGCCGGAGGGCAGGGCGTCGCGCAGTGTGGCCACGATGCGGCGGGGATCGTCGGCCTTGGTGATGAAGTGCATGACCGCCACGAGTAGCACGGCCATGGGCTGGGAGAAGTCGAGATGGTCCTGGATCTCCGGAGATTTGAGGATGCTCTCGGGGGTCCGCAGGTCGCCGGGGGTGACGATGACCCGGCGCTGGTCCTCCTGCAGCAACGCCCTGGCGTGGGTGAGGACGATCGGGTCGTTGTCGATGTAGGCGACGCGGGAGTCCGGTGCGATCTGCCGGGCCACCTCGTGGACGTTGCCCTGCGTGGGCAGGCCGGTGCCGATGTCCAGGAACTGCCGGATTCCCTGGCCGGCGAGGAACCTGACCGCCCGGCCGAGGAAGGCGCGGTTCTCCCGCGCGGCCGTGCGCACCTCGGGGGCGACCGTGAGGATCTCCTCGGCCGCGGCGCGGTCGGAGGCGAAGTTGTCCTTGCCGCCCAGGTAGTAGTCGTACAGGCGGGCGACGCTGGGAGTGTTGACGTCGATTCCGCGGCGTGCCCACTCTTCATCTGCCATGCCCCGCCTCCGCCCGAAAGCCCCGAAAGATCCCGTGTGAAGATCTTTAGGCAGAGCGTAGTGCGCCATCTCCCGAAATCAGCGGAATTTACGAAATCTTCTAGGGAGTGTTCGGAGGGGCGGAAGGTCCCAAGCGGCGGGTTCTGCCGGGCGCGGAAGGGGTCCGGCGGCGCCGTACGGCCGGAAAACGTGGAGAGGCCCGGACGACGTGGCCGATAGCGTTGCCGTCATGAGCGCCACCCTCGTCGCGAAGGACCTCGCCGCCGGTCACGGTGACCGCGCCCTGTTCTCCGGCCTGGACCTCGTCGTCGCCCCGGGCGACGTGGTCGGCCTGGTCGGGGTGAACGGGGCTGGCAAGTCCACCCTGATGCGGATCCTGGCCGGGCTGCTGCCGCCCGAGCACGGCACCGTACGGCTGAGCCCGCCCACCGCTTCCGTCGGCTACCTCCCCCAGGAGCGTGAGCGCCGGGCGGACGAGACGGTCGCCGCGTTCCTGGCCAGGCGGACCGGGGTGGCCGCCGCGCAGCGCGCCCTCGACACCGCGACCGAGGGCCTCGTCGAGGGGCGGTCCGGCGCCGACGACGAGTACGCCGTCGCCCTGGACAGGTGGCTGGCCCTGGGCGGGGCCGATCTGGAGGACCGGGCCGGGGAGGTCGCCGCCGAGCTCGGCCTGACGGTGGATCTCGGTCTGCCGATGGCGGCGCTCTCCGGCGGGCAGGCCGCCCGGGCCGGGATGGCGTCCCTGTTGCTCAGCCGCTACGACGTCTTCCTGCTGGACGAGCCCACCAACGACCTCGACCTCGACGGCCTGGAACGGCTCGAACGCTTCGTCGCCGGCCTGCGCGCCGGGACGGTCCTGGTCAGCCACGACCGCGAGTTCCTCGCCAGGACGGTCGACCGGGTCGTGGAGCTCGACCTCGCCCAGCGGCAGGTCCGCTCCTACGGCGGCGGCTACGACGGCTACCTCGCCGAGCGGGAGATCGCCCGGCAGCGCGCCCGCGACGCCTACGACGAGTACGAGGGCACCGTCACCGCCCTGCGGCAGCGGGCCCTGACGCAGCGCGCCTGGATGGAGAAGGGCGTCAAGAACGCGCGGCGCAAGGCCACTGACAACGACAAGGTCGGCCGGAACTTCCGCACCGAGACGACCGAGAAGCAGGCCGCCAAGGCCCGCCAGACCGAGCGGATGATCGAGCGGCTGGAGGAGGTCGAGGAGCCCCGCAAGGAGTGGGAGCTGCGGATGGAGATCGCCGTGGCCCCCCGGTCCGGGGCGGTCGTCGCCACGCTGCGCGGCGCGGTGGTCCGGCGCGGCGGGTTCACCCTCGGGCCGGTGGACCTGCAGATCGGCTGGGCCGAGCGGGTGGCGATCACCGGCGCGAACGGCTCGGGCAAGACCACCCTGCTCGGCGCGCTCCTCGGGCGGCTCCCCCTCCAGGAGGGCCACGCCTCGCTCGGCCCCGGCGTGGTCGTCGGGGAGGTGGACCAGGCGCGGGGGCTGTTCCTGGGCGACGAGCCGCTGGTGGACGCCTTCGGCGCCGCCGTACCGGAGATGACGCCCGCCGACGTGCGGACGCTGCTGGCGAAGTTCGGGCTGCGTGCCGCGCACGTGCTGCGCCCGGCGGCCACGCTGTCGCCGGGGGAGCGGACCCGCGCCGCCCTGGCGCTGCTCCAGGGCCGGGGCGTCAACCTCCTGGTCCTCGACGAGCCGACCAACCACCTCGACCTGTCCGCGATCGAGCAGCTGGAGTCGGCGCTCGCCGCCTACCCCGGCACGCTCCTGCTCGTCACCCACGACCGGCGGATGCTGGAGGCGGTCCACACCGCCCGGCACATCCACGTCGAGGCGGGCCGGATCACGGAACGGCCGGGCGCGGGAGGTCAGCGCGACAGGTAGAGCACCTTCCAGGTGCCGGCGTAGAGGCAGTTGATCGACGGCTGGGCCGACCTGGCCTCGGAACAGACCTTCAGCTCCACCTGGTAGACGTCGTGGTGGTCGAACGTGAACGACTTCGGCGTGCCGTACGAGCAGTCGCGGACGGTCCGGTGCGTGAAGGGCAGGTCCCCGCCGGGCGTCCGGTAGGTGATCCGGAAGACCGCCAGGCCGCAGGTCGAGCTCGCACGGGTCAGGTCCTGGACGCGCCCGGAGATCCGGACGGTCTCGGCGGCGGGGATGTCGGCGTGGTCCTCGCCGGTGGCGCGCAGGGAGCCGGAGGCCTTGGCCCCGCGCCCCGGGGAGTAACGGGGGCCCCAGACGGTGGCCGGGGCCGCGGCTCCGGTGTCGGCGGGGGCGGTGACCTGGGCGGCCTGGGCGGCAGGGGGAAGCGAGACGGCCGAGAGCACGGCGGCGGCGAGGGCGAGGCCGGTGAGGAGACGGGTGGCGGTCATCGGAGCGGTCCTTTCCTGAGGTGGTGCACGCAGTGTGTTATGACGTGCTTTCAGCGGGCTTGACCGCACCTGCAGACGAGTATCAGCGGCCTTGACACCACCGGTGGCCGGTACGGGCACGGCTCCCGCGCTCGGGGACCGGGGGTCCCGCCGGTCCGGTGACCGACGCGGCCCGCGGACCGCTCCCGTGCCCGGAGGCCGGCGACCGCGGTCACCCGGACATGCGGCGGCGGGCGGGCATCACCCGCCCGCCGCGGGGAAGGGAGCCCGGCAGGGAGGTGACGCCATGGAGGCGCTGGGAATCGACATCGGAGGTTCGGGGATCAAGGGCGCCCCGGTGGACGTCGCGACGGGGCGGCTGACCCGGGACCGGCTGCGCGTCCTGACCCCGGACCCCGCCGCGCCGGAGGCGGTCGCCGAGGTGGTCGCGCAGATCACCGGGCACTTCGCGTGGACGGGGCCGGTCGGGATCACCTTTCCCGGGGTCGTGGTCGACGGGGTCACGATGTCGGCCGCCAACGTGGACCGGTCGTGGATCGGCCTGGACGCGCGGGCTCTGTTCGCCAAGGCCACGGGCCTGCCCGTGACGGTGCTCAACGACGCCGACGCGGCCGGGGTGGCCGAGATGACGCACGGCGCGGCCAGGGAGACGGCCGGGGTGGTGCTGATGCTGACGTTCGGCACCGGGATCGGCAGCGCGTTGTTCGCCGACGGCCGGTTGGTGCCCAACACCGAGCTCGGGCACCTGGAGCTCCACGGCAAGGAGGCCGAGAGGCGGGCCTCCGACCATGCGCGCGAGGCGCACGACCTGAGCTGGGACAAGTGGGCCGAGCGGGTGGAGGAGTACCTGCGGCACGTGGAGATGCTGTTCTCCCCGGCGCTGATCGTGGTCGGCGGCGGGGTCAGCAAGAAGTCGGAGAAGTTTCTGCCCAAGGTACGGCTGCGCACCCCGGTCGTCCCGGCGGCCCTGCTGAACGAGGCGGGCATCGTGGGGGCCGCCATGGCGGCGGTGAAGGCGTAGACGGCTGAAACTTTCATCGGACCCGAAGGACGTTCGGTGAGGTCAGCGGCGGGGACGGCTCTGGCGGGCCGTCTCCGCCGTGCAACACCCTGTACACATTCCCGAAACCTCCGGACTATGGGAGCGCTCCCACCCACGTCCTGGAGATGATCGAGAATGAGCTCTCATCCGCGTCGCCGCGCCTGGTTGCACCGGGCCGCGACTTCGACGGCCCTGCTGGTGGCCGCCGCAGGCCTGGCCGCCGGCCCGGCCGCGACGGCGCACGCCGCCGTCTCGTGCGACGTCACCTACACCACCAACGAGTGGCAGGGCGGTTTCACCGCCAACATCAACCTGAAGAACCTCGGTGACCCGCTGAACGGCTGGACCCTCGGCTTCGCCTTCCCCGGCACCCAGC
Source organism: Streptosporangium sp. NPDC053982 (assembly GCF_055585205.1). Classification (NCBI taxonomy): domain Bacteria; kingdom Bacillati; phylum Actinomycetota; class Actinomycetes; order Streptosporangiales; family Streptosporangiaceae; genus Streptosporangium; species Streptosporangium sp. NPDC053982. Next base: position 90,131 of record NZ_JBVJKQ010000014.1, read on the forward strand.
AGGTGCAGCAGGGCTGGTCGGCCACCTGGAGCCAGAGCGGCAACCAGGTCACCGCGAAGAACATCGACTGGAACGGCAGCCTCGCCACCGGCGCGTCGACCAGCATCGGCTTCAACGGATCGTGGAGCGGGAGCAACCCCAAGCCCACCTCCTTCACGGTCAACGGCGTCACCTGCGGCGGGACCACCCCGACCAACCAGCCGCCCACGGTGAGCCTGACCAGCCCGGCCAGCGGCGCCTCCATCCCGGCGGGCTCGGCCGTGCCGCTCGCGGCGACGGCCAGTGACGACGGCGGGGTGAGCAAGGTCGAGTTCTACATCGACGACACCCTGGTCAACACCGACACCACCGCCCCGTACAGCTTCTCGGCGGCGAACGTGGGGGCCGGCAGCCACACCGCCAAGGCCAAGGCCTACGACAACGCCTCCCCGGCGCTGTCCAAGGAGACCGCCGCGGTGCCCTTCACCGTCGGCGGCGGGACCGGAACCCCGTCGATCATCGCCACCTCGACCGCGGTCACCGTGCCCGAGGGCGGCTCCAAGACGGTCGGTTTCAGGCTCAGCGCGGCTCCCACCTCCAACGTCACGGTCAACCTGACCAAGACGGGTGACACCGACATCACGATCACGCCGTCCACGCTGACCTTCACGCCCAGCAACTGGAACACGGCGCAGAACGTGACGGTCTCGGCGGCCCAGGACAGCGACCAGGTCAACGGCACCGCCACCATCTCCGCCGCGGCCACCGGCCACACCGGCGCCTCCGTCACCGCGACCGAGGACGACGACGACGTCACCACGCCGCCGCCCGGCGAGCACGTCGACAACCCCTACGCCGGGGCCACCGGCTACGTGAACCCCGACTGGTCGTCCAAGGCCAAGGCCGAGCCGGGCGGCGCCGCCGTGGCCGACATCTCGACCGGCGTGTGGCTGGACCGCATCGCCGCCATCGAGGGAACCTCCTCGGCCAAGGGCCTGCGCGCCCACCTCGACGAGGCGGTCAAGCAGGACGCGGCCAACGGCAGCAAGCCGCTGACGGTCCAGTTCGTCATCTACAACCTGCCGAACCGCGACTGCTCGGCGCTGGCCTCCAACGGCGAGCTGCGCATCTCCCAGAACGGCCTGACCCGCTACAAGACCGAGTACATCGACCCGATCGCCGCGATCATGAAGGACCCGAAGTACGCGGCCCTGCGGATCGTGTCGATCGTCGAGATCGACTCGCTGCCGAACCTGGTCACCAACCTCAACGTGCCTGACTGCCAGGAGGCCAAGTCGAGCGGCGCCTACGTCGACGGCGTCCGCTACGCGCTGGACAAGCTCCACGCGATCAAGAACGTCTACACCTACGTCGACGCCGGTCACCACGGCTGGCTGGGCTGGGACACCAACTTCGGCCCCTCGGCCGACCTGTTCGCCAGCACCGTCTCCGGCACCGCCGCCGGCTTCGACAGCGTGGACGGCTTCATCACCAACACCGCCAACTACTCGGCGCTGAAGGAGCCCCACTTCACCATCAACACGACGGTGAACGGCCAGACCGTCCGCCAGTCGAAGTGGGTCGACTGGAACTTCTACGTCGACGAGCTCAGCTACGCCCAGGCATTCCGGAACCTGCTCATCCAGAAGGGCTTCAAGTCCACCCTCGGCATGCTGATCGACACCTCCCGCAACGGCTGGGGCGGCTCGGCCCGTCCGGCCGCGCCCAGCACCTCCACCGACGTCAACACCTTCGTCGACCAGTCGCGGGTCGACCGGCGCATCCACGCCGGCAACTGGTGCAACCAGAAGGGCGCCGGCCTCGGTGAGCGCCCGCAGGCCAACCCCGCCCCCGGCCTCGACGCCTACGTCTGGATCAAGCCTCCGGGCGAGTCCGACGGCTCCAGCTCCGCGATCCCCAACGACGAGGGCAAGGGCTTCGACCGGATGTGCGACCCGACCTACACCGGCAACGCGCGCAACGGCAACAACCTGAGCGGTGCCCTGCCGAACGCGCCGATCTCCGGCCAGTGGTTCTCCGCCCAGTTCCAGGAGCTGCTCAAGAACGCCTACCCGGCGATCAACTAGCCTCCTCCTGATCCCTCTCACCCGGGTCCCCGGCCGCCTCGGCGGCCGGGGACCCGCCCCTTTTCCCGGGCGTCTCCGGACCGAGGACGTCCGGGGACCCGCCCTTTTCCCAGGCGTCTCCCGACCCGAGGAGGTCCGGAGACCCGCCCCTTCTCCCGGACGTCTCCAGCCCGGGAGAAGGGGCGCCGGGATATTGGGATGCGGGCGCGGCGGGCGGTCGGGCACGATGGGCGGTCGGCTCCGGAACTTCGGGCTGAAAGTACTCTGGAAGCAGTATGGGAACGCCTCCTTTGACATCTCCGCTCGCTCAGCTCCACGCGCGCCTGCCCGAACTCACTCTGCGTGACCAGCGCCGGTTGCGGCGCCGGCTCGACGGTGCCCGCAAGGTCAGGAACCGCGCCGCGCAGCAGAAGATCGCCGCGGAGATCACCTCCGACATCGAGAAGGCCGAGCGCCGGGTCGCCGAGCGGCGCGCGGGCGTGCCCGCGATCACCTATCCGGAGAGCCTGCCGGTCAGCCGCCGCAGGGACGACATCCTGGAGGCGATCCGCGACCACCAGGTCGTGATCGTCGCCGGTGAGACCGGCTCCGGCAAGACCACCCAGCTGCCGAAGATCTGCCTGGAGCTGGGCCGGGGCGTCAAGGGCCTCATCGGGCACACCCAGCCGCGCCGGATCGCCGCCCGGACCGTCGCCGAACGCGTCGCCGAGGAGCTGGACACCCCGCTCGGCGAGGCCGTGGGCTACAAGGTGCGCTTCACCGACCAGGTGAGCGACGGCACGCTCGTCAAGGTGATGACCGACGGCATCCTGCTGGCGGAGCTGCAGGGCGACCGGGACCTCGCCCAGTACGACACGCTCATCATCGACGAGGCGCACGAGCGCAGCCTCAACATCGACTTCATCCTCGGCTACCTCAAGCAGCTCCTGCCTCGCCGGCCCGACCTGAAGATCGTCATCACCTCGGCCACGATCGACCCCGAGCGGTTCTCCCGGCACTTCGGCGACGCCCCCATCGTGGAGGTGTCCGGCCGTACGTACCCCGTCGAGGTCCGCTACCGGCCGGTGGAGGAGGACGACGACCAGATCCAGGCGATCAGCGACGCCGTGGACGAGCTGTGCGCCGAGGGGCCGGGCGACATCCTCGTCTTCCTCAGCGGCGAGCGGGAGATCCGCGACACCGCCGACGCCCTGTCCAAACGCAAGGACGCCGAGGTGCTGCCGCTGTACGCCCGGCTGTCGGCCGCCGAGCAGCACCGGGTCTTCCAGCGCCACTCCGGCCGCCGCATCGTGCTGGCCACCAACGTCGCCGAGACCTCGCTGACCGTCCCCGGCATCAAGTACGTCGTGGACCCCGGCTTCGCCCGGATCTCCCGCTACAGCCACCGCACCAAGGTCCAGCGGCTGCCCATCGAGGCGATCTCCCAGGCGTCGGCCAACCAGCGCAAGGGCCGCTGCGGCCGCGTCTCCGAGGGCGTCTGCATCCGCCTCTACAGCGAGGAGGACTTCGTCTCCCGGCCGGAGTTCACCGACCCTGAGATCCTGCGCACCAACCTCGCCTCGGTCATCCTGCAGATGACCTCCATCGGCCTGGGCGACATCGGCGCCTTCCCCTTCGTCGAGCCGCCGGACCAGCGCCAGGTCAGGGACGGCTACGACCTGCTGCTGGAGCTGGGCGCGTTCGACAAGGCCCGGGAGATCACCCCGCTCGGCCGCAAACTGGCCGGCCTGCCGGTGGACCCCCGCCTGGCCCGCATGGTCATCGAGGCCGACCGCAACGGCTGCGTCCGCGAGGTCATGGTCATCGCAGCCGCGCTGTCCATCCAGGACCCGCGCGAGCGTCCCGCCGACAAGCAGCAGGCCGCCGACGAGAAGCACCGAAGGTTCGCCGACAAGGAGTCGGACTTCGTCTCCTACCTGAACCTCTGGAACCACCTGCAGGAGCAGCAGAAGGAGCTGTCCTCCAGCGCGTTCCGGCGGCTCTGCAAGGCCGACTTCCTCAACTACCTGCGGGTCCGCGAGTGGCAGGACGTCTACGGCCAGCTCCGCCAGATGTCGAGGTCCCTCGGCGTCACCCTGAACGGCGTCCCCGGCGACGAGCAGAAGATCCACGTCTCCCTGCTGTCCGGCCTGCTGTCGCACGTCGGCGTCAAGGACGTCGACAAGAAGGGCGCGGACGGCCCCCGCCGCCCGATGACCGAGTACATCGGCGCGCGGAACGCCCGCTTCGCGATCTTCCCGGGGTCGGCGCTGGCGAAGAAGCAGCCCCTGTGGGTGATGTCCGCCGAGCTGGTGGAGACCTCCCGCCTGTGGGCCCGGGTCAACGCCAAGATCGAGCCCGAGTGGGTCGAGCCGATGGCCCAGCACCTCGTCAAGCGCACCTACTCCGAGCCGCACTGGGAGAAGAACCAGGGCGCGGTGATGGCGTACGAGAAGGTCACCCTGTACGGCGTGCCCATCGTGGCGCAGCGCAAGGTCAACTACGGCCGCATCGACCCCGAGCTGAGCCGCGAGCTGTTCATCCGGCACGCCCTGGTCGAGGGCGACTGGGAGACCCACCACGCCTTCTTCAAGGAGAACCGCAAACTCCTGTCGGAGGTCGAGGAGCTGGAGGAGCGGGCCCGCCGCCGCGACATCCTCGTGGACGACGAGACCCTGTTCGACTTCTACGAGCAGCGCATCCCGGCCGACGTCGTCTCCGGCCGCCACTTCGACTCCTGGTGGAAGAAGGCCAGGAACGACCAGCCCGACCTGCTCAGCTTCGAGAAGTCGATGCTGATCAGCGACGCGGCGGGCGACGTCAGCCAGCGCGACTACCCCGACGTCTGGCGCCAGGGGAGCCTGCGCTTCCCGCTGACCTACCAGTTCGAGCCCGGAGCCGACGCCGACGGCGTCACCGCGCACATCCCGCTGGCCCTGCTCAACCAGGTCAACCCCGACGGCTTCGACTGGCAGATCCCCGGCCTGCGCGAGGAACTGCTCACCGCGCTCATCCGGTCCCTGCCCAAGGAGATCCGCCGCAACTTCGTGCCCGCCCCCAACTACGCCAAGCAGGTGCTCCAGCGGGCAGAGCCCACCCGGGAGCCGCTGCTGACGGTGCTGGAGCGGGAACTGGCCGCCCTCACCGGCGTGTGGGTGCCTCGCGAGGCGTGGCGGCTCGACCAGGTCCCCGACCACCTGCGGATCACCTTCCGGGTCGTCGACGGCCGTAAGAAGAAGATCACTGAGAGCAAGGACCTCGCCGACCTCAAGCGGCGGCTCGCCCCCCGGCTCCGCCAGACCCTCTCCCGGGCCGCCGACGGGCTGGAGAAGTCAGGCCTGACCACCTGGAGTCTGGGGGAGCTGCCGAAGACGTTCGAGCAGCGCCGGATGAAGGCGTACCCGGCGCTGGCCGACGAGGGCGCGACCGTGGCCGTGCGGATGTTCGAGACCGAGACCGAGCAGCGCCGCGCCATGTGGGAGGGCACCCGCAGGCTGCTGCTGCTGAACACACCCTCTCCGGCCAAGCAGGTGCTCGGCCGCTTGGACAACCAGGCCAAGCTCGCCCTCAGCCGCAGCCCGCACGCCGGCGCCGTCGCCCTCTTCGACGACTGCGTCGCCTGCGCCGCCGACCGGCTCATGAGCGAGTACGGCGGGCCGGTCTGGGACGGGCCGGCCTTCACCGCCCTGCACGACAAGGTCCGTGCCGAGCTGTTCGACACCACCGAGGAGGTGGTCTCCCGGGTCCGGGACATCCTGGCCGTCTGGCACGCCGTCTCCAGCCGCCTGGCCGAGGCACGCTCCACCCCCGCGGTCGAGGACGTCCGCGACCAGGTGGGCGACCTGGTCTACCCGGGGTTCGTCACCGCCACCGGCCACAAACGCCTGACCGACCTGCTGCGCTACCTCAGGGCGGCGGAGCGGCGGCTGGAGAAGATGGCCGACGACCCGTTCCGCGACGAGGAGCGGATGTACAAGATCCACGACCTCGAGGACGAATACCACGAGCTGGTGGAGAAGCTGCCCCCGGCCCGCCGCGCGGACGACGACGTCCGGGAGATCCGGTGGATGATCCAGGAGCTGCGGGTCAGCTACTTCGCGCAGACCCTCGGCACGCCGTACCCGATCTCCGACAAGCGCATCCGCAAGGCCATGGAACGCCTCTGAGCGGGGCCCGCCTTCTCAGGCGGGAAGGAAGATCGAGGTGTCCAGGTCGAAGTCGACGGGGGCGGGGATGCGGACCGGCTTGCCCAGCTCGGCGTGCACGGCGGTCCGGTAGGCGCCGTCCTCGGGGTCGCTGAGGACGGTGACCGCCGGCGGGGAGGTGACCGGGTCGATGATCATCATGATCGGGATGCCGCAGCCGGCGTAGATACGGGGCTTGGCGTGGTGGTCCGTGTGAGCGCTTCCCGGTGAGACGACCTCGGCCACCATGATCACCCCAGAGGAGAGGATCTCCCGGTCGCCCCACAGGGGGGCATTCAGCGGCACGATGCAGTAGTCGGGGGCCATGGTGTCGCGGGGCCCTTCGATGCAGATGTCGACGTTTCCGGCGAAGCTCTCCCATCCGTGCTTCTCCAGAAGGGGATGCAGGGCGAAGGTGAGCTGCAGAGCGATGCGAGCGTGCCGGGGGGTTCCGAGAGGGCTCACGATCAGGTTCCCGTCGATGATCTCTGTGCGCAGGGGGATGTCAGAGGAGAGGGATGCGAGGAATTTCCGTATCGTGCGGTCGGAGGCGCTGATGATCAGGTTGCCGTGGATGATCTCCGTCCGCGCGGGGAGCTCGGGGGGGAGTGCGTCGCGGAACTCCCTCACCGTGCGAGGGGGCCGTGCGCCCCGCAGGGCGTAGGAGAAAAGATCACCGCGTGCCGTCACCACCATGGCTCATGTCCCTTCGTAGTCGAACACACACTCTGAGTATTCCATGGAGTCGTCCAGGGGATGCGAGGTATGCGTGATGGTTATCCGCCTCGCCGCCATGCCCCGGGAGTCCTGGACCTGGTCTCCGGGCAGACGGTCAAGCCGGCCGTCCGGACCGGTGGGGGCATCCGCCGGCCGGGCGGGTGGGACGGCTCACCCGCCCGTGGGGGCGCCGCCGGGGAGGTAGACGGCGCGCCGCTCGCGGCGGGCCAGGCGGGCGGCGGGCAGGCGCGGCGCGCTGACCTCCGGCAGCAGTGTGACGGCGGTGTCCCAGGCCAGGAACGCCGCGTCGTCCAGCTCGTCGGCCTGCAGCCGGATGCGCGACGGGTCGTCCAGCACGCCGCCGTCGAACAGGAAGTTCACCATGGAGCGGGGGCGGTCCCCGGCCGGGGGCGACCAGTGCACCACGAGCAGCCCGCCCACCTCGACCGGCACGCCCAGCTCCTCCATCGCCTCGCGCGCGGCGCAGTCGTGCGGCGCCTCACCGTTCTCGACGATCCCGCCGGGAAGGCTCCAGCCCGGCCGGTAGTTCGGCTTGACCAGCAGGACCCGGTCGTCGGCGTCGGTGACCAGCACGGCGGCCGAGGTGAACACGCTGGGCAGTGTGGCGTACCACTCGGACGGCTCCAGGAAGACCTTGCTCACCCCGTCACGCTAACAGGACACCCCGGCCCGCCCCGTCACGCCGCCGACGCGCGTCCCTGTCACTCGGAGGGCGCGGCGGGCTCATGGCGGAGCAGGACGGCCCGCGAGTCGAGGATCCGCGACTCGATGAGCCGCAGACCGAGGCGGTCCTTCGTCTCGGGGAACAACCGCCTGCCGCCGCCGAGGACGACCGGGTGGACGATGACCTGGTACTCGTCGATCAGGCCGAGCCCGCCGAGGGCGGCTCCGAGGCTCGCGCCGCCGTTGAGCAGCATGTCCCGGCCCGGCTGCCGCTTCAGCGCGGTGACCTCCCCGGCGAGGTCGCCGCCGATGACCCGGGCGTCCCAGTCGGCCGCTTCGAGGGTCGTGGAAAAGACGATCTTCGGGGTCCTCCGCCAGATGGGGGCGAACGCCAGGTCGTGCGGATCGTCCGACATCGATTCCGCGTGCGGCCAGAAGCCCGACATCATCTCCCACACCGGGCGCCCGTAGAGGAAGGTGTCCACCCGCTCGCTGAGTGCCATGGAGTGGGCGGACAGCTCCGGTCCCATGGCGGCCCAGTCGAACTCGCCGTTCGGCCCCTCGATGTGGCCGTCGAGCGACGCGTGGACCCAGTAGATGATCTTGCGCATGCCGTGCTCCTCTGTCGTGTGCGGAGAGCGCCCCGGTGGGCACTCCCGCCGGTAGGTCGGAGCCGCTGACGCGTTCTTGACATTCCGCGGGAGATCATTCCGAGCGGGTCGCGGAACTCCTCCGAAGTGCGGGGGAGCGCCCTCCGGAAGGCGTGCCGGGGCGGGAGTCGCACGCGCTCGTCACCGGTCCGCCGCCGTGAGACCCGGCGCGCGGTGAAGGCGCGGTACGGCCGGTGGTGACGATACGGCCGGCGGCGAGGAGGCGGCCGGCGGTGACGGTGCGGCCGGCAGCGAGGAGGCGACCGGCGGCGGCGGGGCGATCGGCGATGATGGGGCGACCGCCGTTCTCCCAGGCGAACGACCCGATGCCCGCTCGTCTAGGATCGGTCCGGCCTGTCGAAAGGGGATATGTCATGGTTCGGGCGGTGGTGTTCGACGTCGGGGAGACGTTGATCGACGAGACGCGGATCTGGTCGCGCTGGGCCGACCGGCTCGGAGTCACCCGGTTCACGCTGCTCGGCATGCTGGGCGGCATGGCCGCCCTCGACCGGCCGCACTCCGACGTCTTCGAGCTGCTGCTGCCAGGCTTCGACCTGGAGGCCGAGCAGGAGGCGTGGAAGCGCGACGACCCCGACGGGCTCCGGGTGAACTTCGACGCCGACGACCTCTACCCCGACGTACGGCCCGGCCTGGCCGCGCTCCGCGACCTCGGGTACGAGCTGATCATCGCGGGCAACCAGCCTCCGCAGGCGTACGACGCGCTGACCGCGATGGACCTGCCGGTCGACGCGATCCACACCTCCGACGGCTGGGGCGTGGCCAAGCCGGCCCCGGAGTTCTTCGCCAAGGTCGTCGCGGTGTCGGGCCGCGAGCCGGAGGAGATCCTCTACGTGGGCGACCGGCTCGACAACGACGTCCGCCCGGCCGGCGCGGCGGGCATGCGGACCGCGCTGATCCGCCGCGGCCCGTGGGGCCACCTGCACGCCGCCCGGCCCGAGGCGGCCGAGGCCGACCACGTCGTCGACGACCTGCACGCCCTGGCCGCACTCCTCCGGCGCTGACCACTCCTCCGGCGCCGGCCGCTCCTCCGGCGCCGGCCGCGCCGCTCGCGGCGCGAGGCGCGGTCAGACGCCCGCGGCGGCCCCGATGATCGAGCGCGGGTCCGCCGCCCCGGCGAGGATGCCCGAGGGCAGCACGTCGATCAGGTGAGCGTGGCCGAACGACGATCCGTACGGCGCGGAGCGGACGGGATGGCCGCGCTCGCCCAGGCCCCCGCCCCACGGGGCGCCCTCCTCCACCTCGACCGTCGCGTGGTCGGGGGCGAGCCAGGTGTCGAAGCCGGTGCCGCCCGAGGCCAGCCGCCAGCGGGCGGCGGCGACGGCCTGCCCGGGGGCCTGGTCGTGGACCAGCAGGCGGGTGATGATCTGCAGCAGGATCTGCGGCTGGGCGTCGCCGCCCATGGTGCCCACCACCGAGCGCAGCGACCCGTCGGTCCGGGTGATCAGCGCGGGGACGAGGGTGTGCGGCGGTCGGCGGCCGGGACCGTACTCGGCGGGATGGCCGGGCTCCAGGGAGAAGCCGATGCCGCGGTTCTGCAGGTTGATGCCGGTGTGCGGCTCGAAGATGTAGCTGCCGAAGCCGGAGGCGTTGGACTGGATCAGCGAGACGCCCATGCCCTCGCGGTCCACCGCGCACAGGTAGGTGGTGTCGCCGGAGGAGGTGAGGTCACGCACCGCGACCCTCCTGTTCCGGTCGATCATCTTCCGGCGTTCGGCGGCCGAGGCGAGCGCCGTCTCGACGGAGCAGCCCTCGAACAACACGTCGGGCCTGTCGTGCCCGGCCACCCGCGCGGCCTCCACCAGCAGGTGCGCCCAGACGGGGTCGGTCGGGTCGGCGGGCAGGTCGAGCTCCTCGGCGACGGCCAGTGCGAGCAGCAGCAGGTAGCCCTGGGAGTTCGGCGGCGCGGTCCACATGTCGTGGCCCAGCGCGCGGACCCTGAGCGGCTCGACCCAGTCGGCGTTGTCCCTGGCCAGGTCGTCCTCGGTGTACTCGCCTTCGCCGAGGGCGATCAGTCCCTCACCGAACTCGCCGAGGTAGAACCCCTCGCGCCCCTCGGCGAGGGCCTCCATCGCCCGCGCCACGCCGGGCCGCCTGATCAGGTCCCCGGTACGGCGGGCGGTGGCGAAGTCGTGGTGCAGGGGGCCGACGGTCTCCAGGGACGGCACCATCAGCGGGGAGGCGGGGAATCCGGCGAGGGCGTGCTCGATCGCGGGCGCCAGCACCTCGGTCATGGTCAGCCTGCCGTACCGCTCGTGCAGGGCCAGCCAGCCGTCGGCGCAGCCGGGCACCGGGACGGAGCGGATGTCCCCGCGGTGCGGCATCCGCTCGTGCCCCTCGGCGCGCAACCGGTCCGGGTCGGCGCCGGAACCCGCCCGGCCTGAGGCGTTGAGCGCCGCCGGAGCCCCGGGGCCGTCGTGGACGAGCGCGAACAGGTCGCCGCCCAGCCCGCACAGGTGAGGCGCGGTCACCGCCAGCACGGCGTTGGCCGCGATCGCCGCGTCGGCCGCCGAGCCGCCCCGCTCCAGCATCGCCAGTCCCGCCCCCGAGGCGAGGTGATCGACCGTGCAGACCATTCCAGAGCGCGCGTAGCGGGTGTTCAGCATGACGAGAGCGTACGGCTTCGGCCCCCGGGACCGCATCGCCGGTACGGCCTCGCCCCGGCCGGAAGGCTTCGCCTCGACCCGGAGATCCCGGTCCGGGGGCTCCGGTCCGGGGGCTCCGGCCCGATGATCCCCTGGCTCGATGATCCTCGGCTCCGGCTCCGGCTCCGGCTCCGGCTCCGGCTCCGGCTCCGGCTCCGGCTCCGGGTCCGGCTCCGGGTCCGGGTCCGGCTCCGGGTCTGCGGCTGCGGGTCTCCGGGCTTCGCCCGCCGCCATGCTCCCGCCCGCTTTTTCGGTAGGCATACGGATGCCGCTACGGATGTTCGGCGCCCGACCGCGGACCTAGGGTCACGGAACGGGGCGCCGCACCGCGCCGCCCCTCTCCTTTCCACCCCCCGTCTCCCTCACCCCCTCGCCTCCCGCCGTGCCCCGCCGCCGGGTGATCCCCGCCTGCGGAGCCGCCGCCCTCCCCTGCCCGCGCGCGGGCGGCCGCGGCGCGGGAGACCGACCGAAAGGAACACGCGTGAGACGCAGAGCCGTACTCGCGGCCACCCTCGGCCTGGCCGTGGTGGCCGCGGTGGCACCCTCCTCACCGGCGGCCGCCAAACCCTCCCCGGGACCGGCCGACCATGCCCGCTCTCTTCACGTCCGCTCCTTCGCCGACCCGCCCCAGCTCGCCGTGGCCGCCGCCGACCAGGCCGTCGCGAGCGGTCTGGACGAGCTGCGCAAGGGGCCCGACGAGATCTACCGGCGCACCGCCGTGGTGCCGGGCTCCGAAGGCATGTACTCCGTCGTCTACGAGCGCACCTACAAGGGGCTGCCCGTGGTGGGCGGCGACGCGGTCGTGATCACCGACTCCGCGGGGAAGGTGCGCGACACCGCGGCGGCCTCCGGCGCCACCCCGAAGGTGCCGACCTCTCCGAAGGTGACCGCCGAGGACGCCCGTGCCAAGGCGAAGAGCCGGCTGACCCGGGTCGACGACAGCGCCGATCCGCGCCTGGTGGTCCTGGCCTGGGGCGCCAAGCCGCGCCTCGCATGGGAGGCCCTGGTCTCCGGCGTCGCCGGCGGCAAGCCGAGCAGGCAGCACGTGTTCGTCGACGCGCGCACCGGCGAGATCGCCGACGCCTACGACGAGGTGCGGGCGGGCACCGGGAACGGCTACTACTACGGCCAGGTCACCATCTCCACGAGCGGCTCCGGCAGCTCGTACTCGATGACCGACCCGACCCGCAGCGGCATCCGCTGCGGCGGGCAGAACGGCTCGGCCTACACCGGCACCGACGACGCCTGGGGCAACGGCTCCGGGACGAACCTGGAGACCGCGTGCGTGGACGCGCTCTACTCGGTGCAGAAGGAATGGGACATGCTGCGCGACTGGCTCGGTCGCAACGGCATCAACGGCAGCGGCGGCGGCTTCCCGGCCAAGGTCGGGCTCAGCGACGTCAACGCCTACTGGGACGGCAGCACCACCAACTTCGGCCACACGCAGGACAACCAGCGCCAGGCCACGTCGATCGACGTGGTGGCCCACGAGTTCGGCCACGCCATCTTCCAGAACACCCCCGGTGGCACCGGCTCCGGCAACGAGAACGGCGGCCTCAACGAGGCCGTCGGCGACGTCTTCGGCGCGCTCACCGAGGCATACGCCAACAACCCGAACGACCCGCCGGACTACGAGGTCGGCAAGAAGGTGGACCTCGTCGGCGACGGCCCGATCCGGTACATGTACGACCCGTCCAAGGTGGGCGACCCCAACTGCTGGTCCTCCTCGATCCCGAGCACCGAGGTGCACGCCGCGGCCGGCCCGTTCAACCACTGGTTCTACCTGCTGGCCGAGGGCTCCGCGCCGGGCGGCGGCAAGCCGAACAGCCCGATCTGCTCCGGCGGGCCCTCCTCGGTCACCGGCATCGGCATCCAGAAGGCCGGAAAGATCTTCATGGGCGCGCTGATGCGGAAGACCTCGACCTGGAAGTACACCAACGCCAGGCTGGCGTCGCTGTCGGCGGCGGTCGAGCTGTACGGCGACGGCAGCCCCGAGTGCGCAGCCACCAAGGCGGCCTGGAACGCGGTCAGCGTGCCGGTGCAGACCGGTGAGCCGACCTGCGCCGCGACGGGCAACGACTTCTCCCTGACGCTGAGCCCCGCCGCGGGCACGGCGCAGCCCGGCCAGCAGGTCACCTCGACCGTCGGCACGCAGACCACCTCGGGCAGCGCGCAGGCGGTCGCCCTCACCGCCTCCGGCCTGCCGGCGGGCGCCACCGCGAGCTTCAGCCCGGCGTCGGTGACCTCGGGCGGCACCTCCACCATGACCATCGGCACCGCCGGGTCGACGCCGGCCGGGACGTACACCGTCACGGTCACCGGCTCCGCCACGTCGGGCACGCACACGGCGTCCTACACCCTGACGGTCGGCAACGGGGGGCCCGCCCCGACCGACCCGCCGGACATCAGCCTCGCCAACGTCAAGACCCACCTGCAGCAGCTCCAGAGCATCGCCACCGCCAACGGCGGTACCCGCAGGTCCACGGGCGCCGGCTACACCGCGTCGGTGTCCTACATCGAGCAGAAGCTCACCGCCGCCGGCTACACCGTGGTGCGGCAGTCCTGCACCTCCGTCTGCACCTCCGGGGCCGGGCCGAACCTGATCGCCGACTGGCCCGGCGGAGACGCGAACCAGGTCGTCATGGCCGGAGCGCACCTGGACAGCGTCTCGGCCGGTCCGGGCATCAACGACAACGGCTCGGGCTCGTCGGCGCTGCTGGAGGTCGCGCTGACGCTGGCGGCGAAGAACCCGACGATGGCCAAGCACGTGCGGTTCGGCTGGTGGACCGACGAGGAGCAGGGCCTCAACGGCGCCCAGTTCTACGTCAACTCGCTCAGCTCCACCGAGCGCAGCAAGATCAAGGTCTACCACAACTACGACATGGTGGCCTCGACCAACGGCGGCTACTTCATCAACAACATCAACACCGAGGCGGCCCAGTATCTCAAGGCCTTCTACGACGGCCTGAACCTCCAGCCCGAGGAGAACACCGAGGGCGCCAACCGGTCCGACGACGCGCCGTTCCGGAACGCGGGGATCGCCACCTCCGGCGTGGCGGCCGGCGCCAGCGCCACCAAGACCTCGGCCCAGGCCGCCAAGTGGGGCGGTACGGCGGGCCAGGCGTACGACCCCTGCTACCACCAGTCGTGCGACACCACGAGCAACATCAACGACACCGTCCTGGACCGGGCCGCCGACGCCTCGGCGTACGCGATCTGGAAGCTCGCGACGGGCACCACCACGAGCCGTGACTTCTCGATCTCCATGAACCCGTCCTCGGGGACGGTCCAGGCGGGCCAGGCGGCCACCGCCACGGTCTCCACCGCCACCACGGCGGGCACCGCGCAGACGGTCAGCCTGTCCGCGTCGGGTCTGCCCACCGGCGCCACGGCCGGCTTCAACCCGGCGTCGGTGACCTCGGGCGGCTCGTCCACCCTCACCATCGCCACCACGGCCGCGACGCCCTCCGGCACCTACCAGGTTACGGTGACCGGCACCGGTGAGGCCGCCACCCGCACCTCGACGTACACGCTGACCGTGCAGGGCACCTCGGGTGGCCGCACGTTCCGCAACGACACCGACTACACCGTCTACGACTACGGCACCGTCCTGAGCCCGATCACCTCCACCGCGACCGGCTCGGCGGCGTCGCCCGTCAAGGTGACCGTCACGATGAACCACCCCTGCGCCGAGGACCTCCAACTGTGGCTCCGCGGCCCGAACGGGCTGTGGTATCCGCTCCAGGCCAGCGGCGGCTACATCTGCACCCCGTACGGCACACGGACCTACACGGTCCCGGTCGCTCAGCGGGCGGCCGGACAGTGGGTCCTGGAGGTCGACGACCTGTATCCGGGAGACACCGGCAAACTCGACTGGTGGAGCATCACCGTCTGAGTGCCCGGCCCACGAACGGAAGACGCCCCCGGGACCGAGCGATCGGCCCCGGGGGCCCCGTCGTCTCCGGTCCGTCGTCTCCGGGCCGGAGACGACGGACGGGTGCCGTCCCCGGAGGCGGACGGGGCGACGCGCGGGCCGGGCGCGTTCAGACGGGCGGGGCGACCTCGGTGCGCGACCGCAGGCCGAGCTTGCGCAGCACGGTGGCGACATGGGTCTCGACCGTGCGCGTCGACAGGAACAGAACGTCGGCGATCTCCCGGTTGGTCCGGCCGAGCGCGACCAGCCGGGCCACCTCCTTCTCCCGCTGCGACAGCGCGCCGGCGTTGCCCTTGCGGCCCCGCGGCAGCGGGGACTCCACACCGAGGTCGCGCAGCGCGCGCCGGCAGCGCGCGGCGTCGTGGGTGGCGCCGAGCTCGCCGAACCGCTCCGCCGTCTCGGCGAGGGCCGCGGCGGCGGAGCGGTCGCCGAGGGCGAGCCTGGCGCGCGCCTCGCTCTCGCCCACCCGCGCCGCGGTGTAGGGCTGGGGCAGGGCCGCGTACGCCTCCCGGGCGCGGGCGAAGAAGTCCGCGGCCTCGTCCGGCCGCCGGTCGGCGACCAGCGCGCCCCGGGCGTGGTCGAGTGCGGCGTGCGCGGCGGGGGCGAGACGGCCGGTGATCCCGTCGGCGAACTCGGTCACCAGCTCGGCCCCCTCCTGGACGCGCCCGGCCTGGGCGAGCGCGGTGACGGCGGAGGGGATCAGGCCGGCGCCCCAGGCCCACACCCCCTTGCGGCGCATCCGGGCGGCCGCCTGCACGGCCTCGGTGACCGCGTCCTCCAGCGCGCCGCGGGCGAGGTGCAGCTCTATCAGGCCGCCCGCGGCGGCCACCGCGATCGGCAGGAAGCGTGCGTCCGGCGCGTCCATGCCGGCGCTGTACAGGCACTTGCGGGCCTCCTCCCACTCACCGGTGGCCAGGGCGAGCAGCCCCAGCACCAGCCAGGCGTCCACCGCGATCAGCGGGGCCTCCGTGGCCAGCTCCACCAGGGCGATCGCCTGGTCACGGAGCCCCTCCCACCGGCCGGTCAGCCAACGCCTGCGGACCGTCGCGACATCGACGGTGTAGGCGGGGAACAGCACCCCCGTCTCCGCGGCCAGCCGCCGCCCCTGCCTGCCGAACTCCTCCGCCGCGGTGTAATGGCCCAGCGTGGTCGCCGAGTCGTGAAGGTTGCAGTAACCGCGGGCGACCTGTCGCCGGACCGCCACGGACGGGTCGGAGACGGGCAGCGTGGCGGCGATGGCGAACGCGTCCCGGGAGCCGATCGACATCTCGAACGAGGCGCGGTTGGCCAGGACCGCTGCCGCCAGCTCCGGGTCGTCGGTGATCGCGACGAGCGCCTCGGCGCGGGCCATCCACTCCGCGTGCGTCGCCAGCGACTCGGTCCCCCATTCCGGCAGCGCGAGGCTGGCCCAGCCGCGGGCGGCCAACGTCGGCCGGTCGTGCAGCTCGGCGACGGCGGCCAGGACCTCGGGGCGTCCGGCGGGGATGTCGCCCGCCTGGTTGGACAGCATCAGTCCGAGGTTGAGACGTGCCTCGCCGCGCACCTCGCGGGCGAGGAAGTCGTCCCGCAGCAGGCGGCGCAGCAGCCGCACCACCCGCTGGTACGACAGCCCGGTCGCCGCCAGGCGGCTCAGCGCCAGCGAGAGGGGGCCGCGCTCGGGCGCGGGCAGGTCGGGATCGGCGAGCATGCCGTCGAGCACCTCGACCGCCAGGGCGGTGTCGCCGAGCGCGGCCGCCCGGTCGGCGGCCGCTCTGCCGTGGCGCAGCCAGGCGCCGATGTCCCCGGCCTGCCGGGAGTGGAAGGCCAGCTGGACCAATGGCGGAGGGGTCACCGCCGCGAGCGCGGCCATCGCGCGCTCATGCGCCAGGCGGCGGTCCGGACCCGGGATCGCGTCGTAAACGGCCTGCTGGGCGAGGGCGTGGCGGAAGCCGTAGCGGCCGCCGGGATGCTCACGGAGCACGCCGGCGCGCAGCGCCTGGCCCAGCCCGGCGGGGGCCCCGCTGACCGCGGCGATCAGCCGTTCGTCCACGGGGAGCCGCAGCACCGCCGCCGCCTGCGCGGCGCTCACCGCCGCCGCGGGCAGACCGGCCATCTGCTCGGCCATCGCCTCACGCAGCAGCAGCGGCACCCCGGCGCGATCCAGGGCTTCGGGCCCCTCCGCGTCGGGCAGGGAGCGGACGACCTCCTCCACCACGAACGGTATGCCCGCCGTGTGCTCGTGCAGCCGCGCGACGAAGGCGGGCGGCAGTGCGGAGCGGTCCAGCAGCGCGCAGGCCAGGCTGTTCACCTCCGGGGCGTCCAGCGGCCGCAGCGGTATCACCAGGCTCGTCGTGCCCGGAGGGCGCCGGTAGGCACGGCCGAGCGGCAGGCCCGGCGTGTTCAGGTCCTCCCGCCGGTAGGTCGCCACCACCGTCAGTCCCTCGGGCGGCTGGTCGGCGAGGAACCGCAGCAGGTCCCGCGTCCCGTCGTCGGCCCAGTGCAGGTCCTCGATCACGAGCAGGGCCGGTCCGACGGCCGCCAGCAGGGCGCGCATCGCGCGGAACAGCCGGTGCCGTTCGGCCCGCGGATCATTCAGCGGCGGCGGTGGCGGCGGGAGCGCGTGCGACAGTTCGGGCAGGTAGTCGCGGAGCACGCCGGTGACCGGGTTGAGGACCTCGGCCGCCGGCAGCCGGCCCGCGACCTCGCGGAGCGCCTCCACCACGGGACCGTACGGGAAGGGCTCGCGGATCTGGTGGCAGTAGCCGAGGAGGACGGGCCGGTCGCCGGACACGAGACGGTCCAGCGCGGCGTGGACGAGCCGGGTCTTCCCGATGCCGGCCTCTCCCTCCACCAGCACCACGGCCGGCGGGCGGGCCATCGCCTCGATCAGAACCCGCAGCTCAGAGGTGCGTCCAACGAGTACGGGAGAGGCCAGGTTGTTCATTGGCGGCTCCGGGTGAGACGGGTCGGGACCCTCAGGGAGGGTCCCGCATATCGCCATTCAAGGTCAACCTCTGGACATAACGGACTTGTTGCGGGTGCGTGTCAAGGTTCATGTGCGCGGCCGCTCCCGGAGCGGCGGGAGCGGCCGCGCCGACCGCCTGTGATCCGCGTATCGGACGTTCGGCGCGGCGGGGCGCGGAAGCCGTGGATGATCGCGGCCGGGCATGTCGGAGTTCTTCTTTCGGCAAAGGGACATCGTTGAGCACTGAGGAGTTATTGGAGGGATATCTATAAGTTTGTCCAACCTCCTTATGACTATCCTGACGCCAGGCTGGTAATCGGACCCGGGAGGTGGAATGGCGATTCCCGACCAGGGGGACGGTGAACGCCGGGCCGCCGCCCAGGCGCTGGTGCGCGACAGGATCGAGCTGATCAGGCGGCGCATGCGCCGGGCGGCGGTCCTCGACCAGGCGACGTCCCGCCTCGCCGTACGGATGAACGTGCGGCCGGAGGAGGCCGCGGCCCACCTGGCCCGGCTGTCGCACGAGAGCGGGGTGGACCTGCTGGAGGTGGCCCGGTCCGTGGACGAACGGACCGGGACGCCGCCGGAGCCGCCGGGGGTGACCGCGCCGGAATGGGTGACCCCCGTCATGGAGGCGATGCCGCTGTGCGCCATGTACCTGAGCCCGGTCACCGACGAGACGGGCCGGGTGGTGGACTTCCTCATCGTCGCGACCACCGAGGGCGTCGAAGGGGTGACCGGCCGCTCCCTTCCGTCCTCCCGGGGACGCCGGCTCCTGGAGTACGCCCCGGGGGTGATGCGCGCCGGGCTGCTGGAGGAGTACATCCGGGTCCTGGAGACGGGGGAGCCGTTCCAGCGGGGACCGTTCGAGTACGTCGGGGTCAGGGAAGACCGGCTGTGGCCGCGCTCGATCAGCGTCCGGGTGAGCCGGCTCGCCGACGGGGTGCTGTTCACCTGGCAGGAGCTGAACGAGGAGGAGCGCCTCATCACCGGCTGGGAACGCGCCCAGCGGATCGCCGGTCTGGGCTGGGCCGAGTGGAACCTGGCCAGCGGCCGGACCATCTGGACCCTCCCGATGTACGAGATGTTCGGCCGGGAGGTGCCGGAGGGGCCCCTGCCGTTCGACCAGCTCCCCGAAACGGTCGTGGAGGAGGACCTGGGCGCCGTGGAGGAGGTGGTGCGCGTCCTGCTGGAGCACCGGGAGTCGGTCGAGCAGGAGTTCCGCGTCCAGCACCGGCACGGCATCCGGCACCTGCGCCTGGTCGCCGAGCCGGTTCTCGACGGGTCCGGCTTCCCGTTCGCCGTCCGCGCCATGGCCCAGGACGTCACGGCCGACCGCCGCCGGGAAAGGGCACTGGCCGAGGCCCGCGACCAGGCTCTCCAGGCCGGACGCCGGGCCGACGAGGAGCGCCGGGTGGCGCTCGCCCTCCAGGACACGATCATGCCCACCCACCGCGGCGTGTTCGACCTGCCCGGCCTGCGCATGGGCGTGAGGTACTCGCCCAGCGGCGAGCTCGAAAGCCTCGGCGGCGACTGGTTCAAGGCCCGTCAGCTGCCCGACGGCCGGGTGCTGCTGGCCATCGGCGACGCCATGGGTCACGGCCTGAGCGCCGTCAGCCTCATGGCCCAGATGCGCAGCGGCCTCGCCGGCCTCGCCTACACCGGGGCCCCGGCCGACCAGCTCGCCAGATGGCTCAACGAGCTCGCCTTCCACGCCAACCAGAACATCACCGTCACCGGCACCGCCGTCATCGGCCACTTCGACCCCGCCGCCCGCACCCTGGAGTGGGTCTCGGCGGGCCACCTGCCGCCCGTCCTCGTCCGCGACGGCAAGGCCGTCTTCCTGGAGACCAGCAACGGCACCATGCTCGGCGCGTTCGAGAACATGGAATACACCCTGACCACGACGCAGCTCGCCCGGGGCGACCTGCTGCTGCTGTACACCGACGGCGTCGTGGAGCACCGCGGCCACAGCCTGGACATCGGCCTGAACGCGATCCTCGAAGCCGCCGGGCGCTGCACCGAGACCGACCCGGAGAAGAACCTCGTCTGCGTCCTGCGGCAGCTCGGCGGGGAGCGCGCCACCGACGACATCTGCCTGCTGGCACTGCGGGTGCTCTGACCTGGGCGTATCGTCCCCGGGGCCTCCGTGGCGGCCTGGACGGCCCCGCGCGGGGGGATCGCCGCCCGGGGTCCTTCCGGCGGTACGGGCTCCTGTGGTTCGCGATACGGGGGGCGGAGACGCGGCGATGACCTTCCCTGTCGTTTGTGTAATCGATAGAATGCACAGAGTAACTTACCTGCACTTGTCCCGGTTGGGGGTTTCTCCGTGGAGAGTTCGGACGGTCGGGTCCTGATCCTCGTCCTGATCGCGACGGTCGTGTTCTTCGTCGGCCGCCGCTTCCAGCGGACGGTGGACGCCTGGCTCGGATGGGGCAAGGCGGTGAGCGCGGCGGCCGAGGCCGCCGCGAAGATCGCGGACGCGAAGTCGGCGGCGTGGTCGGCGGTCCGCGGCATGACGCTGGTCGGGGCGGTCACGCTGGTCTTCCTGGCCGTGATCGTGAACGCGGTCCGGTCCGGGTGACCGCGCTGAGACGTCGCACCCTCCTGAGAACCGAGGGCGCGGCGGCGGCCCGCCGTCCTCCCTCCGGGACGGCGGGCCGCTCACGTACGGGAGGTGCGAGGCGGCAGTCCGTTCGCGCGGGGGCGCGGGGACGGTGAACCGTTCGCGTGCGGGGGAGTGCGGGGCGGACCGTTGATCTACGGCGGGGCGGTCTATAGCGTCGTCTGTCGTGACTCACCCCCCACGGTTGTTCAAAGCGCTCGTGGCGGCGGCGGTGCTGATCCCGGTCGGCCTCGCCTCGGCCCCGGCATCCGCCGACCCCGCCGACCGGGCCGCCGCCCACGTCACCTCCGCCGCCGACCCCGCGACCCCCTGGCGCCTGGACCAATGGCCCCGGACCCAGCCCTGGCAGCGGGACGCCCCCGCCGGCTCCGGCGACTCCACCACCGCGCTGCGCGCCAAGCGCGGCCTCCCCGCCCCGATCGACCCGCAGAACTGGAAGAACCCGGACCACATGACGTGGGCCGACTACACCCGGCCCCCCGGCGCCGACTGGGCCGATCCCGCGGTCAAGGGGTCCAAGCGGACCTTCCGCGGCGCGCTGGTCCTGCTCGACTACCCCGACCAGCCGTTCGTGGTCACCCGGCCCCAGGGCTCGACCGTGTTCAAGAATCCCAGCGCCGAGGCGCACGACATTCCGCGTGACAAGGTCGCCCGGTTCTACAAGGACTTCCTCAACACCCCCGGCCCGCTCAACCGCGGCCACACCATCCACGAGTACTGGATGGAGGACTCCGGCGGCCGCTACGGCGTCGACCTGACGGCCTTCGGCCCCTACCTGATGCCCGGCAAGTCGCACGAGTACGGCATGGAGTTCCAGGGCGACGGCGCCTGCCCGGCCGGCGACACCTGCGACCGCAACATCCGGACCGACGGCAGGGCGGCCTGGGCCGCCGCCGAGGGCGCCGAGGTGCCCGCCGGGTTCGACTTCGTCTTCTTCCTGAGCGCCGGTCAGGACGAGTCGTCCACCTGGCAGGAGTTCGGCCAGATGAAGTTCCCGGCCAAGGAGGCGGTGACCGACGACTTCGGCCCGCCCGACCCGAACCTGCCCAACTGGGCCGACACCCGCTACGTCGACTGGACCTCCTGGGCGTCGGCCGCCTCCATCTGGCCCAACGCCGGGGGCGGCTCGTCCACCCAGGCCGAGAGCTCCGGCCAGGGCGTCTACGCCCACGAGCTCAGCCACATCCTCGGCATCGGCGACAACTACAACAACCCCTTCGGCGTGCCGCCGCGGCGCTCCTACACCGGCATCTGGGAGATGCTCAGCCGCGGCAGCTTCAACGGCCCCGGCGGGCCGCACAGCCGCTGGCTGATCCCGCCCACCGGGGGCGGCTCCATGGGCGCCCAGCACATGCTCCGCAACAAGATCAAGCTGGAGATGGTGGACGAGCGCAACGTGCTGCGCCTGTCGCGCGGGGCGCTCGCCGGCTCAGGGCTGGTCATCGCCGAGGTGACCGCCCGGGTGGCGCAGCCGGGGCCGAAGGGCCTGTCCGGGATCAACATCGCCTTCGGCGACGGCGACCGCGCCCCGGCCTGCGACGCCGCCAAGGACCCGATGTGCGACGGCGGCGGCTACGACAACTACACCGTCGAGGTCGTCGACCGGATGGGCGCCGACTCCTTCACCCCCGACTCGGGCGTGCTGCTGGCCAAGACCAAGAACGCCGACCGCGCGCCGTTCGAGTGGGTCGTCGACGCCAACCCGCAGGACATCGGCATGACCGACTACGTCCTGCCCGACGGCACCGCCGTGCCCATCACGATCGGCGACTACCGCCAGCTGTCGGACGCGCTGTTCCACGCGGGCACCGGTTCCGGTTCGGAGTTCGAGTACGTGGACGAGGCCAACCGGCTCCACTTCTACGTCCTCGACCTGCGCCGCGACGCGGCGGGCGTCCTGTCCTACAAGGTCGCGGTCCGCTCCCTGGACGGCGCGGGACCGCAGCGGCGCGGCGTGCGGCTGCTCCCGGCCGCCGGCGTCCCGGCGGGCAAGGGCCTGTCGAGCTGCCGGTTCCCGCTGTTCAACACCGGCCGGGCCGCCGGGACCGGCGCCGGGCACCCCGAGGACGTGCGCGCGTACCTCGGCGGCGACGTCTACCGGCTGTCGGCCACCGTCCAGGGCCGCGGCTGGACGGCCTCGCTGCCCAACTCGCTCGCGACCGCGGACTTCGGCCGCGGGACCTCGGTGACCGTCGACGCGGTGCGGGCCGACGGCGGCAGCCGCCTGGCGAAGGTCACCCTGACCGCCGTCTCCGAGAGCGACCCGGCCAGGACCGCCACGGCCACCTGCCACGTGGCCGGCCTGTAGTCCCCGCGGCGGCGGGACGGCAGGACCCGCCGCCGCGCCGCAGCCCCCTTCCCCCGGAGGTACGGATGCCCGGGTCGGCCGACGCGCCCGACCACCACCCCGATGACCGCACGCCCCGGCCGCGCCGGCGGCGGGCCCCGCTGGCGGCGCCCGCCGCCGCCGGGACCGTCGCCGCGACGGCCAGCTTCCTGGCGACCTCGCTGGACGTCTGGACGCTGCCGGTCGGCGTGGAGATCGGCGTCACCGCCCTGGCGGGCCTCCTGGTGGGGCTGCTCACCTGGGCGACGGCCGGCCCGCGGGAGCGGGAGACCGCCGGCGACGAGGGCCCGTCCTGGCGTCCGCCCGACCAGTGGCCGCCGGTCCCGGCGCACTTCACCGGGCGGAGCGAGTCGCTGACGGAGCTGCGCGGGGTGTTCGCCGCCCGCAGGCGGTCCCGCGACCCCGGGGAGGACGCCGCGCCGCTGGTCGTGTCGGTGTACGGCAGAGCCGGGGTCGGCAAGTCCACGCTCATCGCCAGGTTCGGGCACGAGATCGCCGGGCGGTTCCCCGACGGGCGCCTCCACGCCGACCTACGCGGCACGGTCGAGGCGCCGGTCGGGCCCGAGGAGGTGCTGATCGGTTTCCTGCGGGCGCTGGGGGTACGGCTCACCACCGACCCCGGCGGCCTCACCGAGCTGCGCAGACTCTGGCTGACCTGGACCAAGGGCAGACGCATCCTGATCGGCCTGGACAACGCCCATGACGGCGAGCAGGTCAGGGACCTCATCCCGGCCGAGCCGGGCTGCGCGGTCCTGGTCACCTCGCGGCAGCCGCTGTTCCTGCTCAACGCCCACGACAAGCGGCTCTCGGAGTTCAGCGAGGCGCAGGGCGTGGAGCTGCTCGCCCGGCTGGCGGGAGACGACCGGGTCGCCGCCGATCTGGAGTCGGCCCAGGAGATCGTCCACATGTGCGATCGCCTGCCGCTGGCCATCGGCATCTGCGGCGGACGCCTGGCGACCCGGGAGAACTGGACGCTGCGCGAGCTGGCCGGCCGGCTGCGGGACGAGCGCCGCCGCCTGGGCCAGCTCGAACTCCCCGGAAGGCCGCTGGACCGCAGCGTCCGCGCCTCCCTGCAGCTCAGCTATGACGACTGCACCGGTCTGCAGCGGCGGCTGCTGCGGACGCTCAGCCTGCTCACCGCCCCCGACGTGCCCGGCTGGGTCGCGGGAGAGCTGCTCGCCACCTCCGAGCCGGACGGGGCCGACCAGCTGGAGGCGCTCGTCGACGCCCAGCTCGCGGAATGCTCCGGCGTCGACTTCTCCGGGGTGATGCGCTACCGCCTGCACGACCTGGTCCGGATCTTCGCCCGTGAGATCGCGGTCTCCGGTGACGACGAGGCGTACCGCCGGGCGGCCGTGGAGCGGGTCCTGTCCGGTTACCTCCGTCGCGCGGAGGCGGCGGCCGTGGCACGCTGGCCGCAGGACTGGGGCCGCGGCGGCAGGAACACCGGAGCGGCGGCGGCGAAGGAGGCCCAGGCGTCGGCGGCCGACTGGCTCAACGCCGAGCGGCTCACCCTGGTGGCGCTGATCCACCAGGCCAGGAGTCTGGAGCTGTGGGAGCTCGCCTGGAGACTGGGCCGCGCCTTCTGCTCGCTGTGCCACTCGCTGCGGGCCTACTGGTCCGACTGGCGGGCGGTCGCCGAGATCGTGTGCGAGGCGGCGGACCACATGGGGGACCGGCGGGCGTCGGGCATCGCGCTGCTGGACCGGGCGGCGGTGACCAGCGGGCAGGGCGGTCACCGGGCGGCCGGGGCGGACGCCGGGCGGGCGCTGGAGATCTTCCGGGAGCTGGGGGAGCCGTGGTGGGCCGCCCGGGCGATGCGCACGGTCGGCATGACCCTGTTCAACGAGGGCGACCTCGACCGGGGGCGGAGCCACCTGATCGAGGCGGTCGCCGCGTTCAAGGCGGAGGACGACCGCTGGTGGTCGGCCAGGACCCAGCGGAACCTCGCCGAGCTCCGGCTGGCACAGCGTCGCCCGGAGGAGGCGGGGGCTCTGCTGGAGGAGGCGCTGGCGGTCTTCAAGCACGACGGCAACCGCTACTCCGAGGCCCAGACGCTGCGGGTCTACGGCGAGGTGCTCGGTGCGACCGCGCGGGCGCTGCACGCCCGCGGGGAGATCCGGGCCGCCGAGAAGGACTTCGCGCGGGCCGGTTTCAGTCTGGAGCGGGCGGCGGAGATCTTCCGGCTGAGGGACGAGCTGTGGGAGGAGGCCAGGTGCCTGCGCGCGGCCGGCGAGGTGGGCAACCCGGCCGACGGCCTGCGCGAGCTGACCTTCGTACGGCGGGCCACGGACATGCTGGCCGCGCTCGGCGACTCCTGGGGCGTGGCGCGGTCGGAGCTGTCGGCCGGCCGGGCGCTGGGCCGGCTGGGCCGTACCGGGGAGGCGCAGGAGGCGTTCCGGCGGGCGATCCACGACTTCGAGGAGCTGGGCGACCGCTGGTGGCTGGCCAGGAGCCTGCGGTACCTCGGCGAGGCGCACCTGGAGGCGGGGGACCGTCCGGAGGCGATCACCCGGCTCCGCCGCGCCCTGGACGTCTATCGCGGCCTCGGCAACCGGTCGGGGACGGCGCGCACCCTCGAACTGCTGCGCCGCGCGGAGGAGCCCGAAGGGGAGGGTGAGAAGGCGGAGGAGAGGTGAGGCGGGCCGTCACGTCCGGGTGCGTCGCGTCCGGGCGCCTCCCGTCCGTCACCGCACGGGAGGCGGGCCGGCCCTCCGTCACCCCGAGGGGCCGGATCCCGTGATGCCGAAGGGCCGGTCCCGATGGCGCAGAAGGGCCGGTCCCGATGGCGCAGAAGGGCCGGCCCCGATGGCGCGTGGGGGGCGGGATGCTCCTATGGATGTCAGCCCAGCAGCACACCGAGGAACAGCGCGGCCAGCGCGGACAGGCCGCTGAGCGCCCCGAAGGCGGCCATCGCGCCCCGGCCGCGGGCGCGGGCGTGCAGGAACGCCGTCACACCGGAGATCACCACGACCGCCAGCTTCACGTGCAGGGTGGTCTTGTAGGCCGGGTCGCCGCCGTCGACGGCGAGCATGTTCCAGACGCCGGTCGCGACCAGGACGGCGAACGCCGGCCAGGCGACCCTGTTGAACGCGCGGGCCGCGGTTCCGGTGACCCCCTCGCCCGCCGTGCGGAGCGAGGGGACGAGGAAGGCGAGGGTGAGCTGCCCGCCGACCCAGACGGTGGCGGCCAGTACATGAAGGAAGACACGGACGGTGTCGAGGGATACGGAAAGCACCCGATCAACATATTGGCCGTGCCCTTCGGTCTGGACTCCGGGGATACGGTCCGACATTTACGACAAGAGGCACTGGTTGTTCCCTGCGCGGACATATTCCGCCGTATAGGCTCCCAATGATGAACGAACTGACGCGATGGATCGATCTTGAAGGTGCCGTCAACGTTCGCGACCTCGGCGGGCTCGCGACGGTGGACGGCGGGACCACACGATTCGGCCGGGTCTACCGGTCCGACAACCTGCAGGGACTGACCGGGCGCGATGTCGAGCTGCTGGTCGGCGAGCTGAAGCTACGCCACGTCGTGGACCTGCGCTCGGTCGCCGAGGTGTCGCTGGAGGGGCCCGGACCGCTCACGGCCGTCCCCGAGGTGAACATCCACCACCACACGCTGTTCGCCGAGAGCGGCGGGAACACCGACGTCGACGCCGACACGGCGATCGACGGCGCGCGGGTGCTGCCCTGGCAGGAGCGCGGGGAGGAGGACCTCGCCGAGCTGCGGGTGACCGGTTTCTACTACGGCTACCTGCGCGACCGGCCCGACGCCGTGGTGGCCGCCCTGCGGGCCATGGCCCACGACGACGGCGCCGCCGTCGTGCACTGCGCGGCGGGCAAGGACCGCACCGGCGTCGTCTGCGCCCTGGCCCTGGAGGTCGCCGGGGCGACCCGGGAGGCGATCGTCGCCGACTACGTCGCCACCGGTGACCGCCTGGAGGGCATCATGGCCCGCCTGCGCTCCAGCGCCACCTACCGCGACGACCTCGACTCCCGCCCGGCCGACGACCACCGCCCCCGGCCGGAGTATCTCCGGCAGTTCCTGCACGTCCTGGACGACCGCTTCGGCGGCCCGATGGCGTGGCTGGAGTCCAAGGGATGGACCGGCCGCGACTCCGAGACCCTGCGCTCGCGCCTGCGCGACTGACTTCTCCGGAGGGCTCGGAACGGGACGGACGCGGTGCTCGGCCGCCGGACGGTCCCTGGAGGGCTCAGAGCGGGACGACGCGGTGCTCGGTCGCCGACCGCCGGGCGGCCTCCAGAACGGCGAGCACCCCGGCCACCTCCTCCGGTTCCACCGGGGGAGGGGCGCCCTCGCGCAGACACGCCACCACGCCCCGGTAGAAGTCGAGGTAGGCGCCCGGCTCGGTGCGTACCGGGCGGTGGCCGGCATCGGCGCCCAGGGCGCCCCAGCGCTCCTCCGGCTCCTCGCCGAAGCCGGGGGAGCCCGGGTCCGCGCCCGCCCGCAGGCGTTCCTCCTGCACGTCCAGGCCGTGCTTGACGTATCCCGCCCGGGAGCCCAGAACACGGAAACGGGGGCCGGGCATCGGCGCGACCGAGCTGACCCACAGGTGGGAGCGGGCGCCACCCGCGTGGGTGAGGGCGACGAAGGTGTCGTCGTCGGAGGCGACGCCCGGACGGCGCACCTCGGACTCGGCGTAGACCTCGACGGCCGGGCCGAGGAGCCGCAGGGCCTGGTCCACCAGGTGGCTGCCCAGGTCGTACAGCAGGCCGCCGAGCTCCTCGGCGCCGCCGGCTTCGCGCCAGCCGCCCTTGGGGACGGGACGCCAGCGCTCGAACCGGGACTCCAGCCGGGTGACCTCACCGAGTTCCCCGGAGGAGACCAGCCGCTCGACGGTCAGGAAGTCGCCGTCCCAGCGGCGGTTCTGGAAGACCGTCAGCATCAGGCCGCGCTCGCGCGCCAGCCGCGCCAGGTCGCGGGCCTCCGCCGCGGTCCCGGCCAGCGGCTTGTCCACCACCACCGGCAGGCCCGCCTCCAGCGCGGCCCGCGCCAGCGGCACGTGGGTGCGGTTGGGGGAGGCGACCACCACCAGGTCGCTCTCCTCCCACAGCTCCGCGGCGTCGCCCACCGCCCGCGCGCCGTACCTGCGGCGCACCTCGGCGGCCCGCTCCGGGTTCCCGGTCACCACCGCGGACAGGCGCAGGCCCGGCGTCGCGGCGATCAGGGGGGCGTGGAAGAACGCCCCGGCCACGCCGTAGCCGACCAGCCCGACGCGCAGGCCGGCCGTCGCGCCGGTCACCGGCCCGTCTCCGGGTCGGCCGTCGCGCCGGTCGCCGTGGTGGTCGTGGTGCCGGCCGTCGTGGTGGTCGTGGTGCCGGCCGTCGTGGCGGTCGCCGCGTCAGCCGCCGCGTCAGTCACCGTGCCGCTCGTCCCGCTCGGCGAGGAACGCCTCGAACTGGGCGGCGAGCTCGTCGCCGGTGGGCATCTCGGACGGCTCGGCGATCAGGTTGCCGCGTTCGGAACCGGCGGCGAAGGCGTCGTACTGCTGCTCCAGGCCGCTGATGGCGGTGGACAGCTCGGTGGACGCCTCGATCTGCTCGGCGATCTCGACGTCGGTCTTGGCGGCGGCCTCGCGCAGGCCCTCCAGCGGGAACACCAGGCCGGTGCTGCCGGTGATCGCCTCCAGGGCGGTCACCGCGGACGCGGGATACTCCGCCTGGGCGAGGTAGTGCGGGACGTGCACCGCGTGCCCCAGGGCGTCGTGCCCCTCGGCGCCCAGCCGGAACTCGATCAGCGCGGCGACGCTGCCCGGCACCCGCACCTCGCCGAAGACGCTGGTCCGGCCGGAGACCAGCTCGGGGCGGGTGGCGTGGCTCGTCACGCCCAGCGGGCGGGTGTGCGGCGCCGCCATCGGGATGCCGTGCGCGGTCACCAGCGTGCCCACGCCCAGCCGGGTGACCAGCGTCCCGACGGCCGCGACGAACAGCTCCCACTGGAAGTCGGGCTCGGGGCCGGTCAGCAGCAGGAACGGCGTGCCGGTGGTGTCGTGGACCAGTCGCAGGACGAGCTCGGAGCTCTCCACGTCGGACCACCGGTCGGTGTCGAACGTCATCACCGGCCGCCGGGAGCGGTAGTCGAGCAGGCGGTCCACATCGAACGTCGCGATGACCCGGTGCTCCAGCTCGGCGAGCAGATGGCCGACGGCGAGGCGCCCCGCGGCGCCGGCGTCCACGAAACCGTCGAAGTGGTAGAGCAGCACCGGATCGGTCAGCTCAGGGATGTCATCGCTGAGCCGGTAGAGATCCGTCGGGTCTGACACCGTGTTCCAGCCTTTCGTCAGTCGTCTCTTGAGGTGAACCCGTGAGGCGTCCGGTGAATTCCGCCGGTCACGGTGATCAGTGGGCACCCTACCGGGGCAGAATGGAGCGCATGCGGCCTGACCCCGAGCTGGAGGAGTTCGCCACCCGCCTGTTCGGCCTGGCCAGAGCGGGGGAGACCGACCTGCTCCGGGCCTACGTCGAGGCCGGGGGCCGGGGGCCGGTCGATCTGACCAACGACCGGGGCGACACCCTGCTGATGCTCGCCGCCTACCACGGCCACGCCGCGACCGTTCGGGCGCCGGCCGAGCTGGGGGCCGATCCCGGCGGGCCCAACGACCGCGGGCAGACGCCGCCGGCCGGGGCCGTCTTCAAGAAGGAGTCCGAGGTGGTGCGGGCGCTCCTCGCGGCCGGCGCCGACCCGTACGCGGGCACCCCGTCGGCGGCGGACACGGCGCGGATGTTCGGAGGCGACGAATATATGAAATGGTTTCAGAACCAACCGAAAACCTGAAGTTGGTATTTACGGATGTATAGGAAAACGTTCGGAGTTCGTCCATTCTTGACGGGTGGAGACTACGACGGCCCGACGGGCATTCCGGACGCTTCGCATCCCCCCACTTCCCTGCCCCTTCCCCGGCCAGGTCAGCCCGTATGCCGATCAGGTCGACAAGGAGACCCTGGAGTGGCTCGCAGACTCCGGGATGCTCGACGACGAGATGATGGAACGTTACCGGCAGGCCGGATACGGCTGGCTCTGCGCCCGCACCTACCCCTACGCCGACCATGACGCGCTCCGCCTGGTGACCGACTGGTGCGTGTGGCTCTTCGCCTTCGACGACGTCTTCTGCGAGTCGGACCGGCGGGCCGCGGAGATCGCCCGCGCGCTGCCCCGCTTCCTCGCGGTCCTCGACGAGCCGGAGACGGCCGGCCGGCCCGGCGACGCGTTCGCCAGGTCGCTGCTGGAGATCAGGGAGAGGATCGCCGCCTCGGGCGACGCCGACCAGCTGGACCGCTGGTGCGCGGCCACGAGGGACTACCTGTCCGCGCAGGTGTGGGAGGCCGCCAACCGCGAGGACCGGGTGGTGCCCTCCTTCGCCGACTACGTCTTCATGCGGCGGCGGACCGGGGCGATGCTCACCGTGTTCGCGCTCATCGACATCGCCAGCGGCCGCCGCCTCGCCCCCGGCGAATGGCGCCACCCCCTCGTGCGCGCGGTCACCGGACACGCCAACGACGTCGTCGTCTGGGACAACGACCTCATCTCCTACGCCAAGGAGAACGAGGGCGTCAACGCCCGCAACAACCTGGTGACCGTCCTCGCCCGGCGCCGCCGCTGCTCCCGGCAGCGGGCGATGGACCTGATCGGCGGGATGCGGGACCGGGCCATCGCCGCCATGGTGGCCGCCCGCCCGGGGATGGAGGGACTCGGCTCCGAGGCGGTGCTCGCCTACCTGAGCGGCCTGGAGTTCTGGGTCAGCGGGAGCATCGACTACTCGCTGACCAGCTCCCGCTACACCGGCGCCTGGGAACGGGCGGCCGGCCGCGCCTCCGGCTGACCGCCGCGGATCGTCACGGCCGACCGGGCCGCGCCTCCGGCCGGCCGCCGCGGGTCGCCCCCGGGCGGCCGGGCCGCGTCCTGCGCCGGCCGCCGCGGGTCGTCACCGCTGGGCGGCGGGGTCGTCGGAGTCGCCGCCGAGGGCCAGCTCGATCAGCTCGTCCAGGTTGAGCTTCCTGCCCTGGGCGAAGGCCTCCTCGAACTCCTCCTCGCCGAGGACCCGCTTGCACTCCTTGACGCACCGGTCGTGCTCGGAGTTGAAGAACGGCGAGCTCATCCGCGGCATGCCGAAGGTGCGCCAGTTGGCCTGCCCGCCGCCCATCAGCAGCGCCGACAGCCCCGGCTGCCCGGCGTCCAGGGCCTGCCTGGCGACCACCTCGATCGCCAGGCCGATGCCCAGCACGTCGTGGAAGTAGCGCTTGAGCCGCAGTGACTCGCGGGCGCTGTCCATGGCCTCGGACAGGCGGCCCATCCCCTGGCAGACGCTGGCCAGGGCGTAGATCGCGTAGGAGCGCAGCCACAGCTCGCCGCGCTGGGTGCAGACCGCGATGCAGTCGCGCAGCAGCGTCTCGGCCTCCGCCGGGTCGTTCTGCATGAGCAGCACCATCGACAGCTCGACGATCGAGGGCAGCAGGCCCGGATTGAGCTCCCGGCCGCTCTTGTGGAACTCGATCGCCACGCCCAGCAGCGCGCTGGCCTTCTGCAGGTCACCCTGGAGGAAGGCCGCGGTGCCGAGCATCTTGGTGGCGAGGATGACGGCTCCGGAGTCGCCCACCCGGACCGCGTCGGAGCTGCACTTCTCGGCCGCCTCCACGGCCCCCGTGATGTTGCCCTGCGCGCTGTTGATGTAGGACAGCACCCACAGGGCCTTGCACCGCTCCGGGGTCGGCTGCGGCGCCAGCTCCAGGGTCTTCTCCAGGTAGAGGCGGCCCTCGCGGGCCAGGCCGCAGGCCACCCACATGAACCACAGGGACGACAGCAGCTTCAGCCCCTCCTGGACCTCCGCGGGGTCGCGCAGGCAGTAGTCCAGGGCGACCCTGATGTTGTCGTGCTCGTGGCGCATCCGGACGTACCAGTACACCTGGCGGGCGCCGGACCAGGCGTCCTCGCTCCGCCTGGCGAGCTGGAGGTAGTAGTCGCGGTGTTTCCTGCGGACGTGGTCGGTCTCGCCCAGCTTCTCCAGCCACTCCTCGCCGTACTGGCGCAGCGTGTCGATCAGCCGGTAGCGGTGCCCCGACGGGGTGCCGTCGCTCAGCAGGATCGACTTCTCCACCAGGCTGGAGATGAGGTCCATGACGTCCTCGGCGGGCAGGTTCTCGCCGGAGCAGACGTAGCGGGCGGCGTCGAGCTCGAAGTCGCCGGCGAAGACCGACAGCCTGGCCCACAGCAGCCGCTCGGCGGGCTCGCACAGCTCGTGGCTCCAGCCGATCGCGGCGCGCAGCGTCTGGTGCCGGGGCAGCGCCGTACGGCTGGCCCCGGCGAGCAGGCTGAACCGGTCGGCCAGCAGACCGAGGATCTGCTCCACCGACAGCGCCCGCATCCGGACCGCGGCCAGCTCGATGGCGAGCGGGATGCCGTCGAGGCGGCGGCACAGCTCGGCGACCGGGCCGATGTTGTGCTCGTCGAGCACGAAATTGGGCACCACGGCGCTCGCCCGGGCGGCGAACAGCTGCACGGCCTCGTTGGTGAAGATGTCCTCACCGGGCGTGTCACCGGGTACGGCCAGCGGCGGGATGGCGATCGTGTGCTCGCCCCGGGCGTTCAGCGACTGGCGGCTGGTCGCCAGGATGGTCAGGCCCCCGGCGTTGCTCAGCAGATCCTCGAACAGCTCGGCGCAGGCGTCGACCAGGTGCTCGCAGGTGTCGATGATCAGCAGGATCTCGCGGTCGCCGAGCCACTCGATCAGGGTCTCGTCGGCGGAGCGGGACGACTGGTCGGCGATTCCGAGGGCCGCGGTGATCGTGTGCCGGACCATCCCGGAGTCCTGCAGCCGGGCCAGGTCGGCGAACCAGACGCCGTCCTTGAACTGGCTGCGCATCAGGTGCGCGATGCGCAGCGCCGTACGCGACTTGCCGACGCCGCCGATGCCCGTCACGGTGACCAGGCGGTGCCGGCCGAGGCGCTGCCGAAGCGTGGCCAGCAGCCTCGTGCGCCCCACGAAGCTGGTCAGCTCGTTGGGAAGATTGCCGTCTCGCCGCCATCCAGATGGCGTTGCCATGGCCGCCTCACGGGGGTAGTGCCAGGGGGAGATCACACCTGCCCTGGCATCGTACCCGCCGGGACCTCGGGCTGTCCTCGCTCGCGGATCATCCGGCGACCGTCCCGCCGGTGCTCCCGCCGCCGCGCGCCGGCGGCTCACCCGGAGGTTCACGCCGAAACGGGGCCGTTCCTGACTAGCATGGACGGGTGAGCACGCACGAGCCCGACGACCTGCGGCCCGTCGACCTGTCCGATGACGGCCCGCCCATCCTGCCCGACCAGACCTCCGACGACACGGACGTCGGCTGGGGCGACTGGCGGCGATCCGACGACGACGCCCGCCTGCTGGAGGAGCGCCCGCCCCACTGGGGCTGACGGCGGCCAGGGGCCGATCGTGCCGACTGTGGCCCGACCGTGCCGACTGTGGCCCGGTGGGTCCGGTCCGGTGGACGTGTCCATCCCGGCCGGTCCTCCCCGCGGCCCGTCAGTCGCGGGGGAGCAGGGTGCCCAGCGGCCCGAGGTCGAGGTTGAGGTCCGACCGCTCCAGGCCGAATCGGTCGCACAGGTCGTCCATCGCCTCGTCCAGCCGCATCAGCGTCAGCCCGAGCGCCTCGACCTGCTCGCCGGTCAGGTCGCCGTGGTCCATCCGCCGCACGCACTGCCGTTCCACGAGCTGGCGCACCAGCTCGACGACGGTGAGCACCAGGCAGCTCAGGTCACGCTCGACGTGCTCGGGGTCGGTCCTGATACGACGGGGGGCCGAGTGCTCCCCGGACGGCTCACGGCGGTCCACGCCAGACCTCCCGTCGGTGCCGGGCCCCCTGCTCCGCCGGCCCCGACTCGCGGACGGACATGATCAGCAGGCGCAGGGAGATCTGCACCAGGTCGATGTCGGCGATGGACAGCACGACGTCGCCGTTGACGGTGACGCCACCCGCCAGCAGCCGGTCCAGCAGGTCCACGAGCGCCACACGCTCCGGGGGCAGACGCCCCTCGGCGGCCAGCGCCGCGCCCCGGGGCCCCTCGTGGGTCATCGCACGCCTCCGGCGTCCGCCGTGCCGAGGTCGAGGGCGGTGAACGAGTAGGGAGCCCAGGGGCCGGTCAGCTCGATGTCGGCCCCCTGCCCCCGCAGCGAGTCGACGACGGCGGCGAACTCGCCGCCGCGGTCGTCGTCGACGAGGTAGGCGCCGTTGAGCACCATCGCCTCCTCGCGGCCGGACAGGCTCGGGTCCTGGGCCCGGTGCCGCCGGCTCGCGACGGAGACGGCCGCCAGTGCGGCGTGGACGTGCTCTGCCTGGTCGGCCGCGGTCCGCCACGCGTCCTCCCGGCCGCGCAGGCTCGCCCGGCGGCGTTTCAGGTAGGCGGTCCCCGGGCTGTCGGTCCCGGAGGCCCCGGAGGCCCCGGAGGCCCCGGAGGATCCGTCTGAACCGTCGGAGCCGGTGGTCTCCTCTCCGGAGGGCGGGGCGGCCTCGCGCCGCGCGTACGCCTTCACCCCCCACTCGCTGCGTCCGGCGACCTGCGACAGCAGCGCGACGAAGTCCTCCCGCCGCTCGCGCAGCAGCTCGCGGACCTGCTCGTCGCCGCCGTAGACCGTCACGAGCCTGACCGGCGCCGTCGGGGCCGTCCCGGCCACCGCCTCCACGACGCGGTGGTGGGCGCGGGCCGTCTCGCCCACCCAGTCGAGGTCCTCCAGGGAGCGGCGCAGCGGCTCCTCACCGAACCGGTCCAGCGGCACGGTGCTCACGTACGCGACCAGGCCGGCGTCCGCCACCGTCCGCACGGGCGTTCCGGCCACGCCGGTCAGGTCGCTCAGACCGTTCAGACCGTTCAGACCGGCGGGACCGGGGGCGTCCGCGTCCCGGACGATCGCATAGACATACGTGCCGGTGTCCGGCATGTCTCACTCCTTCGGTTCGCTCCCCGGCCGCCCCGAGCCCGACCGTCCCGCTCCCGGCCGCTCCGTGCCCGGCCGTCCCGTGCCCGCCTCCGCCGGGTCCGGCTTCATCATTTCCCTGCCTCGCGGGGGCGCCCGCCGCCGGACCGGCCCCGGGCCTGGAGGGGGCGGCGCTCCTCCTGCTCGCCGCCCAGCTCCTGCCGGCTCCGGTGCTCCTCGAACTCCTCCCGGCGCTCGCGGCCCTCGCGGAGGTCGCGCGGGTAGTCCCGGTATTCAAAGTCGTTCTCCGCCTCGGCGAGCCGCCTGCGCAGGCGGCGGTTCTCCTCGGCCAGGTCGTGGTCGGGCCTGCTGAGCCACGGGTCGTGCTCCCACCAGTCGATGCCCAGCTCCCTGGCGGTGTCCACCGAGGCGATCAGCAGCCGCAGCTTGACCGTCAGCAGCTCTATGTCCAGCAGGTTCACCCGGATGTCGCCGACGATCACCACGCCCCGGTCGAGCACCCGCTCCAGGATGTCGCCGAGGTTGGTGGTGGACTCGCGCCGGGCGGGCGGCCTGCCCCCGTAGCCCGGGGAGGCGGAGCCGTACCGCGTCGGATCGCTCACTTCGCCACCCCCGCTACTCGTCGCCCTTGCCGCGCTTGTAGCGCCGCGTCCTGCGGTAGGAGAGGAGGTCGCCGTCGGCGTCGAGCTGGATCTCGTAGAGCGCCAGGATGTCGCCGGAGGAGGGGACGCGACGGTCCTCGACGACCTCGATCCCGACCTTCCAGCCGTCCTGATCGGGCTGCACGAACGTGACGCCCTCCGCCTCCCGTCCGGTCAGGTCGCCGATCTGCTCCAGCCCGGTACGGCCGGCGCCGGCCGCGGTCAGGCCGCGCGGGCGCCGCCGGGCGCGCCGGGACCCGCCGACCGGCTCGTCCCGTTCCTCCTCGAAACCCTGCTCCTCGTCGAACTCCTCGTCGTCGAACCCCTCCTCGTCCTCGGGCAGGTCGTCCTCGACGACGCCGCCCCGGCCACGCCCCTTCTTCAGCGGCTCGTCCTCGTAGCCACCCGGGGCGCCGGCCCCGTCGTCCCCGGTGCGGGCCTTCCGCCTGGCGGGCACGCCGATCACTCCTCTTCCCCGCCGCCGTATGGCGCGGCGCGAGGCAGGTCGGGCTGGGTCACCATCCGCTCAAGGATCTCCGTCATGGCCTGTCTCTCCTCCTCCTCGGAGATCTCCCCGGAGCGCCTGGCCTCCTCCAGGTCCTCCAGTTGCCGCCGGACCGCGGCCGGATGGTGCAGCTCCATCTCGGCCTGGTCCTGGATCACTTCGGCGATCTTGACGAGCGCGCGGAGCGGCAGCAGCGGCAGGCCGACGGTCAGATCGAACAGCAGGTCCACGACGTCACTCCTCAGGTTGCGGCGCCGCCACGAAGTCGTACGGCGCCAGCGGACCGAGCAGCCGCAGGCCGATCCGGCCGGCCCAGCGGTCGCCGAGGTCGTCCAGCGCCTCGTCGAACTCCTCCTGCCGCTCCTCGTCCACCAGGACGGCCACGTACGCGGCGTCCTGCTCGTGGGTCGGCTCCCGCACCGAGACCGCGACGCACAGCGGCGCGACGGCGTCGACGAGCTCCTGGGTGTCGGCGTCGCGTTTGGCCGCCACCGCCTCGCCGATCATCTGCCCGAGCCGGATCCGCGCGTCCCAGGTCGCCTCCTCGGGCTGCCCGCGGACCTCCTGGCGCAGCCGCTCGGCCTCGGGGTTCTCGTCGAGAACCTCCCTGATGATCACCGGTTCGACGTAGCGGCCCTTGATGACGTACTCGGCGCGCCCTTCGAGCTCCTCCAGCGCGGCGAGGAACTCGTCGTGGTGCGGGGCCAGCAGCTCCTCCACCACCTCCTTGGGCCCGGTCATCACCGCTCCGAAGCGGAACGGCAGCACGGGCACCTCGGCGGCGGTCGCGTCCAGCAGCTGCTCGTGGGCCAGCAGGTCGTCGGGCCTGCCGAGCGGGCGGTCCAGGACGATGTCGCTCACCAGGGCGGCGATCTCGCCGTGCCGTACCAGCGTGACCTCCCCGTCGTCCACGCCGAGCGTCCCGGGCTCGGTCTCGACGTCCGCCGGGACGACGCCGTAGACGTAGGCGTAGCCGGTGCGCCCGCGCCGGGCGGCTCCGCCCGACCGGGAGGGCGCGGCCTTGCCGGTCGTCTTCCCCGCCGTCCTGCCGGCCCCCTTACCGGTCGTCTTGCGGGCCGGTTTCGCGGCGGTCTTCCCGTCGGCCTCGCCCGCCGTCCTGCCGGTCGTCTTGCGGGCCGGTTTCGCGGTCGTCTTCCCGTCGGCCTCGCCCGCCGCCTTGCCGGTCGTCCTCCGCGCGGGTTTCCGCGCGGCCTGCTCCGATCCGGTGGTCGCCGTCTTTCCGGTGCTGCCCGGCATGTCAGTACTCCTCCCTCCGGCGGCGGGACGCCGGCCGACGCTCGGACTCGGACTCGGAGACGAAGTCGCGTAGCTTCTC
Organism: Streptosporangium sp. NPDC053982; assembly: GCF_055585205.1. Taxonomy (NCBI): domain Bacteria; kingdom Bacillati; phylum Actinomycetota; class Actinomycetes; order Streptosporangiales; family Streptosporangiaceae; genus Streptosporangium; species Streptosporangium sp. NPDC053982. The sequence goes on from NZ_JBVJKQ010000014.1 coordinate 127,348, forward strand.
CCCGGCGGCCTCGATGGCTCCCTGGGCGATCCCCTTGGTCTTCGACTTGCTGATGCCCTGCGTGGTGCCTTCCAGGACCTCCGGCAGCCCCTTGCCGCCGGTCTGCGACAGGTCCAGCCGGTTGGTGGCCTCCGCGAAGCGGAGGTAGGTGTCGACGCTGGCGATGACGATGCGCGCGTCGATCGTGAGGATCTCGATGCCGACGAGCGAGACCCTGACGAAGGCGTCGATCACGAGGCCCTTGTCGAGGATCGTGTCGATGACGTCGGCCAGGCCCGACGAGGACCCTCCGCGGCCACCCCCTCCACCCGACGAAGGCTGCACGATGGTCATTTGGTCTTCCCCCGATTCCGTGTTCGCTCTCCGTCTCCCGGGGCACGTGTCCCGGGGCCTTGCCGGTCACGTGTTCCGGGAATCTCCGGTCATGCGTCGCGGGCCTTCCGGCCAGGCGCTCCGGCCCTCCCCGGTCAGGCGTTCCGGGCGGCGGCCCTGCGGCGGGGCCGGCGGGCGGGAGGCTCCTCTTCTTCTTCCTCCTCCTCGTCCTCCTCCGGCTCCGGTTCGGCCCGGCGGCCCCGCGCGGCCGGCTCGCGGCGCGGCGCGGCACGCCGCCGTCCGCGTGCGGTCCGCGGCTCCTCCTCTTCCTCCTCCTCCTCTTCGGGCTCCTCCTCGCCCTCTTCCTCGCCTTCCTCGCCCTCTTCCTCTTCGGGCTCTTCCTCTTCTTCCTCCTCCTCGGCGCCCTCGCGCTCCTCGGGCTCCTCCTCGCCGGCGGCCTCGGCGCGCTCGCGCTCCTCTTCCTCCTCGCGCAGCGCGGTCTCCTGGTCCTTGACGACCTCGCCGTCGCGGATCTCGCCGCGCCAGCCCTCCAGCTCGTCGGGCTTGAGGACGGTCTGCATCATGACGTGCCGTCTGAAGTGCTTGAACTCCAGGCGCACCCGCCGGCCCTGGGCCCGCCAGAGGTTGCCCGTGTACTCGAAGAGACCCTTGGGGTTGTACTCCAGGACGAGCAGGACCCGGGTCATGTCGGGGGTGATCGCGTGGAAGGTCACGCAGCCGTCGACGTAGCCCTTCGCACCTTCGGACCGCCAGACGATCCGCTGGTCCGGCACCTGGTCGATGATGGTCGACTTCCAGGTGCGATGGGAGAGGAAGATCTGCGCCTTCCACTGGGTCTTGTTGTCCTCCTCCTGGTTGACGTTCTCGACCTTCTTCATGAAGGTGGGGAAGTCGGCGAACTGGGTCCACTGGTCGTAGACGAGCCGGCGCGGGGCGCCGATGTCGATGGACTCGACGATGTTGGTGACCTTGAGCTTCTTGCCCTTGCCACCGCCGCCCTTGCCGCCGGTGATCTTCTTGAGCAGACCGCCTCCCGCCATCTTGGCGACCCCTTTCAGCCCGGAGGCCACTGGATGCTTCGAACCGATGACGGAGCCCGCCAACCCGAGCAGACCGGAGTCGCTGTTCTGCAGGTAGTCGGTCAGCCGGCCGGTCAGGTCGTCGACCTTGTCGGTCACAGAGGAGAGGACCCGGTCGCCGAGGGCTTCGGCGAGGTTGCGGAGCTCGTCGGTGAGCTGGTCGACGGGCAGTGCCCGCTCGACCTCACGGATCAGCCCGCCGCCCCTGGAGGTCTCGGCCATGGGGCGTCACCCCCGCGCCCTGCGGACCGGCCGCTCACGCGCGGGCGTCGTCTCGCGCTGGACGGCGCGGCGCCTGCCCGCCCTGGCTCGCGGCGGTTCCTCCTCCTCTTCCTCTTCTTCCTCCTCCTCGGGCTCCTCCCGGGCGGAGCGTGTCCTGGCGGCCTGCCTGCCCTTGCCGGTGGCGCGGCGCTGAGGGGGCTCCTCCTCCTCTTCCTCCTCCTCGGGTTCCTCTTCCTCCTCGTAGTCCTCTTCCTCGGCCTCGGGTTCCTCCCGGGCGGTCCTGCCCTTGCCACGGGCCGCGCGGCGCCTGGGGCGCTCCTCCTCTTCCTCCTCTTCCTCGGGCTCCTCCTCGGCTCCCTGCGCCCTGGTCCGCAGCGACTCGGCGCGATCGTGGAGCTTCGAGGTCAGGGTGTCGATCTGCCTGCTGGCCGCCGCCCTGGCCGCGGCCTTGCCCACCTCGAGCAGCTCGCCGCGGACGGCATTCGTGATCTTCTCCAGCTCGGGGGAGGAACCGAGCAGCTTCAGGCCCTGCTGGAGCAGGTCGCCACCGGGGCCTTCCTTGCCGCCCAGCTTCCCTAGCTTTCCTGTCGCGCCCGCCGCCGCCAGTGCGAGCGCGGCGCGCAACTTGTGATGCCGTCCGAGAAAGTAACCCGCGGCGACACCGAGGGCCACCTGCAGTCCGCACTTCACGATCGCCACTCCCCAGTCGATCACTCCGTCATGGGATCCGACCGTCCGGAAGACTCCGCCGGACGGGAGGGAAGACGCCGCCGGAAGCGGTCGCCTGCCGCGTTGAACGTGCCGGAAGCCTCCGGCTCCCGAATTAGCGTTTGCATACCCGTAAAAGCGATAAAGAAACATATACGGGTAAAAAGCGGACATAAATGGCGATAAGAAAAGCGGTGGCCGGGGCCGTGTTCCGGCCCCGGCCACCGAGGGCACCGGGCGAATGCGTCGGACGTCATGAAACGACAGGGAAACGCCGGGGTCTGCTCCGTGGATCTCCGCCGCGGACGGAAGCACCCGGGTGGTCGCGGCGGGCGCGACGATCCGCAGGACCTAGGAGACCACGTCCTTGCGGCGGAACCTGCGGAAGGCGAAGGCGACCAGGACCAACGAGTAGGAGACCGAGACGGCCACCCCCTTGACCATGCCGCCGTAGTCGGGCTGCGGGGCCAGGGCGTCCATCCACGCCGTGCTCCAGAACGTCGGCAGGAACTCCCGGAGCGCCCCGAGCGCCTCCACCGCCTGCAGGATGGTGCTCACGATCACCAGGCCGACGGCCCCGCCGACCGCGCCGAGCGGCGAGTCCGTCGAGACCGACAGCAGGAAGGCCAGCGCCGCCACCACGAGCTGGCTGACCAGCACGTAGCCGACCACGACCCCGAACCGGGGCAGCACGTCCGCCGCCGCGACGGTCTCGCCGGTGCCGGGCACCCGTACGTCGTGCCAGCCGAAGGCGAGGGTCCCGGCCAGCAGCGCCATCGCCGGCAGGCAGACCACCGCCGCCGTCGAGTAGCCCATCGCCACGATCAGCTTCTGCCGCAGCAACCGGTCACGCGGGACGGGGGCGGCCAGCAGGTAACGCAGCGAGGACCAGTTCGCCTCCCCGGCCACGGTGTCACCGCAGAACAGCGCCACCGCGACGGCCAGCAGGAAACTCGCCGACACCGACAGCGCGAACGCCGCGAAGTTCAGCCCGCCCTCGGTCGCGAGGTCGGAGACGCGTGTCGCCGCTCCCCGCCGCCCGGACCCCGCGCCGAGCTCGAACGCCACCACCAGCACCCACGGCAGCGCGAGCAGCAGGCCGAACATGACCATCGTGCGGCGCCGCCTGAGCTGACGGACGGCCTCCACCGCCAGCGGCAGCGTGCGCCGGGCCGCGTACCCGCGGGCGGAGCCGTCCGCGGCCGGCGGCCCGGCGGTGGAGCCGTCCGCGCCGCCCACGCCGTCCGCGCCGCCCACGCCGTCCGGGCCCGCCGGAGCGGGCGCGGAGCCGTTCACGGTCTCTCCCCGGGTCATGCCTTCTCTCCGATCAGGTCCAGGAACACGTCCTCCAGACGGGCGCCCGCGCCGCCGGCCGGAGCGCGACCGGCCAGCAGGTCGCCGACCGTCCCCGCCGTGACGAGCCGCCCGCGCCGCATGACCACCACGTGACTGCAGGTCTGCTCCACCTCGGCCAGCAGATGGCTGGAGACGATGACCGTACGGCCCCGCGCGGCGTAGGCGATCAGGACCTCGCGCATCTCACGGATCTGGGGCGGGTCGAGGCCGTTGGTGGGCTCGTCCAGGACCAGCAGGTCGGGCAGGCCGAGCATGGCCTGGGCGATGGCCAGGCGCTGCCGCATGCCCTGGGAGTAGGTGCGCACCGCCCGGTCCAGCGCGCCGCCGAGCCCGGCGATCTCCAGGGCCTCGGTGAGGTGCGCGTCCCCGGCGGGTCGTCCGGTGGCCCGCCAGTACAGCTCCAGATTGGCCCGGCCGGTCAGGTGCGGCAGGAACCCCGGGCCCTCGACGAAGGAGCCCAGCCGGGACAGCACCGGCGCGCCGGGCGACACCCGGTGGCCGAAGATCCGGATCTCGCCGCCGTCCGGGCGGATCAGGCCCATCAGCATCCGCAGGGTGGTGGTCTTGCCCGCGCCGTTCGGACCGAGCAGGCCGAGCACCTGGCCCTGCCCGACGGTGAAGGACAGGTCGTCCACGACCCGCTCGCCGTCGCCGTACGCCTTGGTCAGGCCGCTGATCCGCAGCGGGACGTCGCTCAGGTCCGGGTCGTGGCCGGTGGCTCCGCGGCGCCGTCCGGTGAGTACCAGGACCGCCGCGACGACGAGGGAGGCCAGCGGCAGCGCCCAGGTCCACCAGGCGGGGCCCGTCGCGGGGGCCCGCAGGGCCGTGGCGACGGGCACCGTCACCGACTGCGAGACCAGGCCGACGACGTGCACGGACGGCGCGGCCGGGGTGCTGTAACCGAGGTCGGTGGTGGTGAACGCGACGCGCAGCCGGTGACCGGCGTCGAAGCGGTGGTCGACGGCCGGCAGGCGCACCGTGGCCTCCCCGGCGCCGCCCGCCGGAACGGTGATCCGGACGGGGGCGGCGAGCCCCGCGGGCAGCACCGGCGCCTGCCCGTCCGCGACGTCGTACAGCTTGGCGAACAGCGTCACCTCGTCGTCGGACGCCTTGTCCCCGGCCGCCTCGTCCCCGGTCGCCGGGGAGGAGGTCCTCCCCCCTTCCGCGCCGGGCGCCGGGCGGACCCGTACCCTCACGGTGGCCGAGCCGGTGACCTGGAGCGGGGCGGTGAGCGGCGCGGAGTCGAAGACGGCGCTCTGACCGGGCATGTCGGCGGACACGCCCAGCCCCGCCGCGCCGCCCGCGAGCCCGGCGAGCCCGCCGAACCCGGGGATGGTGGAGATCGAGGCGGGGGAGCCGCCCGGCGGGTTGGCCACGGGCTGCTCCGCGCCGCGCAACGGCACCGTGGTGCTCCCGGAGCCGGACAGGCCGGGGTAGCGGGCGGCGGTGGCGTGCAGCTGCACCGGGCGGCGGGTGCCCGGATCGCGGCCGCCGTCGCGGGTGACGGTGAACGCGGCGCCCGGCTCGCCCGCACCGGGCGTCCGCTTCAGATGGCGGTCGAACCAGCCGAGGGTCCGCTCGTGCAGCCAGTCGGCCTCGCCGTCGCCGCCGTCGTGGCCGCCGTCGAACCAGGCGACGCCGACCGGCGCGCCCGTGGCGGCGATGGCCCTGGCGTTGGCGTCGGCCTGGCCGAGCGGGAACAGCGAGTCGCTCAGTCCCTGGAGCAGCAGCGTCGGGATCCTGATCCTCCCGGGGACGGAGACCGGGCTGGAGCGGCGCAGGATGCCGACCGCCTCCGGCGTCGCCCGGCCGGTCTCGGCGACCCGCTGGTACATGTCACAGATCTCCGGCAGGAACCGGCCGCACCGGACGTCCTGCGCGGTGGGCGGGACGGCGGGGGCCGCCCCGGCGGGGTCGCCGGAACCACCCGGGCCGCCGGACTCCTCGGAACCGCCCGGATCCCCGGTGCCGTCCGCGGACTCCGCGCCGTCCGTGGAGCCGGTGCCGTCCGGGGAGTCCGCGCCGTTCCCGCCGCGCCGGGAACCGAGGGCGTCCGGGCCGGACAGCGGCTCCGGGCCGCTCCGGCTGAAGAACAGCCCGGCCCACATCCGCTTGAACACGCCGTTCTCCGGCCCGCCGCCGCCCGCGTCCGGGAACAGCGCGTCGGCCAGGTCGTACCAGGTGATCTGCGGGACGATAGCGTCGATCCGGGGGTCGTGGGCGGCGGACATCAGGGCGATCGCCCCGCCGTAGGACCCGCCCGCGACGCCGACGCGCGGGTCGCCCGCGGCGTCGAGCAGGACCTGCGGCTGCCGCGCCAGCCAGTCGACGAGCTGGCGGACGTCCTTGACCTCGTAGTCGGGGGAGTTGAGCGCGATCTGCCCGCCGGAGCGGCCGAAGCCGCGGGCCGACCAGGTCAGTACGGCGTAGCCCTCCCCGGCCAGCCGTTCGGCCTCCTCCCGGACGCTCTGCTTGCTGCCGCCGAAGCCGTGGGCCAGCAGCACCGCGGGCGCCCGCCCGCCGCCCGCGGGTGGGAAGAAAGCGGTGTCGAGCCTGACGCGCTGGTCGTCCCGGGGGCCGTCGGTCACCGTGATCCACCGGTCCTGGGCCCGTACCGGCGGCGCGGACGGCCACAGCAGCCAGGCGGTGCTGATGACCAGTACGACCGCCACCGCGATCCAGGTGACCGTCCTTCGTTGCATTCCGTGAGCTTACCGACGCCTGCTGAGAGCCCGCTGAGACGCCGTCCGGGGAGCCCCGCCGGAGGCCGTGGTGGTCCCACCCGCCGCGGTCCGGGTGAAGAGCGGCGGAGGGCGGCGGGGCGGGAGCGGCGGTCAACGCTGCTTCGCGAGCCACTCGTCGAAGGTGGTGGGCGCGATGCGGGCGCCCTCGCGGGGCAGCAGCACGTCACCCGCCATGTCCGGGCCGAACAGCGACGACCACGTCGGCACGAGCCTGACCGTGCGGCCGCGCGCGTCGTTGGTGCGCCGGGCCATGTCCACCAGGTCCTGCGGGTCGGGACCGGCGACGTCGGGGTGACGTCCCTGCGGCGTGCCCGTGGCGATCTCGGCGAGGACGTCGGCCACGTCCTCGGGTGCGATCGGCTGGATGAGCAGCGGCGCGACGGTGGCGACGCCGTCATGCTCGGTCCAGCTCGTCACCATCGCGGCGAAGTCGTGGAACTGGGTGGCCGGAACGATCGTCCACGGCACCCGGCCCTCGGCCACGAGGCGCTCCTGCTCGCGCTTGCCGGCGTAGTGCGCGTTGCCTTCGACGCGGTCGAGCCCGGCTATCGAGAGCAGCACGTGGTGGCGGACGCCGGCCCGCTCCTCGGCGGCGAGCAGGTTCCGGGTGGCGGCGCCGAAGTACGCCACCGCCTCGTCCCGGTCGGTCGCGGTGCTGTTCGTGGCGTCCACGACGGCGTCGACGCCGGCCAGGGCGGCGTCCAGGCCCTCGCCGGTGGTCAGGTCCACGCCGAGTGAGCGGCTGACGCGCACGACGTGGTGCCCGTCCCGTTCCAGTGCGGCGGCGGTGAGGGCCCCGATGTTCCCGGTCGCTCCGGCGATGGCGACGCGCATGGTCGGCATGATGGTCTCTCCTTCTGTCCCGTCCGTCTCTTCTCTGCTGCGAACGCTATCTCGGACTAAATGGATCCGCAATGTCTCCGATAGGATCGGGGTCATGAAGCTGCCCGGGAGCACGGAATGGCTGTTGCACTGCGCCGCGTCGCTGGCCCAGCTCAAGGCGGGTGACACCGCGTCGGCAGCGCAGCTCGCCCAGTACTTCGACCTGCCCGCGGCCTATCTCGCCAAGCAGTTGCAGGCGCTGGTCAAGGCCGGCGTGCTGGTCGCGACGACCGGCCCGCGCGGCGGGTTCCGGCTGGCCAGGCCCGCTTCCGAGATCACGCTCCTGCATGTCGTCGAGGCGGTCGACGGCGCGTCCTCGCCGTACGAGTGCCGGGAGATCCGCCGGCAGGGACGGGGGGCGCTGCCCGCCGAGGACTGCCGGACCCCCTGCGTCCTCGCCGTGAAGATGGCCGAAGCCCACCGGGCCTGGCGGGACAGTCTCGCCGCGACCTCGCTCGCCGACATCGTCGCCACGCTGCCCCCGTCGGCTCCTTCCCGCACCCGCCTGCGCCTGACCGGGACGCCGTAGCGGACCCGCCGACGAGAATGTGGGCCATGTCACAGCCCGATTGGGTTTCGCAGGGGTGACTAAGGGATGTCCCCGATTGCGGAGCCATGCCGGGCACGGGCATCATTTCGACGCGTGAAGTCAGTCGAGAGCCTCAGAAGAAAGGCCACTCCGCTCCTGGAGTGGGCGCTGCCCCTGTGGACCCGGGGGCCGGCGGGTCGCGAGACCCCGGACGACCTTTTCAGGGTTCTGTACACCGGGTGGCTGGTGGCCTTCTCCTTCAAGGTCCTCGGTGCTTCCTGGGACGTCTCCTGGCACTTCAAGTGGCTCCGGGACGACCTGGCGCCGCCGCACCTGCTCAACAGCGTCGGCACGGCCATCGCCCTCGCGCTGACGGTCGTCCACCTCTACACCGGCTACGGCGTGGACCGCCCGGCCCAGCGCCTCATCGGCTGGGGCACCGGCGTCTTCCTCCTCGCGGTGCCGCTGGACCTGATCAACCACCGCGTCAACGGGCTCGACATCACCTCGTGGAGCCCGTCGCACATGCTGCTCTACGTCGGCACGCTCTTCATGATCTGCGGTGTGATCCGCGGCTGGGCCATGGGCGCGCCCGCCGGACGGGCCAGGACGGCCGTCCTCGGCGCGCTGTTCGTCTTCCTCTTCGAGAACGTCTGGTTCCCGGCACAGCACCAGGAGTACGGCGTGTTCGGCCTGGCCGCCTGGGACCGCGGCAGCCCCGAGGCCGAGCCCATCCTGCTGCAGTTCGCCGCCGACCAGATGGGCCGCCCGGTGGACCGGGAGATGATGGTCCACTTCACGCTGCCCGTGCCCGACGCGGTGTACCCGCTCTACGCGGCGGTCGCCGCCATGATCGTGCTCGTGCTCGCCCGCGCGATGATCGGCCGGATGTTCGCCGCGACCTCGGTTGCCGCCGCCTACGTCGCCTACCGCACCCTGATCTGGCCGCTGCTGGCGATCGCCGACTTCCCCCGCTCGGCGGTGCCGGTCTTCCTGATCGCCGGGGCGGTCGCCGTCGATCTGGCGTTCCTCATCCGCATCCCCGTGGTCCGGGCGGTGGTCGGCGCGTTCGGCGTCACCGTCGTGGTCGACCAGGCGCTGCGGGTGCAGAACGCGCTGTTCACCTCCCCGCCCCTGGTGCCCCCGATGAGCATGCTGGCCGGCGGTGTCCTGCTCGCCGCCCTGTGGCTGAGCATCGAGTGGTTCGCCCGGAAACGCCGGACGCAGGTCGTCTAGCCGTTCTGCGGATCCTCGCCACGGCGAGGATCCGCAGAACGGAACCTAGGACATGGAAGCCGTGGTCAGCGCCACCGCGGCGCCGTAGGCCAGGCCCATCACGGTGATCTCGGCCGCCGTCCAGGCGACGACCGCCGTCCGCCGCCGCGCGGCGATCCGCGGCAGCAGGCGGAACCTGATGTGGGCGGCGAACGGGATCAGCAACGCCACGCACGCCGTCTTGGCCACCACCAGCAGGCCGTAGTGGCTGGTGAGGATCGCGTCCGGCAGCTCGACGCCGCGGGTCAGCGCCATCGAGGCCAGGCCGTTCACCAGTCCGGAGACGGTCACCAGCGCCAGGGCCACGGTCGCCAGCCGGGAGAACTTCGGCAGCGTCCGGGCCAGCAGCTCGCGGTCGGCGGCGACCAGCGCGACGATGACGGCCAGCCCGCCGGTCCACGCGGCCGCCCCCATCACGTGCAACTCCATCGAGATCATGATGGGGTCGTGCCAGACCGAGTCGACGGCGTGACCGGTGACCGGGATCGGCAGCAGCCCGAAGAAGGCGATCACGATCCGCAGCTCGGCGGGGACCTTCTCGCCGAACCGGACCGCCAGCAGCCCGATCCCGGCGTAGGCGAGCGCGCAGGCGGCGCTGAACAGCATCCCCTGACCCGCGCCGACCTCCCCGACGTACTCGGCGATCATCTGCGGGGTGGGTACGGTCCCCGGGTTGAGCTGGGCGGTCTGGAAGACGATGACGACCAGCGCCAGCACCGCCCACGCCCAGGCGAACGTCACCGCGGCCGGACGGGCGCGGCGCAGCACCGGCTCGGTCCGCTCCTCGTCGTCGAAGCCGAGCAGCCGGGGCAGCACGCTCAGCCCGACCACCGCCACCGCCGCGAGGTCCAGCAGCACCCGCAGCGCCGGCAGGCCGTACTCCACCACCGGTCCGGGCAGCGGGATGCCCGGTACGGACTCCTCGGCGGTCAGCGCCGTCGCGGTCAGCACGGCGAGCACGGCTCCCGACACGAGCCCGCCGGTGACCAGTCGCAGGGCCGTACGCGCCCGCGGGTCGCGCTCCCCGGCGCCGGAGGCCCCCGAGGTCTCCGAGGTCTCTGCGGACGTGGTCATCGCCGCTCCTCCCGCCCGCCGGTACGGCGCATCGCCACCACGGTCGCCCCGCCCAGCAGGACGAGGGCCGCGGCGATCCACAGCACCGCCATCCCGGCGCCGCCGTTCTGCGCGGCCTCGGCGGCCTGCGCGCTCAGTTCGGCCGACCCGAGCGCGGGGGATCCCACCGGGTCGGGAGAGGCCGCCTGCGGTGAGGCGGCGGACTCGGGGGAGGCCGCCTGCGATGGGGCGGCGGCGCCCGGCCCCGCGGCGGTCAGGGTGAAGGTGAGCTTCCCGGACACCGGGTGGCCGTCGGAGGACAGGACGCGGTAGCCCACGGCGTACTCACCGGCCGCGCCCAGCGGCTTGAGGGCCACGCTGACCTTCGCGCCGTTCACGGCCGTCGTGCCGTCCTCCCAGCGGGTCCCGCCGGGTCCGGTCACGCTGATCCGCGCGAAGCCCTGCCGCGCCGGCTGGTCGAACGTCAGCGTGATCCGTCCGGGCGCGGCGGAGAGCCGGGCGCCGTCCTTCGGATCGCTGCCGATCAGGATGTTGTGGGCCTGTGCGGGGGCGACCGCGCCGAGGAGCGCGGCGCACGCGAGCAGCAGGACCGTGAGGAGCCGCCTCAACGATCATGACCTTCCACTGGGTTTTCCTGACCCCGCCATGGTGCCACTGATCGCGCCCGGTGCGCCTCGGGGCTTCCCCGTAGGGGGCGGGCTCCAGAGCGCCTCGCCCGGACTCTGAAGCGTCTCACCAGGTCTCCGGAGCGTCTCGTCCGGTCCCCGGGCCGCCGGACCTCCCGCCGGCACGGGAAGAGCCGCGGCCCGCCGGCCGCGGCTCTCTCCAGGGACGGTCCGTGGGTCCCCGCCGCGACGGGGACCCACGGACCGGGGGCTAAGGCAGGCGCAGCCAGAGGGCGGGGACGTTCGGCGGTTCCCACCCCGCCACGGCGGTGTGCGCCTGGCGGCACTCGTAGCCGACGCCCGCGTGGGTGACCCGGACGCCGGGCGTGTAGGCCGTGCCGGCCTTCCACGCCGGGTAGGCGCCGGTCGGCGTCACCGTGGGGGTCGCGGTCGGCGTCGCGGTCGGTGTCGCCGTCGGCGTGGTCGTGGGGGTCGCCGTGGGCGTCGCGGTCGGGGTGACGGTCGGGGTGACGGTGGGCCTCGGGGAGGAGGTGGCGGTCGGCGTGGAGGTGGGCCCCGAGCAGGCGCCCAGGTCCTTCCAGACGTCACCGGCGCCCGGCTCGTTGTTCTGGGTCCACCACCGGGCCTCCCACTGCCGGCCGTTGTGCGAGACCCGGGCTCCGCCGTTGTAGACCTGGGTGGCCGACCACGCGAGAGCGGCGCAGTCGCCGCCGGGGCCGCCGGTCGGGCCGGACGTCGGCGTCGGGTTGACGACCACGCCGCCGCGGGCGTTGTCCGCGGTCAGGCCGTACGTCCTGCCGCCGAAGCTCACGGTGAAGTTCGCCGGGGCCGGGGCGGGCAGGTAGTAGACGTAGTCCATGGTGAGCGACGCGCCGGGGGCGAGCGACTCGGAGGCCCGCAGCTTGAACGAGACCCGGTTGAAGTCGCCCTTCAGCCCGCCGACGTTGTCGCCCGCGGTGTGCTCCCTGCTGATCACGGTGAGGCCGTAACCCGACTGGTCCTTGGCGGTCCCGGGAGCCGAGCTGGCGTAGTCCCACTGGAACTCGGCGCCGCCGGGGATGGTCGTCGACGACTTGTTGGTGATCTTCAGCTTGCCGGTGATCGGGTAGTTGCTGTCGCCGACCGGGAACCCGCCCAGCTCCACCTGCACGTCGAGCTTCTCGGCGGGCACGTTCACCTTGGCGCGGGTGGCGCCGTACGGCGCGGCGGTCCTGAGCGTGTCGTACAGCTTGGTGGTGAGCGTGTCGCCCATGAACCACTCGCCCTTGGCCGCGTCCCACGCGTAGTCGCCGGCCAGCTCCCAGATCATCACGCCGCCGATGCCCTTGTCCCTGACGTAGGCGGCCTTGGCGGCGACGGACTGCTCGTCCTCGGTGGACAGGAACACCTTCTTGCCGGCGTTCCACAGCCACGGCGCGACCAGGGTGGGGTCGTAGTTGCGGGTGTAGGTCCCGGTCAGCCGGTCCTCGGGGTCGCCGGCCGGGTCGAGGCCGTAGGCCGGGCCGTACGATCCGGCGCGGCCCTCGGCGAGGTTCCTGGCGTGCCAGAGCGGGTTGCCGCCCCCGCCGACCTCGGCGCCATTCTCCTCGTCGTGCCAGAGGTTGTCGATGCCGCGCGCGCCGTCGCCGCAGGAGGTCAGTCCGGTCGGGCACGCGCCGGTGCTCTTGGCGGTGCCCCACAGGCCGTTCGTGCCGCCGGTGACGTTGCGCCAGCCGCGGGTGTAGTACGGCAGGCCGATGTTGATCCGGCCGGCCTGCATCGCGCCGCGGAAGTAGTGGTAGGCCCAGTCGGTGTTGAGGTAGCCGATCCCGCCGTAGGCCGCGGTGGTGTAGACGCCCCAGCGGGCGAGTTCGGCGTCCTTGCCGTCGTCGTAGAGGGCGGCGTTGGGGCCGACGAACTCGTTCCACGCGCCGTGCAGGTCGTAGGACATGATGTTGACGTAGTCCAGGTACTGGGTGACCTGGAAGGTCTCCATGCCGCGCAGCAGGTAGCCGGACGACGGGGCGGCCACGGTCAGCATGTAGTACCTGCCGTCGGCGGCCGCGGCGGCGTTGAGCCTGTCGCGCAGGGTCTTCATCAGCAGCGCGTAGTTCCGCATCAGCGACGGCCGCCGGGCGTTGGCGATCTGCCAGTCCAGCGGGTGTCCCGCGTCCTTCATCGACGTGGGGTACTCGTAGTCGACGTCCACGCCGTTGAAGCCGTACTTCCTGACGAACGCCACCGCCGAGTCGGCGAAGGCGTCGATGCCGGCGGTGTTGGCCGACCCGTCGGCGTTGGTGGTCATCGTGTAGAAGCCGCCGGAGGCCCGGCGGACGCCGCCGTCGTCGATGTAGCCGCCGCTCTCCGCCCAGCCGCCGACGCTGATGAGCGTCTTGGCCTCCGGGTGGGCCTTCTTGTACTTGTTCAGCAGGTTGAAGTGCCCCTTGTACGGCAGGCCGGGGTCGGGCGTGTCGATCCCGGGCCACTCCATGCCGGTGGCCGCGTTGTCCGGGCCGTCGGCGCCGACCGAGATCCTGTTGTCCGGGCCGACGTGCGCGAAGGCGTAGTTGATGTGGGTGACCTTGCCCCAGGGGATGTCCTTGGCGAGGTACGCGGGCTGGCCGTTCTTGCCGGTCCGCCAGCCGGTGAAGTAGCCGATGACGCGGCGGGGATGGTCGGCGCCCATCTTCTCCCGGCCCGCCTCGTCGTAGACCTGGCAGAAGGGGACGGCGAGGCCGGGGGTGGTGTAGAGGCCGTCCGGACGGCAGGCCTCGTCGTTGACGGCGGCGCCGGCCGTGCCGGCCAGCGCGCAGGCGATCAGGGCGAGTGACGCGCCGGCCGCGGCGAGGCCGGTGCGCAGACGTGAGGACATCGGGAGAGCCACCTCCGGGGTGAGGACATACCGCTGCGATCCCGCCCCCCACGGGTCATTGACCGGAAGCTATGTCTTCCGACCTGCGTCGTCAATGCTCTCTTTTAGGAAACTTTACTTATAATTCTCCCGTTGTGTTCTTCGGGGCGCGTGGTCGCCCGGGTCGCCGGGGAGATGGAGGCGGATATCGCGGGGTCCCCGGGCCACGGGAAGGCGCGAATCTTGCGCGGCGGAATCCGGGGCCGACAGGGCGGGCGCGGGGCCGCGAGGTCCGGCGCGGCGGGGGAGACCGGTGCGGCGGGATCCGGGGCCATGGAGGCCGGGGCCGCCGGGAGATCCGGGCCGGCGCGGCGGGGGAGGCCGGCCCCGGGTGGGACCCGGGGCCGGTGCGGCGGTCAGGCGGCCGGGCCGCCGTCCTGCGGGGACTCCGGGGACTCCTGCGGCTCCGGGGCCTCCAGGGCGGTCCGGAGCGCGCCGAGGAACTCGGCCGAGTCGCGGCCGTTGACGAACCGGTGGTCGTAGGCCAGCCCCAGGGTGATCACCTTCCGTACGGCGAAGCCCCCGCCGCGCTCCGCCACCACCTCCGGGCGCGGAGCGGTGAGCGACAGCGCGCAGATCTGTCCGGGGAACACGATGGGCGTGGCCGCCACGACGGCGGCGTCGGTGTGCAGGGTGACCGTGATGTTGCCGCCGGACAGGTCCCGCTCGCGGAACGCGCCGTTCAGCGCGGTCTCGCGGAACCGGGTGAGGTCGCGGGCGATCTCGCCGAGCGGGCGCCGCCCCGCGTCCCGCACCACCGGCACGAACATCCCCTTGCCGACGTCCACGGTCACGCCGACCTCCGCGGAGGGGGCCGGGCGGGCGCGGAGGCCGTCGACGGGCGCGGCGAAGAAGAGGGGGAAGCGGTCGAGCAGCCGGCCGGTCGCCTGAACGAGCAGCTCGGGCAGCCCGACGAGGGCGCGCACCCGCCGGGTCTCCCGGCGGGCGTGGGCCAGCGCCTCCGTCACGTCGATCCGCACCGCGGTGAACGCGGCGGGGATCTCCCGGTGCGACCGCTCGACGACCTCGGCGATCCGCCGCTGGTTCCGTGAGAGCTCGACGAGCCCGGCCTCGTCCTGCCCGGTACCGGCCGTCCGGGCGTCGGGCGAACCGGTTCCGGCCGCCGCGGTTCCGGACGGCCCGGCTTCGGCGGTCCCGGTTCCACCCGATCCGGTCTCGCCTCGTCCGGTCGTTCCAGGCCCGGTCCCACCCGGCCCGGGAGCGGGCGCGGCCGGCGTCGCGCCCTCCGCGGACCCGGGCGGCGCGACCAGGGGTTCCAGGTCGGTCCGCCGGACCAGCTTCCTGCCCAGGGCCAGCACCCGCTCGCCGGGGATGCCGTGCTCCGCCATGAACCGCCGGGCGGGCTCGGTGATCACGATCCCCTCCGGGACACCCGGGCCGTCCGGCCGCGACGGGTCGTCTCGCGCGTCGCCGCCGGCGCGGACGCCGTCGACAGGGATGCCGCCGGTGTGGACGCCGTTCACGTGGACGCCGTCCGTCCCCGGCCGCCCGGTCGCGGCGGGGTCCGCCGGGGGGAGCCCCCGGCCGGAGGACCCCGCTCCGGCCGGGGACCCCGGCTCCTCTCCCTCGCCGAGGAGGCGGGCGATCACCTGGCCGGGCGCGCACTCGGCGCCTTCGGCCAGAAGGCGCAGCAGGGTGCCGTCGGCCTCGGCGGTCAGTTCCTCGGCGGCCTTGGAGGTCTCCAGCACGACCAGCGGGTCGCCGTCGCGCACCGCCTGGCCGTCTGCGGCGGTCCACTCCACCAGCAGGTAGGCGGTGTCGTTGTTGTTCAGCTTCGGTACCCGGACCTCGGTCATGACAGGGCCTCTGCGATCGTGTCCCGGATGCGGGCGGGCTGGAGGAGGATCTCGCGCTCCAGGTGGGGTGCGGCCGGGATGACGCTGTCGGCCGCGTTGAGCAGGGTGATCGGCGCTCGCAGGGTGGACCACAGCAGGGGGTGCAGCACCCGGGCGACCTCGGCGCCCCAGGTGCCGCCCTCGCTGCCGTCCTCCACGACGCACACGTGCCGGGCGCGCTCCAGGCCGGGCAGGTGCGGCAGGGGGTGGAGGCGGGCGGGCACCACCAGTTCGCAGGCGATGTCGTCCTCCAGCAGCAGGACGCGCATGGCCTCCAGCGCCCGGTGGACCATGCCGCCGTGGGCGATGATCGCACAGTCGGGTTCGCTCACGCCGTCCAGGCGGACCCGGGCGACGTCCCCGTCGACCTCGTAGCGGAACAGCTCGTCCACCACGCCGCCCTCGTACATCCGCCGGGTGTAGAGGACCTTGTCCTCGAACAACAGGCAGGGCCGTCCGAGGGCGAACATCCGGGTCAACAGCGCGCCGGCGTCGTGGAAGGGGGTCATCTCGAACAGTGACAGGCCCGGGACGCCGATGAAGTGTTTCTGCGGGCTTTGGCTGTGGGTGGGGCCGTAGCCGCGGTTGCCGCCCGAGGGGCAGCGCACGACCAGCGGGATCGGTACCGGCCGGCCGTACATGGTCGTGGACTTGGCGGCGAAGTTGGCGATCTGGTCGAAGGCCAGTGCGACGAAGTCGGCGAACATGATCTCCACGATCGCCTTGCGCCCGGCCAGGGCCAGCCCCGCGCCGATCCCGGCGATCGCGCCCTCGCTCAGCGGGGTGGAGCGCACCCGCTCCCCGAACCGGGCCGACAAACCCCGGGTGACCTTGAAGGCGCCGCCGTAGGGGTCGCAGACGTCCTCACCGAGCAGATGCACCTCCGGATCGGCCGCCATCAGATCGTGCAGGGCGTGGTTGAGGTGTTCGGAGACGCGGGTCACGGCCGCTCCCAGACCGACGGCGGCCGGGCGGTGACCTCGGCCGCGATCCGCTCGACCAGTTCGCGCCGCTCGCGGTCGGCCCGCTCGAAGGACTCGGGGAACAGCCGGGCGTAGCGGTCGTACCAGTCGTGGGAGGCGGCCAGGGCGATCTCCTCGGGGGTGCGGGTGTCGTCGCCCTTGCTGTGCGGGCCGATCCGGTGGGTGGCGAACTCCACCACCAGCGGCCGCGAGTCCCGGCGGACCATGGCGACCAGCGGCGTCAGCTCGGTGCGGATCTCGCCGACCTCCAGGGACGTCACACGGTGGTGCAGCACGTCGAAGGCGGCGGCGCGGCCGGCGATCGTGCCCGCCATCTGCGCGGCCGTCGGGGTGGACTGGGCGATCCCGTTGTGCTCCACCACCACCAGAAGCGGGACCCGCCACAGCTGGGCCGTGTTGAGGGCCTCGTAGACCGCGCCCTCCCCCCAGGTGCCGTCGCCGATGTAGGCGCACGCCAGCGCGCCGGAGCCCTTGAGGGCGAGCGCCACGCCGGCCGCCACCGGCAGACTCTCACCCTGGACCCCCGTCGAGAGGAAACGCCGGTGGTAGACGTGCTGGCTGCCGCCGACGCCCGCGCACAGTGCCCCCTCACGGCCCATGATCTCCGCCAGCAGCCCGTACGGCTCGGCGTACCGGGCCAGGAAATGACCGTGCCCCCGGTGGTTGCTGAGCACGAAGTCGTCCTCGCGCAGCAACCGCGACAGCGCGACCGGGATGTACTCCTGACCAAGGCAGGTGTGGGTGGTGCCGCTCAGCTCGCCCGCCTCGAACAGCCTGAGGAGGGTGAGCTCGAAGTGCCGGATCAACAGGAGGAGTTCCAGGTCCTCCTGCTCCGGCGGTGGTGGTGTTCTCCGTGCGCCCGGGGGCGTGGTGCCCATGGGCGCGGGGACGATGACAGTCACGTGGGCGCTCCTGGCGTCGGCGACCGGACGACACGCTCGGCCGCGAAATGGCACATCGGCATGGGAGCGCTCCCAGCGGAGCGTAGAAGTCGGCCCGGTCCATGTCAATCAGGAAAGGGGTCCAGTCGAAAGGGTGTCGCGGGATAAATCGCCCTTAACTGCGGAAAAGCCCCTAACAACTGGTATTCCGTACTCCTGACAGTTTGAAAACAACCCTGAAACCTTGACGACATTCGCGGCCGATCCCTAGCCTCCTCCGTGGGAACGCTCCCACAAATCGCGGCCCCATCGGCCCGCGAAGTGCCCGGACCGGCACCCGTACCGCCGGGCGCCCGCACCCCGAGGCGCCGGGGGACAGCCGTACCGCACCCTCATCGGAACACGTCCCCGGACCGGGCCACCCGGTCCGGCAGCCCGTCATGGAAACCGCCCCCGAGGGCGGCTTCTCCCACTCCGACGCCGGGGAACCCGCACCGTTCCCCTCCCCCCTTGAGCACGGAGGTCCTCAGGTGACGAACGCCAGTCTCTCGCCGGCCAAACAGGCGCTGCTGGCCCGGCGGCTGGGCGGCCGGGCCGTCACCACCGCCGTCCCGCCACGCCCGCCGGGCACCGTGCCGCCGCTGTCCCCCGCCCAGGAGCGACTGTGGTTCCTGGAGCAGTACGCCCCGGGCACCGCCGCCTACACCGTGGCGTTCGCGGCCCGGCTGGAGGGCGGGATCGACGAGGACGCCCTCGCCGGGGCGCTCACCGACGTGGCCGCCCGGCACGAGAGCCTGCGCACCCGGCTGGTCACCACCGAGGACGGCGGGCCCGGCGTCGTGATCGACGAGACGCCCGCGGTGGAGCTGACCGTCACCGACGACCTCGCCGCGGTGGACCGGGAGACGGCGCGGCCCTTCGACCTCGCCCGGGGTCCGCTGCTGCGGGCGCTGCTGGTCAGGATCGCCCCGGACGACCACGTGCTGCTGCTCACCATGCACCACGCCGTCACCGACGGCTGGTCCTGCGACATCGTCATGGAGGAGCTGCTCGCCCTGCACGACGCCCGCCGGGGCGGCGAGGGCGATCTCGCCCCGGTGCCGCTGCAGTACGGCGACTACGCCTGCTGGCTGGCGGGCCGGGACTACGACCGCGAGATCGGCTACTGGCGGGAGAAGCTGACCGGACTGCCGCCGCTGGAACTGCCCGCCGACCTGCCCCGGCCCGCCGAGCAGCGCTGGGAGGGCGCCGTCCACGGCATCGCGCTGGACCCCGAGCTCAGCCGGGCGGTCACCGAGGCCGGCCGGGCGCGCGGGGCCACGCCGTACATGACGCTGCTGGCCGCCTTCCAGGTACTGCTCGGCCGCTACGCCGGGCAGGAGGACTTCGCGGTCGGCTCCCCGGTCTCCGGACGGAACCTGCCGGAGCTGGAGCGCGTGGTCGGCGTGTTCGTCAACTCGCTGCCGATGCGCGCCGACCTGTCGGGCGCCCCCACCTTCGCCGAGCTCCTCGACCGGGTCAGGGACACCGCGCTCGACGCCTACGCCCACCAGGAGCTGCCGTTCGACCGGCTGGTCACCGAACTGGCCGTGGAGAGGGACGTCAGCCGCTCGCCGGTCTTCCAGGTGATGTTCGCACTGCAGAACTACCGGTCGGCGCCGCTGCGCACCCCCGGGCTGACCATGTCCGCCCACCCGGTCGAGACCTCGGCCAGCCGCTTCGACCTGGCGCTGTACCTGTTCGAGACGCCCGAGGGGCTGCGCGGCAACCTCACCTACAGCACCGCGCTGTTCCGCCCCGACACGATCGAGCGGATGGCCGCCTGCTTCGAGACCCTGCTGCGCTCCGTCGCGGCCGATCCGGACACGCCGATCTCCGAGCTGGAGCTGCTCCCGCCGGACGAGCTCCGCAGGATCGAGCTGTTCGGCGGCTCGGCCCCCGCCAGGCCCGCCGGCGACGACCTGCTGCACGAGGCCGTCTCCGCGCAGGCCGTACGCACCCCGGAAGCCGTCGCCGTCGTGGCGGGGGACGACTCGCTCACCTACGCCGAGCTGGAACGGCGCGCCGGCCACCTGGCCCATTCTCTGCGGCGGCTCGGCGTGGGCCCGGACGACCGGGTCGCGATCTGCCTGGAGCAGTCGGCCGACCTCGCGGTCGCGGTGCTCGGCGTGCTGAAGTCCGGCGCCGCCTACCTCCCGCTGGACCCCGAGCACCCCGCCGAACGGCTCGCCTACGTGCTGTCCGACGCCGGCGCGCGGGCGGTCGTCACCGTTCCTGAGCTGCGTGACCGCCTGCCCGGCGACCTGCCGGCGGTCGATCCGGCGGATCCCGGCGGACCAGCCCCCGGGCCGGTGGACAGCGGCGTCACCCCGGATGACCTGGCCTACGTCATCTACACCTCCGGCACCACCGGACGGCCCAAGGGCGTGGCCGTGCAGCACCGCCAGGTCGCCGTCTACCTCGCCGGCGCGCGGGAGCGGCTGGAGGTGGGGCCGGGCGGGACGTTCGCGCTGCTGCAGTCGCTCGCCTTCGACTTCGGCGTGACCGTCTTCTACCTGTGCCTGATGAGCGGCGGCACCCTCCACCTGGTCCCGTCCCGTACGGCCGGGCCCGAGCTGGCCGCCTACCTCCGCGAGCACCGCGTCGGCCACCTGAAGATCACCCCGTCCCACCTGGCGGCGCTGATGGCCGACACGCCCCTGGACGAGCTGCTCCCCTCCGAGCTGCTGATCCTGGGCGGAGAGGCCGCGCCGCGCGCCTGGGCCGCGGAGCTGGCGGCGGCCGGACGGTGCCGGGTGGTCAACCACTACGGCCCCACCGAGGCGACCGTCGGCGTCACCACCTACGCCGTCGAACCGGCCCGCGCCGCCGCGCCGGGGGCCTCCGCCGGGCGTGGGACGGTCGCGGGATCGGACACGTCCGCCGGTCCGGAAACGGACATCGGCTCCGGTACGGCGCTGCCGATCGGCTCGCCGCTCCCCGGCGCCCGCGTCCGGGTGCTGGACGCGAACCTGCGGCCGGTCCCGGTCGGCGTCCCCGGCGAGATCCACCTCGGCGGTGACCGGCTGGCCCGCGGCTACCTGGGACGACCCGGCCTGACCGCCGACCGGTTCCTGCCCGACCCCGACGGCGGCCCCGGCGCCCGGATGTACCGGACCGGAGACCTCGGCCGCTGGCTGCCCACCGGCGACCTGGAATTCCTCGGCCGCCGCGACCTCCAGGTGAAGATCCGCGGCTACCGGGTGGAGCTGTCGGAGGTGGAGGCGGTGCTCGCCCGCTTCCCGGGCGTGGCGCACGCGGTCGTGGAGCTGCGCGGCGAACGGCTGGTCGCCTACCTGGTCGCGGAGGGCACAGGAGCCGCCGGGGCCACCGGAGTCGCCGGCGCTTCCGGGGACGCCCTGCCCGCAGGGACCGCCGGAGCCGGGTCCGCGTCCGCCGGAGCCGCGGGGGTCGTGCCCGCCGAAGCCGCGCCCGCCGGGGCGGCGGAGCTGCGCGCGTGGCTGGCCGACCGGCTCCCCGACCCCATGATCCCGGCCCGCTACGTGTGGCTGGACGAGCTGCCGCTGAAGTCCCACGGCAAGGTGGACCGGTCGCGGCTCCCCGACCCCGGGGCCGACGCCCCGGCCACCGGGTTCGTCCCGCCCCGCACCCCGGCGGAGGAGACGGTCGCCGCGATCTGGGCGGACGTCCTGGAGCTGGAAAGGGTCGGCGCGCTCGACGACTTCTTCGACCTGGGCGGCCACTCCCTGCTCGCGATGCGGGTCGTCGCCCGGCTGCGCAAGGAGGTCCCCGGCCGCCCGCTCACCGTGCTGGAGCTGTTCAAGCACCGCACGGTCGCCGATCTGGCCCGCCTGCTGGAGAGCGGCGACGAGGGTCCCCGCGGCCTGCTGCACCGGCTCACCCCCGCTCGCGCCGCGACCGCGACGCTGGTGTGCGTGCCGTTCGGCGGCGGCAGCGCGGTGATCTACCAGCCGCTGGCCGACGCGCTGCCCGGCGACTGGGCGCTGTACTCGGTCGCGGTGCCCGGCCACGAGCTGGGCGAGGAGGCCCGGCCCCTCGACGAGGTGGCGCGCGGATGCGCCGAGGAGATCCTCGCCGGGATCGACGGCCCGCTGGTGCTCTACGGCCACTGCGGTCTCGGCGTCATGCTCGTCGCCGAGACCGCCCGCCTCCTTCAGGAGGCCGGCCGCCCCATCGAGGCGATCTACCTGGGCGGGGTGTTCCCCTTCGCCAAGCCGGGCCGCGGCCTGGACTGGTTCGGCGACCTCATGGACCGGCTGACCTCCGACCAGGGCCGGATCAACGCGCTCGCCGCGGCCGGCCTGGACGTCGAGGAGTTCGACCGCGACCAGCTCAAACTGATCATCGCCAACCGCCGCAAGGGCACCCGGACGGCCGAGCGCTACTTCACCCGCCTGTTCGAGGAGGAACGCGAGCCGCTGGCGGCTCCGGTCATCTCGGTCGTGGGAGAGCGGGACCCGGCCGCCGAGTTCTACCAGGAGCGCTACCTGGAGTGGCTGCGGCTGTCGGACACCGCCGCGTGCGTGGTGCTCGACGAGGCCGGGCACTTCTTCGTCAAGTACCGGGCCGTGGAGCTGGCCGACATCCTCACCGGCACCCACCGGGCCATGGCCGAGGGGCGGACCGCGGCGCTGCGCCGTACGGAGGAGTCCACCTGGTGGCTGCAGGGCTTCCGCGGACCGGACGCCCCGGCGGAGGAGACCGGGTACGCGGACGCCGGTGAACCCGGTGAACCCGGTGAACCCGGTGAACCCGGCGGACCGGACGGGCGGGACGGGTCCACCGGAGAGGCCGGCGCGCCCCCGGGGACCGGGCGGGGGCCCGGGAGGAACGCGGACGCCGGGCGGGGCCCGGGGGACCGCAGGCCCGCGCTGCGCCTCGTCCACGGCGAGGGTTCCGGCGACGCCGGAGCCACGTCGCGGTCACAGGGGTCGCCGCGGCCGAGCATGCGGCGGTTCCTGCTGGTCGCAGTCGGGCAGCTCGTGTCGATCACCGGGTCGGCGCTGACCGAGTTCGCCATCCCGATCTGGATCTACCTCACCACCGGCTCGCTGACGAAGTTCGCACTGTTCGCGGTGCTGGGGCTGGTGCCCGGCATGCTGGTGGCGCCGCTCGCCGGCGCCATCGTCGACCGCTACGACCGACGGAAGGTCATGCTCGCCGGGGACATCGCCGCCGGCGGGACCCAGCTCATCCTGGGTGTTCTGGCATGGACCGGCACGCTGGCCCCCGAGCACATCTACCCGCTGCTGGTCTGCCTGTCGGTCGCGCTGACCTTCCAGCGCTTCGCGTACGGCTCGGCGATCCCGCAGCTCGTCCCCAAGCGGTTCCTCGGCCACGCCAACGGCGTCGTGCAGATGGCCACCGGCACCGCCCAGCTCGTCGTGCCGCTGATCGCGACCGGCCTGATGGCGACCATCGGGCTCGGCGGCATCCTCGTCATCGACGTCGTCAGCTACGCGGTCGCCACGGGTGTCCTGCTGTTCGTACGATTCCCCGCGGGAATGCCGTGGCGCCGCCGCGAGAGCGTCATGGCCGAGATGATGAACGGTGTCCGCCACTCGTGGGGCAACCCCGGCTTCCGCGGCATGCTGCTGTTCTTCGCGGCGCTCAACGTCTTCCTGTCGCCGCTGTTCCTGATGATCTCCCCGCTGGTGCTGTCGTTCGCCGGGCTCGACGACGTCGGCCGGGTCTCGTTCTTCGGCGGCCTCGGCGTCTTCCTCGGCGGGTTCGCGATGACCGCCTGGGGCGGCCCGCGCCGCCGGCGGCTGCGCGGCGTGCTGCTGGCCACGCTCGCCCTGTCGGTGTTCTGCGTGCTCACCGGTCTGCAGGCGAGCCTGCCGCTGATCGCGGCCGGCGCGTTCGGCATGTCGATCTGCCTGACCCTGCTCAACGGCGTCTACGCCACGATCATCCAGGTCAAGGTGCCGCAGCGGTTCCACGGCAGGGTCATCGCGCTCAACACCCTCGTCGCCTGGTCCACGCTGCCCATCGGCTTCGGCCTGGTCGCGCCGTACGGCGGGCAGGTGTTCGAGCCGCTGCTGGCGCCCGGCGGGCCGCTGGCGGGCACCGTCGGCGCGCTGATCGGCACCGGGGCGGGCCGCGGCATCGGGTTCATGTACACCTGCTTCGGCCTGGCCATCGCGGCCGTCGCGCTGATCGCGATGCGGGTGCCGGTGCTGGCGCGGTTCGACACCGACGTGCCGGACGCGCTCCCCGACGACCTGGTCGGGTTCGAGGCGGTGCGGAGCCGTACCGGTGCCGCCGGAAACGTCGCCGGAGACGCCGTCGGAAGCGGCGCCGGGGACCCCGCGGGGAAGGACCCCCGCACGGCCTCCCGCACGGACCCCGGTAAGGGTTCCGCGCCGGACGCGGAGCGGGAGACCCGGGGGGACACCGCGAACGCCGCGACGGTCGCCGCGGAGGACGCCGGGACGGACACCGCGCGGAGCGTGACGGACACCGACAAGACGGAGAAGAAGGAAGAAGAGGTCATCGCATGAGTTTCCTCGTGGTGCTGAACGATGAGGAGCAGTACTCCGTCTGGCCCGCGGGCCGGGAACTGCCCGACGGCTGGCGGGCCGAGGGGTTCGAGGGGCCGAGGGAGGACTGCCTCGCCCACATCGACCGGGTGTGGACGGACATGCGCCCGCTCAGCCTCCGGCGGTCGCGGGCATGACCGCCCGGGACACCGTCGCGGAGGACTCCACCGGGTACGCCGGGAGCCCGGCGGACGCCGGCCTCACGGATGTCGGCCCCGTGGACGCCGGTCTCGCGGCCCGGCTGGCCCAGATGATCTCCGACGCCTGCGACGGCCGTGTCACGACCGCGGAGATCCTCGCCACCGGCACGTCGTCCCCCGGCGTCCCCCTGTCCGCGCTCGGCGTCACCTCGCTCGCGCTGCTGCGCCTCATCGACGCGGTGGAGGAGGAGTTCGACGTCGTCCTCGACCTCGACGGCGGCGCCGCCTACCTCGACAGCTTCCCGCTGCTGGCCGCCCACGTGGCCGAGGGGACGCGGTGAGGACGGCGGGCGCGACGGGCGGGGCGGGCGCGCCGGCCGTACCCGTCCCGAGGACGGTGCCGGAGATGCTGCGCCTGCGCGCGGCCCAGGACCCGGACCGGGAGGCGCTGGTCGTCGAGGGCGGCGGGTCGATGACGTTCGCCGACTGGGACCGCCGCGCGGACGCCGTGGCGCACGGCCTCCTCGACCGGGGGATACGGCACGGCGACCGGGTCGGGCTGCTGTTCGGCGGCTGGGACTGGGTGGACTTCGCCGTCGCCTACTGCGCGGTCCAGCGGGCCGGGGCCGTCGCCGTGCCGCTGTCGGAGCGCCTCGCGCCCGCCGAGGTCCGGCACATGCTCGGGCACTGCGCCGCCTCGGCCGTCGTGGCCGGCCGCGACCTCCCCCCGCCGCCGGGCGACCATTCCGTCCTGCGGCCCGCGGAACTGGAGGGGGACGCGGCCGGGCCGGTGGACGTGCGGGTCGGGCCGGGGGACCTCGCCCAGATCCTCTACACCTCCGGCACGACCGGCGTGCCCAAGGGCGTGGCCGCCAGCCACGCCAACCTGGCCCACGGCTGCGAGACCCGGCCCAACCGCCGCAGGTTCGGGCACTCGCGCCACCTGCTGCACGCCTTCCCGATCGGCACCAACGCCGGGCAGACCATGCTGCTCAACGCCCTCGACGCCCGCCCGGCGGTGCTCACCCTCGGCCGGTTCACCCCGGGCCGGTTCACCCGGCTGATCGAGACCCACCGGGTCGGCACCGTGTTCGTCGTCCCGGCGATGGCGATCGAGCTGCTCAACGCCGGCCTGCACACCCGCCGCGACCTGTCGAGCGTCGTGCTGCTGGGGTCGGCCGCCTCGGCCCTGCCCCCGGCGGTCGCGGCGCGGCTGGCGGAGGCGTTCCCCAACGCCACGATCACGAACTACTACACCTCCACCGAGGCCGCGCCCGCCCAGACCATCATGATCTACGACCCGTCCCGGCCCGGGGCGCTGGGCAGGCCCGCGTTCGGCGGCTCGCTGCGGATCGCCGGCCCGGACGGCGAGCCGCTGCCGCCGGGGGAAGCCGGCGAGGTCTGGATGCGCTCGCCCACCGCGCCCCGCTCCTACTACCGCGACGAGCGGGCCGACGCCGAGGCGTTCCGCGACGGCTGGGTCCGGATGGGCGACCTCGGCCGCCTCGACGCCGACGGCTACCTCCACCTCCTGGACCGGGAGAGCGACGTGGTCAAGTCGGGCGCGTTCAAGGTCTCGACCCTCCAGGTGGAGGCGGCTCTCTACGAGCACCCGGACGTCGCGGAGGCCGCGGTGGTCGGCCTGCCGCACCCGGTGCTCGGCACCGCGATCGCCGCGGCCGTCGTCCCGCGCTCCGGCGGGGTCACCGGCAGCGGGCTGCGCGCCTTCCTGACGGAACGCCTGGCCGGACACGAGATCCCCGAACGGGTGCTCGTCGTCGACACCCTGCCCAGGAACCAGTCAGGAAAAGTCATCAAAAGGGAGTTGCGGGGGCTGTTCGACGCCGCCGCGACCGCTCGCACGGAAGGCACGACGACATGACGGCATCCCTGGTCGACGAGTGGGACCGGGCGTCCCTGGCACAGCACGGCATGTGGGTCACCGAGCGCGCGGGCGCGGGCGGCCGGGTCTACGCCATGCCCCTCGCCGTCCGGCTGGACGGCCCGCTGGACGTGGACGCGATGCTCGCCGCCTGCGCCGCGGTCGCCGTCCGTCACCCCGTGCTGGCCGCGGCGATGACCGAGCGGGACGGGCTGCTGCGCCTGCTCCCCGGCCGGACGCCCCCGCAGGTCCGCTTCACGGACCTGACCGGCGACGCGGACGGCGGTGTGAACGGCGGCCCCGCCGATGACGAGGCCGGGGCCGTCGAGGCCGCCGCGGCGGAGCTGGTCGAGGCCGAGATCGCCCGGCCCTTCGACCTGGAGACCGGCCCGCCGGCCCGGTTCACCCTGGCCCGCCTCGCACCCGGACGGCACCTGCTGCTGCTCGTCGTCCACCACGCCGTCTTCGACGGCATGTCCAAGGACGTCGTGCTGGCCGACCTGGCCGCCGCCTACGGCGGGCGCGCCCTCGCGCCCCTGGCCGTGCCGTACGGCGAGGCCGCCCGCGCCGAGCAGGACCGGGTGGACGCGGGGATCGCCGCGGCCGCGGAGTTCTGGCGGGAACGGTGGCACGACGACCGGGAGATCCTGCTGCCCGGCCTGACGGCCCCGTCGCTGCGCGCCGCCCCCGGCGAGACGGCCGGACTCGACGCCGCCGCGCTCGGCTCCGGGCTCGCCGCGGTCGCCGAACGGCTGGGCGTCACCCGCTTCGAGGCCCTGATGGCCGCCCTTCACGTGCTGCTGCACGCCTACGGCAACGAGCGGGTCGCGGTCGCCGCGGACCTGTCCACCCGGACGGAGGAGACCCGCGACCACGTGGGGCCGTTCGTCAACGAGCTTCCCGTGGTGTCCGCGCCGCACGGCACGTCCGCCGGGTCCACCGGTGAGAGCGGCTCGCCCGCCGGATCCGCCGGCGAGGGCGGCGCGTTCACCGGGTCCCCCCGCGAGAGCGGCGCGTCCGCCGAGGCCGTCTGGAAGAGCGGCACGTTCGCCGAGTTCGCCCGGAGGACGCGTGAGGAGCTGCGGACCGTCTACCGGCACCGCGAGGTGCCGCTGGCCCGCGCCCTGGGCGGGATCAGCCCGCGCAGCGCCCTCACCCCCGTCTCGGTCAGCTACCGCCGCCGCACCGGCCCGGCCCCCGCCTTCGACGGACTGGACGCCTCGGTGGACTGGGCGATGTTCAACGGCGCGGTCCGCAACACCCTGCACCTGCAGGTGGTGGACGCCCCCGAGGGGCCGGAGGCGCGGCTGCTGTTCAACCCCCGGGCCATCGGCCGGGCCGGATGCGAGAGCGTCGCCGCCGACCTCGTCGCGCTGCTGCGCGGCGCCGCGGCCCGGCCCGACGCCCCGCTCGGCGAGCTGCCGCTGCCGCCCCGTGCGCAGGGTCCCGCCGTCGCGGCCCCGGCGGACGCGGCCCCGGAGGCCGGCACAGGCCTCGCCGCGGGCTCCGGCGTCGCCGGCTCCGGGAGCGGCACGGACGTCGGCCCGGATGCCGGCACGGGCGCCGACGCCGAGATCATCGCCGAGGTCACCGCGATCTGGCGCGAGCTGCTGGACGTGGACGAGATCGAGCCGGACGACGACCTGTTCGACCTCGGCGGCCACTCACTGACCATCACGCAGATCATCGCCCGGGTCCGCGACCGGTTCGGCGTAGAGCTGTCCTTCGAGCTGTTCATCGACACCCCGACCGTCGCCGGCGTGACCGGTGAGATCGCCGGGTCCCGGTGACGGGCGACCCCGCCGCCCGGCGGGCGTCCGTGACGGTCGAGTTCGCCGGCGCACGCGGCGGGGAGGCCCCGCTCACCTGGGGCCAGCAGGCGTTCTGGCGGCTGACCCGGTGGCTGGACGACGGCGACCCGTACTTCAACATGCCCTGGACGCTGCCCGTCCCCGGCCGGCACGACCTCGACGCGGTCCTCGCCGCGCTGCGCGGGCTCGTCGAGCGGCACGAGACGCTCCGCACGACCTGCGCGCAGACGCCCGAAGGGCCCGTGCAGCGGGTGGCCCGGCAGGGCCGGCTGGCGGTCGGGGTGGCCGAGGCCGGGCAGGCCAGGCCGCTCGCCGTGGCCGCGGAGATCGCCGCCGGACTGGCCTCCACCGGGTTCGACTACGCCGCCGAGCCGCCGCTGCGCTGCGTCGTCGTGACCGGTGACGGGCGGCCCCGGGCGATCGCCTTCGCCCTGTCCCACCTCGCGGTGGACGCCTGGACGCTGGACATCCTCGCCGCAGACTGGAAGGCGCTGCTCGCCGGGCGGGAACTGCCCGCCCCCGCCTGGCAGCCGCTCGACCAGGCCGGATTCGAACGCGAGGGGGCCGGCGCCGCACGCGGGGCCAGGGCGTTGCGGCACTGGCGGGCGGAGCTGGAGACGACGCCCCTCACCCTGTTCGACTTCCCCGGCGTCACCCCGGAGGAGCCGCGGTTCGTCCGGATCGGCATGGAGTCGGCCGCCGTCGCCGCGGCGGCCGAGACGCTGGCGGAACGCTGGTCGGTCAGCACCGCCAGCGTGCTGACCACCGCGAGCGCCGTGCTGCTTTCCGCGCTGACCGGGCACCGCCGGGTGGCCATGCAGCTCATCGTCGCCAACCGGCACGACCCCAGGACCGGCGCGATGGCGGGCACCGCCGTACAGGACGGGCTGTTCGTCCTCGACCTGTCCGGCGGGACCTTCGCCGACGCGGCGCGGACCGGGCACGGGCGGGCGCTGACCGCCTACCGCAACGCGCACTACGACCCGTTCGCGATGATGGCGCTGCGCGAGGAGGTCGGCCGGGAACGCGGCGGGACCGTGGACCTGTCGGCCTACTTCAACGACGCGCGGTCCGTCGGCCACTGGCCCAACCTGCCCCGTGTCGAGCCGCCCGGCGATCCCGCCGCGATCGCCGCGCTCACCGGGCGGACCCGGACGTTCCTCGTCGGCGCGTGGCCCGAGGTGGACGCGACGGTGTTCTTCTCCACCACCCCCGCCACCCACACCTGCGGCCTCCACCTGCTGGTGGACACCGCCCGCCTGCCCCGTTCCACCGCCCACGAGCTGCTGCTGGGGATGGAGACCCTGCTGGTGAGCAGTGTGGCCGGGGAGGTGCCGCTCGGCGCGGTCGCGGAACTGTGCGGGATCACCCCGGTCACCCGGCCCCACGGGAGCGGTCCGGGAACGCCCGGAGCGGCGGGCGGGGACGCGGGGACGGATCCCATGGAGCCCAAGGAGGCCGTGCCCGTGGAGGCCGCGCGCGTGGAGACCGTTCCCGCGGTGGCCGTGCCCACGGAGGCCGTGTCCGTGGCGGCCGCGCGCGCCGTCGGGGCCGCCGAGGACGTGGCCGCCGGGGGAGGCGTCCGATGAGCGCCGACCGGCGGGCCGCGCTGCTCGGCCGCCTGGCCGCGCTGCCGCCGGGGGAGCGCCGCGCACTGCTCGCCCGCGCCCGTGAGCGGGCCGCCGGCTCAGGGACGGCCGGCGACGTCGCGGGCACGGCGGACACGGCGGACACGTCGGGGACCGGTTCCGGGAGCGACGCAGGGACAGCCGGGACGGAGGAGTGGCCGCTGTCGTTCGGGCAGGAGCGGCTGTGGTTCCTCAGCCGCTTCGACCCGGCCGACACCGCCTACCACACCCCCTGGTGCGTGACGCTGCGCGGCCCGGTGGACGCCGAGGGGCTCGCCGCCGCCTTCACCCGGGTGACCGAGCGGCACGACGTGCTGCGTGCCCGCTTCCGCCTGGCCGGGGACCGCCCCGTGCAGGTCATCGTGCCCGCCGCGCCCGTCACCGTGGAACGCGCCGACGTCACCGGCGACCCCGCGCCCGCCGTCGTGGAGTTCGTCAACCGGCCCTTCGACCTGGAGAACGACCCGCCGCTGCGGGTGGCGCTGCTGCGCCTGGCCGCCGGGGAGTTCGTGCTCTGCATCGTCCTGCACCACATCGTGGTGGACGGATGGTCGCTGGACGTCCTCATGCGGGAGCTCGCCGAGTGCTACGCCGCGTACCGTGAGGGACGCGAGCCGGTCCTGGCCGAGCTGCCCGTGCGGTACACCGAGGTCGCGGCCGAGGAGCGGCGCCGGGCCGGGCACGACGACGGCGCCCACCTGGCCCACTGGACGCGGACGCTCGCCGGCGTGCCCGTCCTCGACCTGCCCGCGGACCGTCCCCGCCCTCCGCGCTGGACCGGCCGGGGCGGGCGGGTGGAGCTGGCCGTACCCGACGAGGTGGTCTCCCGGCTGGAGGAGACCGCCAGGAAGCGGCGCTGCACCCTGTTCATGGCCCTGCTCTCCGCCTACCAGGCGGTCCTCGGGCTGGCCGCCGGGCAGGAGGACCTGTGCGTCGGGGTGCCGGTCGCCGGGCGGAGCCGGACCGAGCTGCAGCCGCTGATCGGCTACTTCGCCACGACCATGGTGTTGCGTGCCGACCTGTCGGGCGACCCGACCTTCGAGGAGTTGCTCGGCCGGACCCGCAGGGCGGTGTTCACCGGCATGCAGCACGCCGAGGTGCCCTTCGAGCGGATCCTCGGCGCGCTGCGCCTGCCCCGCGACCTGAGCCGCCCGCCGCTCTTCCAGGTGATGTTCAACCTGCACAACCTGCCCAAGGACGACCTGCTGCGGACCTCCATGGCCGACCTCGAGGCCGAGGTCTACCCGGTCCCGGCGGCGGGCCGTACCAAGGCCGAGGTGTCGGTGGACGCCTGGCGCGCGCCCGAGGGACTGGGCGGTGTCCTCGACTACAACAGCGACGTCTTCTCCGCCGGGACCGCGCGGCGGCTGGCCGGGGCCTTCACCGAACTGGTGGAGCGCGCCGGGGCCGACCCCGGACTCCGGCTGTCCGACCTGAAAGGCATCCGACCGTGACGACGACGGCGATGACAACGACGACCGTACGACCGACGGCACGACCGGCGGCGCAGACGGGAACGGAACCGGTGACCCTGCCGGGGCTGGTCCGGCGCCGGCTGGAGGCGGCCCCCGAGGCGGTGGCGGTCACCGGGAGCGGGGGCGAGCTGACCTACCGCGAGCTGTGCCGGCGGGTGGACGACCTGGCGGCGGTGCTGCGCGGGTACGGCGTCGGCCCGGAGTCCCTCGTCGGGCTGTGCATGGAGCGCACCCCCGGGATGGTGGTCGCGCTCCTGGCGGTCTGGGCGGCCGGCGGCGCGTACGTCCCGCTCGACCCGGCCTTCCCCGCCGACCGGCTCCGGATGGTGCGCGAGGACGCCGGGATCGACCTGGTGCTGACCCAGGACGGGGTGGACGGCGACCTGCTGCGCGGCGTGTCCCGGGTGCTGCGGCTCGGGTGGGACGGCGCCGCCCCGGCGGACGCCCGCCGCGCCGCCGTCCCCGGCGCACCCGGCGCGGATCCGGCGTACGGCGAGGCCCCGGCGTACGGCGACGTCCTGGCGTACGGCGACGCCTCGGGGTACGGCGACGTCCTAACCCCCTGCTTCCCGGCCGGAGGAGACGGCGCCGCCCCGGCCACGGCGGCTCCCGCCGGGGACGATCCCGCGCCGCCGGGCGCGCTGGCCTACCTGATCTACACCTCCGGCTCCACCGGACGTCCCAAGGGCGTGGCGGTCCCGCGTGAGGCGGTGACGAACCTGCTCGTCTCGTTCGCCGGTCTGCTCGGCCTCACCCCGGCCGACCGGTGGCTGGCCGTCACCACCCTGTCGTTCGACATCTCGGTGCTGGAGCTGCTGCTGCCGCTGTCCGTCGGAGCCCGGGTGGTGCTGGCGGACGCCCGCGAGGCGTCCGACGGCCGGGCGCTGCGGGAACTGGCCCTCGCCGAGGGGGTCACGGTCATGCAGGCCACCCCCGCGACGTGGCGGATCCTGCTGGAGGCCGGCGGCGTCCCGGAGGCCGTGCGGACCCGGCTGTGCGGCGGCGAGGCCCTGCCCCGCGACCTGGCCGACGAACTGCTGGCCGGCGGCGCCCGCCTGTGGAACGTCTACGGCCCCACGGAGACCACCGTGTGGTCCGCCGCCGGAGGGGTCCTGCCCTCCCCGGCCCCGATCGACCTGGGGGAGGCGATCGCCGAGACGTCGCTGTACGTCCTGGACGACACCGGGCTGCCGGTGCCCGGCGGCGAGGTCGGCGAGCTGCACATCGGCGGGACGGGCGTGACGCGCGGCTACCACGGCATGCCCGCCAGGACCGCGGACCGCTTCCTGCCCGACCCCTGGTCCGGCCGGCCCGGGGCGCGCATGTACGCCACCGGCGACCTCGTCCGCCTCGGCCCCGGGGGGCGCCTGGAGTACCTCGGCCGGGCCGACCAGCAGGTCAAGATCCGCGGCTTCCGGATCGAGCTGGGGGAGATCGAGACCGCGCTGCGCGCCGCCCCGGAGGTACGGCAGGCCGCGGCGGGCGTGTGGACCGGACCCGACGGCTCGCCCCGGCTGGTGGCCTACGTGGTCCCCGCGGGGGACGAGCCCCCGGCGGGCCCCGGCACGGTGGCGGGCGAGCCCCCCGGGGGGCCGGCGCCGTCCGGGGGCGCGACGCCGCCCGCGGGCGCGGACCTGTGGCCGGGGCTGCGTGAGCGGCTCCGCCGGAGCCTGCCGGAGTACATGGTCCCCGCCTGCCTCGTGACGCTCCCGGCGCTGCCGCTAACCCCCAACGGCAAGCTCGACCGCGCGGCGCTGCCGCCGCCGGAGGCCGCGCCCGCCAGGATCACCGCCTACCGGGCCCCGGGAACGGCCGTGGAGGACGAGCTGGCCTCGATGTGGGCCGAGGTGCTGGGTCTCGGCGAGCCCGTCGGCGTGGACGACGACTTCTTCGACCTCGGCGGGCACTCGCTGACCGCGGCCCAGATCATCGCCCGCGTCCAGGCCCGCTACGGCGCCGCCGTGCCGATCGTGGCGTTCTTCGAGAACCCCACGATCGCCGGGCTCGCCGGTGAGCTGGAACGCCTCGACGACGACCTCGACCTGTCCGAGATCGCCGCGCTGCGCGACGAGCTCGACGGCCTCGACGCCGACGAGCTGGCCGCCGTCCTCGACGAGATGGCCCCGGGCGCATGAGGGCCCCGCTGTCCCCGGCGCAGGAGCGGCTCTGGCTCCTGCAGCGTTTCGATCCGGGAAACGCCGCCTACACCATGTACCTGGCGCGCCGCCTGCGCGGCCCGCTCGACGAGGACGCCCTCACCCGGGCGCTCACCGACGTGCTGACCAGGCACGAGAGCCTGCGCACCCGGTTCGCCGAGGAGGACGGCGTGCCGTGGGCCGTCCTCGAACCCGCCCCGCCGCCCGTCGAGTGGGTCGGCCCGGTGGACGACGGGGAGGCACACCGCCTGGCGGCGGAGTGGATCGACACGCCGTTCGACCTCGCGGCCGGGCCGCCGGTGCGGGCCGCGGTGATCCGCGTAACCGGCGGTGAGCACCTGCTGTGCGTCACGATGCACCACATCGTCGCCGACGGGTGGTCGCTGAACGTCGTCCTCGACGACCTCGCCGAGTGCTACACGGCGCGGGTCCGCGGCGCAGAGCCGTCCCTGCGCCCGCTGCCGGTCCAGGCCGGCGACTACGGGCGCTGGCAGCGCCGCCGGGCCGGGCGGGCCGAGCCGTACTGGCTGGAACGGCTGGCCGGCCCGCCCGTGACCGAGCTGCCGTTCCGCCGCGACGGCGGCGCGACCGGGGAGGGGAGGCTGCACCGCGTCGCGGTCGCGCCCGCGACGGTCCGCGCGCTGGAGGAGCTGGCCAGGGCAGCGCGCACCACCCTGTTCACCGTGCTGACCGCGGCCTACCAGGTCCTGCTGTCCAGGCACAGCGGGCAGCGGGACGTCCTGGTCGGCAGCGTCGTCGCCGGACGGGAACGGGTCGAGCTGGAGCCGATGGTGGGGTACGTCGCCCAGACGGTGCTGCTCCGCGGCGACCTGAGCGGGGACCCCGCGTTCGCCGATCTCGTCGGCCGGGTCCGCGGCGACGTCCTGGGCGCGCTGGGCAACCCCGCCGTGCCGTTCGAGAAGCTCAGCCACCCGGCGGAAACGCTGCTGCGCACGATGCTCATCCTGCACAGCCAGGACAACGGCCCGCGCCGGTCGTTCGGCGGCCTGGAGGTGTCCCACGTCGACGTCGGGCTGCAGCGCGTCAAGACCGACCTGATGGTCGAGGCGTGGCGGAGCGACGACGGCTCCGGCGGGCTCTCCGTGGCCTTCTTCTACGACACCGGGCTGTTCGGGGCCGAGGAGATCGGCCGCCTCGCCGGGCGGTTCACGCGGCTGCTGGAGTCGGCCGCCGCCGGGCCGGGCACCCCGGTCTCCGCGCTGCGGATCTGGACGGACGACGACGAGGCCGAACTGAGCCTCCCCGACGCCGGCCCGGCCCTCCCCGAAGGGGACGGTCCGCGGACGGTGCCGGAGATGATCGCCGAGACCGCGCGGCGGACGCCCGGCGCCGTCGCGGTGGTCTGCGGCGGCGAGCGGGTCACCTACGGCGAGCTGCTGGCCCGCGCCGACGCGCTCGCCGCCGCACTCCGCGACGGCGGGGTGCGGCCGGGTGACGTCGTCGGCGTCTGCCTGCCCCGCTCACCGGAGGCCGTCGCCGCGCTGCTCGCCGTGTGGCGGGCCGGAGCCGCCTATCTCCCGTTCGACCCCGACGTGCCGGACGAGCGGCTGGCCTTCGCGCTGGCGGACGCCTCGGCCACCCACGTGGTCACCCGGCGCGCCGCGCCCGTGGGTCTCACCGCCGTCGACCCGTCACCGGCGGGCCCCGGGACGGCCGGCCCTCCGGCGGGGGTGACGCCCGGGGACGCCGCCTACGTCATCACCACCTCCGGCTCCACCGGCGTGCCCAAGGGCGTGCTGGTCGAGCACGGCGCCCTCGCCGCGCGGGTGCGGTGGATGCGCGCGGACTACGGGCTCACCCCCGCCGACCGCGTCGTCCAGTTCGCCTCGCTCAGCTTCGACGCGCACGTCGAGGAGGTCTTCCCGGCCCTGGCCGCCGGGGCCACGCTGCTGCTCCTGCCCGACGGCGCGGCGACCCTGCCCGACGTGCTGGCCTCCCCCGAGGGCGGCCGGGTCACCGTACTGGACCTGCCGACCGCCTACTGGCACTCGCTGACCGAGGACCTCGCGGAGATCGCCTGGCCGGCCGCGCTGCGGCTGGTGATCCTGGGCGGCGAGCAGGTCTCGGCGGCGGCCGTGGCGCGCTGGCGTGACCGGTTCGGCGACGCCGTACGGCTCGTCAACACCTACGGCCCGACCGAGGCGACGGTGATCGCCACCGCCTGCGACCTCGGGGCGGATGCCGCGACGGGCCGCCCGCCGATCGGCCGCCCGATCGGCGCGACCACGGCGTACGTGCTCGGCGACGGGGGAGAGCCGCTGCCCTCCGGGGCGGCCGGGGAACTGGTCGTCGGCGGGGCCGGGGTGGCGCGCGGCTACCTGGGCCGGCCCGCCCTCACCGCCGCCGCCTTCGTGCCCGATCCCGGTGGACGGCCCGGGGCACGCCGCTACCGCACCGGCGACCGGGTGCGCCGCCGCCTGGACGGGCGGCTGGAGTTCCTCGGGCGGCTGGACGGCCAGCTGAAGGTGCGGGGCTTCCGGATCGAGCCGGGCGAGGTGGAGAGCCGCCTGCTGGCCTGCCCCGGCGTGGGGCAGGCGTTCGTCACCGCGCGGGGCGGGGAGCTCGTCGCCTACGTCACCGGCAACGCCGACCCGGCGGACCTCCGCGCCCGCCTGGAGCGGGCGCTCCCGCGCCAGCTCGTCCCGACGGCCTGGGTACGGCTCGACGCCCTGCCGCTCACCCCGGGCGGCAAGGTGGATCGGGCCGCGCTCCCCGAGCCGCAGGCCGCCCCGGCGGCGGCGCGGGTCCTCCCGCGGACCGACGGCGAGCGGCTGGTGGCCTCGATCTGGGAGGAGCTGCTCGGCACGGGCCCGGTCGGCGTCTTCGACGACTTCTTCGACCTCGGCGGCCACTCGCTGCTGGCCACCCGGGTGGCCGCCCGGATCAGGCGGGCCACCGGCGTCGAGGTGCCGATCAAGACGATCTTCGCCGCGAGCACGGTGGCGGCCCTGGCCGAGGAGGCGGAACGGCTGCTGATCGAGGAGCTGACCGCGCTGAGCGATGAGGAGGCCGAGGCCCTGCTCGCCGGGGCCGAGGAGCCCTGACCGTCCCCGGTGTCGGGGCGGGGCAGATAAATGGCCGATGACCTGCGCTTACTCCTTTCCGGAAGGGGGAATTGAGCCCGTGATCCGGCGTGTCCGGCCGGATCACGGGACGGGCGTCACCGAAGAGGCGCGCACCGTCCGGTTCGGTGAGAGGGGGCGCGCCGGTGAACGGTCCCGACGGTGTCTACAACGCCCGTGAGTACGGGCTGACGGGCGACGGCGTCACCAACGACCAGCCGGCGCTGGCCGCGCTGGTCGACCGGGTCGGGGCGGCCTGCGCGGCCGACGGCCGGGCGCGCACCATCCACTGCCCGCCCGGCGTGTACTCGATCAGGGACGCCGGCACCGTGTGGCGCAGCGGGGTGTCCCTCGTCGGCGCCGGCGCGGGCGCGACCCGCTTCACGCTGTCCAACCCCGGCAATCCGGGCACCGCGGTTCCGTTGGCCTTCTTCACCGAGCTCCAGCACGGCGCGGGTCCCGGCAACCACCTCGCCGACTGCACCTTCGCCGACTTCGAGATCGACGGCTCCGGCGTGAGCGCGGACCCGTACGACGTGCTGGCCAAGGGGCTGGGCCTGCAGTACGTGCTCCGCGGCCGCTTCCGCGACCTGTACATCCACGACACCGCCGCCTCCGGGCTGGGCTGCGACTTCCTACAGGACACGGTGGTGCAGGGCGTCATCGCGCTGCGCTGCGGGCGGCTGGACACCGGCACGCAGATCGGCGGCGCGGGACTGGGCATCGGGATCGGCGGCTGGGGCGGGGTGGAACGGCTGACCATCAGCGGCTGCACCGCCGTCGGCAACGGCACCAACGGCATCTTCCTGGAGCTGCAGAACGCGGCGTGGACCCCGCCGCGCGGCATCCGCATCACCAACTGCCACACCGAGGACAACCGCTACGGCATCTCCGACTGGGGCGCCGAGGGACTCGTGGTCGCCGCCTGCGTCATGATCGGCAACCACGAGGCCGGGTTCGACATCTCGGGCCTGGGCACCACCGGCGTCCCCGGCCGGGGCGGGATCCTCACCGGATGCGTCATCGACGCCAACGTCCGCGACGGCGTCAGCGTCGGCAACACCCCCGGCCGCTACACCGTCACCGGCAACCGGATCAGCCGCAACGGCCGCTACGGCTACCGCGAGTACAACACCCCGGGCACCTCGCCCTTCGCCTCCGCCTCCACCGCCGGGTCGGCCTCGGTCGGGATGGTCCTCGACGGCAACGACATCTGGGGCAACGCCCTCGACGGTATCCGGATCGACAGTC
Organism: Streptosporangium sp. NPDC053982; assembly: GCF_055585205.1. NCBI lineage: Bacteria > Bacillati > Actinomycetota > Actinomycetes > Streptosporangiales > Streptosporangiaceae > Streptosporangium > Streptosporangium sp. NPDC053982. The sequence continues at coordinate 164,775 of NZ_JBVJKQ010000014.1, forward strand.
CCATCGTCGACGCCACCGTCCTCGGTAACCGGATCCACGACAACGGCGCGCGGCGGGCCCCGGCGGCGGAGGGAGGAGGCCCGTCCGTCACCTACACGGCCACGGCCATGACCGACGCCTCGGCCCGCTGGGAGCCCGGCGGTCACCTCGGCAAGACCCTCACGGCCGGCGACGGCACGGCGGCCGTGACGGCGGTCGTGACGGGCAACACCGCCACCGAGCTGACGCTGGCCCCCTGGCGTCCCGGCACGGCCTCGGCGTGGCGGGACGAGCCGCCCATGGCGGGCACGCCGTACCGGCTGCCGGAGGCCCCGGAGATCCGGGCGGGCATCACGCTGAACGCCGAGGCCCGCGACTACACCCTCCGCGCCAACCGGATCTGGGACGGTGAGCGGCCGGGGACCCAGACCCACGGCCTGTGGATCACCGGCGCCGGCGGATGCGTGTACGGCCGGGTGGTGGACAACGACATGGAGGGCAACGCGGTCGCCGCGGTCCGTTTCGACACCGGCCCCGAGGGCGGGGAGTGGGCCCGCAACCGCGACGCCTCCCGGCCCGCCTGACCTCCCGGCCCGTTCGCCCGGCGGCCTCGCCCGAACGGTTCCGGAGCCGTCCGTCTCCGCCCCGGCCCGGGTCTCCGCCGCCCTCCGGTCCCGCCCTCCGTGATCTCGCGGCGGGGGCTGTCGCACGGGATGAGAGGGGCGTAACATCCGAGCACCCCTCATGTTGTCGGGTGCCCGGTCGTGATCGCGAGGTGCGAGCCGTATGAGCGCTGTCCAACCCGTCCCGGAGGTCCCGGCCGCGCTCGCCGAGCCGGTGCGCAGGGTCGGGCCGTGGTGGATCACCGGCATCTCGCTGGCCAACCTCGCCCTCTGGATCGGCTACTCCGGGCCGCTCCAGATGCTGCTGCCCCTGCAGATGGCGCGGATCGCACCGGACGGCAAGGAGACGGCGCTGGCGCTGGTCACCGGTGCGGGGGCCGCGGTGGCGATGCTGTCCAACCCGGTCGCCGGGGCGCTGTCCGACCGCACGGCCGGCCGGTTCGGCCGCCGGCACCCCTGGACGCTGGCCGGCGCGCTGGCCGGGGCCGCGGCGCTGGCGCTGCTGGCCGGGCAGGACACCGTCGCCGGCGTGATGATCTGCTGGTGCCTGGCCCAGGCCGGGCTCAACGCGATGCAGGCGGCGCTCAGCGCCGGGGTGCCCGACCACGTGCCGGTGCGCCAGCGGGGCGAGGTGTCGGGCTGGGTCGGCATGCCGCAGGCGCTGGGCGTGGTGCTGGGGGTGGTGCTCGTCACCGCCGTGGCCACCACCGTCGGGTCCGGTTATCTGTTGATCGCCGCACTGGTCCCCCTCGGGGTGCTGCCCTTCGTGCTCACCACCGCCGACCCTCCGCTGGCCGCCGCGCCCCGGTTCGACGCGCGGGCCTTCCTGAGGAGCTTCCGGATCAGCCCCCGCACCCACCCCGACTTCTTCTGGGCCTGGCTGACCCGCTTCCTGATGCAGCTCGGCAACGCGATCGCCACGCTCTACCTGCTGTACTTCCTCGCCGACGCGGTCGGCTACGAGCGGATCTTCCCGGGCGAGAAGTCCGAGGACGGCCTGCTCGTGCTGATCCTCATCTACACCGCCGCCGTGGTCGTCACCACCATCGTCTCGGGCGTCGTCTCCGACCGGCTCGGCCGCCGCCGGCTCCTGGTCGTGGTCTCCGGCCTGATCAGCGCGGTCCCGGCGGTCCTGCTCGCGTTCCGCCCGACCTGGCAGGCGGCCCTGGTCGCCGCGGTGATCCTCGGAGTCGGCTTCGGCGTCTTCCTGTCGGTCGACAACGCCCTGGTCACCCAGGTGCTGCCCGCCGCCGACGGGCGGGCCAGGGACCTCGGCGTCATCAACATCGCCAACTCGGGCCCGCAGGTCCTCGGGCCGGTCATCGCCGGCCCGATCGTGGCGGGCGCCGGCGGCTACCCGGCCCTCTACCTGGCCTCCGCGGCGCTGACGCTCCTCGGCGCGGTCCTGGTCGGGAAGATCCGCTCCGTCCCCTGATCCTCGCCGCCCTCCGAACCGCTCCGCCCGGACCTCCGCTGTCTTGAACCGCTCCGCCCCGAACCGCTCCGCCCCGGCCGGCCTCGCTCCCCGGTCCGCCCGCTCGCCCGCCGGGGCGTCAGGCCAGCCAGCGACCGTCGCGCATCAGCTCGCGGCCGGGCAGCTCGTCCACCTCGCGCCACGCCTGGACGCGGCGCGGGGTGATGCGGAACCAGCGGTACGGCGTGGCCGACACGCGCGGGTCGAACCCGGTGCGTTCGGCGAACCGGTCGCCCCGCTCCCGCGGCAGCTCGCCGATCTCCAGGACCTCGACCTCGCCGTCGATCACGGACACGTCGCGGGTGAGGCCGAGCCCCAGCCGGACGGACCGGGTGGCGGCCAGGTTCCTGCCGGTCGGGCTGTCCGCCGGGGTGGCCGCCAGCAGCGCCTCCCCGTCCCAGTCGAAGGACAGCGGCACCAGGTACGGAGCGCCGTCGGCCGAGGCGCTGGCCACCCAGACGTCGACGTCGTGGGTGAGCCGGTGCTCGGTGTCGCGGCGGCGCCGGGAGCGGGAGCGGGGTCCGGTGTCCGCCGGACGACGGTCGTGCGCGTCGTGCGCGGTCTCACCGGCCGTAGCCGGGCCGGGCGCCGGATGCGGCCCGGGTGCGGCGTGCGATGCCGTACCGGTCATCCGGATGAGAGAGCCGGCCATGGTCACTCCTGTCGTCGCGGGTCACGATCGGCCCGGAACGCTCCGCCGGGCCGATCGACGTGGTGACAGCCTCGACCGGTGGCACCCGGTACCAGGCGCTGGAGACCATCCGCCAGTACGGGGTGGAGCGGCTCACCGGCGCCGGCGAGCTGACGGACGTCCGGTCCCGGCACCTGGGCTGGTGCCTGGCCGGGGCGGACGCCCTCGCGGGAGCCGGCGGCGCGGACCGGCGCGCCGGTTTCGACGCCGTGGCCGAGGACATGCGGGCCGCCCTCGCCTGGGCCTCCGGGCAGCCGGAACGGCGCGCGGACGCCCATCGGCTCGCCCTGTCCCTGGCCGATCTGGCCTTCGCCCGCAACCTGCTCGGCGAGGCCCAGCAGCGGCTGGAACAGGCGGCCCGGCTCGCCGCCGGGACCGCCGGGACCGCCGCCCTCGTCCCCGCCGACGCCCCTGCCCCCGACGTCCCCGCCGCCCCCGGCGACGCAGAGGCGGCCACGGCGCTGCGGCGCGCCGCAGCGGTGGCCGGATGCCGCGGGCTCGGCGACGACATGTTCCGCCTGCACCGCGCCGCCGCGGAGGCCACCCGCCGGGCCGGTGACACCACCGGCGCGGGCCGCGACCTGGCCGCCGCCGCCACCGTCGCGTACCGCTTCTCCAGCCTGTTCACGCGGGTTCCCTCGGCGGAGGAGGCTGCCGCCCTCCTCGAGGAGGCGCGGGAGCTGGCAGGCGACGCCCCGGCCGCCGAGGCGGCCGTCGCGCTGGCCGAGGCGGCGGTGGTCGCCGACGCGTTCGGCGCGGTCCAGGGGGACACCGGCAACACCGCGTGGCAGACGGTCGGGTTCGCCGAGCGAGCGGTCGAGCTCGCCCGGCACGCGGGCGACCCGGTGGCGGAGTCCGCCGCGCTCGACGCGCTCTCCGGCGCCCGGAGCTGGGCCGGAGAGCCCTTCGCCGCCGCGGCCGCCGCCCGGCGCCGGATCGACGTCCTGGCGTCCGCGCCGCCCTCACCCGCCGGAACGCACGAGCTGGTCGACGCCCTGGCCATGGCCGCCGGAACCGCCCTCGGCGTCGGCGATCTACGGGGGGCCCGCCGGTGGGGCAGGCGGCTCGCCGATCACCCACTGCTGGCCGAGGCGGGTCATCACGCCATGTCATGGCTCCTGGTCGCCGACGCGTTCACCGGCGACGCCGCCGAGGTGCTCGCCGGCGGCGCGCGGCTCCTCGACGCCTGGGAGCGAAGCGGCCGGGGACGGTCGTTCTCCCTCGGCCCCGCCGCCGCGTCGGTCGCGATGGTCCACGGCCTGCGCGGCGACCACGGCGCCCGGAGGACCTGGCTCGGGATCGTCGACGAGGCGGGCACCGGGCCGGAGCACCGCTGGGGCTACGGCGCGGTCTTCGACGCCACGGTCCTGCTTCACCACGGGGACGCGGACGCGGCGCTGGAACGGATCGCGCCGGAGCCGGACGAGGTGTGGAAGTGGGTCTCCTGGATCTGGCTTCACTGGTATACGGCGCTCAGGGCGGAGGCGGCAGTGCTCGCCGGGCACCCGGACGCCCGGGACCGGATCGCCTCCGCCCGGGCCGTGGTCACCGGCAACCCCGTCGCCTCCGCCCAGGTGGACCGGGCGGAGGCGCTGCTCGACGGCGACCTGCCCCGGCAACTCGCCGTCGCGGCGGCGTTCGACGCGGCCGGCTGCCGCCACCAGGCGGCGCGCACGCTGGTGCTCGCCGGGGGCGGGCACGCCGCCGCCGGGCAGGCCGCGCTCGCCGGCCTCGGCCTCGCGCCCGCGGCCGTCCGGTAGCCGCCCCGCCGTACGCCCGTCACGGCGGCTGAGGGCCGGAAAAAGCCCGGACCGCCCCGCTCGCCCGGACCGCCCCGCCCGCCCGGACCGCCCAGAGCGCCCGGACCGCCCCGCCCGCCCGGATCGGGCGAGCCGATCGGCGCACTCGGTCTCCCGCCGGGGGCGGACCTCAGCTCACCGCCTGCTTCACCAGCGCGGCGATCCGCTCCTCCACCTCGGGCGTCACCTCGGTCAGGGCGAAGGCGACAGGCCACATCGCGCCCTCGTCCAGCTTCGCCACGTCGCTGAACCCGAGCGTCGCGTAGCGCGTCTTGAACTTCCCCGCGTTCTGGAAGTGGCAGACGACCTTGCCGTCCAGCGCGTATGCGGGCATGCCGTACCAGAGCCTCGGTTCGAGCTCCGGGCCGGTGGCCCTGATGACGGCGTGGACGCGCTCGGCCATGATCCGGTCGGTGTCCTCCATCTCGGCGATCTTCGCGAGGACGTCCCGCTCCGCCTCCGCCGCCTTCTCCTCCCGCGAGGCGCGGCGCGCCGCCTTCTTCCGCTCCTGGGCGTGGTCCTTCATCGCGGCGCGCTCCTCGGCCGTGAATCCCTCGTAGGTGCCGCTCTCGTCGCCGGCCATCGTCATCACTCCTGTCGGTATGGGTGGGCGATCGTCAAGAATCTCCTGCTTGTCCGATCGCCGTGGTCACAGCATTCCGCAGCGGGGGCGCCGGCCGCCTCCGTGGTGGCCACGGATAGCGGGTCGGTAGCGGCTCCGTGACCACGTCCACGTCCACGTCCACGTCTATGTCCACGTCCGCGGCGGCGGCGTGACGGGTACGGGGCCGAAGCGCCGGAGCCCCGCGTCGGCCCGGCGTGACCGCGGCCTGGCGGAGGCGGGACCGCGGGCCGGCCTTTGAAACTTTCATGCCCCTCCCGGGATTTTCGGACCCCGCCGCCGGGGCCGTCCTCCCGGGGCGCCGCCATGGGACGCCCTGAGCTGGGACACCGTACGGCGCCGCGAATCCACCCCCCGGAGGTGCGGAGACCGCCCCATAACGTCTCTACAACGACCGTTGATCCGGCCGTCACGCCGATGTAACGTCGGCGCCACCCAGAAAATATCGGGTATCTGTCGAAACTTTCAGCAACAGTGGTGCGGCGGCGGAGCCGGGCGCGTCCGCCCGACGTCGGCCAGGGCCTGAGCCCCCGCACGACCCCCGAGAGATGAGGAAGGGAACCACTGTGATGTCGTTGGGACGGCGAAGCGCGGCGGCCCTGGTCGCAGCCACGCTCCTCCTCGGAGGATGCGGCGGCGAGGAGCCGAAGGCCGCCTCCGGGAGTGGAGGGAGCGGAGGGAAGGTCACGGTCGAGTGGTGGAACATCGGGACCACCGAACCGCTGAAGTCCTTCCTCGCACGCATGGCCACCGAGTACCAGAAGCAGCACCCGAACGTCGTCATCAAGAACCTCCCCATCGAGAACGAGGCATTCAAGGCCCGGATGACGACGCTGAACCAGTCGGGCAAGACGCCCGACCTCTTCACCACCTGGGGCGGCGGCGTCCTGAAGCAGCAGGTGGACGCCGGGCTGGTCAAGGACCTGACCGATGACAGCGCGGCCTGGAGCGGCTCGTTCACCCCGGCCTCGCTGCAGCCGTACCAGGTCGACGGGAAGACCTACGCGATCCCGGCCGACATCGGCATGGTCGGCTTCTGGTACAACAAGGCGCTGTTCGCCAAGGCGGGCGTCACCGAGCCGCCGGCCACCTGGTCGGCCTACATCGACGCCGTCAAGAAGCTCAAGGCGGCCGGCATCACCCCGATCGCCCTGGCCGGCAAGGAGAAGTGGCCCGGCCACTACTACTGGGCCTACCTCGCCATGCGGATCGGCGGCCTGCAGGCCCTGCAGCAGGCGGCGACCGACCACGACTTCACCAAGCCCCCCTTCGTGGAGGCCGGGCGGCGCCTGAAGGAGCTCGCCGACCTCGACCCGTTCCAGAAGGGCTTCCTCGGCGCCGCCTACAACACCCCCGACGGCCAGGCCGCGCTCGTCGGCAACGGCAAGGCGGCGATGGAGCTGATGGGCCAGTGGGCGCCGTCGGTGGAGAAGGAGGCGGGCAAGGGCATCGGCGACGACCTCGGTTTCTTCCCCTTCCCGGCCGTCGAGGGCGGGACGGGCAAGGTGACGGACGCCTTCGGCGGCGGCGGCGGGTACGCCGTCGGCGCGGACGCCCCCGCCGAGGCGCTCGACTTCCTGAAGTTCATCTCCGAGGAGAAGAACCACCGCGACGTGGTGGCGTCCGGGGCGGTCCTGCCGGTGCTGAAGGGCACCGAGGACGCCGTCAAGGACCCGAACCTGGCGACGGTGGCCAAGGCGCTGTCGACGGCGAGCGGCTTCCAGCTCTACCTCGACCAGGCCTACCCCCCGGCGGTCGGGCAGGAGGTCAACGACAGCGTCGCCGAGCTGATCGTGGGCAAGAAGACGCCCGAGCAGGTCGCGCAGGCCATCACCGAGACGGCGAAGTCCGAGTAGATGAGGGCTGCGGAAGGCACCTCCCGGCTCGCGCCCCCCACGGGGGAGCGGCGGGCGCCGTCCCCGGCCGCCGACACGGCGGCCGGGGCACCGGCGCCCCGGCCGCCGCGCGGGCACCGGTTCCGGGGCAGGCTGACGATAGCGGCGTTCCTGCTCCCGGCCCTGCTGCTGTTCGGCCTGCTGGTCCTGGCCCCGATCCTCGTGGCGATCTACACCAGCGTCTTCAAGTGGAACGGCCTGCGCGGCCTCCCGGACGACTTCATCGGGACGGCCAACTTCGAGCGGATGTTCGGCGACGAGGTCTTCCTCGGCGACCTGTGGCGCGGCGTGGTGCTGATCGTCCTGTCGCTGGTGGTCCAGCTCCCGTTCGCCCTCGGCGTCGCCATGCTGCTCAACCAGCGCATGCGCGGCCGGGCCGTCTACCGGATGATCTTCTTCGCCCCGTACATCCTCTCCGAGGTGATCACCGGGGTGCTGTTCTCGATGATCCTGTCCCCGGACGGCGGCCTGGCGAACCTCGTGCTGGGGACGGTGGGGCTGGAGTCGGACTGGCTCTCCGACCCGTCCACCGTCATGCCGTCCCTCTTCCTGGTGATGACCTGGAAGTACTTCGGCTTCCACATGATCCTCTACCTGACCGGCCGTCAGGGCATCCCGCACGAGGTGACCGAGGCGGCGCAGATCGACGGCGCGGGGAGCTGGCAGGTGTTCCGGTACGTCACGCTGCCGCTGCTCGGCCCGACGATCCGGATCAGCGTCTTCCTGTCCGTCATCGGGGCGATCCAGCTGTTCGACCTGGTCTGGGTCCTCACCGGCGGAGGGCCGGCCCACTCCTCCGAGACCATGGCCGTCACGATGTTCCAGTTCGGCTTCAAGCGCTACCAGGTCGGCTACGCCAACGCGATCAGCGTCGTGATGTTCGCGATCAGCCTCGTCTTCGCACTCTTCTACCAGCGGTACGTCATGCGCCGCGACACCGAGGGAGCCCTCACCGCCATGCGGAGCCAGCGTTGAACCGGCGGAGTGCCCCCTCCCGCGCCGGAGTCCGGCCGCGGTCCCTGGGGCTGCACGTCATCGCCGTGACGGTCGGGGCGTTCGTCATCGTGCCGATCCTCTTCGGCCTGCTCGGCGGGTTCAAGGACACCGTCCAGCTGTCCACCAACCCGGTCGGCCTGCCGTCGCCGTGGGTGTTCACCAACTACGCCGACGTGCTGACCGCCCCGACGTTCTGGCGACAGCTCGGCAACAGCGTCCTCATCGCGGCGGCCACGACGCTCGTCGTCGTCGGCGTGTCCGCGCTGGCCGCCTTCGTCTTCGCCCGCTTCGCCTTCCGGGGGCGGGAGCTGTTCTTCACGCTCTTCACGGTCGGGCTGATGTTCCCGTTCGCGGTGGCGATCCTCCCGCTGTTCGTCCTGCTGCGGGCCGCCGGCCTGCTGGACAACCCGCTGGGGGTCGTGCTGCCGCAGGCCGCCTTCGGCCTGCCGATGACGATCATCATCCTGCGGGGCTTCTTCCGGAGCATCCCGGGGGAGATCGAGGAGGCGGCGACGCTCGACGGGTGCGGCGCGTTCGGCTTCTTCTGGAAGATCCTGCTGCCGATGGCCCGCCCGGCGCTGGCGACCGTCTCGGTGCTCGCGGTCGTGGGGAGCTGGAACAACTTCATGCTCCCCCTGGTCGTCTTCAACGACCCCTCCTGGTGGACCCTCCCCCTCGGCGTCCAGCAGTTCCAGGGGCAGTACGCCACCGAGTGGGCGCGCGTCCTCGCCTACGTCACCGTCGCGATGGTGCCGGCGCTGGCGTTCTACGCCCTGGCCGAGCGCCGGCTCGTCAGCGGCCTGACCGCCGGCGCGATGAAGGGCTGACGGCCGGTGGATCTGGGACGCGGCGCCCCCGCGGGCGCCCCGGGACACGGCACCCCGGCGGGCGCCCCGGGGCGGACGGGGCCGGAGTACGGCGCGGCCCCGCCGGCCCAGGGGTACGGTGTCCCCTCGGACGCCTCAGCCCCGCGCGGCCCGGGGCGGCGCGGTGCTCTCCCGGACGACGAGGTCGGTGGCCAGCTCGACGCGCCGGGCCTGCGCCGGCTCGCCCCGCCCCATGCCCAGGACCATCCTGGTGGCCGTGGCCGCCATGTCCTGCAGGGGCTGGCGGACGGTGGTCAGCGGCGGCCAGGCCGAGCGCGCCAGCGGCAGGTCGTCGAAGCCGACGACGCTGAGGTCGTCCGGGACGAGCAGGCCGCGCCGCCGGGCGGCCTCGAACACCCCGAACGCCTGCATGTCGCTGCCGGCGAAGATGGCGGTGGGCGGGTCGTCCAGGGAGAGCAGCGCGTGGCCGTGGTCGCGACCGGAGTCGACCAGGAAGTCGCCGTGGCAGATCAGCTCCGGCGCGACGGTCACGCCCGCGGTCTCCAGCGCCGCGCGGTAGCCGTCGATCCTGGCCCGGCTGCACAGCATGTCGGCCGGTCCGCCGATCATCCCGATCCTGCGGTGCCCCATCTCCAGCAGGTGCCGGGTGGCGGCCAGCCCACCGTTCCAGTTGGTCGCGCCGACCGAGGTGACGCCCGGCGCGGGCTCGCCCTCCGGGTCGACGACGGCGAACGGCATCGCGCGGGCGTTGAGCTGCCCCTGCAGCGTGGCGGACAGCTTCGAGGCGACGACGACCACGCCGTCGGTACGGCGGGCCGCGATGCGCTCCAGCCAGTCGCGGCCGGGGCCTGCGTGCGTGTGCAGCACGGACACCACGATGCCGGCGTCGGCCTCGCGGGCGGCCGTCTCGGCGCCGCGCACTATCTCCATCGCCCACGGGCTCTCTATCTCCGAGAAGACCAGGTCGATCAGCCCGACCGGCCCGTCGCTCTGGCTGACGCGCCGCCGGTAGCCGTGCTTGTGCAGCAACCGCTCGACCCGCCGCCGGGTCTCGGCGGCGACCTCCGGACGCCCGTTGATGACCTTGGACACCGTGGGGACGGAAACCCCCGCCTCCTCGGCGATGAGGGCGATCGTCACCCGCCTCTTCGCTGGCATGCCCAGGAGTGTAGCCGAAACTTTCGGCTCTCCGCCCGCCCGGCGCGGCATGCCGGTCATTCCATCCGAACGGATCATTCGAGTGATATGCGCGTTCCGCGTATCGCTCGGCTCTGAAAAGTTCAATTTCCTGATGAAAGTTTCAAAGAACCGCTTTCGGCGCCCGCTCGGCGGACGGCGATCGTCGCACAAGGAGAATCCATGACCCTGCGTGTCTCCGGATCCCGGCTCGTCGACCCGGAGGGCGCCGCGGTACGGCTGCGCGGCGTCGGCCTCGGGGGCTGGCTGAACATGGAGAACTTCATCACCGGCTACCCCTCCACCGAGTCGGAGATGCGGCGCTCGGTGGGCGAGGTGCTGGGTGAGGACCGGGCCGAGCTGTTCTTCGACCGGCTGCTGACCTCCTTCTTCGGCCCCGGCGACGCGGCGCTGCTGGCCTCCCTCGGCGTCAACTGCGTGCGCATCCCGGTGAACTACCGTCACCTGGAGTCCGACGACCGCCCCATGGAGATCGTCGAACGGGGTTTCCGGCACCTCGACCGCGTCGTCGGCCTGCTCGGCGAGCACGGCATCTACAGCGTCATCGACCTGCACGCGCTGCCCGGGGCGCAGAACCAGCACTGGCACTCCGACAACCCCACCCACGTCGCCTCGTTCTGGCGGCACCGGCACTTCCAGGACCGGGTGGTGCACCTGTGGGAGGCGATCGCCGACCGCTACCGCGACCACCGGTGGGTGGCCGGCTACAACCCGGTCAACGAGCCCGCCGACCCCACCGGCACGGTCGTCGGGCCGTTCTACGACCGCCTGGTCAAGGCGGTCCGCGCGGCCGACCCCGGCCACGTGCTGTTCCTCGACGGCAACACCTACTCCACCGACTTCTCCGTCTTCCGCGAGGTCTACGAGAACACCGTCTTCGTCTGCCACGACTACGCCCTGGCCGGGTTCGCGCACGGCGGGCCGTACCCCGGTCACACCCGGGGCGAGTGGGTGGACCGCGAGCAGCTGGAGCTGACCTTCGAGCGGCGCACCGCCTTCCAGCGCCAGACGGGCACACCGCTGTGGGTGGGGGAGTTCGGCCCCGTCTACACCGGCGACCCCGGCGTGGACGGGCAGCGCTACCAGATCCTCCGCGACCAGCTCGACATCTACGACGCCCACGAGGCGGGCTGGTCCCTGTGGACCTACAAGGACGTCGGGCTCCAGGGGCTGGTGTACGCCGCGGGCCCCTACATGGAGCGCTTCGGGCCGTTCATCGCGAAGAAGTCGCGGCTCGGCGCCGACCGGTGGGGCTCCACCATGGAGGAGTCCGCGGACGTCCTCGCGCCGCTGCACCGGCTCCTGGAGACCGAGTTCCCCGGCTGGGACCCCTACCCGTGGGGCGCCCGGTACCAGGCCGACGACCTCATCCGGCACATCCTCATCGCCCAGGCCATGCTGCCGGAGTACGCCTCGCTGTTCCGCGGCCTGTCCGACGAGCAGCTGATCGCGCTGGCCGACTCCTTCGCCCTGACGGCCTGCGTCCGCCGCGAGCCCCTGCTCGAACTCCTCGCCGGCAACCTGGCGGCCCGGTGACGGCGGGCGTCCCGGAGACGACGGGCACGGCGGACGTCTCCGGCACGGTGAACCCGGTGGGCACGGCCGGCGGTCCGGGCGCGACGGGTACGGCGGGCGGTGCGGGTACGGCGGGCGTTCTCGGCGCGGCGGGCGCGGCGAGGGCGTTCACCAACCCGATCCTCCCCGGCTTCCACCCCGACCCCTCGATCTGCCGGGTCGGCGACGACTACTACCTGGTCACGTCGAGCTTCGAGTGGTTCCCCGGCGTGCCGATCTTCCACAGCCTCGACCTGGTGCACTGGCGGCCGCTGGGCCACGTCCTGGACCGTCCCTCCCAGCTCCCGCTCGACGGGACCAAGCCCAGCGGCGGGATCTACGCCCCGACGCTCCGGCACCACGAGGGCGTCTTCTACATGATCACCACGCTGGTCGACGGGCGGCCGGAGGCCGGCCTGGAGAACTTCGTGGTCACCGCGACCGACCCGGCGGGCCCGTGGAGCGAGCCGTACCCGCTGGACCTGCCCCGCGCCTTCGACCCGTCGCTGTTCTTCGACGACGACGGGACCGCCTGGGTCACCGCGACCCGCCCCACGAACGACCTCGGCCACACGGAGATCTTCCTGCGCCGGCTCGACCTCGGCACGATGACCCTCACCGGCGAGGAGACCGTGCTGTGGGACGGCGCGCTCAAGGACGCCGTCTGGGCCGAGGGCCCGCACCTCTACAAGGTCGACGGCCGCTACCACCTGCTGATCGCCGAGGGCGGCACCGCGCACGACCACGCCGTGACCGTCGCCCGCTCGGACGACGTCGCCGGGCCGTACCACGGCAACCCCCGCAACCCGGTCCTCACCCACCGCCACCTGGGCCTCGACCACCCGATCGTCGGGACCGGCCACGGCGACCTCGTGCGGACCGCCGCCGGCGAGTGGTGGATGGTGCTGCTGGCGATGCGCCCCTACGGCGGATACCACTACAACCTGGGCCGGGAGACCTTCCTGACCCGGGTGCGCTGGGAGGACGGCTGGCCGCTCGCCGAGCAGGTCCGGCCAGAGGCGGCCGCGCCGGGCCTGTCCGAGCACCGCTGGCCCGCCGAACCCGTATGCGACAACTTCGACGCGGAACGGCTCGCGCCGTGCTGGAACCACCTGCGCACCCCGCGCGAGCCGTACTGGAGCCTGACCGAGCGGCCCGGCCACCTGAGGCTGCGGCCGGGCCCGCGGACCCTCGCCGAGCGGGCCGCGCCGAGCCTGGTGGCGCGCAGGCAGTGCCACCGCGACTTCGCCGCGCACACCGCCCTCGACTTCACCCCGGCGGGGGACGGGTGCGCGGGCCTGGTGCTGGTGCAGAACGACGACTTCCACATCCGCTACGTCCTGTCGGCGCGCGGCCTGGAGGTGGTTCGCCGGCACGCCGGCGCCGACGAGGTGCTCGCCACGGCCCCGGTGCCCGGCGGCAGGCTGTTCCTCGGGGTGGAGGCGAGAGGCCAGGAGTACCGGATGCGCTACGCCACGACCCCCGGGCGGTGGCTGCCCCTCGGGGCCGCGGTGGACGGGCGCGTGCTCAGCACGACCGTCGCGGGCGGCTTCACCGGCGCCTACATCGGCATGTACGCCGCGGGCGGCCCGGAGGCGGCCCGGAGTCCGGCGGACTTCGACTGGTTCGAGTATTTCCCCCTGGGTGAGCCCGTGAGCCCGTGAGCCCGTGAGCCCGTGAGTTCATGAACCCGTGGGGCCGTGGGCCCGTGGACCCGTGGGGCCGTGAGCCCGTGGGGCCGTGACCCCGCGGTGTCTTGAACCCGTGGACCCCGGACCCGGGCCAGGAGCGATCCAAGGGGCCCGGCCCGGTGCCGGGCCGTCGGGCGGACCGTCCGGTCGTCAGCCGCGGAGCAGGCGGCGGACTCCCAGTGAGGCCGCCCGGACCGCGAGCGCGGGCGAGAGCCGGGTCAGGAGCCAGGCCGCCCGGCCCGACGCCGGGACCACGATGAGCGCCCGGTCGCGGGCGACGCCCCGCATGACGTCGCGGGCCAGCGTCTCCGCCGGGTAGAGGAAGGGCGCCGCCAGCTCCGCCGAGCGCCGGGCGTTCGCGCTGACCGCGGTCTGCGGCAGACCCGGGTTGACGCGGTCGAACAGCGGGGTGTCGACGAAACCCGGGCAGACCGCGTGCACCCTCACCCCGTGCGCCGCCGCCTCGGCGCGCAGCGCGAGCGACAGCCCGACCACCCCGTGCTTGGCCGTGGTGTAGGGCAGCATCAACGGGGCGGGGAACACCCCCGCCACGGACGCGGTGTTGACGATGCGGCCGAACCCCTGCTCGATCATGACCGGGTAGGCGGCGTGGACGCCGTGGACCACCCCGCGCAGGTTCACGTCGATCACCCGGTTCCAGTGCTCCAGGCCGAACTCCTCGGCGGCGCCGCCGACCGCGATCCCGGCGTTGTTGAACATGAAGTCCAGCCGGCCGTGGTCGGCCCGGACCTTCGCCACCAGCTCCCGGACCGCGTCCGCGTCGGTGACGTCCAGCGCCGCCCCGGCGCAGCCGAGCTCGGCGGCGGCGCGCCCGGCTCCGTCGCCGTCGGAGTCCGCGACCACCACGTGGACGCCGTGCCCGCGCAGCTCGCGGGCGAGGGCCAGGCCGATGCCCGAGGCGCCCCCGGTCACGATCGCCGTCTTCATCAGCAGCCTCCCGCGTCTCCTGTGCCGTCCGGTGGCCCCTACCCGGTGACCGGCGGAACACCCGCGGGCGGCCTCCCGGCGTCTCCCGGCGCCCCTACCCGGCAACCGGACGGGACACCCGTAAGCGGTCTCCCGGTGTCACCACTCGGGAACCGGGCGGAACATCCGCAAGTGCCCTCCCGATGCCCCCGTCCCGGGGACTGGATGGAACACCCGCAAGTGGTCTCCCGGTGCCCCGTCCCGAAACCGGACGGAACGCTTGTAAGCCTCGAAAACCGCTGTCTGGGGTGTGAGGTGTCACACGCCGGTGGAACGGACTTCCTCAGAGGCGTATTAGGACCACTCCGATTCATTCGGTGACGTCAACGTCGCCGAACGTGATGCAATCCTTCCGGGTATGACAGCGGCGTCCGCCCCCCGTCCCCTCCTGGGAACCGTCCTCCTGTTGTTCGTCAGCGCGGCCTGGGGCTCGGCCTTTCCGCTGATGAAGGACCTCATCGCCCGCGTGCCCGTGGCCGACCTGCTCACCGAGCGGTACGGCATCGCCACGCTCGTCCTGGTCGCGATCCGCCCCCGCTGCCTGCGGGGACTGTCGGAGCGGACGTGGCTGACCGGAGCCCTGCTCGGCCTGGTGTTCGGCGTCGGCCAGACCGCCCAGGCGGTCGCCCTGAGCGACCTCCCCTCCTCGGTCTCGGGCTTCGCCGTCGGCTCCTACGTGGTGATCACCCCGCTCCTCGGGCTGATCCTGACCGGCGCCCGGATCTCCGGCCGCACCTGGGTCGCGGTGGCGCTCGCGACGACCGCGATGGCGGCCTTCACGCTGCTGAAGGAGGCCGAGGGCGGCGACGTGTCACTGCCCGCGCTGGCCGTAACGCTGCTGTCGGCGGTGCTGTACGCGGCGCACACGCTGGTGCTGGGCGGCTACGACGGCGCCCGCCGCGACGCCTACCCGATCGCGGTGATCCAGCTCGGCACCATCGCGCTCATGACCGGCGTCCTCGCCGTGCCCGGCGGCCTCACGCTGCCCGCCACCCCGGCCGACTGGGCGGTCCTGGGTCACCTGTCGGTCGTCGCCTGCGCCCTCGGCTTCCTGGCCCGCTCCTTCGGGCAGCTCCACGTGCCGCCGGTGCCCGCCGCGGTGATCCTGTCGGCCCAGCCACTCTGGGTCACCGCCCTGGCCGTCGCGGCGTACGGTGAGCCGCTCACCGGCACCTTCCTCGTCGGCGGCGGGCTCATCGCCCTGGCCATGCTCATGGTCGTGCTGCCCGGCGGCCGGTGGCGGCCCGGTGGACGCCGGTCGCCCGGCGGGAGCCCACCGTCCGGCGGGAGGAGGTCACGCGGCGCACGGCGGTCGCCGGGCGGGCGGTGGTGGCCCGGCGGGCGGCGGTCGCCCGGAGGCCGCTGGTGGCCCGGCGGTCGGCTCAGGACAACGCGCCACGCGGCAGACCCAGCTCCAGCTCGGCGGACGCGCGGACGAGCTCTGCCAGCCGGGCCCGGGTCAGCAGCCGCCGGTGCGCGGTCGCCTGGACGGCCAGGCCGTCGACGAGCGCGATGATCCGCCAGACCGCGCCCTCGGGGTCGGCGCAGGCGAAGGCGCCGGTCCCGACCCCCTCGTCGACGACGGAGCGCAGCGCCCGCCGCCAGCGCAGGCCGGTCTCCCGGCAGATCGCCTCCAGGTCGGCGTCGCGCACCGACTCGGCGCGGGCGTCGATCCACAGCGTCCACGAGGTGGGACGCCCGCCGGGGGAGTAGAGGGCGAGCAGGGCGCGCAGCCGCTCCGGCGGGGAGCCGCCCGACGCCTCCAGTCTCTCCAGGGCCGCCAGGTCACGCTCGGCCGCGTAGGCGAGGGCATGCGCGAGCATCTTCTCCCTCGTCTCGAAGTGATAGAACAGCAGCGCCTGGCTGACCCCCGCGGCCCGCGCGATGTCGGTCGTGCGCGTGCGCCCGAACCCCCGTGCGGCGATCACGCCGCAGGCCGCGCGGAGCAGGTCGTCACGCTGCAGACGCCCGAATCCCCGTGCCACATCGGAACCCTAGCCGCTCCCCGTCCCGCCTTTCCGGTTTCGCCGGACACCGCCGCGCGCATCTCTACTACAAAAGGGATGAAAAGGGGAGCCCGCCGTACTCCGCGGTCCCGTTCGCGTCCCGTCGGCCGACGGCACCGGGAGGACCCATGCCCGACATCACCGCTCTCCCCGGCTTCTACCGGATCGCACACGCCGACCCGGGACGCCGCGCGGTGATCGACGCCGACGGCACGACCACCTCGTACGGCGAGCTGCTCGCCCTGGTGAACCGGGTCTCGCACGGCCTGCGCGCCCGCGGGCTCACCCGGGGCGACGTGGTCGCCGGGGTGCTGCCCAACGGCCTGGACCAGGTGGTCATGCTGATGGCCACCGGCCAGATCGGCCTGTACTACGTGCCGGTCAACTGGCACCTGACGGACGCGGAGATCGCCTACATCCTCGCCGACTGCGACGCCCGGGTCGTGGTCGCCGGACCGGACCGCCCCGTGGCCGGGGCGCTCACCGCCGCCGGCCTGGCCGCCGGGCAGCCGGCGACCGACCCCGGGGACCGGACCGCCGGATCGGTCATGTGGTACACCTCCGGCACCACCGGCTTCCCCAAGGGCGTCCAGCGGCGGCTGTCCGGCGCCGAGCCGGAGGCCGCCGTCCCGGCCGTCACCTGGTTCCTCGGCGAGGTCTGCGACCTGCGGCCGGGCGACGGGATCCACCTGGTGACCTCGCCGATGTACCACTCCGCGCCGTGCGCGCACACCATGTTCGCCCTGCACCTTGGCCACACCCTCGTGATCGCCCCCGGCTTCGACCCGGCCGGGGTGCTGGAGCTGGTGGACCGCCACCGGGTGACCAACTCCATGATGGTGCCGACGATGTTCCACCGGATGCTGCGGCTGCCCGAGGAGGTCCGCCGCTCCTACGACCTGTCGTCGCTGCGGCAGGTGATGCACACCGGCGCGGCCTGCCCGCCGGCGGTGAAGAAGGCCGTCATGGACTGGTGGGGTCCGGTCCTGTACGAGTACTACGGCTCCACCGAGGCGGCCATCGCCTTCGCCGTCAAGCCGCACGAGTGGCTGGAGCGCCCCGGCACGGTCGGCCGTCCCGTCCCCGGGTTCGAGGCGAGGATCCTCGGCCCCGAGGGCGAGGAGCTGCCGCCGGGAGAGCCCGGCATGGTGTACGTCAAGTCGGGTCTTAGCCGCTTCACCTACCGCAAGGACCCGGCCAAGACCGCCGCCGGCATGCGCGGCGAGTGGTACGCGCCCGGCGACATCGGGTTCCTGGACAAGGACGGGTACCTGTTCCTGTGCGACCGCCGTACCGACCTGATCGTCTCCGGCGGGGTGAACATCTACCCGGCGGAGGTCGAGGCCGCGCTGCTGGAGCACCCGGCGGTCGCCGACGTCGCGGTGATCGGCGTGCCCGACGAGGAGTGGGGCCACCGCGTCGCCGCGCTCGTCCAGCCCGCGCCGGGCGCCCGGCCCACCCCGCAGGAGCTGCTGGACCACCTCGGCCCGCGCCTGGCCCGGTTCAAGCACCCCCGGATCATCGAGTTCCGCGACGAGCTGCCGCGCACCCCCACCGGCAAGCTCTCCCGTTCCCGGCTGCGCGAGGACTACCTGACGGACCGCGCCCCCGGAGCCGCGGCGGGCCCCGCCTGAGCGGGGTCCTGTCCGAGCGGGGTCCTGCCCGAGCCGGGTCCTGAGAGCACGGAACCGTCTCGGGGCCGGGCGGGCCGCCTTCCGGACCGGCCCGGCCCGAGCCCGGGAACTCCCGTGATCAGGCCGGGCGGCCCAGCTCCTCGCGGAACAGCCGCAGGACGTTACCGCCGACGATCTTGACGACCTCCTCGTCGGAGAACCCGTGCTTGAGCAGCGCGTCGGTGACCAGCGGCAGGCCGCTCGGCCCGGCCAGCCCCGGGACGGCCGCCCAGGCGTCCACGCCGCTGTAGCTGAACCCCTCACAGCACGGGGGAGTGAGGTCGGTCATGACCTCACGCATGAAGTCGGGGCCCAGGCCCACGTGGTCGAGCCCGCCGACGCTCACCACGTGCTCGATGTGGTCCACCAGCCGGTCCATCGTGTGGTCGGCCGCGTCCTCCGCCAGGAAGGCCGCCAGGAAGTTGACGCACACCACGCCGCCCGTCGCGGCCACGCCGCGGATCTGTTCGTCGGTGAGGTTGCGGTGGTGGTCGCGCAGCGCCCGCGCCGCGGAGTGGGTCGCCATCACCGGCCGGGTGGCCAGCTCCAGCACGTGCGCGACCCCGGAGGCGCTCAGGTGCGAGATGTCGAAGATCATGCCCAGCCGCTCCATCTCCCGGACGGCCTCCACCCCGGCCGCGGTGAGCCGGCCGCCGGTGGCGTCCTCGCCGCTGCCGTCGGCCAGCGCCGTACGGCCCACGTGCGCGATCGAGGCGACCCGCACGCCCAGCCGGTGCACGGTGGACAGCAGCTCGACGTTCGCGTCCAGGCCGGGGGCGCTCTCCAGCGCCAGCACCAGGGCGATCCGGTCCTCGGCGAGCGCGGCGTCGATCTGTGCGCCGTCGGCGCACAGCCGTACCGCGTCGGCGTTGCCCTCGGCGATGACGTGCGCGCACTCGATCATGCGCAGCGTCTGCCGGAGCGCGCCTTCGGGCCGGAACCCGTCGTCCACGAACACCGGCAGCACCTGCACGTTCACCCCGCCCTCGCGGAGCTGGGGCAGCCAGCGCTCGCGGAAGAACGCCGCCCACCGCTTCGGCGGCCGGGCGGTGACGGCCATCAGCAGGTCGTTGTGGGTGTCGGCGACCACGGCGGCACGGTGGAGGTCAACGGACACGGGCGGGCCCTTCTTCGCGGGTGGCGGTTCGGCCCCCGCGACGTTACCGGCAACCGGCCCTCCGCGCCGCACGGCCCGCCACGCACGGCCCAGCGACCCGCCACGCACGGCCACCGGCCCATCGCGTACGGGGCGGCCCGCCGCCCGTGCCGCGGCCGTACGGCCGTCAGTAGGCGTACGGCCGTCAGCGGGCGAAGCGGAACGCCGACGGCCGGGGCGCCCTGGTGAGCCGCCGATAGAGGGTGGTCGGGCCCGGCCAGTTCGTGGTGATCCGGCCCGCCGCGTCCTTGTACCAGCTCGTGCAGCCCGCCTGCCACACCGTCGAGCCCATGGCCTCCGCGAGACGCCGCCGCCAGGCGTCCATCGCCGCGGGATCCACCTCCATCGGCCCCCGCTCCACCAGGTACGGCAGGCAGCCCATGACGTACCCGACCTGACACTCGATCATGAAGACGATCGAGGTGTGGCCCAGGTTGGTGTTGGGACCGTACAGCAGGAACAGGTTCGGGAAGCGCGGTACCGCGATCCCGAGGTACGCCTCGGCGCCGTCCTTCCACTCCTCGGCCAGGCGGCGCCCGCCGCGGCCCACCACCTCGACGGGCGACAGGAAGCCGGTGGCGTCGAAACCGGTCGCGTAGACGATCGCATCGGCCTCGCGGAGCCCGCTGGTCGTCTCCACGCCGCCCGGCGTGACGCGGACGATCGGCTCGGTGACGACGTCCACGTCCGGCCGCGTCAGCGCGGGATAGAACCCGCTGTCGATGACGATCCGCCGGCAGCCGACCGGGTAGTCCGGGGTCAGCCTCGCCCGCAGCGCCGGGTCCGGCACCTGTGCCCGCAGGTGGGCCAGGGCCCGCTCGCGCACCATCCCGGCGCTCCACCCGCCGGACAGGGCGGGATAGAGGGTGCCCTCGGTGTACCGGTAGAACCACTCCCGGTACCCGCGCTGCAGGAACGGCACCCGGCGCAGGGCCGTCCGGGCGACGGGACCGAAGACGCCGCCGGGCTTGGGGAGCACCCAGTTGGGGGTGCGCTGGAAGACGTCCAGGTGGGCCGCGGCCTCGGCCACCGGCGGGATGAGCTGCGCCGCCGACGACCCGCTCCCGATCACCGCGACCCGCCGCCCGGTCAGGTCCGCCGAGTGGTCCCAGCGGGCCGAGTGGAAGGAGACGCCCCGGAAGTCCTCCATGCCGGGGATGTCCGGCAGGTGGGGACGGCTGAGCTGCCCCACCGCCGACACCACCACGTCGAACAGCTCCTCCCCGGCATCGGTCCGCACCCGCCAGCGGCCCAGCGACTCGTCGTAGACGGCGGCCGTGACCTCGGTGTCCAGCCGGACGTGCGGCCGCACGCCGTACCTGTCGGCGCACATCTCCAGGTAGGAGAGGATCTCCGGCTGCCCGGGATAGCGGCGGGTCCAGCTCGAATACCTCTCGAAGGAGAAGGAGTACAGGTGCGAGGGGATGTCGCACCCCGCCCCCGGGTAGGTGTTGTCCCGCCAGGTGCCTCCGATGCCCGGCCCCCGCTCGAAGACCGTGAACGAACCGATCCCGGCCTCCTTCAGCCGGATGGCCATGCACAGGCCGGCGAACCCGGCCCCGATGATCGCGACAGTCGGCCCCATGCGCCCGCCCTCCCGGATGCCCGTGCCCGCCCGCCGGGAGACCCCGGCGGGCCGTGCGCTCCGCCGGAGATCAGCGTCCTGCAGACCGGGCGGCGAAGTAAAGACCGCGCGGAGGGGCCGGCTCCGGCCCGCGACGAGGGCGCGCCCCACCGGCAGGGTCTTCGCGCCGGCCGGCCCTCCGTGAGGGAGCCGTGGTGGTCGGAGAACGCCGGGAACGCCGTCCGTACCGGCCGCCGGGCCGGCCGGTAGTCTGCGCACGTGCCTACCCTTGCTGACGTCGTCACCGAGCTCGAATCGACCTACGACCCCCGCTGGGCCGAGTCCTGGGACGCGGTCGGGCTCGTCTGCGGAGACCCCGCCGCGCCGGTGCGGCGGATCCTGTTCGCCGTGGACCCGGTGCCGGTCGTGGCCGAGGAGGCCCGAGCCTGGAACGCCGACCTGATCGTCACCCACCACCCCCTCTACCTGCGCGGCACCACCAGCGTGGCTGCCACCACCTTCAAGGGCCGCCTGGTCCACACACTGATCAGAAACGACATCGCCCTGTTCGCCGCGCACACCAACGCCGACGTCGCCGACCCCGGCGTCTCCGACGCGCTGGCCCGCGCCGTCGGCCTCACCGGCCCGCTCACCCCCCTCGTCCCCGCCGCCGACGACCCACGCCGCGGCCTCGGCCGCGTCGGATCGCCGCCCGCCCCCGTCACCTTGCGCGAGTTCGCCCGGCAGGCGGCGCGGGGCCTGCCCGCCACCGCCGGCGGCCTGCGGATCACCGGAGACCCCGACCGCGAGGTACGGCGCGTCGCGGTGAGCGGCGGCTCCGGCGACTCCCTCCTCGGCGCGGCCCGCGCCGCCGGGGTGGACGTGTTCCTCACCGCCGACCTGCGCCACCACCCGGCCAGCGAGTTCACCGAGGAGCCCGGGGGGCCGGCGCTGATCGACGCCGCCCACTGGGCGACCGAGTGGCCCTGGCTCGCCGACGCGGCGCGCCGCCTGGCATCCGGACTGGCCGCGAAGGGGAATACTGTGGAGACGCGCGTATCCGAGACGGTCACGGACGCCTGGACGACAACAGCAGAGTGCGAGGATCTGAAGTGAAAGCAGCCCCGGCGGCGCAGAAGCGCCTACTCGACCTGGCCGAACTCGACTCCGTCATCGACCGGCTGGCCCATCGCCGCCGCACCCTGCCCGAGCTGGCCGAGATCGACGACCTGTCGGCCCGCGTGGCCCGGCTCGCCACGCAGGTCATCGCCGCCGAGACCGAGGCGGGCGACCTCGCCCGCGAGCAGACCAAGGCCGAGTCCGACGTCGACTCGGTCCGCGTCCGCGCCGACCGCGACCAGAAGCGCCTCGACTCCGGCCAGGTGACCTCTCCGAAGGACCTCGCGAGCCTCCAGTCCGAGATCGCCTCCCTGCACCGCCGCCAGAGCGACCTGGAGGAGGTCGTCCTGGAGATCATGGAGCGCCGCGAGGCGGCCGACGAGCAGGTCACCAAGCTCTCCGCCGAGCGGGACCGGCTCGCCGGGCTCCGCGCCGACGCCGAGGACCGCAGGGACGCCGCCTTCGCCGAGATCGACAAGGAGAACGGCGAGGTCAAGGGCAAGCGCGGCGACGTCGCCACCGAGATCCCCGCCGACCTGCTCTCCCTCTACGAGAAGCTGCGCGAGCAGTTCGGGGTGGGCGCCGCCATGCTCCAGGGCGCCCGCTGCCTCGGCTGCCGCACGAGCCTGTCCATCGCGGAGATCAACCGCATCAAGGCCACCTCCCACGACGAGGTGATCCGCTGCGAGGAGTGCCGCCGCATCCTGGTCCGCACCGCGGAATCGGGCCTGTGACCTCCTTCGTCATCGAGGCCGACGGCGGCTCCCGGGGCAACCCGGGGCCCGCCGGGTACGGCGCCGTCGTCAAGGACGCCTCGGACGGTCAGGTGCTGGCCGAGACCGCCGAGGCGATCGGAACCCAGACCAACAACGTCGCCGAGTACCGCGGGCTGATCGCCGGCCTGCGGTCCCTCCTGGCCATCGCTGGCGACGGCGCGGCCGTCGAGGTCCGGATGGACTCCAAACTGGTCATCGAGCAGATGGCCGGCCGCTGGAAGATCAAGAACGAGGGGCTGCGGCCGCTCGCCTCCGAGGCCGCCGGGCTGGCTCGGCGGCTGCGGGTCACCTGGCGGTGGATCCCCCGGGAGAAGAACAAGGACGCCGACCGGCTGGCGAACGAGGCGATGGACGCCGCGGCCAAGGGCCGCCCCTGGCGCCTCGCCGGCGAGGCGGCCGCTGCTTCGTCCGCCTCCGGCCCGCCGACCGGTCCGGCCGCCTCCGGTGGGCCTGCCGCCGGGTTCCGCGAGACCGTCTCCCGTGAAGCCGCTTCCCGGGCTTCCGGCCCGGTCGTCTCCGGTGGGCCCGCGGCGGGGGTCCGCGAGCCCGGCCCGGCCGGTCACCGGGCCGCGACCACCATCCAGGACTCCCTGCTGGACCTCATCGGCGGGGAGGAGACCGCGACACCGGCCCCGTACGGCCCGGCGAACGGGACGGACCCCGAGACGACCGCGGCGACCGGATCCGGCGTCGGCACCGGCTGGCGTCCGCCCACCACCGTGGCGACCTCGCTGCTGCTGCTCCGGCACGGTGAGACCCCGTTCTCCGCCGAGCGTCGCTTCTCCGGCGTCGGCGACCCCGAGCTCACCTCCGTCGGCATCGCCCAGGCCGAGGCCGCCGCCGCCAGGCTGTCGCGCCCGCCGTACGGCATCCAGGTCGTCGTCAGCTCGCCGCTCAAGCGAGCCCGCGTCACCGCCGAGATCGTCGCGGCGAGGCTGGGGCTGGAGGTCGAGGTCGAGGAAGGGCTCAAGGAGGTCGACTTCGGCGACTGGGAGGGCCACACCTTCACCGAGATCCAGCGTCGCTGGCCGGACGAGCTCGCCGCGTGGCTGGCGGATCCGTCCGCCGCGCCGCCGGGTGGGGAGAGTTTCGAGACGGCGGCGCGGCGGGTCCGGGCGACCGGGGACAGGCTGGTCGAGCGCTACGAGGGCAGGACGGTCCTCGCCGTCTCCCACGTCACGCCGATCAAGACGCTGCTGCGGCTCGCGCTGGAGGCTCCCCCCTCCGCGCTGTACCGCATGCATCTCGACCTCGCCGCGCTGTCCCTGATCGAGTACTACGCCGACGGGCCCGCGGTGGTGAAGGCGGTCAACGACACCTCCCACCTCCGCTGAGGCCCTCCGGTCCGTGGACGTCCGTTCTCCGGGCGCCCACCGGGCGGGCGTCCGTCCGCGCTGAAGCCCCGCGCTCTGAACGTTCACCGAGTGGGCGTCCGTCCGCGCTGAGATCCGCGCGCCGGACGTCCGCCCGTCCCTGAAGCCTGCTGAAGCCTGCGCTCCGGACGTCCGTACAGGCTGGGGGCCGTGACGTGCCGCACGTCCGTCCGGAGCGTGGGCGGCTCCCTCCTCGGCGCCGCCCGCGTTCCACATTCGACCGGAGACGACTTGTCGTCCGGTTGGAGATCGGTTGGGAGCCGATAAGCTTGGAGTACGGCGGACGAGCCGGCCGGGCGGCCGCGTCGGGTCCCTTCCGGGCCCGCCGAGGAAGGTCCGGGCTCCACAGGGCAGGGTGGTCGGTAACGCCGACCCGGGGTGACCCGCGGGACAGTGCCACAGAAAACAGACCGCCCCTCCTTCGCGGGAGGGGTAAGGGTGAAACGGTGGTGTAAGAGACCACCAGCGCCCACGGTGACGTGGGCGGCTCGGTAAACCCCACCTGGAGCAAGGTCAAGAAGGGACGCTCTCCGGAGCGTTCCGCGCGCGACGTTCGAGGGCTGCCCGCCCGAGCCGCGCGGGTAGACCGCTTGAGGCCGCCGGCAACGACGGCCCTAGATGGATGGTCGCCCCTTCACGTCAGTGAAGGACAAAACCCGGCCTACAGGCCGACTCGTCCGCCTTTCCCGCCCTGACCTGGAGACAGGGATACGAACGGCCGGCACGGTGGCGTGCGCGAAGGGCCACGGGCCACCCGATCATCGACCTCGCCGGGGCCGGGCCCGAAGCTCGCCCCCGCCTCAACCCGCCGATGAAGCAGGAGCGTGATATACACCCCTTTATAGAATGAACGAGACTGATGTGTCGCAAGTGGCACAACCGGACGCGCTCACACCGGCGCTCATCGGCCGTGACGACGCCATGGCCACGATGGTCGCCGCGCTGTCGCGGCCCGCTCTCGTGCTCGTCGAAGGCGAGGCGGGCATCGGCAAATCCCGCCTGCTGGACGAGTGCCTGGCCGCCCCCGCCCTGCGCGGGCGCGTGGTGCTCATGGCCGCCTGCCCTCCCCTGGAGGAACCCTTCCCGCTCGGCGCGGTCGTCGACGGGCTGCGCGTCTTCCACGACCGCCTGGGCGAGCTGGAACTGAGCCCACTGGCCGGCGCGCTGCGCCCGCTGTTCCCGGAGTGGGCACCGTGGCTGCCGCCGGCGCTGGAGGCGCTGCCCGACCCGCAGGAGACCCGGCACCGGCTCTTTCGCGCGCTCAGCGAGCTGATCGACGCGCTCAGCGTGGACGTACTGGTGGTCGAGGACGCGCACTGGGCGGACACGGCCACGCTCGACTGGCTGCTCACCCTGGCCGCCTCCCGGGACGCCAAGCGCTCCATCGTGGTCACATACCGGCCACTGGACGTCGGCGAGGGCTCACCGCTGCTGCGCCTGACCTCGCGGCCGCCCAGGAACATGGCCTGGGAGCGCATCTCGCTGGAGCCGCTGGACGTGCCGCAGGCCCGCGCACTGGTGGAGTCGATGTTCGCCACCGCCGACGTGTCCGATCGCTTCGCGGCCTTCCTGCACGAGCACACCGGCGGCATCCCGCTCGCGCTGGAGGAGACCGTGCGCCTGCTGCGCGCCCGGCGTGACATCTTCCGGTCCGAGAGCGGCTGGCGCCGCCGCATCACCGAGGAGCTGCGCGTCCCGCCCACGATGCGCGACTCCGTCCTGGAACGCGTCGCCCGCCTCGCTCCGGACACCCGCGCCGTGCTGGAGGCCGCCGCGGTGCTGGAGGCGCCCGCCGACGAGGCGCTCATCGCGGCGGTCGCCGGCCTCGGCGAACCCGCCGCCCGCGACGGCCTGACCGGCGCGCTCGCCTCGGGCCTGCTGCGCGAGGCCGGGCGCGGAACGTTCGCCTTCCGCCACGTGCTGGCCTCGCGCGCGGTCGCCGAGGCCACCCCGATCCCCTCCAGCCGCAGGCTGCACCACCGCGCGGCCCTGGCCCTGCGCGAGGGCGAGCATCCGCCCGTGGTACGGCTGTGCCGCCACTTCCGGGAGTCCGGCGACGTCGAGGAGTGGTGCCGCTACGCCGAGGCGGCGGCCGAGCTCGCCCTGGAGGCGGGTGACGGCCACACCACGGTCGCCATGATGCTGGACCTGCTGACCACCGCCGACCATCCGGTGGAGCGCCGGGTCCGCCTGGCGCGGCGGCTCGGTGTTGCCGTCTCCGTCACCGCCGAGCCCCTGCTGGGATTGGGGGAGCGGGTCCGCACCGCGCTGGAGGAGACCCTCGCCCACCCCGGACTGCCGGCCCGGGCCAGGGGAGAGATCGGGCTGCGGCTGGGCCGGCTCCGCTTCCACCTGGGTGAGTTCGAGGCCGCGATGGTGGGCCTGGAGGCCGCCATGCCGGATCTGGAGGACCGGCCCGAGCTCGCCGTCCAGGCCATGCTGTTGCTGGCGAACCCGATGATCCGCGCCTGGCCCCGCACGCGGCACCTGGCCTGGGCCGGCCGGGCGGAGGAGCTCTTCCCACTGATCAGCGGGCCGGTCGAGCGGGCCGCCTTCCTCAGCAACCAGGTCGCCGCGCTGCTCAGCCTCGGCGAGGAGGACGGCTGGCGGGTGGCGCGCAGCCTCCCCGCCGACGGGGCGGGCCGGCTGGAACGTCAGGAGATCGCCCGCGGGCGCCTGATGGCGGGCCAGTTCTGCACGCTGTGGGGCAGGCACGACGACGCCCGCGCCTACCTGGACTCGGCGGCGGCGCTGGTGGAGCGAGTGGGGTATCGCCGGATCGAGGGCGCCCTGAGGCTGGCGCGGGCGCACCTGGCCTGGCACGACGGGCGGTGGGAGGGACTGGACGACGTGGCCGCCGAACTGGCCGGCTCGGAGGCGGCCGACGAGGCGACCCTCCTGGAGGCGCGCATGATCCAGGGCTTGCTGGACCTGGCACGCGGCGTCCCGCAGCGGGCCGAGCGTCGGCTGCGCGAGGTCCTGGCCGCCAGCCTCCCACGCGGACACGCCGATCCGTTCATCTTCCCCGACGCCGCGCTGGCGCGGATCCTGCTCTCGCGCGGCGAGCCGGAGGCCGCGCTGGAGATCACCGAGCCGGTGATGGACATGATCGCCGGAAAGGACGTGTGGCTGTGGGCCACGGAGGTCCTGCCGGTCCATCTGGACACCCTGCTGGCCGCCGGGCGGGCGGGAGAGCGTGACGGCCTGGTGGCGGCCTTCGCCGCCGGGGTGTCCGGCCGTAACGCCCCCGCCGCCGCGGCGGCCGTCCTGACCTGCCGTGCCATGGTCACCGCCGACCCGCGAGCGGCGGCCGGCCTGTTCGGCCGGGCCGCGGCGGCGTGGGCGGAGCTGCCACGCCCCTATGACCGGCTGCTCGCCACCGAACGCCAGGGGCGCCGCCTGCTCCAGGCGGGAGAGCGCGAGCGGGGCCTGACCGTGCTGGAGCAGAGCCAGCGGCTGCTGACGGAGCTGGGCGCACGCTGGGACGCGGACCGGGTGGCCCACCTGCTGCGCGAGCAGGGAGTCGAGGTGGCCCGCCCGTGGCGCGGCGGGCGCAGGGGCTACGGCGACCGCCTCTCCCCGCGCGAGGTGGAGATCGTCGCCCTGGCGGCGCGCGGGTGGACCAACAAGCGCATCGCCGAGATCCTGACGCTGTCGCCGCGCACGGTGGAACGCCACCTCAGCGCCGCCATGCGCAAGCTGTCGGTCACCACGCGCACCGCGCTGGTCACCGTGGCCGCCGCCGAGGGACTGCTGGACCAGACACCGACATAGAACGTCTTTTCCCCATTAATTGGGTGATTTGCCGACTCGCGATGTAGGTGGGTCCGCTCGATCCTGATCTCCATGCGCAACGATCAGCCGGACATCGAGCCGGACACAGCGTCGGGCACGGTGCCGGACACGTCACCCGATACCGAGCCGGACACCGCCGGGGGGCAGCAGCACCTCCTCGACGAGCCCCCGCCCGACGGCGCGCACGAGCCGCTGTGAACCACCACGTCGTCCGCCTGCCGTACCGGCGCGGGCAGAAAGCGGAACAGAGATGACGATGCACAGGTCGGGCCTCGCGCGCCTGGCCACGACCGGCCTGGCGCTGGCGCTGGCGCTGGCGGGAGCCGGTCTCGCCGGCCCCGCCGCGGCCGCCCCGCCGCGCGACCCCGCCGCGATCACCGTGAACCCCGTGAACCCCGCAGGCCCCACGACCCCGCCCGGCAAGGCGAGCACCTCCACGGTGACGCTGCTGACCGGCGACCGCTTCCAGGTCGAGATCGATGAGCACGGCGGCCAGCAGGTCAGCAGGCTCCCCGGCGGCTCCCCGGCCGGCGGCACGTTCTCGCAGTTCACCCTCCGCGGCGACACCTACGTCGTGCCGTCCGAGGCGGTGCCGTACCTCGGCAAGACCATCGACATGCGCCTGTTCAACATCGGTTACCTCGTGCGGGCCAAGCTGGACGACGAACGCAGCGCGACCCTCCCCGTCACCGTGCGGGCCGGCCGCGCCCAGGCCGAGGACCTGCCCGCCACCAGCGTCACCGCCGCCGACGACGGCGCGGCCACCGCGACGGTCACCAAGAAGGACGCCGCCGCGCTGGGCAGACTGCTGGCCGAGACCTGGCGCGACGCGAAGGGCGCCGCCGTCGGCACGCTGCCCGGCGTCGAGCGGATCGAGCTCGCCGTCCCCGAGGGCGCGCCCGAACCTCCGCCCTCGCCGCTGGCCGCCGACGCGTCCGCCGCCAAGGCCCCCGGCGGGGGCCTGCGCTACCACATGCTGACCGTCGACTCGATCGACCGCGACGGCACTCCCGGCACGATGATCGGCGCGGTGCAGAACGTCGACGACGGGGCCCTGGCCACCTTCGGCTTCGCCTTCCCCGGCGAGGACAAGAAGTCGTTCATGGTGCCCGAAGGCACCTACAGCATCATGGCCACCGTGCTCACCGCCCCGGGGACCGACCTCACGGCGAAGACCGCACTTGTGATCAAACCCGAGGTGCGGGTCACCTCCGACACCAGCGTGGTGCTGGACGCCCGGAGCGCGGTGCCGTATCGGCCGGTTCTGGCCACACCGCCGCAGGCGCCGCTGATCCGGTCCGACTCGCTGGCGTTCCTGCGCACCAGCGTCGCGGGCGACCAGACGGGCGTCAGCCCGTCCGGGATGGTGGCGGGCTTCCTGTGGAAGACCATCTCCGACCCGGTCACCGGCAGCCCCGACCTGTACGTCACCCCGACCAAGCCGGTCAAGCGGGGACACTTCAACTTCGCGGGCTTCACCATGCTGGCCGAGAACGCCGACTCCGGCCCGCAGATGGGCGCGACCTACAAACTGGTCTTCCCCTACGGCGACGCCGTCCCGGCCACGATGACGCAGGCCGTCAAGAAGTCGGAGCTGGCCGCGGTGCGGTCGACGCTGTACAACACCGCGTCCGACCACGTCTCGCCGGGCCCGCTCAACCGGCTGTCGTACGTGTTCCTGCCGTGGGGGTGGTCCGACGCCGGCCACGGCAACCTGCCGGCCACCGGAGAGCGCGTCGACTACGTCTACAGCACCAGGCCCGACCAGGTCTACTGGCAGCACGCCGTGGGCACCGACACCATGGAGCGCGTTTACGGCGTGCGCCGCAAGCTGCGTCCGGGCCAGGAGGTCCGCGAGGTGTGGAACCTCGGCCCCAGGACACCGTCGGCGGGCGCCACCTACGTGCAGGAGGCCCGCCCCGGGATGGGCGGAACCCCGGACATGCGGGTGGACGAACCGCTGCTGCAGGTCTGCCTGGCCTGCCGGCAGGGCTCCCTCGGCACGGTCTACCTGACGGGATTCGCCGACTCCGAGCCGCTGCACTCGGCGGAGGAGCAGTACGCCGCGTCACGGCTGACGTTCCATCGGGACGGCAAGCCCGCCTTCGACCTGGGCACCGGCGGCTACTCGCCCTACCTGCCCGCACCGGTGACGCTGCCGCTGCTGCCCCGCCCGGCGGACTACCGCCTGGTGTGGAACTTCGCCAGCCAGGCGAACGCCCAGTCGCAGAGCCGGACCGAGTGGACGTTCCGCTCCGGCCCCGGCGACGCGGCCGCCGCGCCGCCCGAAACCCTCCAGTGCGCCGACCCCACGCGGGGCTGCTCCTTCCTGCCGCTGTTGTTCGTGCACTGGAACCTGGCGCTCGACCTTGACTCCCGGGCCAAGGCCGGACAGGCGTTCGACGTCGGCTTCCGGGTCTCACACCAGGAGCACCAGGCCCCGCCCACCCGCGTGAAGGCCACGGTCGAGGTGTCCTACGACGACGGCACGACCTGGTCGGAGCCGAAGGCCGCCACCGCCGGGCCCGGCGGCACGTTCACCGCGCCGATCACGCACCCGGACTACTCCGAGCCGGTCCGCTGGGTGTCGCTGCGGGTCACGGCGCAGGCCGCCGACGGCGGCACCGTCACCCAGACCAACATCCGCGCCTACCGGCTCGCCGGCTGACCGGGAGACATGACATGCGCATCCATCGGATGACGACGCTCGGCGGAGTGGTGGCGATGCTGCTCACCGCGCTGACCCCGCTGACCTCGTTCGCCCCGGCCGCCTCCGCCGCCGCGCCGCCGGCCGCGAACGCCGCCTGCCCCGAGGACCCCGGGCAGGCGACGTGCCTGCTGCGCGCCGCCATCGGCGGCGACCGCCCGCTGCCGAACGGCGCCGACACCACCGGCGGCGGGCCGCTGACCGCCAAGGACCTGCAGGAGGCCTACCGGCTCCCCGCGGACTGGCTGGGCGGCGGCCAGACCGTGGCCATCGTGTCCCCGTACGACAACGTCGCGGCCGAGGACGAACTGGCCGAGTACCGCAAGGTCAACGGCATGCCTCCGTGCGACGCCGACTTCCCCTGCTTCAGGAAGGTCAACCAGCGCGGAGGCGACACCCCGCCGGCCCCGAGCCCCGCCTGGTCGCTGCACAGCACCATCGGGCTGGAAGTCGCCGCGGCCGCCTGCCCCAACTGCAAGCTCCTGCTGGTGCAGGCCGACGACGAGTCCCTGGCCAGCATGGCGGCGGCCGTGGACCAGGCCGCCGCCCAGGGAGCCACCGCGGTCGTGCCCATGTGGGGCGTGGCCGAGCACGAGGGCCAGGGCGCGCAGGCCGCTCACTTCGACCACGCCCGCACCGCCGTCGTCGCCCCCTCGGGCATGGGCTTCAACAGCGGCGGACGCCAGACCGTCCCAGCGGCCTATCCGTCGGTGATCGCCGCCGGCGGCACCCAGCTCTACCGGGACCCGGCCACCGCCCGCGGGTGGAACGAGTCCGTCTGGCGCGACACCGCCTCCGGCTGCTCGATGTACGAGCTCCGCCCGGCCTGGCAGCCGCGCGGAGCCTGCGGGACCCGGCGCACCGTGGCCGACGTCTCGGCGGTGGCCTCCGCCGACACCCCGGTCCAGGTCTACAGCTCCCACCTGGGCGGGTGGGGCACCGCCGCGGGCACCCCCGTCGCGGCGGCGTTCATCGCCGGCGTGTACGGCCTGGCCGGCACGGACTCGGCCATCCCGGCCGGCAAACGGCTCTACGCCGCCTCCCGGTACCTGAACGACGTCACCGCGGGAAGCAACGGCGCCTGCGGCGGCGGCGGCATCTGCACCGCGGTGCGCGGCTACGACGGGCCCAGCGGCATGGGCACCCCCAACGGCACCGGCGCCTTCTAGGAGACCCCTGATGCGAACACCACGATCCCCGCTCCGGCGGTTGCGGCGCGCCACCGTCGCGGCCGGCCTGACCGCCCTGTTCGGCACGGCCCTCACCGCGATCACCACCACCCCGGCCGGCGCCGGGGCGCCGGCGCCCTGCGTGCCCACCTGGAAGATGCTCGACGCTCCCGCGAGCCAGGGCGTCGTCGACGTCGACGTGGTCGCCCGCGGCGACGTGCGCTTCTCCGAGCAACTCGACGGGGGCGCCCGGTCGCTGCGCTGGAACGGCCGCTCCCTGGCCGAGAACGGCCCGCAGATCCCCGTGCCCGCGCGGACCGTGAACCGCTTCCAGGTGGGAAGCGGCTCGTTCGACGCCACCGGCGGCTGGTCACTCGTCAATCTGCACGGCGCCTACCAGCCGGACGGCACCGGTGTGCTGGCCCGCCTCGACCGCGGGCGCTGGACGCTCACCCCGGCCGCGGTGCCGAACAACCCCGAGACCGGCCCGTCGTGGCTGTCGGACGTCGCCACGGTGGACTCCGCCCAGGCGTGGGCGGTGGGCCGTACCGAGGGTACGGAGGGCGGCGCGCTCATCCAGCGCTGGGACGGCACGGAGTGGACGGCGGCCGACCACCCCGCCGCCCGCGAAGCCTGGGCGAGCCTGCAGTCGGTGAAGGCGGTGTCGGCCACCGACGTCTGGTCCGCCGGGTACCGCAGAAACGAGCAGACCGGCAAGTACCAGCCGCTGGTCCTGCACTACGACGGCAAGTCCTGGACCGGCACCGCGCTGCCCGACACCGGCCCGGAAGGGATGCTGTACGCGGTCACCGCGTCCGGCCCCGGCGATGTCTGGGCGGCGGGCATCTCCGGCAGCCAGAGCAACCCGGAGCCGCTCCTGCTCCACTGGGACGGGCGGAGCTGGACCACGATGACCCCGCCGCCGACGGGCCCCTACGGCAGCGAGATCCGCAACCTGTACGCGCCCGCCCCCGGCAAGCTGTGGGCCATCACCAACGACAGCAGCAAGGGCGTGTTCCACCTGCGACATTGGGACGGCGCCGCCTGGCAGGAGGCCAAGCCTCAGGGCGAGCAGCCGGAGGCGTACGGATTCGTCTTCTTCGACGTGGACGGCAGCGGCCCCGACGACGTGTGGCTGACGGGCTCCTCCTATCGGACGGAACCCTCCGAGATCGGTTACCCGCAGATGCTGTCCCGCCGCCTGATCGCCCACCTGAGCTGCGGGAGCAAGTGACGTGAGATTCCCCCGTACGGCGCCCGCGATGGCGTGCGCCCTGAGCATGCTGGGCGTCGTCCTGACCGGCGCCACCCCGGCGCGGGCCGCCGCGGACGAGCCGGTGATCACCCCGGCCGTGCTGGCGAGCTTCGCCGAGCACGCCACCACGGACCTCTGGGTGCGCATGTCGGGCAGGGCCGACCTCGCGCCCGCGGCGAAGGCCAAGAGCCGTACCGCCCGCGGTCAGGACGTCGTCGACCGCCTGCACACCAACGCCGGCCGCGCCCAGGAGCCGCTGCGCAGGCTGCTGAAGGCCGAGGGCGTGAAGTCCGAGGCGTTCTGGGTCACCAACGCCGTCTACGTGGAGAACGCCTCCGAGGCGCTCGCCAAGAAGATCGCGAAGTTGCCCGGCGTCGAGGAGATCCGCGCGCCCGCGACGTACACCGTCCCCGAGCCGATCCGGAGCAAGCCCTCCGGGGCCGTCGCCGCGACGGGTCTCACCTGGGGCTTGACCAACATCAACGCCGATGACGTGTGGGAGCGGACCGGCCGCCGCGGCGAGGACATCGTCATCGCCAACATCGACTCCGGCGTGCAGTACGACCACCCCGCGCTGGTCGGGAGCTACCGGGGCGACAACGGCGACGGCACCTTCACCCACGACTACAACTGGTTCGACCCGCTCAGCGAGTGCGGGAGCGGCGCGCCCTGCGACATGAACTCCCACGGCACCCACACCATGGGCACCATGGCGGGCGACGACGGCCAGGGCAACCGCATCGGCGTCGCCCCGGGTGTGCGCTGGATCGCCGGCAAGGGCTGCTCCAGCGACACCTGCTCGGAGCGGGCCCTCGTCGCGACCTCGCAGTGGATGCTCGCACCCACCGACCGGTCCGGGTCCCACCCGGATGTGTCCAAGCGGCCGCACATCGTCAACAACTCCTGGGGTTCGCCGCTGACCACCCAGCCGTTCATGGAGGACATCCAGCTCGCCTGGGCGGCCTCCGGCATCATGGGCATCTGGTCCAACGGCAACGACGGCCCCGGCTGCCAGACCTCCGGGACGCCCGGAGGCCGCATCATCAACTACGCGGTCGGCGCGTACGACGCCGACAACAAGATCGCGAGCTTCTCCAGCCGCGGCCCAGGCCAGGACGGCGAGATCAAGCCGAACATCTCGGCCCCCGGCGTGAGCATCCGCTCGTCGATCCCCGGCGGCGGCTACGCCTTCTACGACGGGACCTCGATGGCGGCGCCGCACGTCGCCGGAGCGGTCGCGCTGCTGTGGTCGGCCCGCCCCGAGTACGCCCGCGACGTCGAGGGCACCCGCCTGCTGCTGGACCTGTCGGCCATCGACACCGACGACACCACCTGCGGCGGCACGGCGGCCGACAACGCCGTCTACGGTGAGGGCCGCCTGGACGCCCTGGCCCTGGTCGACGCCGGCACGAACGGCACCGCCACGCTGGCGGGCACCGTCACCGACGCCGCCACCGGAAAGCCGGTCCAGGGCGCCACCGTCACCGTCACCGGCCCGCTGACCCGCACCTCCACCCTCGGCGCCGAAGGAGCCTACGACTACGCGCTCATCGCGGGCGAGTACCAGGTCAAAGCCGAGGCGTTCGGCTACCAGACCACGACCGCGACCGTCACGCTGAGCAAAGACGACTCCGCCACCCGGGACATCGCGCTACCGCCGACCGCCCGGATCGACCTGACCGGCACCGTCACCGACGGATCCGGCCTCGGCCGCGGGCTCGCCGCGAAGGTCACCGCCGATGACGGCAAGGGCCACACCTGGAGCGCCGAGTCCGACCCCGGTACCGGCGCCTACCGGCTGCCCCTGCTCCCGTCGCTGGCCTACACCGTCACCATCCGCTCCACCGAACCCGGCTACGACCCGGCCGTCCGCCAGGTCACCATGGGCGAGACGGGCGGGCGGCTCGACGTCGGCCTGACCGTCTCCCTGGCCTGCGTCGCCCGAGGCTACAAGGTGGTCCGCGACGGCAGCACCCAGCCGTTCGACGGCACCGCCAAGCCCAAGGGCTGGACCGTCACCGACGTCGATCCCCGCATCCCCAACTACGCCTACCAGCCCGGCTGGGTCTTCACCGACGCAGGCAAGCGGGGCAACCACACCGGCGGCAAGGGCGGCTTCGCCATCGTCGACTCCCTGCACTCCGGCAAGGGCCATCTCCAGGACACCTACCTGACCAGCCCCTCCTACAACCTGACCGGCCGGACCACGGCCACCCTCGAGTTCGCCCACGACCTGAAACCCGCGGTCAACTCCACGACCGGCGTGGACCTCAGCGTGGACGGGGGACGCACCTGGAAGACCGTCTGGTCGGCCAAGGGCTTCCCCGGCGCCCCCGGCCCGGCCGTCCACGTCGTCCCGCTGGCCGCCGCCAACGGGCAGGCCGACGTCAAGGTCCGTCTCCACTACCGGGGGCAGCTGTCCGGTTGGTGGGCCGTCGACGACCTGTTCGTCGGCGACCGCGCCTGCCGGCCCGCGGCGAGCTGACCCTCCGCCGCTCAGTTGCTCAGCCGCTCCGCTGCTCAGAGCTGCTCAGAGCTGCTCTGAGCTGCTCAGCGCGACCCCCGGGCCCCGCCCGGGGGTCGCCCTGTGCGCACGACTTCCCGCGGGCGCCTGGTCGCCATCGCATCCCTGCTGCTCTGGCCATGTGATCCAAGCCCGCGCGCAGAGCCCGCGGGGTCGCGGTCAGGCCGGGATCTGCTTCTCGTACCAGGTGTAGTAGATGTAGGTGCTGTCAGGTCCGGTCAGCGTGCCGTAGACCTGCCAGAAGCTGTTGGCGTCGATCGAGTAGCGGAAGACCTTGTCCCCGGGCCGGTCGTCCGTGACAACCCGCATGGATCCGTTGGACCAGATCCGTATCTCGATCGCGAACGTCGAGGTGTCCGGGATGTCGAGGCAGATCTCGTACGAGTACGCCGATGGTCCGCCGATGTTGTAGCTACGACCGTCGATCGCCGGTCGCTGGATGTTGGTGGGAACGTAGCTGTTCAGAACCCGGGTGTACCCGCCCGCGGAGCAGTCGACTTCGGAGGTGGTCGCGGACGCGGGACCGGTGCCGGTGAGCGTGGCGCCGAGGACGCCGGTGACGACGGCGAGAGTGGAGATGGTGCGCTTCATGCCTCTCCTCATCCGTGCAGTGTCCCTCCAGCTAAGTAGTTGAAGGATAAACTGATTCTGGCTCGGTCACCGTATCCGGACAAGCCCGAGTGAGAATCCGTGCGCATTCGAGGCGGGCGAGTCATGTCCGGCCCTTATCGATGAACCTGGCCTGTCTGTTCTCGGTGAGGGCGTGGTTCACGAGGGCGTGCCTCTTTCCCGTGCCTGCTTCCCGGTGCCGCTCCTGACCCTCACGCCCGGGAGCGTCGGCGACGACATCGGCTGGAAACCGGAAGGCCGCAGAGGTGGTGTGCCGGCGAAAACCTGGCCGAGGACACTTCGCGGGCATACGTGCTCGGAAAACCCCGGCGGGCGATGACGGTGAACGGAAGCCTTCTCGCAGGCCGGTCGCAGCGCGGGGCTCCGGGCCGCAGGCGGAGGGCATACAGAATCAGAACCCGGCCCGATGGCCGATTCGTCCGCCTTCCCTCCGCATGAGTCAGGTGATCTCTACCAGACGATCCCGGCTGATGCCGATGGGCTGGAGTTTTCCAGGCCATGTCGAACCGCCGCGATCGGCCTTCCACAGGTCGGATGCCGGGAGATGTCCGGGCCGGCGCGACGTGGCGCTGTCACCACCGGAATCAACGCGAACACCGCTCCCAGAACGAGGAGCATGAAACCGGCCAGCAGAATCCGGTTCCCCGAACCGCCGATGAGCGGAAGGACGGCACTCGGCGGGGGCCGACCTGGTGCAACCGGCATGCCGCAGTAAGGGACGGGCCCTATGATCAGTTCGTCCTGATCGTTGAGATTCGGAGAAGACGTCGATCTCATGCGCAGCGCCATGGTCCTTCTGGGCGCCCTCGCCCTCGCCGTCGGCGCGTTCGCCCTCTTCTACCGAGGGCCGGGACAACCGTTCGTCCGCGGTTACGTGAGCGACGTCGGCGCCACCATGCTGGTCTACGCGTTCCTGGGGCTGCTGTGGCGCACCACTGCCGCACGCCGCATCTTGGCCGCGGCCGCGATCGCCATCGCCGTCGAGTTCTACCAAATGGCCGGCGTGACCCCGCCGGGCGTCGGCGGTGTCCTGGTCGGCGCGTTCCCTGACCCATGGGACCTGGTCGCCTATGCCATCGGTTTGGTCGTGGCCCTGGCCTGGGAACGTCGATCGGTCCGATCCGGCGATCGGGCCGGCTGACTCTCGGACGCCGCCCCACCCGGACGCTGACGGTACGGATCCGGACGTCACGGTGAGGGCCGGTGGGTCCGCTGCAGGTGCAGGGCGAGCCGCGTGCGGTCGCGGAGGCCGTATTTGCGGAGCAGGTTCGTGACGTGGTTCTTCACCGTTCCCTCGGTGATGAGCAGCCGGTCGGCGATCTGCCGGTTCGTGGCCCCGGTCGAGATCAGCCGGGCCACCTGCGCCTCCCTGACCGACAGCCTCTCCTGGTCGGGTAGCGCCGGTGTGGTGGAGCGGCGAAGCTCGGCGACCAGCCGGGCGGCCACCGGGGAGGCCAGCACCGTCTCGCCCCGGCCGGCCCGCCGGATGGCGTCGACCAGTTCCGCCGGAGTGCAGTCCTTGAGCAGGTAGCCGACGGCGCCGGCCCGCAACGCGCCGAAGATGTAGTCGTCCTCGTCGAACGTGCTGAGCACGACCGAGGCCACCGCCGGATACCGGACCGACAGCAGGGTGATGAGCTCGACGCCGTTCATCCTCGGCATCCGGGCGTCCACCAGCGCCACGTCCGGACGGCACCGTCCGGCGGCTCGCAGGGCCTCCTCGCCGTCGGCGGCCTCGCCCACGACCTCGATGCCCTCCTCGATCTCCAGTATCTTGCGCAGCCCCTGGCGGATGAGCTCCTGGTCGTCGGCCAGCAGGACCCTGACGGCGCTCACACCGCCGCTCCCGGGCGGACGGGCAGCTCCGCGCGCATCTCGAAACCGCCGCCGGGGCGGTCGCCCGCGACCAGGGTGCCGCCCACGGCCCGGGCGCGTTCGGCGAGCGAGCGCAGGCCGAACCCGCCGTGCGCGTCGCGGGGGCGTCCACCGCCGTCGTCGGTGACCGTCAGCACGACCCGGTCACCGAGGAAGGCCAGGCCGCCCCTCACCCGGCGGGCGCCGGAGTGCCGGACGGCGTTGGCCAGACCCTCCTGCAGCATCCGGTAGAGCACGAGTTCCACGTCGGGCTCCATCGGCACCTCCTCACCGGTGACCTCGAAGGAGACCTTGAGCCCCGTGCCGTCGAACGAGGCCGCCAGCTGTTGCAGCGCCGCGCTGCCGACGTGCCCGTCGAGCGCGAGCGGGCGCAGCGCCCGGACCCAGCGGCGGGCGTCGGCGAGCGCCTGGCGCGTGAGGTCCTTCGCCTGGCTCACCTCGTCCCAGGCGGCGTCGGGACGCCGGTGCCGGAACCGTTCCGCGTTCTCCAGGCCCATTTTGATCACCGTCAGGTGGTGGCCGACGGAGTCGTGCATCTCCGCGCCCATCCGCGCCCGTTCCCGGGCGACCGTCAGCTCCCTGATCCGGGCCAGCAGCCGCTGCGCCTCCTCACGCCTGCGCCGCGCCTCCAGCACGGCCGACATCATGCCCAGCACGAAGGTGGCGAACACGACGAGGGGTACGGTCTGCGCGACGGCGTCCAGGATCCCGCGCCCGTACACCTTCACGACCGAGAGGAACAGGCCGCAGCACAGGCAGCCGACGATCACGGCGGCCGTCCGCATGCCGTAGACGAACGCCAGGTTGGCGATGGAGATGAGCGGGAGCAACTGGTGGATCTCATCGGAGCCGGCCGGCCCCAGCGTGAACGTCGCCACCAGGAACACCACGGCCGCCGGCCCCCGCCATCCCCGGATGCGCCGCCACGGCAGCACGAGCCACAGCGCGCCCACCAGCGCCACGTTGGCGCCGAACACCGCGATCCGCGCGATCGGGAGGCCGGACGTTCCGGCGTGCACGGCGTAGGTGAGCGCGGTGGCGGCGAGCACCACCCAGAACACGACGCTCAGCAGCGGCGGTGGACCGGCGTCACGCGGCTGGACCGGGGAAGGCGGCCCGGGGACACGGGGCATCCGACGACGCGGCACGACACGACCCTAGTTTCTCGCGCCGCCGGTGTGATCCCCCCAAAGATCCATGACGAACGTCATGGTCGGTTCCTCCCGCGGGCCGATGCCGCACGACGGCCCGCTCCCTAGCGTGGCGGTTCATGAGAGTCACCCATCCCGTCTGGGCCGTCCTGATCACCGCCGTCGCCATGCTCGCGCAGGTGATCATCGGAACCGCCCCCGTGACGCTGCTCCTCGAACGCGACAACGTCCTCTACCGGCCCCTCGGCATGATCGGCATCACGCTGGCCTCGCTCGGGCTGGTCTACCTCATCCGCCGCCTCGGCCGCCAGCCGTGGCGGGGCGTCGGCCTGACGGGATCCCGGCGGGCCCCGTTGCACCTGCTGCTGGGCGCACTGGCGGGTATGGCCGGGATGGCCGCGGCGAACGCCCTTTCGGTGGCGGTCGGCGTCGCCGCCTGGCAGCCCTGGGAGATGGTCACGGCCGGATTGCCGTACCTGCCGCTGGCGATCGCGTTCGCCCTGCTCAGCCAGGCTTTTCCCGAGGAGCTGCTGTGGCGGGGGCACCTGTTCGACACCCTGTCCGGCCGGTTGATCCCGCCGGTGGTGCTGGCCGTGGTGTCGATCGGCTTCGGCGCGATGCACCTGATCTCCCAGAGCGCGGCCGACACCCCCGTCGAGCGACTGCTCTACGTGGGCCAGGCGGCCGCGCTCGGCTTCGCCTGCGCGGCCGCGCGAGCCCGTACCGGGGCGCTGTGGGCGGCGGTCGGTGTGCACACCGGCTCCCACATCGCCAACATGCTGCTGCCCACCCGGGACATCACCTACAGTGTGCAAATCGTCATCATGATCGCCACGCTCTCCGCCACCGGCCTGCTCATCCTGGCCGGCCGCCGACGAGGCGGAGGCGACCGGCACGGAGACCGTGGTGACGCTCACACGGCGGGTCCCTCGGGGACGAGGGGCAGGAGGAGCTCGTAGAGGTCGCGAAGGCGGTCGGGGCCGACGGGAGGAAAGACGAGGGTTGCGCCGACGGCGAGGAGGTAGGGCAGGAGGGCCGCGGTCCGGGCCTCCTCGTCACCGGCGGCGGCCGGTCGCCACACCCGCTGGAGCGCGGCCAGCCGTGCCTCGTCGAGGCGGGTCTGCACGGCCCGCACGTCGGCGTCCCAGGTCGCCCACGCCCGCAGTGCGGTCTCGACCTCGGGCCGGTAGAGCCCCGCGCCGTCGGAGCCGACGAGATTCGTCAGTCGGGTGAGGACGGCTCGGGGACCGGCCGATTCGCCCACCTCGGAGATGGCGTTCTCCAGCGCTTCGATCGAAAGGCGCTCGAAGTGGGCGAGAAGCGCTTTCTTGTACCCGTCGGCGCCGTCGAAGTGATGGTGGAACGACCCCTTCGACAGGTTGAGCCGGGCGGCGATCCGGTCGATCCGGATCCCTGCCGCGCCTTCCTCCGCGAGGACCTTCAGGCCCTCGTCCAGCCACCGGGCCCGTGCCGTGCTCATCCGGCGAACGTACCACAGGGTATGGAACGGCCTGCGCTCGTCAGGACGCTCGCGAGCGTCATGCCAGGAAGCCGTAGACGCCGACGGCGACGCAGATCAGCAGCATGCCGACGGCGTTGAGGAGGAGGTTGCGGCCGAAGTCCCGGGCCGCGATGTGCATTCCGATGGCGACGACGAAGTAGAGCACGAGGGCGGCGCAGGTGACGGCGCCGAGATACGGCAGCCGGATGCCGAGGATCAGGCCGGCGGCCGCGGCGAACTTCAGCGGCGGCAGCATCCACCAGTGACGCCGCGGCCAGTTCACGTCCTCAAGGCACCGGGCGATGAACGGGACGGGTTTGATGCACATGACGGCGTCCCCGGCCTGAATGAGCGCCAGGAGGACCACCGGCCAGACGGGGTCGGGCAATGCGGACATGTCTCTCCTCGAATCGGGATCACCTGACCGTACCATACGGTATGGTACGGTCACCGGCCGGCCTTCCGCCGCTGGAGAGCCGATTCGTCTCATCACGGCCGGCGGGGTCGTCGCCTCGATGAGACGGGGGTTCCGCTGACCTGCCCCGAGATGGGGCCGATCGTCCTGAATCCAGAGCTGAGGACTAGCCCGGCCGGACCTCGTCGCCGACCCTCAGCTCGCCGAGGTTCCTGGGCACCAGGCGGATGCCGAACCAGGTGTTCCCGTCCCAGCGGCGATGCTTGGCCAGGGTTCTCAGGGGTTCCTTGCCGCGCTCCTGGGTGGCCGGGTCCCAGATGGTGGTGGCGCAGCGGTCGCACGCCACCGACACGCGGAAGTCGACCTCCCCGATGCGGACCGACGTCCAGGCGTCCTCCGCGAAGGGTTCCTCGCCGTCGATGACGACGTTGGGCCGGAAGCGGGCGATGTCGAGGGGGCCGGGGGGTTGCTCCTGGCGTTCCGCGGCGCCTTCGGTGATCCAGTCGTCCAGGAGCCGGAGCGAGTTCCTGGAGACGAGATGGAGGGGGCCGTCCCAGAGGCCGCCCTGCTTCTCGGTGATGGTCCGGCGTCCAGGATCGTCCAGCCAGACGAGACGGGCGGGCTTGCCGAGCAGGCGGGTGAACCACTCGTGGGCGTCGGCGTGGGCGAGTACGGCCCGATCGAGGGTGGAGCAGTCCAGCGGGATCGTGTCACCGGTGGCGGGGGGAACCTTGATCTCGCCCAAGCCCTCCGCCGACAGGTGGAGACCGCCTTCGGGGGTCTCGACGGCCGAAACCGAGAGGAGCCGGGGGTACTCGCCCACCCAGATCAGCTCTCCCGACGGGTCCACCACGCCCCAGCGGCGGTCGCCCTCCAGGCCCCAGGGAAGGACCCGGGCGGATGGGCGGGAGATGCCTTTGGCGGACTTGAGGGGGTAGGTGCGGATCTCCGCTAGCTCCATTGGCCAAGAATAGAAGAAAGCGCTCTCTCGGGGTATGGGAGCGTGCCCACGAGGTGTCCGAAGCGGGGGCGCCGGGCCCCCGTTCGGCTCGTGGGCGGGTTTTCGTCAGTGGTTCTCTTCGCTCGTCTCGTGGAACAGGTCGTGGGTGGTCCGGGCGGTCGCCGCGCGGGCCGCCCAGGTCTCCAGGAGGGCGAGGTCGGTGCAGGAGGCGATCCGGGTGCGGATGTCGTCGGGGACGTCGAGGCCGCGGGCGTTCAGCACCAGCAGGACCAGCCTGGCGGCCTCCTCGGCCCTGCCTTCAGTTTTGCCTTCCGCCTTGCCTTCCGCCTTGCCCTCTGCTTTGCCGTCCTCCCGGCCGCGGCCGTAGTGCTCGCGGGCGAAGGGGCTGTAGACGGGCCAGGTGGCAGACTTCATGATCTCCTCCAGGAGACGCCGCGCCTCGGGCGCGGACATGTCGTAAGCGTATTCATAGTACTGCGGAGCGTGTTCGGCGGGGAGTTCGGCGAGTCCGGTGGCGAAGGCCTCGACGACTTTGCGGTCGTGGCCGTGGGCCATGACCGCCAGGGCCGCCAGTTCTGGGTGGGCGGCGGCCTGCCGGGGGTCGGTGATGGCCGGGATGGCGCCGGGCCCGAGCACCCGGGGGTGCGGGCGGTAGCCGGTCAGTCCGGAGTCGATGGGCCGGGAGTAGTGCTGGGCGGTGCGGGTGTCGGGGCAGACGACCAGGACGGTGGCGTCGCATTTGAGCATCAGCCAGGCGTGGGCGGCGTAGCGGGCCAGCTGGCGGGGGTCTTTGGAGGTGTCCTTCTGGATCTCGACGATGATGACGTGCGCGGGGCTGGGCGGTGGTCCCAGGACGACGACGAGGTCGGGTTCGATGTCGTCGGAGGGGCGGGTGTTGAAGGTGAAGTTCTCCGTGCGGGTCAGCGGTGTGTCGGGCAGGTCCTGGCCGAGGAGGTCGCGCAGGACCTCCACGGCCAGTCGGGGGTGGTCACGGAAGAGCTCGATGAGAGCGTCGTGAGCAGGAGACGGCATGTCGCTTACCGTAACGTGAACACCACTTTACGTGACGGCTTTTCATCGAACAGGACGAGGATGAAGTTGTTCTCCTTCGCCGCACTCCCACCGTGGCGGCAGGTGGTCCGGTGATCACGCGGGTCTCGGCGGCGGGGTCGCGGCCG
This sequence comes from Streptosporangium sp. NPDC053982, assembly GCF_055585205.1. Classification (NCBI taxonomy): domain Bacteria; kingdom Bacillati; phylum Actinomycetota; class Actinomycetes; order Streptosporangiales; family Streptosporangiaceae; genus Streptosporangium; species Streptosporangium sp. NPDC053982. The sequence continues at coordinate 207,938 of NZ_JBVJKQ010000014.1, forward strand.
GCCCGGCGGTCTCCGTCCACGCGTCCGGTGGATGGAAACCGCCGGTGGCCGGATCAGGGGGTCACCGCGGTGCCCCCACCGGTTCCGGGGACGCAGGCCGTACCTCGGAGCGGCTCAGGCGGCCGGGCCACCAGGCGCGCGGGCCCAGGTCGCGCACCAGCGCCGGGACCAGCAGGGACCGCACCACCAGTGTGTCGAGCAGCACGCCGAAGGCGACGATGAACGCGAGCTGCGCCAGGAACGCCAGCGGGATCACCACCAGCGCGGCGAAGGTGGCGGCGAGCACGACGCCCGCCGAGGTGATCACCCCGCCGGTGGTGACCAGGCCGCGCAGCACGCCTTCCCGGGCCCCGTGGCGCGCGGTCTCCTCGCGCACCCTGGACATGAGGAAGATGTTGTAGTCCACGCCCAGCGCGACCAGGAAGACGAAGCCGTACAGCGGCACCGACGCGTCGCTGCCGGTGAACCCGAGCAGGTGCGTGAAGATCAGCGTGGAGACGCCGAGGGTGGCCAGGAAGTTCAGCGCCACGGTGACCACCAGGAGCACCGGCGCCACCAGCGAACGCAGCAGGAAGATCAGGATGAGCAGGATGATCACCAGGACGACCGGGACGATGAGCAGCGTGTCGCTCCGCGCGGTCTCCGTGGTGTCGTACTGCTGGGCGCTGTACCCGCCGACCATGACGCCGTCCTCGGTGTCGAGCGCGGCGCGCAGCCGCTTCACCGTGTCCTGGGCGGCGTCGCCGTCCGGCGCGTCGCGCAGCGTCGCCTCGACCAGGGCGCGCCCGTCGACGACCTTGGGCTCGCCGCCCGGCCGGCCGCTCTGCGAGACCGGCTCGGCGCCGGAGACGCCCTCGACGCCGCGGGCCTTCTCCGCCACGGCCGCGGCGCGCCCGGCGGGGACGACGACGACCGCGGGCTGCCCGGAACCTCCGGGGAAGTGCTCGCTCAGCGTCGCCTGCGCCGCGACCGACGGCGCGTCGTTCACGAAGGTCTCGTCCAGCGGGACGCCCCGGGCGTTGAGCTGCGGCGCGAAGAGGGCCAGGGCGACGAGCGGCAGCAGGGTCGCGATCCACAGCCGGCGCGGATGGCGGGCGACGAGGGAGGCCACCCGGCCCCAGATGCCGCGGTTCCCGGCGTCGGCCGGGCGCGGCTTGGCCGGCCACAGCGCGGCGCGGCCCAGCAGGACGAGGACGGCGGGCAGGAAGGTGAGCGCGCTGAGCGCGGCGCACGCGATGCCGATGGCGCCCACCGGGCCGAGTGCGCGGTTGTTGGTCAGGCTGCTGAGCAGCAGTGCGAGCAGTGCCAGGGCCACCGTGGCGGCGCTGGCGACGATCGGCTCGAACGAACGGCGCAGCGCGACGCGGCCCGCGGCGAAGCGGTCGCCGGTCGCGGCCAGCTCCTCCCGGAAACGGGAGGTCAGCAGCAGCGCGTAGTCGGTGGCCGCGCCGATGACCAGGATGAACAGGATGCCCTGCACCTGACCGTCGACCCGGACGATGTCGTGGTCGGCCAGGAAGTACACCACGGCACAGGCCAGTCCCAGGGCGAACACCGCGCCGATGATGATGACGAACGGCAGCAGCACGCTCCGGTACACCGCCAGCAGGATGACCAGTACGGTGACCAGCGCCACCCCGAGCAGCAGACCGTCGATCCCGGCGAAGGCGTCGGACAGGTCGGCCCGGGTGGCCGCCGGTCCGGCGAGCTGGGCCCGCAGGCCGTCGACCGCCACCGCCGAACCGATCCGGTCCAGGGTCTCGCCGAGCGAGTCCTCGACGGCGGGGCTGAGCTGGACCACGCCCTGCAGCGCCCGGCCGTCATCCGATCCGATGGCGGGGGAGGGCGTTCCGGTGACGCCCTCCGTGCCGCGCAGCGCGGCGAGCTTCCGCGTCGCCGTGGCGGTCTGCTCGGAGGTGACGGCCCCGCCGTCCGCGGTCCACACCACGATGAGCGGCTGCGTGTCACCCTCGCGGAACTTCTCCTGGACCTCCAGCACGCGTGTCGACTCCGCGCTCTGGGGCAGGAAGGCGGCCTGGTCGTTGGTGGAGACCTCGGCGAGCTTGCCGGCGAAGGGCCCCAGCCCGCCGCCGACGGCCAGCCAGACCAGTACCAGCAGGGCCGGGATGAGCCAGCGGATTCGCTTCCGTGCCATGGGGTCGCCTCTCCGTGATGCCATATGACTCAATTATTAAGATATTCAATGATTGAGTTAATGTAGCATGGCGGCATGGACGGTGACGGCGAGGGGGGCATCGACCGGCTGGCCTTCGCGATACGGCTGCGCAGGATGACCGCGGAGTTCAACCGCATCGCCCACGAGTTCGCCGGTGAGCACGGGCTGCACCACACCGACGTCCAGGCGCTCATCAAGATCTTCGACGCCCCCGAGCCGATCACCCCCACCCGGCTGCGGGAGGAGCTGAACCTCACCTCCGGCGCGGTCACCGCGTGCCTCGACCGGCTGGAGCGGGCCGGTCACATCCGCCGGGTCCGTGACGCGCACGACCGGCGCGTGGTCCACCTGCACTACCTCGACGCGGCCAAGGAGCTGGCCGGAGCCTTCTTCCGCCCGCTCGGCCGCAGCACGGACAACACCCTGCGACGGTTCAGCCCGGAGGAACTGCGCACCGTGGCCGCCTTCCTCGACGCCATGAACGAGGAACTCGACGCGCTGCGCGGCGCACCCGGCTCTCCCTGACGTCTCCGCCGGGTTCCCTCCCGAAGGTCTCACGCCGAGATCTTCGGCCACGCGGGCCGAATGGTTGCGCCCCGACCCGGCTCCTCAGAACACGCGCGCTGGACGGATGGACGTCCAGCGCGCGTGGCTTCGTGCGGAGAGGAGCGGCGCCCGTTCCTGTCACGACGGCCACCTCAGCGGGCGGTCACCACGGGGACGGCCAGAAGCGCATCGGCCAGCCGGGGCAGCGAGGAGACGACCAAGCCGCCCGCGGCGGCGAGTTGCTTGCGGCGGCCGTGTTCACTCACCACTCCGATCGCCCGGAGGCCGGCGTCCCGGGCCGTGTGCATGCCCCCGACAGACCGGCTGACCAGTGTGCAGGTGGAAGGTCGCAGCCCCATGGCCTTCACCGCCTGCCGTACGAGGCCGACGTACGGAAGGTCCTCGGTCATCCGTAGCCGCTCGCGTCCGAGGACCGGCCCCACCAGGGGGCGCAGGCCGTGCGTCTCCAGATGAGCCTCCATGGCGGCGGAGCAGGCGCCGCCCACCACGGCGACGGGTCTGCCGCCGGCCTGACACGCTCGTAGCACCTCGTGAATCCCGGATGTGGGTGCCGCCGTCACGGCCGCCGCCGTCTCGGCCTCCCGCACGATCTCCTCGGCCGCGGCGCCGTGATCCCGGCCGACGTCGTGTGCGTAGGCCAGCATCCAGAGCGGATCGGTCAGGAGGGAGGTCAGGAGCGTCATCCTGTGTCCCGCCGCGAAAAGGCCGTCGCGGATCCTTTCGGCGACCGCCGCGGTGTCCACCTCGGTGACCAGGTCGCACAGCGTGCCGTCGAAGGGGACCAGCACGGCATGGGTCCGCTCCAGAACATGGGCGACATGGGGCCGCACCCGTGCGCTCGTCACCCGGAACCCTCCTGATCATGACGGTCCGCCAGGTGTGTGCGCCGCCGCACGACCGGAGATGCTCGGCGGGGCGTCGCGCGTGACGCCGTACGGCCCGCCGCCCTACATGATCACATGGGGCCGATCCGTGTCCACCGTCCCTCTCGGACGGGTGACGGCGGACACCCGCGCGGACCCTTCACACGCGCTCCCCGGGACCACCACAAGCCCCTGCTTGGCTTCCCTCTCATGAAGCGGGAACCCATCAGACAGGAGCCGGACATGGGACGGCGGCTCGCGCCGGTTCCGGTCAGAACGGGGACGACGGGGGAGGACCGGGCGGACCGCGCGGCCTTCCTCACGGTGATGTCGCTGCCGGCGTTGGCGCTCGCGGACTGGTTCGTTGTGACGACCGTCATCCGCGAGGTCCAGTGTGAGCAGTACGAGCGCGGCGGCGTCCTGGACTGCGGTGGTTCACCCGCGATGGAGGAGGCGTACACCACCGGACTGCTGCTGACGGTCCCGGCCCTGGCGGTCCAGCTGTGGCTGATCGGGTTCGCGATCCGGTGGCTCCGGAACGGGTCACGCCCCTCCCTCGGATGGATGCGCTCACGTCGCGAAGGGAGCCGACGGGGCTGACCTCCGATCCGTGGGCCCGGCCCCGTTCCCGGCCCGCGTCGCCAGGCGGGCGCGGACGACGAGGTCGTGGAGGAGATCGCCCGCATCCGGCGTCTCCGGCAGGTGTGAGGCGTCCCGGGCCTCCTCCAGGACGGCGGTCAGCCGGGTGACGTCGCGTTCCAGCCGCGCGCGGCCGGGGCCGTCCGCGGGCGGCGCCCCGTGCTCCGCGTGCCGCTTGGCGGCCATCAGCTCCGCCAGGTACGGCGGGCCGCCGTCCAGCCGGGTGAGGTCGGCGACGAGCGTTCCGGTGCGCATCAGGTGGATGCCGGTGAGCAGCACCCGGAACGTGTAGAGCAGTGGCTTGAGCTCCCCGGACCGCTCGAACAGGCGCCACTGCGTCCGGGCGAAACCCAGGTAGTGGTGGGCGTGGTGGCGGGTCAGGCAGCCGGGTGCGGCGGCGGCCAGCTCCTCGTGCACCGGGGACGTCGTCACCACCAGCGGGGACAGCAGCTGCTCCAGCACGTAGCCGTTGCGGCGCAGCAGCAGCCGGCAGAACTTGGCCAGGTCGTGGGTGACGAGGTCCACCTCCACACCGTGACGGGTCCACGAGCGGGTGACGGTCTCCTCGGCGGCCCGCAGCCCGACGACGTCCTCCAGCGGCAGCAGGTGCACGCCGCGCAGGTCCACGTCGGAGTCGACGGACGGGAAACCGTACAGGTGCGCGCCGCTGACCGTGGCGAACGCCAGGGTGTGCGGCTGCTCGGCGGGGACCTCGGCCAGCCAGGCCGGGAGATGGACGGTCACAGTGATGCCCTCCGTACGGTCACCAGGTAGTCCTCGACGGTCCGGCGGTCGGGGGCCTCCGGCAGCGCGCCGGAGGCGCCGAGACGGTCGAGGTCCGCGGCCAGCTCCGCCCGCCAGCGCTCCACCTCCGGCCAGGGGATCTCGCCCCGCCGCAGCGCCAGCAGCCGGTCGCGGTGGGCGCCTACCCGGACCAGCGGCTCGCCCTCGCGGGCCAGGTGGAGGCCGCTGAGCATCAGCCTGATCATGTGCATGGCCTGCTTCCACTTCGGCCGTTCGGGGTCGAGCCTGCGGAGCTGCGCCTGGGCGTACCCGGCGAACGTCCGGTGGGCGCGCCGGGACAGGAAGGCGCGGCGGATCGCCAGCAGTTCCTCGCCCGCCGGGGTGAGCCGCTCGACGATCGGCGACCACAGGCACTCCAGGACCGTCGGGTTGGCCTCCAGCGCCAGGACGCAGAACCGCTCGACCTCCCAGGAGAACTGCTCGGGCAGCGGCCCCTCGATGTGGGTCGGCGGCTTGTCCAGCCGCCAGAACAGCGGGGCGGGCGCGGCGAAGACCCCGCGCCGGTCCACGTCGGAGTCCTCGGTCGCGAGGCCGTAGGCGCGGGAACCGGTCACCACCGACAGCACCAGGTGGTCCGGGACGCTGACCGGGCAAGCCTCCCGATCCGAGCGGACCATCAGGCGGTACGGAGATCGGCGACGACGCGGAAGCGCTCCAGGACCACCGGGGTGGCGTCGTCCACGGTGAAGGCGGCGTCGCCCAGCGCCGAGCGCATCTCCGGGCCGTGCCAGAACTCCTCGTGGGCCGCGCGCCACTGTTCGGCCGTCGTGTGGCCCTCGCCCTCGTCCGCCGCGTGGGCGTCGTCCACCTCGCCCAGCGGTACGACGCGCACGCTCGTCACCTCGATGACGGCCACCGGACGGCCGGCGGAGTCCACCACCGCCGACCGGCCGCTGACCTCGGGCAGCGGCTCGCCCGCCCGCTCGTATTCGACGGCGAGGGAGGTGGTGGCGGTCTTACGGCCGTCGAGGATCGCCGCGACGAGCGCGTCCCGCAGGGGGCCGGGGAAGGCGAACTCGGCCTCCGGCAGGCCGGCGGTGTCCGGCGACCCGCCGGAATCGGATGTCATGAGGGACCACCCTAACGATCCGGCGGACCGTCAGGGGTGAGCCAGTCGAGCCATTCGCCGTGCGGGCCGGCCAGGGCGAGGGGTTCGCCGTCCAGGGCGGACAGGAAGGTCGGCCGGTTCGCGCCGGCCGGCCGCGACGCGAGGGCCCGCGGACGTGTGCGGTGAGGTCAGAGGGCCGCCCCGGGGCCGGGGAGGACGTCTATGTCGGTGGCGTGCATCGGCTGTTCGCATGTCGAGCAGCGCAGTTCGACCCGGCTGACCTCGCCGCATCCGCGGTGCCGGTGCAGGACGGGCGGACCGGCCTCGCCCGCCGTCCAGCGGTCGCCCCAGCGGGTCATCACCAGCAGCAGGTCGCACAGTTCCAGACCCTTGTCGGTGAGGGTGTACTCGTGTCGCGGGGGGTGCCGGGAGTACTCCCGGCGTTCCAGGATGTCGTTCTCGACGAGCCACCTCAGGCGCTCCGCGAGCACCTTGCGGGAGATGCCGAGGTCCTGCTGGATCTGGTCGAAGCGGGTGATGCCCACATAGACGTCCCGCAGGATCAGGGGAGACCAGGGCTCACCTATGACATCGAGTGTGCGGGCGATCGAGCATGCCATGTCGCCGAACCTGGTCCGTTGCATGACGCCAGTTTAGCTCCAGAGGGTTCCCTCAGGGAACTAACCTCGCTAAGGTCCTCCCTGTGAGTTTCCTGAGGGAACTATCAATGAGGAATCCGAGGAATGGAGAGCGTCGTGAACCGACCCCCGGCCGTGTCCGCTGAGGAGTGGCGGGCCTCCTTGGCTGCCCTGACGGCCAAGGAGAAGGAGCACACTCGGGCGGCGGACGCGCTGGCCGCCGAACGGCGTCGGCTGCCCGCGGTCAGGGTGGACAAGGACTACGTGTTCGAGGGCCCCGCCGGGCCGCTGGGCCTGCCCGACCTGTTCGGCGGGCGCCGCCAGCTCATCGTGTACAGCTTCATGTGGCACGGCGCCGGAGAGTACTGCTCGGGATGCTCGATGTTCGTCGACAACCTCGGGCATCTCGCCCACCTGCGCGCCCGCGACACCTCGATGGTGCTGGCGTCCCGCGGCCCGCTGGCGGAGATCCTCCCGTTCCGGGAGCGGATGGGCTGGACGATCCCGTGGGTCTCCTCGCTGGGCAACGATTTCAACGACGACATGGACGCCGGTGACGGGTTCGCACTGAACGTCTTCCTGCGCGACGGCGACGAGGTCTACCGCACCTACTTCACCACGGCGCGGGGGGTCGAGCGTCTCGGCAGCGTCTGGACCCTCCTCGACCTGACGCCGTTCGGCCGCCGGGAGACCTGGGAGGACTCCCCGGAGGGCCGCCCACGGACCGAGCCCTACGGGTGGTGGCGCCTGCACGACGAGTACGGCGAGGGCGGCGGGCCGGAGATCTGAGCGTCCCCGCTACGGCGACGTCCGGACGGCGTCCCATCGGGTGAACCGTCCCGCACGCCCAATTAAGAGATGAAATTTCCTGAGATATCCGTACGAGGAGGCATGTGATGATAGCAATGGCGCCCACCGCCGAGCCGCTGTTCGGCGAGAAGGACGCGACGCCGTTCGACACGGACGCGGCGACGGTGAAACCGTGGGAGCAGGCGCGTTCCTGCCTGGAGACCGCACCGAAAGGGTGGCTCTCGACGGTGCGGCCCGACGGTCGGCCGCACGCCATGCCGGTGATGCCGGTCTGGGCCGACGGCGCGCCCTGGATCGCCACCCGTCCCACATCCCGGAAAGGCAGAAACCTCGCCGGCGACCCCCGCTGCGTCCTCACCGTCGCCGGCGAGGACCTCGATCTCGTGATCGAGGGCGACGCCGCCCGGTCATCGGACGAGGCCGAGCTCCAGCGGGTGGCGGCCGCCTTCACGGCGAAGTACGGGTGGGAGCTCACCGTGCGGGACGGCTCGGTCCACGAGGAGAACCTGCCGGGCTCACCCGAGTATGGCTTCTACCGGATCGTTCCCGTTCGTGCTTTCGGCTACGGCGCGGACGGCCTGACGGCGACGCGCTGGCGGTTCGGTTGAACCGTGATCCGCTCCGGGTCGCCGGAGCCGAAGATCGCTGAGCATAATGCTGCGGTGAGACGTCGTGTGTCGCGCGGGCTGTCCGTGGCGCTGGTCCTTTCGTTGCTCGCCGGATGCGGGCTGATCGGGAGAAAGAGGTACAGCGTCAGCAGTGAGTCCATGGAACCCACGTTCCGGGTGGGCGATGTCGTCACAGCGGTCCGGATCGACCGGGACTACACCCCGAGGCAGGGCGACGTCGTCTTCTTCACCGCTCCCGCGTCATGGGGCGGCGGCGTCCGCGTCTCGCGGGTGATCGGGGTCCCGGGGGCCACGGTGGCGTGCTGCGACGGCGGCGGGCGAATGACGGTGAACGGCCGTCCGCTGGAGGAGCCTTACCTCAAGGAATCCCCGGCCTCGCGTGTCGCCTTCGGCCCGGTGACCGTCCCGGCGGGCGGGCTCTGGGTGCAGGGGGACAACCGCCACGTCTCCCTCGACTCGCGCAGCCACTTCATCAAGGACGGGATCGGCCAGGCCACGGTCCCGGTGGCCGACGTCGTCGGCGTCGCCGAATAACCCCGCCCGGGCCGGCGGACGGTCAGGGGGTGAGCCAGTCGAGCCACTCGCCGTGCGGGCCGGCCAGGGCGAGGGGTTCGCCGTCCAGGGCGGGCAGGAAGGTCAGCCGGTTCGCGGGCAGTCCGCGCGGGAGCCGGGCGAGCACCGACGGCAGCCGGGACGAGCCCTCGTTGGAGACCCAGCGCACCGGCAGGCTCCGCACCGTCTCCACGAACCGGTCGCGCTCGTCCGGCTCCAGGTACGGCATGAGCGCGCTGTGGAAGACGACCACCGTGGCGTCGCGGGGAGCCTCCGCGACCAGGTCGCCGAGCGCTCCGGCGGCGTTCCCCCGAAGCAGGCGCGGCGGGTCCTCCGCGGCCAGCCGTACGGCGCCGCGCAGCCGGGCCAGCCGGTCGTCCTGGCCGGGCCAGACCAGGCACTCCAGCCAGCGCGCCGTCTCCGCGTCACGTACATCCAGCGGTTCCAGGTCGAGACCCGCCCGCCACACCACCTCCGGCATCCGCGCGGGCACCGGCGCCCTCCCGTTCGCCCGGCACGGCAGCTCGACCGGACCGTCCGCCGGGCCGAGGACGGGCCGGTCGTCGTAGCGGTAGCGGTAGCGGTCCAGGAGGAGACAGAGCCCGGCCGAGGCGCCCACCTCCACCAGGGCCAGCGGGCCGGGCAGGCCGGCGAGCACCGGCAGCAGGCTCGCGCACCGTCCGGCCTCGTTGGTCTGCGTCCGGCGCGTCAGCATCGTCTCGCGCACCTCGGGCCAGTGCCGTACGGTCCACTCACGGAAGGCGGGGAAACCGGCGGACGGCCCGCCGAGGAAGCGGACCGAGGCCAGCAGCAGGTTCGGCTGCCGCTTGGCGGGCGGCAGGCCGTCGATCAGCGCCGGCAGCAGCGCGTCGGAGGCGACGCCCCGGGCGAGGTCCTCGTACGCCGGGGAGCGCCCCCGGACCTCCTGCTCGGCGAACCGCCGGTACCGCTCGGCCGTGTCCATCCCGCGGGGGAGGGTCAGAGCCGCACCGGGAGGCGGGCCAGCCGCCACGACCCCGGCAGCGGCTGGCGCTCCAGGTCCGCCGGATCGACGGCCAGGGCCAGATCGGGGAAGCGGCGCAGCAGCGCGCCCAGCGCCACCTCGCCTTCCTGCCGGGCCAGGGCCGCACCCAGGCAGTAGTGCAGGCCGTGCCCGAACCCGACGTGGTTCTCCCGGCGGCCGTCCGGCTCGCGGGTGACGTCCAGCCGGTCGGGGTCGGGGAACTCGCGCGGATCGTGGTCGGCCGAGACCAGTGAGGCCGTCACCGCCTCGCCCCGCCGTACCGGCATGCCCCCGATCGTCACGTCCTCGGTCGCGTAGCGCATCCGCGTCATCTGGACCGGGCCGTACCGGCGCATCAGCTCGTGCACGGCGCGCGGCATCAGCTCCGGGTCGTCGCGGAGCAGGGCGAGCTGGCCGGGATGGGTGAGCAGGGCGGCGACGCCGTTGCCGATCAGGTGGGCGGTGGTCTCGTGACCGGCGAGGACGATGGTCAGCACCATCGTCACCATCTCGACGTCGCTCAGCCGGTCGCCGTCCTCGTCGTGGGCGCGGATCAGCCCGGTGAGCAGGTCGTCCGCGGGTTCGGCGCGGCGCCGGACGATCAGCTCCTGGATGTGCGCGACCATCTCCCGCAGCGGATCCGTCAGGGCGCCGGGCTCGGTCGACACCAGGGCCCGTCCCCACGAACGCCATCGCGGGCGGTCCTCCTCGGGGATGCCCACCAGCTCGCAGATCACGGTGATCGGCAACGGGTAGGTGAACCGTTCCAGCAGGTCCACGACGCCGTCCTCGGCCGCGGCGGGCAGGCCGTCCAGCAGGTTGTCGGTGATCTCCTCGACGCGCGGCCGCAGCCCGGCGACCCTGCGGGCGGTGAAGGCGCGGGAGACGAGCCGGCGCAGCCGCATGTGGTCGGCGCCGTCGGCGTCCAGGATGCTGCCGAGGATGTACTTCGCGTACTCCGGCGGGATGCCGCGCGCCTGGATGATCTGCTCGCGGATGTCGCCCACGTCCATGCCCGGGACGTGCGCCGGGTCGTTGACGAACCGCTGGTCGCTCAGCATCCGCTTGACGTCCTCGTAGCGGGTGACGAGCCAGATCGGCGAGGCGGACCCGGGGAGGAGGACCCGCACCAGGGGGGCCTCCTCACGCATCCGCGCGTACCCGCCGAAGGGGTCGGCGAGCAGTTCGGGATCGAAGAGGTCGACCGTATCGGAGGCCGTCTCGGCGGTGCGGGGATCGGCCGGAGCGCTCATGTCGTCCTCCTCGGGACCGGGATGCTCTTCTGCTCCCAGGGTTCCCGTCCGGCGCGTACGGCATGCCCCCGGAGTGCGCGGCGCGTGTCCGTTTCCCGGGTGACGTGATGTCCGTTTTCCCGTGTACCGGTCCCTGTATGCCCGGCCCCCGTATGCCCGGCCCCTGTGTGCCGGTCCCCCGTGTGCCGGTCCCCCGTGTGCCGCGGCGCGCTCCCCTCCTCGCGCGCCGCGGCACCGGTCATCGGTACGGCCACCCGCCGGCCATCGGTACGGCCGGCCCACCGGTCACCCGCCGGCCATCGGCAGGCCGTGCCGCCGGTCACCCGCCGGTCATCGGTACGGCCGCCGCATGTACGGCCGCCGCACCGGTCAGCCGCCCTGGGACCAGACGCCCTCCCAGCCGGAGCAGCGGCCGGTGATCCTGGTGGACGTGCCGCGGCAGACCTTGGCGGAGGAGGTGAGCATGTAGCCGGCGTTCACCCGGAAGGAGAGGACCCGCGACCGGGAGCAGTTCCGGAACGTCTTCGTGTGCCACCGGCCGTGGTCGGAGAGCCACTTGATCTTCAGCCACGAGCAGGTGCGCGCACCTGCGGCGTCGTGGAGGTCACCGTGAATGCGCAGGCCGGTGCCGGAGCTCCTGACGACGCCGCCGGCCCAGCCCCCGCGGTCGGAGGAGGCGGTGGGGCCCCACGACCAGGTCTCGGCGGCCCTCGCGACCGACGACGCCGTCGAGGCGGCCGAGGTGGTCGCGGCGGAGGCCGTCGTGGCGGGCAGGCCGAGCCCGAGGGCGGCGGCCGTCGTGAGGCCGAGCAGCAGGCGGGCGGTGCGATGCATGGGTCCATCTCCTGAAAAAACCGGATTTCTGATGGACCAAGAGATATCCGGGACGGCTTGCAGTCGGCTTGCCGCTCCTTGCAACCGCCTGACGTGCTCCACCCCGGCCGGGCCAGGCGGTTCACCCGTGGGCGGCGGGGCACATTCCAGATTTCCCGGCTGTCTCCCAGGACGGCTCGAGGTGGTTGTCCGACGCTCGCCCGACTCGTTGAACACGCACCGCGTCAAACGCCCTTCAGAACACGATCAAGTGCCGCGCGGCCCGCAGGTCCCCAGTTCGGCTTACCGCCGGGAAGGCCTCGATCCCCGTTCTGCCCCATGAGCATCAGGAAGAGGCTCTTCATGGCGGCCAGTCCGCGGGCGCGCCGGATCGTCGCCTCGTCCGCGTGCGCGTACGCGTCGAAGAACCGTGCGGCCGTCCCCGTGGGGAGCAGCACCCACGCGGCGGCGAGGTCCCATGCGGGATCGCCGGCGAACAAGGCACCGAAGTCGATCACACCCGAGAGCGTCCCGTCCGAGACGACGACGTTCGCGGGATGGAGGTCGCCGTGCACCCACACCGGCGGGCCCTCCCACTCGGGGGCCGCGACGGCATCGGCCCAGACGGCCCGGACGGCGCGGAAATCGCCGACGGTGCCGGGGTCGATGGCCTGCAGGAACCGCTCGAAGCCGTCCGTGCACCCCCTGGGGTGAGCGCCGAAGCCCGAACCGGCCGGGGCCTCGGCGGGCGCCTCCACATGGAGTGCCTGGAGGAAACCCGCCAGCGTGTCGGCCGCGTGGGCGCCGCGGCTGATCGAGCCATGATCCAGCGGCTCGCCGGGAACCCATGTCATCACGGTCCAGTGCTTGGGGAAGCGCTCGGACGGCTCGCCGAACCGCACCGGGGTCGGCACCGGCAGCGGCAGACGCGGAGCCAGCACAGGTAGCCACCGCCGCTCCTTGAGCTGGAGCTCGGGGGTTGGGTCCATGCGCTGCATGCGTACGGCCAGCTCGTCTCCGAGGCGCCACATGTGATTGCCCCAGCCGCCCGCCACCTCGCGGACGGTCAGCCCCGCGAGGTCCGGATGTTGCTCCTGCAGCAGGTCGCGGACCAGGTCTGCGGTGATCTCGATCTCGGTGCCGGTCATGCGACGTCACAGTAGCGAGGCGGCGGGCGGAGCGGCTCCGGGGTGTTCACGAAGAGGGCCGCCCCGAACTGCATCCGCCATCTGTCGTTCACAGCCTCCGACTGCGGATCACCCGCACAGCGGCGTCGCCTCGTCAGGTCCACCCGCGGGCGGCGGGCCAGGACAGGACGAACGTGGTGTGACGCTTGCGGATCACCAGCCCGTCTCCGGGGGCACCCCCGGCAGGAAGAGGTGCCGGGGCACCGCGCGCAGCGCCCCGGCGACCTCCTCGCCGATCCCGCCGCGCCCGCGCACCCGGGCGACCATCTCCTCGCGCGCCACGCGCCAGTCCGCCATCACCGGCCTCCCCACCCGTCGATCCCGTCACGGCGGGAGTCCTACTGCAGACAGAACTCGTTGCCCTCCGGGTCTCTCATCAGCACCCAGTACTCGCCGTTCTCCGCGTAGTCCCGCACCCATTCCGCCCCTAGCCCGGTGAACCGGGCGACCTCGGCGTCCACCAGCTTGCGGCGCTCCTCGATCGGCAGCCCGGACGGGCCGTCCACGCTGATGTCCAGGTGCACCCGATTCTTGGCCGTCTTCCCCTCCGGCACGCGCTGGAAGTAGAACCGGGGACCGTTCCCGGCCGGGTCCACCGCGGCGGCCCAGTCGAGCCGCCCCTCCTCGGGGATGCCCTGCGCGTCGGCCCAGGCGTCCCAGCTGCCGAACCCCTCGGGCGGCGGCTGGAGCACGTACCCCATGGCCGCCGCCCAGAAGGCGGCGAGCGTGGACGGATCGTTCGCGTCGAAGCTGATCTGGATTTTCATGGACCTCCCTATGCCCACTCGGCGAGGATCTTGGCCTCCTTCTCCGGGTCGATGCCGTGGCCGCGGAAGGAGCGCTCCTCCACGGGGATCTCGCGGAGCCAGGCCCAGGTGTCGCGGACGGTCTCGGCGACCGGACGGCAGCGCAGCCCGGCGGCGAGGGCCTTCTCCGACGACGGCAGCCAGACCCCGGCGAACTCCTCGTCGCGCGGTGCCCAGACCGGCAGCTCGGTCCACGGGGCGACGTCCCGGCCGAGCAGGAACCCGTCGTCCACCCAGACCAGCTCCGCGTCCGAGCCCGTCACCGAGCGGCACTCCTCCAGCAGACCGCGGTAGGTGGTGTTGCCCCGCACGCCGCTGACGAAGAAGCGGTCGTTCGTCCCGGCCCCGGCCTGGTCGAGGGTGAACGCGGCGATGTCGCGGGCGTCGATGAGCTGCATCGCCATCTCGGGGTCGCCCGGTGCGAGCACCCGGCCACCGCGGTCGATCCGGGTGAGCCACCACGGGAGGCGGCCGACGTTCTCGTGCGGGCCGATGATGAGGCCGGGCTCGATGATCAGGGAGTTGCCGTCGAAGCCCTGCTCGACGGCGCGCTCGCAGCCCGCCTTGAGGACGCCGTAGTCGCCGTCGTCCCGCCCGGCGTCCGGTGCGCACTCGAACCGGGGCGAGCTCTCGTCACTGGCCTGTCCCGGCCAGGAGGCGCAGGCCGAGATGCTGGAGATGAACGCGTAGGTGGCCGCGTGGCCGTTGAGGACGCGCACCGACTCGCCGACGACGCGGGGGACGAACCCGCAGACGTCGACGACGATGTCCCACTCCCGGCCCTCGGCGAGCCGTTCCAGGTCGGAGGTGACCTCCCGGTCACCCCTGACCGCTTCGACGCCGGGTACGTCGACACCGTTCCTGCCCCGGTTGAACGTGGTGACCTCATGTCCGCGCCGCAGCGCCTCTTCGACGATCGCCCGGCCCAGGAAGACCGAGCCGCCGATTACCAGAGTTCTCATGACCGAACATTGTTCGCCCACCGTCGACGATGTGGCATGGCCTTTCACCCTTGGCGCAAACTATCCGCTCACAGCAGATCGGCGGTTCACCGCGGATCGGCGGCCCATGGAGGACCGGCGGCTCGCAGCGGACCGGCGGCTCACAGTGGGCTGGCCGCGAGCGGCGGACGCTCCAGGACGTGGACCTGCGCCGTGCCGATGTCGAAGTAGAGGCCCACCAGCTCCAGACGGTCCTCCCGGACGAGCCGGTCCACCGCGGGGTAGGAGCGCAGGTTGTCGAGCTGCTGGAGCACGTTGGCCCGGCAGAGACGGTCCAGCGGGCCGCCGTCGCAGCCCGGGGACCCGGCGCTCCCGGAACCGGGAACCCCGTCGTCCCCGGGCGCCTCGGGCGACGCGCCGCCCCCGCGGCCACTTCCGGCGACGAACCGGGCCAGGCTGTGGCGGCCGTGCCGTAGCCAGCGGCCGAGCGCCGGCATGCCCTCCGGGGCGTCGCCGCCGAGCAGGGCGGCCATGGCGCCGCAGCCGGAATGCCCGCACACCGTGATGGTGCGGACGCCGAGCGCCTCCGTGGCGTACTCGATCGCCGCGGCCACCGAGTCGTCCGGAGGCGGCGCGCCGCGGCGGGGAACCAGGTTGCCGAGGTTGCGGACGGTGAACAGGTCACCGGGCCCGCTCGCGGTGATCAGGTTCGGCACGATTCGGGAGTCGGCGCAGGTGATGAACAGGTGCGACGGCTCCTGCTTGCGGGCCATCCCCATCATGAACGGGCGGATCAGCGGGGCCGTGCGGCGGTGGAACTCCCGCGCTCCGGCCAGCAGGTCAGGCTGTCCCGAGCCGTCCCCGCCTGTCATGGCCGCGCCGCCCGCCGCCGCCGGATCGGCCGCGGCCCCACCGGCACCACCGGCGACGGCGTCCGCCGCCCGCGTGGACGCGACCGCGAGATCCGCCGCCGCCGCCGACGACCGGCCGCGCCGCCTGTGGGCCCAGGGCAGCCACCAGCGGTCCGGGGCCGGTGGTGGGGGCTTGGCGGGGAGCACCCGGGCGCCGCTGACCGCCATCGCGTACCACTCGTCGTGGATCTCGTCGATGTCCACGCTCCCGCCGCCCCGCTCGTGGTCGGTGCGCCAGGCGTGGACCGCCTCGAACGCGGCGTTGTCCATGAAGTCGATGTTGAGGTCCAGGTCGACCGGGACCCCGGCCGGGATGGCGCGCAGCTCGGAGGTGATCCGCGGGACGCCGAGGAAGGTCAGCGACCCCGCGATCGACACGTGCCAGTGCCCGCCCGGCTCGGGGGTGACCCGTACGGTGACCCGGGTCAGCCGGCGCAGCGCCAGCAGCGCGGCGAGCCCGAGCCCGAGCAACACGCCCTCGGCCAGGCCGACGAGCACGACCCCCAGCATGGTGGTCACGTACACCGGGATCTCGCCGTGCCCCCGAAGATTGCGCAGGTGCCCCATGTTGACCATCTGGACGCCGATGAAGACCAGCAGGGCCGCCAGCGCCTCCATCGGGATCAGCGTGATCGTCCAGCCCAGGCAGAGCGCGAACACCAGGATCCACACGCCGTGCATGACCGTGGACCAGCGGCTGCGCGCTCCGGCACGGGCGTTGGTGCTGCTGCGCACGATGACCCCGGCCACCGGCAGCCCGCCCAGCGCGCCGGTCACCATGTTGGCCACGCCCTGTGCGGTGAGCTCCCGGTCCAGGTCGGTGCGCGGGCCGTCGTGCAGCTTGTCCGTCGCCACCGAGCACAGCAGCGACTCCACCCCGGCCAGCAGCGCCACGAGCAGCACCGCGGCGACGATCCCGTGCCAGTCGCCGCGCGGCCAGGCCGGCATGACCCATGTGTCCAGGCTCTTCGACAGGTCGACCCGGGTGACGTCCCACCCGGACACCGCGGCGGCCGCCGAGGCGACGACCAGGGCGGCCAGCGGCGCCGGGACGAGCCGCAGTCGCTGCGGCAGGCGGCCCCAGCCGACCAGGACCGCGATGGTGATCAGACCGGCGTAGACGGCGTGATCGTGTATGTCCAGGATCTGCCGGGGCAGCTCGGCGATGTTCTCGATCGCGGAACGCTGCGGGCTGCCGCCGAGCACGACGTGCAGCTGGGAGAGGGCGATCACCGCGCCCACCCCGGCGAGCATGCCGTGCACCACGGCGGGGGAGACCGCCAGCGCGGCCCGGGCGACCCGGAACACCCCCAGCAGAAGCTGCAGGGCGCCCGCGAACAGGGTGATCATGCAGGTGGCGCGCCAGCCGTACGTCGAGACCAGCTCGGCGACCACCAGTGACAGGCCCGCGGCGGGGCCGCTGACCTGGACGACCGAACCTCCCAGAAGGCCGGCGACCACGCCGCCCACGACGCCCGCGATGAGCCCGGCCGCCAGCGGCGCCCCCGAGGCGACGGCGATGCCCAGCGAAAGGGGCACCGCCACCAGGAACACCACCAGGGAGGCGGGCAGGTCGTACCGCAGCACGGAGGAGAAGCCACCCCGTGCGATCGTTTCGTTACTCTTCGTGTCCGTCCCCATGGGACAGACCCTATGACGCGGGTCCCCGCCGGTCGGGCGGTTACCCGAGGCCTTTACGCAGCCGGGAGGAAATCAGCGGTAATAGTCGGGGTGGTCCGGCGGCTGGGCCGCCCGTCGGCTCCGCCGGGAACCCGGCCGTCCCTGACCCTCGGGGGTCGCGACCGGGCCGGTGCCGTAACCGTCTCTGGTGACGGACTGGCCCGGGGCCGGCTCGGGCCAGGCGACGGGCGACTCCGGGCTCGCCGGGCGGACGGCGTCGTAGCCGTAGCCGCCGGTCGCCGGGCCCTGCCGCGGGCCGGCGGCGCGGTCGCCGGGGGAGACGCTCCGGGAGGGGGCCGTCGGGGTCGACAGCGCGGGGGTCGGACCGGTCAGCGCGTCGTCCTCGATGGCGGCCCAGCCGGGACTCACCTCGTAGGAACCCGCGGTCGGCGCGCCGTACACCGGTGACTGGTACGAGGAGTACGACGGGGCGGGGTCGTCGAGGATGTCGGCGGTGTTCACGGCGGGCCAGCCTCCGGAGACCGGGGAGGTGGCCCTCGCCCAGGGATTGTCGGCGACGTCCTTGGACGTGCCCGCCGCGGCGGGACCCTGAGCCGGGGCCGGCCGGGCCTCGGGGGCGGGACGGGGCGCGGGGGCGTGCGGCGCGGCCAGCGGGTCCGGGGCGGACCCGGCCGACGGGTTCGGGGACATGACGGGGAAGCCGCCGCTGGTGGTCGGCCCCATCGGGCGCATCGGCGGCAGCGGTCCGGCGAGCTGGTCTCCGGCCGGGCTCGCCGCGGGCACCGGCCCGGTGGCGGGCGGCTGACCCGCGGCGCCGCGCGAGCCGCGCCGGGGGGTGGGACCGTTCAGCGGGTCGTCCAGCGGGTCGGGGCGGCCGGATCCGCCGTTGCCGGCGGTACGGGAGCGGCCGGATCCGCGCCGGGAGCCGGTCCGGCGTCCCTCGGGCGCCGCACCCGCGGTGGGTGCGGCGAAGGTGACCGTCTTCTGCTCGGCCAGCGCGGCGGACGTCGGAGCGGGCTCGGGCTTGACCGGCCCGGTCAGGTCGGAGAGGCCGGAGGGCAGCGAGGCGGCGGCGGACTCGGCGGAGACCGGGGCCGGGGCCGGGACCCGGGGCTGGGGCTGGGGCTTGCGGTGCGGCAGCGGCACCTGGACGGTCGTCGCGTCCGGGTCCGCGCCGGAGGAGGCCCGGTCACCGGAGGCGGCGCGGCCCGCACCCGCCGGATTCTCCAGCGAACCGCCGAAGCCGCCGACGTCGGCCTGCAGGCGCGTCCAGTAGTCGTCGTCGTAGTCGTCGGCCCCGCCGAAGTCGTTCATGCCGCGCTTGCCGCGCGCGCCGGACGGCCGCGGGCGCGACGGCTTGGGCTCGTCGAACGGCGTCAGATCGGGGGAGTAATGCGTCATCTTCGGCTCGCGTGAGGCGAAGTCGTCGATGGACACCGACGGTGTCTGCGCCTCCTTCTCCGCCATCTCGCGAAGACGCTCCGCAGGGAGCGCGCTCTCCCTGCGGCTCATCGACCGCATGCCCAGTGCCACGACAACGAGCACGAGGAGCACGACGGCGACCAGGATTATTACGACCGCGGTCATTGCACCACCCTCAAGGCCATGGCCTTCCAGCGGCGCCGGTGAGGTCGCGCGGCCATCGACGCGACCTGCCCCCTTGCATCACCTGCGCACGGACATCGGTTCTGATTGTGTCGGACCACTATGAGCGTTGTCACACCCAACGTGAAGAATCGGTAACCATCAATACCTCCGGTGTTCGGCGCATCACTGGATGTGCCCCGCGGTCAGCCTGCCCCAGGCGATCGTCTTCTCCGCGATCGCCTTCAGCGTCTTGCTGAGTGGGGCCCCCTTGCCGAGGTGGATCTTCCCGTTGAGCGCGTAGACGGTGAAACGATAGCTCTGCCCGCGCCGGCACGGCGGGGCGTAGCCCACCTTGCCGCTCGTCGTGCTTCCCTCCACCGCGCCCACCGGGACGCTCTTCTCGGCGACCTCGTTGGTGCGCGGATCGATGTCGAACACCACCCAGTTCACCTCACCACCGGCACGCGCGTTGTTGTCGGCCACGATCGCGACCGACTTCGTCCCGTCCGGAACCCGTGACCAGCGCAGCGGCGGGTTGCCGGACGATCCCTTGCACGAGTATCCGGACGGCAGGACCGCGCCGTCCCGGAGGCGGGGACTGGAGACGCTGATCGGCTCCAGCTGGAGCCGATCGGCGGACGCGATGCTGCCCACCATCCCGCAGCCGGAGGAGACGACGACGAGCGCCGCGGCGAGTGCCGTCGGTACGGCTCGCCGCGGGCGGCGCGTAGACGTGTGCGGCTGCCCCATGCCCGATGATGCTACGCGGAACTGGAAGATGCGCAGACCGGATCGCGAGGTTCCATGGCGCGGAAACACCCGGGAATCGGACAGAATCAGAGCATGGAGGGGGTGCGGGCGGAAGGGAAAATGACCTTCGCCGTCCTCGGGGCCCTGGAGGTCCACAGGGGGGACGAGCCGGTGGAGATCTCCGGCCGTCGCCTGCGCGCGCTCCTCGTCCTGCTGCTGCTCGACGCGGGCCGTACGGTCCCGGCGAGCCGCCTGATCACCGGGATCTGGGACGACCGCCCGCCGGGTGCGGCGGGCAACGCCTTGCAGGCGCTGGTCTCCCGGCTGCGCGCCGCGCTCGCCGCCGAACGCGGGGTCGTCGAGGCGACCGCCTCCGGCTACCGGCTGGCCGTCGAACGCGACCGGGTGGACGCCCACCGCTTCGCCCGGCTGGCGGCCGAGGGCCGCGCGGCTCTCTCCGCGGGTGCCCCGGCCGAGGCCGCGGACGTCCTGCGCGCCGCGCTCGGGCTCTGGCGCGGTCCCGCCCTGGCGGACCTGGTGGACCCGGCGGACGACGACGCCACGGGCTTCGCAGGTTCAGCGGCCGCCGCGGCCGCCCGGCTGGAGGCGCTCCGCCTGGCCGTCGTCGAGGACCGCGTCGAGGCCGACCTGCTGCTCGGGCGGCGGGCGGAGGCCGTCGCCGAACTGCCCGGCCTGATCACCGCCCATCCGCTGCGCGAGCGGTTCCACGGCCAGCTCATGCGCGCCCTGTACGGCTCGGGCCGTCGGGTGGAGGCGCTGGCCGCCTACGAGGCGGCCAGGGAGGCGTTCGCCCGCGAACTGGGAGCCGACCCCTCACCCGGCCTGGCCGGGCTGCACCTGGCCATGCTGCGGGGGGAGTGGGCCGAGAAGCACGCGGAACCCCGCCCGGCGCGGATCTCCCCGCCCGCCGGGGCCGGCTCCCCGCCGGCCGGGACGCGAGGCCGGGAGATCCCACCGTCCCAGGGGGAGCCGGTCGCCGGGGAGCCGCGGTCCACCGGCGCGGCGTCCGCGGCGGATCCGGCGCCCGCCGGGGACGCGCGGCGGGGCAACCTGCGGGCCAGGCTCACCAGCTTCGTGGGCCGGGAACGCGACGTGGCGCGCACGGCCGGGTTCCTCGCCCGCCACCGCCTCGTCACCCTGACGGGCCCCGGCGGCGCGGGCAAGACCCGGCTGGCGATCGAGACGGCCGAGGCGATGATGACCGGGACGACGGCCGGGACGGCGGCCGGGACCACGGCGACCGGGACGGCGGAGGAGGCGGCGGGCCGGGCGCCCGACGGGGCGTGGCTGGTCGAGCTCGCCCCGGTGGCCGAGCCGTCGGAGGTCCCGCAGGCCGTGCTCTCGGCGCTCGCGGAGCTGGAGCTGCGCGACGCCCCCGTCTCCGCCGGGATCGCCGCACCCGTCCCCGCCTCCGCGCCCGCCGGGATCGCCGCGCCCGCCCGGCGCGACCCGGTCACCCGGCTCGTCGCGGCCCTGACCGGGAGGCGGCTGCTGATCGTCCTGGACAACTGCGAGCACGTGGTCGAGGCGGCCGCGGCGCTCGCCGAACGGCTGCTCGCCTCCTGCCCCGGGGTGCGGATCCTCGCCACCGGCCGCGAGCCGCTGGGCATCGCCGGCGAGCTGGCCTGGCCGGTGCCGTCGCTGGGCCTGCCGCCGGACGGCGCGGACCCCCGTGAGGCCCTCGCCTACCCGGCCGTCCGCCTGTTCGCCGAACGCGCCGAGACCGCCCGCCCCGGCTACCGCCCCGAGCGTGAGACCGCCGCGATCGTGCGGATCTGCCGCGAGCTCGACGGCATGCCGCTCGCCATCGAGCTCGCGGCGGCCCGGCTGCGCGTGCTGTCCGCCGCGCAGATCGCCCAGCGGCTCGACGACCGCTTCCGCCTGCTGACCGGCGGCAGCCGTACGGCGCTGCCGCGGCACCGTACGCTCCGCGCGGTGGTCGAGTGGAGCTGGGACCTGCTGGACGGTCCGGAACGGGTGCTGGCCCGGCGCCTCGCCGTCTTCGCCGGGGGAGCCGCCCTGGGCTGCGTCGAGCGGGTCTGCGCCGGGGACGGGCTGGACCGGGACGACGTCCTCGGCGTGCTGGCCCGGCTGGTGGACAAGTCGCTGGTGGTGGCCGACGAGCACGGCGCCGCCGTCCGCTACCGGATGCTGGAGACGGTCCGCGCCTACGCCGCCGAGCGGCTGGCCGAGTCGGGTGAGGAGCCCCGCGTACGGCTGGCGCACGCGGTGTTCTTCACCGAGCTGGCCGAGGCGTCCGACCCCGCCCTGCGGGACCGCGGGCAGGCCGCCGCCCTCGCCGCCCTCGCCGCCGAGCACGACAACCTGTCGGCCGCGCTGCGCTGGGCCGTCGAGGAGTCCAGGACCGTCCTGGCGCTGCGCCTGGCCGGCGCGCTCGGGTGGTACTGGTGGCTGCGCGGCCACCGGGCCGAGGGGGCGCGCCGCGCCCGCGAGGCGGTCGGACTGGCCACGGGCGGGGAGGACCCCCGGCTGATCGCCCTCGCCGAGGCCGCCCACGGGTACAACGCGCTGAGCGCCGGCGTCACGCTCGACGCGGCGCGGGCCTCGCTCGGCGAGGTGGTACGGCTGGCCCGCGAGGAGCTGCCCCGCCCCTGGCACCCGTCGGTCGCGATGGCGGACGCGGTCGCCGCGCTGTTCGGCGGCGGACCCCTCGGCGAGCCCGACTTCGGGGAGATGCTCGCCCACCCCGACCCCTGGGTGGTGTGCTCCGCGCACCTGATGCGCGGGGTGGAGCACCTCAGCGCCGGCCGCGTCGCGGAGGCCGGAACGGACCTGGGGACGGCGCTGGACGGCTTCGAGCGGATCGGCGACCGCTGGGGCGCCGGCAACGCGCTGGCCGGCCTCGCGGAGATCGACCTCCTGCACGGCGAGTCCGCGCGGGCGCTGGAGCGGATGCGCGAGTCCATCCGGCGGATGGAGGAGATCGGCGCGATCGACGAGGTCACCTTCATGCGCGGCCGCCTGGCGATCGGGCTCCACCTGAGAGGGG
The DNA here is from genome assembly GCF_055585205.1 of Streptosporangium sp. NPDC053982. Lineage (NCBI taxonomy): Bacteria > Bacillati > Actinomycetota > Actinomycetes > Streptosporangiales > Streptosporangiaceae > Streptosporangium > Streptosporangium sp. NPDC053982. The sequence goes on from NZ_JBVJKQ010000014.1 coordinate 230,587, forward strand.
AGCGGGCGGCGGCCGAGGAGACCCTGGAGAAAAGCCTCCTGAGGGCGCTGGAGAGCGGCGACCGCATGACCGCGGTCCCCCTGCTCGTCGCCCGGGGCGACTTCGCCCGCCGGGACGGCGACCTGGAGCGGGCCCGGCGCCACTACGCCGAGGCCGCGGGCCTGCTCGACCGCGAGACCGGGACGCCGCCGCAGCTGCACGCCGTGCTCGGCACGGCGCTGGGACTGCTGGCCGAGCAGGAGGGCGACCCGCCCCGGGCCCGGCGGCTGCTGGGCGCCGCGCTCACCAAGGCCGTCGAGAGCCGGGACACGACGCTGCTCGTCCCGGTCCTGGTCGGTCTCGCCGGGGTGGCGCTGGCCGGCGGCGATCCCGGCGGGGCCGCCGTGCTCCTCGGCGGGGCCGCGGCGGCCCGGGGGACCGACGCGGTGGTCGACTTCGACCACGTGCGCGTCACCGAGCGCGCCGTGGCCGTGCTCGGCCGCGAGGGGTTCTCCCGGCGCCACGAGCACGGCCGCGCCCTGCCCCGTGAGGAGATCATCGATCTGGCGACCCGAGCTCCCGGTAGGGCTTCCTGAGCAGGTCGATCAGGGGGATGTGCCGTACCTTCACCGCCGGGGGCTCCAGCATCCGCAGCAGCAGGTCCGCGGGACCGGCCGCGGCCGGCCGCGGCCGCAGCCGGTCCAGCGGGACGCCGGGGGAGTAGAAGTCCCCGAGCAGCTCCTCGAACGGCGGGTCACCGGCCCGTGCCGCGTCACCGGAGGACACGCCGTCCTCGCGGGAGGATCCGTCACGCGGGACGGCGGCGTCACGGCGCGGGTCACCGGCCCGTGCGGATCCCCTGCCGGCTCCCCTGTCGGCTCCCACGTCAGCTCACCGCCCCGGGGCCGAGACGGAACAGCTCACGCAGCTGGTCGGTGGACAGCTCGGAGATCCAGTCCTCACCGGCGCCCACCACGCTCTCGGCGAGCGACCTCTTGCGCTCGATCATCTCGTCGATCCGCTCCTCAAGGGTGTCCACGCAGATGAACTTCCGCACCTGCACGTTCCTCTTCTGGCCGATCCGGAAGGCCCGGTCGGTCGCCTGGTCCTCCACCGCGGGGTTCCACCACCGGTCCACGTGGATCACGTGGTTGGCGGCGGTGAGGTTCAGGCCGGTCCCCGCGGCCTTGAGCGACAGCAGGAACAGCGTCGGCTCGTCGCCGCGCTGGAAACGCTCCACCAGCTCCTCCCGCCGGGTCCTGGACAGCCCGCCGTGCAGCCACAGCACCGGCCGGTCCAGGCGGGCGGCCAGGTAGGGGCGCAGCAGGGCGCCGAACTCGGTGTACTGGGTGAAGATCAGCGCGCTGTCCCCCTCGGCGAGGACCTCCCCGGCCAGCTCCTCCAGCCGGGCCAGCTTCCCCGACCGCCCGGCCAGGCGCGAGCCGTCCCTCAGCAGGTGGGCGGGGTGGTTGCAGATCTGCTTGAGCTTCGTCATCGCGGCCAGCACGTTGCCGCGCCGCTCGATGCCCGCCGAACCGCCGATCCGGCCCATCATGTCGTTCACCACGGCCTTGTACAGCTCCGCCTGCTCGGGGGTGAGGGTGCACCAGACCTTCATCTCCTGCTTCTCCGGCAGGTCCGTGATGATCGACCGGTCGGTCTTGAGCCGCCGCAGCACGAACGGCCCGGTGGCCCGCCGCAGGGCCGCCACCGCGTCCTCGTCGCCCCGGGTCTCGATCGGCTCCTGGTAGCGCTGGCGGAAGCGCCGGGCAGGGCCGAGGAGGCCGGGGTTGCAGAACTCCATGATCGACCACAGTTCCGAGAGGCGGTTCTCCACGGGGGTACCGGTCAGCGCCAGCCGGGTGCGCGCCGGGATGGCCCGCACCGCCCGCGACTGCCGCGCCGCGCTGTTCTTGATCGCCTGCGCCTCGTCGCAGATGACCCGCTCCCACCTCAGCGCGGCCAGCGCCCCCAGGTCGCGCAGGGCCGTGCCGTAGGTGGTGATGACGAGATCGGCGTCCCGTACGGCGGCGGGCAGCTCGTCGTCCCGCCTGCGGGAACCGCCGTGGTGGACGTACACCCGCAACGACGGGGCGAACCTGGCCGCCTCCTTCCGCCAGTTGCCGATCAGCGACATCGGGCAGACGAGCAGCGTCGGCCCCGGCGCCCGCTCCGCGCCCCCGACGGCCTGCCCGGCCGTCTCCTCGGTGCTCCGGGCCGACGCCCCCGACGCTCCTTCTGCGCCGCCGGCCGCCCGCTCACGCTCGGACAGCAGGAGGGACAGGGCCGACACCGTCTTGCCGAGCCCCATGTCGTCGGCCAGGACGCCGCCCAGGCCGACCCCGGACAGGAAGCTCAGCCACGACAGGCCGCGCTCCTGGTAGGGGCGGAGCGTCCCGCGCAGCGCGCCCGGGGTGGCGACGGGGGTGAGCCGGCGGTCGGCCTCGCCCGACAGCAGGTCGCCGAGCGGGCCGTCGGCGTCGACCGCCACCAGCGGCAGGTCACCCTCACCGCCGGCGGCGATCTCGCGGATCACCTCGCCGAGGGTCGTCTCCCCCCCGCCCCGCCGTCCGACGACCTCGAGCGCCGCCTTGAGCTGCCGGTCGTCCAGCTCCACCCACCTGCCCCCGACCCGGGCCAGCGGTACCCTCAGCCCGGCCAGCCGCGACAGCTCCTCCTCGCCGATCGTGTGACCGCCGACGGCCGCCTCCAGCCGGAAACCCACCTTGTCGCCCAGCCCGGTCTCCTTCCCGCCCTCCATGGCGCGCACGGTCAGCTTCAGGCCGAGGCCCTGCCGGCCGGCCCACTCCGGCAGCCGCACGACGTACCCGGCCGCCGCCAGGGCGGGCGCGCCACCGCGCAGGAAGGAGAACGCCCGCGCCGTGTCGATCTCCATGACGGCCGGTTCGGCCTCGCGCAGCACGCCGTGCAGGTCGGGGTGGAGGCGCACCGCCCTGGCCAGCTCGGCCCGCAGGACCTCCCAGGGCCGCTCGGGCAGCCAGGACGCCCGTTCCCCCGCCCGGATCCGGGCGGCGGACAGGTGATCCGGCTCGTCCGCGCCACCGGCACCCGGATCGTCCGCGCCCTCACCGCCCGCGTGACCCGCGTGACCCGCGTGACCCGCGCGATCGGCCCCGGCCGTACGGCCCGCGTCGCCCGCCCGGCCGGTCCCCGCGGTCACCGCCGGGGCGAGGCCGAGCTCCACCTTCCACGGGTCGTCCTCACCGGTCGGCTCGACCAGCCTGAACCAGGCCCGGACCGGCCCGTCCAGTTCGTGTGCCGCCGCCGACCAGTCACGCAGGGCGTCGCCGAGCGCCGCCGCCTCGGCGGGCCGCGCGTCGGGCAGCGAGGCGTCCGGCGCCGTCAGCGCGTGCAGCCAGCGGTCGGCCAGCGCCGTTCTGCGTCCCGGCCGGTTGCCGACGATCAGCCGCTCGGGCAGCGCCGTCCGGGCCGCGGCGTCCACCAGGCCCTCCAGCGCCTCCCGCAGCGCCTCCGCCGACGGCCGTTCCCCGGGCAGCGCCCGGCAGACCGGCGGCATGGCGGCGGCGAGGCCGCGGAACGCGGCGGCGTCGGCGCCGATGAGCACCGGACGCCAGCGGGCCGCGTGACCGCCGTCCTCCTCGACCAGTCTCGGCAGGATCCGGCCGCGCCGTACCAGGCTCCGGGCGTGCTCGGCGACCACGGCGAGGTAGCGCAGCGACAGACCCGGTTCCCAGGGCGGCTCCTCGGCGTCCCCGGACGTCCCCCGCCCGTGTCCGGGCGTCCCGTCCCGGGGCGCGGATGTTCCGTCTTCGTCCCCGGCGGGACCCCGCCCGTCCCCGGGGGGACCCCACTCGTTCCCGGGGGACCCCTGAGGGCCGGGGGCGGTCGCGGAGCCCTCCTCGCCCGGCTGGGGGAGGGCTTCGAGCAGGGCGAGCGCGGCGTCCGGGCGGAGCAGCAGCACCGGCACGAGCCACGTGGAGATCCGGGGGCCGCGCGCCGAGCCCGTCAGCCCGGACTCGGGAGAGGGCAGCGGCCGGGAGGCCGACCCCGGCAGCCGGACCGTCGTCTCGGCCGCCTCGGCCCGCGCCGCTCCAGAGGTCCCGGCCTTCTCGCTCCCCGGGATCCCTCCGGCCTCCCCGGCCGCTTCGGAGCCCCCGGCGCCGAGCGCGGCGGCCAGAGCGGCGGCGGACGCGGCGAACGGATGCCGCCTGGGCGCGGCCCCGGAGGACGCGGCGCGGCCCCGGGAAGCGGGGGAGTGGCCCCGGGAGACGTCCTCCCCCCACAGCGCCAGCCGCCCGCCGTACCAGCCACCGTGAACCACCAGCACGCGATCACTCCGTTCCTCGTCTGTCACTCATGCTCTCCCGGGGATCCGCCGCGCGGGAACCGTCCGGGAACCCGCGCGGGAACCCGTCCGGGAGCCCGCCGTCCGGGAATCCGCATAGGAACCCGTCCGGGAGCCCGCCGTCCGGGAACCCGCTCGGGAACCCGTCCGGGAACCCGCCGTCCGGGAGCGGCCCCGGCCCCGCCGCCCGTCCCGCCTTCGCAGGGGATCAGGCCCGGCCCCGGAAGGCGCGGACCGCCAGCGGGGCGAACACCACGACGAACCCGGCCGACCAGGCCAGCGCGACGAGTGCGGACGCGGCCACCTCACCGCCGATCAGCAGGCCGCGGATGGCGTCGGCCAGATGGGTGACGGGATTCAGATCGGCCCAGGTCCGCAGCCAGCCGGGAAAGGTGCGCGGATCGACCAGCGCGCTGCTGGTGAACGTCAACGGCATCATGACGGAGAAGCCGAACATCTGCACCTTCTCCGGATTGGACGCTTTGAGCCCGATCAGTACCGACATCCACGACATGGCCAGCACGACCGCCACCAGCAGCGCCAGCGCGCCCAGCACGCCGAGCACGCTGGTCTGCACCCGGAACCCCAGGATCATGCCGAAACCGACGAGCAGCGCGAACGCCCACACCTGCTTGAGGGCGTCGGCGGCGACCCGCCCGGACAGCGGCGCCGTACGGGAGATCGGCAGGCTGCGCAGCCGGTCGAAGACCCCCTTGGTGATGTCGGTGTTCAGGCCGACCGCCGTGGACAGCGTGTAGAACAGGGCGTTCTGCACGAGCAGCCCCGGCAGGGCGAACTGCAGGTAGTCCCCCGTCGATCCCGAGATCGCCCCGCCGAACACGTAGGTGAACAGCAGCAGCAACATGATGGGTTGGATGCCCAGGTCGAGCAGTTCCCACGGGTTGTGCTTGATCTGGACCAGGCTGCGCCAGGCCAGCGTCGCCGTCTGGGTCAGCGCGGCCACCGGGCCGACCCGCCTCGCAGGGGTCGGCCCGGTGGCGGTCATGGTCGCCGTCGTCACGCGATGGCCCCTTCCTTCTCGGATCCGGCGGTTCCGGCCTCGGTCCCGGCGCTCTCCTCGGCCGGATGGCCGGTGAGGGCCAGGAACACCTCGTCGAGGCTCGACCGGCGCAGTGTCAGCTCGGCCGCGACGACGCCGAGGTCGTCGAGCCGCCGCACGACGGCGGGCACGGCCGCGGGGTCGTGCACGGAGACCACGACCCTGCCGCCGGCCGGCGCGGGGGACTCGCCGGTGACGTCCCCGACCACCTGGGAGACCAGCGACAGGTGGTCGGCGCGGAGCGGCCGGACCTCCAGGACCTGCGCCCCCGTGGTGGCCTTCAGCTCGTCGGGGGTGCCGGAGGCGATCACCCTGCCGTGGTCGAACACCACGATGTCGTCGGCGAGCTGGTCGGCCTCCTCCAGGTACTGGGTGGTGAGCAGCACCGTCACCCCGTCCGCCATCAGGCCCCGCACGACGTCCCACAGCTCAGTACGGCTGCGCGGGTCGAGACCGGTGGTGGGCTCGTCGAGGAACAGCACCTGGGGCCGTCCGACCAGGCTGGCCGCCAGGTCCAGGCGGCGGCGCATGCCGCCCGAGTACGTCTTGGCCGCGCGTCCCCCGGCGTCCGCGAGGGCGAACCGCTCGAGCAGCTCGCCGGCCCGCCGCCGGGCCTCGGCCTTCCGCAGGCCGAGGAGGCGGCCGATCATCACGAGGTTCTCCACGCCGGTGAGCATCTCGTCGACCGCGGCGTACTGCCCCGTCAGGCCGATCATCGACCGCACCTCGTGGGCGCGGTCCACCACGTCGAACCCGCCGACCGAGGCGCTCCCCCCGTCGGGACGGAGGAGCGTCGCCAGGATCCGCACGGCGGTGGTCTTGCCGGCGCCGTTCGGTCCCAGCACGCCGAGCAGCCGCCCCTGGGGGACGGCGAGGTCCACCCCGTCGAGCGCGCGGGTCTCCCCGTAGCGTTTCACCAGGCCCTCTGCCTGGATGGCGTATCGCACGATCTGCGCCTTCCTGTCGTCGTCACGGCCCCGGAGCCGCGACGGGAACCAGGGTGCCCGGGGCCGCTGACGGCCTCCTGACATCGGGCGGGCCGGGGCGGGGAGCCGCTGACATATCGCTGACACGAAGATCCGACGGACCTGACGCGACCCCTTAGGCTGGACGCTGTGAGCGACCGAACCGAGCAGGGCGGGGGCGCCGGGCGCCTTCCCGGGCGGGTGCCGCTGCGTCCCCCGGCCAACCCGGTCTCCCGCAAGGCCGTCGTGATGTGGCTGCTGGACGGGCTCTTCTGGTCGGTGCTCCTGGTCGGCGGAGCCTTCCTCCTGTCCGGGTGGATCGGCGGCGGCCGGTGGGGCTGGCTGCCGGAGTGGCTGTCCGACGGCGCCGGATGGCTGCCCGTGCTGACGGCGGTGCTCGTCGTGCCCGCCGCGCTCGCCGAGCCGTTCTGGCGCTACGCCGTGCACCGGTGGGAGCTCAGCGGCGACGTGGTCTACGCCCGCTCCGGGTGGATCGACCGGCAGTGGACGTTCGTCCCGGTCAGCCGCATACAGACGGTCGACAAGAAGCAGGGCATGCTGGAGCGGCTGCTCGGCCTGGCGACGGTGGACATCCGCACCGCCTCGCACGCGGGATCGTCCACGATCAAGGGCCTCGACTACGGCGTCGCGGCCGCGCTGGCCGAGAGACTCGCTCAGCGGGCCGAGGAACTGAGGGACGACGCCACGTGACCGGTCTCCCCGGCCCGGCCGACCGGCACGGTGACCCGCGCACCGGCCCGGACGCCGGTCCGTCCGCCGACCCGCACGCCGGGTCCGCCGCGGAAGGCCCCGACCCGCACGCCGGGTCCGCCGCGGAAGGCCCCGGCCCGCGGACCGCGCCCGGACCCCACGCGTACGGCCCGCCGCCGGCCGGTTCGCCGCCGGTCAGGCCGTCCCTGAGGCTCAGCCCCCGGGTGCTGCTGACCGAGCCGATCAGAACCCTGCCCTCGCTGCTCCTGCCGCTGACCGGCGTCCTTTTCCTCGGCGGGTTCTCGTCCGGCTCGTTCGGCTGGGCGGCCTTCGGCCTCGTCGGGTCGGTCCTGTACGCCGCCGTCCGCTGGGCCACCTTCACCTATCAGGTCATCGGGGACAGGCTGGAGCTGACCCGCGCCCTGATCGGCAGGTCGGTGCGGACCATCCCGCTGGAGCGCATCCGCGGCGTCGACGTCAGCAGCCCGCCGCTGCACCGCCTGCTCGGGCTCGCCGTACTGAGGATCGACACGGGCGCCGGCGGCGCCAAGCAGGAGGGCGAACTCGACGGGGTGACGCTCGCCGAGGCCGAGCGCCTCAAGGCCGCCCTGCTCTGGCACGCGCGCGCGCGGGCGGCGCGCCGAGCCGAGGCCCGGGGGACCGTCGCCGCCCACGGCGACGGTCCCCCGGGAGCGGCGGTCACCGTCCCCGCCGGGGCCCTCCCCGACTCTCCGGCGCCCGCCGGGCCGTCACCGGCCGCGACCGCCTCCCCGGTCCCTCGCCGGACGGGGGAGGCGTCCCCTGAGCGGGTGCTGTTCGTGGTGCCTCGCAGATGGCTGGCCTACGGTCCCCTCTCCGGCTCCTACCTGCTGACCCCGTTCGCGTTCGTGGCGGGCGCGGTCGGCCTGGCGTTCCAGTGGGGCTCGGAGCTGAGGATCGACGGCAGGGTCGTGGTCGGCGCCGGAGAGTGGCTGTGGGGCCACCCCCTCCTCCTCGGCGGCGCGCTGGCGGTGCTGGTGCTCGCCATGCCGGTGCTCGGCGCCGCCATGTACGCCGTGTTCAACTGGGACTTCACCCTGCGCGCCAGGGACGGTTACCTCGTCGCCGAGCGCGGCCTGCTGACCCGCAGGAGCGTGTCCCTGGAGCGGCGCAGGGTGCGCGGATTCGAACTGGTCGAGGGTCTGGCCGAACGCTGGGCCGGGGTCGCCCGCGCCTGGGCGATCGTGACCGGGCTGGGCGACTCCGGGACCCGGGGGCAGCTGCTGTCCGTGATCCCGCGCCGCGCCGCGCTGGACGTGGTGCGCGAGGCGGTCGGGCCGATCCTGACGGGGTTGCGGCCTCATCCGCCGGTCGCGCGCCGCCGCCGCCTGTTCCGGGCGGTCTTCCCCTGGCTGGTGACCGCCGCCTGCGCCGCGGCCGCCGCCCGGTCCTGGCCGCCGCTGTGGTGGGCGGTGGCCGCGGCCCTCGTCCTCGCGGTCCTGGGCGTGCCCCTCGGTCTCGACCGCTACCGCTCCCTGGGCCACACCCACGAGGGTGGGCGGCTGTCGGTCCGCTCGGGTTCCCTGCGCCGTTCGCAGGTGGTGATCGAGGAACGCGCCGTGGTCGGCTGGACGCTGCGCCAGACGTGGTTCCAGCGGCGTGCCGGCGTGCTGACCGTGGTCGCCGGGGTGGGGGCGGGCAGCGGAGGCTACGCGGCGATCGACGTCGGCGAGGCCCAGGGGGTGACCTTCGCCGCCGAGGTCACACCGGCCTGGCTCGCCCCGTTCGTCGAGGACGGACCACCCGCCTGACCCGGTACGGCGAGGCGGGGGCGACCGGACCGGTCGCCCCCGCCTCGTCCCGTGTCGCGGTCAGTCCTGGCGCCGGGCGCCGAACATGATCTCGTCCCAGGTCGGCACCGACGCGCGGCGCCCCCTGGCCTTCTTCGCCGGCCGCGCGGGCGCGGGCTTGGGCTGAACGGGCGGAACGGCCGGAGCCGGCGGCGCGGCCGGAGCCTGCTGGGCGGGCGGATCCGCGGGCTTCTCGGCCGGCGGCTCCTTCGCCGCCGCGGCCGTCCGCGGCTCCTCCTTCACCGGTTCGGCCTGCGCGCCCGTGTCGAGGCTGATGCGCGCCGCGGGCACGGCTATCGGGGCGTCGGCGACCGGCTCCGGCTCCTCCTTCGCCGCCGGGGCGGGTCCGGTGGGAGCGGTCTCGGGCCCGTGGGCTCCGGCTCCCGGGCCGGGCTCCGGCGCCGCACCGGTCTTCGGCTCCTCCGTCGCGGCCGGTTCACCGGTCGCGGGCTCCCCGGGCTCCGCGAGCTCCGCGGCCTCCGCGACGGGTCCGGCGGCCGTGGGCCTCCCGAGCTCCGCGGCCTCCGGGGACGCCGAGGGTTCCGCGGGCGCACCGGCGGGACCCGTGGCGTCCGCCGGCTTCGCGGGCTCCACGACCTCCGTGTGCTCCGCGGCCTTCGGGGGTTCCGGGAGTTCCGGGAGCTCCGCGGGTCCGGGGAGCTCCGGCGGTTCGGCGGGCCGTACCCGGGTCACGGGGGTGACCGAGCCGGGTTCGGGCGCTCTGATCGGCTCGTAGACGTCCGGGGCGCGCAGCGGCGGCACCGTCGGCCTGGGCGGGTCGAACCCGGCCGGGATCGGCGGCATCGGCGGCTGCTCGTACGGCACCGGCTCGGCGCGCGCGGCCGGCGGCTCGGCCGCGTTCGGCTCCGGCGCGTCGTCCCGCACGACGGAGGGGAACGACACCGGCGGCTGGTTCAGCGGCTCGGACGTCAGCGGCGGCACCGGCGAGAGCTTCGCCACCACGCGGGGCACGAACGGGGTGACCGTCGCGTCCTCGGCCGGTTCGGTGTAGTCGCCCGACGACAGGCGCATGGCCTCGTCGTCGTGCGGGGTGATGTGCCGCCTGCGCGGATCGAAGATCCACTCAGCCCGGCGGGTGTGGCCGTTCCATACGAAACCGAGCTTGATCCGCCACAGGTTGTCGTCCCTCTTGGCCGAGTCCCAGTCGATCTCGTCGGCGGGCACGCCGCGACGGGTCAGCCGTTCGGCGACCAGGTCGCCGAGGGTGGGACCGGGAGCGGAGTCGCCCGGCAATCGCACGGCGCAGCGTTGCGCCTGCTGAGCCATGTACTCACGTTCCTGGAGCACGGGGCCCTCGAACCACCGCACCCGCTCGACCGGGATGCCCGCCGTGGCGGCGATCTCCTCCGCGGTCTCGCCGGCGCGGATCCGGGCCTGGATCTCCTTGGGGCGCAACGGACTCTCCACTTCGATCTCGTACTGGCCGAGACGGGAGAAGTTGCCGCGGACGGCAGCGCGGAGCCGGTCGTCGACGGGCAGCGTGAACCGGGTGCCCCGGCCGGCCGTGGCCAGCACGAGGTAGGTTCCGTCCTCACTCACCGCGACGAGTCGGAGCTCCTGCATGCGAGTCCCTTCGTCGTCGTGCTCAATCTTCCCCCGGACCCTTGAGTCTCTCGCGTGTGCCGGTTGCCTGCCAGCACCGTACCCGGCATGTCCGAACATCGCCTTCCTGGATGGGGGTCGCAGCGATGTGACGCCGGTCACATTTGCTCCATTCATCAACTTACAGGCCACCGGGATGGAGCAGCGGGTTTGAAGTCTCCCAACGGATTCTCTCCGATGAACGGAGGCGCCGCCGGGGACTTGGGGCAAGTGCCGGAAGGGCGGGCCGGAACCGTTCCGGCCGCCCCCGGCCGGGCGCGCCGGCGAGGGGCGTCCGGGGGGCGGGCCGGACCGGCCCGGCCGTCACCGGAGGTGGCGATCACGGCGCCCGGTGTGGCGTGAAGCGACGGCGGGCCTGGTAGGCGGGAGAATGTCATCTCCGGCGGACTCCCTCGGGGTCGAGCGGCGCGGGGCGTCTGCGAATCTGCCTGTCGCACAGGTCACAGGAACAACAGGACACGCGGATGCGTCATTCTTCGGGGGAGCCTTTACGCACCCCTTTACCGAAAGCTCGTGAGAAGGGACTGATTCGGGGAATGGGCGGCGAACAGAGGTTCGATCTGAGCCTGCCGCAGATCGTCGGGGGAGCCCTGGCCACGATGACGGCGGCGGTGGCCGCCTCGTATCTCGGGGTCGCGGGCACGGTCATCGGCGCGGCCGTGATGAGCGTGGGCAGCACGGTCGGCGGCGCCGTATACACCCATTACCTGAAGCGCACCGGCACCCACCTGCCGTTCCTGTCCCGGCAGGAGGCCGGCGACGACCCGCCGAAGAAGGTCGAGGACAACGGGGAGCTGGCGACGGCGGCGCTGGCCACCGTGCGCGAGGCTCCCGTGCGGCCGTCCGGCGGAAGCCCCGTCGCACCGTACGGCGAGACCCTCGGGGGACCGTACGGCGGGGCCCTCGCGGAGCCGTACGGCGACGGCGACGAGCTGGAAGACCTCGTCGTGGTGGACATCGATCCCGCCACGGCGGAGATCCCCGCGACCGATCCGGCGACGATGGTGATCCCCGCGACCGGCCCCGCGACGGCGGGGATCCCCGCGTCCGCCACGGCGGGGCCGTCAGGGATCACCGTCGAACTGCCCGCCGCCGTGCCGGCCGCGGCGGCGGCCACGGCCGCCGCCGGCACGGCCGTGCCTCCCGGGAGCACGGCCGTCCTGCCCGCCGTCTCCGGCCTCTCCGGGGGCGGTGGTCCGTCCGGTGACCGCGGCCGGGCCAGGATCTGGGTGCTCGCCGCGACGGCGGTGATCACGTTCGCCGTGGGCATGGGCGCGATCCTGGGCTTCGAGAAGGTCACCGGCCAGCCCGTGGCGAGCACCGTCAAGGGCGAGCGGAGTTCGGGCACGAGCCTCAACCCCGGGCCCGTGGTGCGGCGAGAGGAGGCACCCCCGGTGCGGGAGCGGACGCCCAGGCCGTCCGATTCGGCCCCGGCGACGGCCCCGCAGGCCACCCCGGAGCCGACCGGCACCGGGGAGCCGGCCCGGACCGAGGAGCCCGGGTCCGGCGCGACGTCGAAGCCGACCACCCCGGTGACGCCGAGCCGGGCTCCGACGACGAGCCCCACCCAGGTCGAGCCGTCCCCGGAGCCCACCGGGAACCCGACCGGTTCGCCGGCCCCCGCCGAGACGGACGCCCCCGCCCAGGGGGACGCCCAGGACGGCGAGGACGTGCGGGTCGGCCCGGCGGGCGAGTGACGGTTCAGCCCAGGACGGTGTCCAGGTAGTCGTTGGTGAACACCCGGCCGGGGTCGAGGGCGTCCCGCAGCGCCCGGAAGTCGGCGAACCGCGGGTAGGCCGCGGACAGGTAGGTCGCGTCCCGGGTGTGCAGCTTGCCCCAGTGCGGGCGGCCGCCGAGCCCGGTCATGATCTCCTCGACCTCCTCGAAGTAGGCCGGGTTGGGCGTCGCCCGGTAGACGTGGCAGGCGATGTACGCCGACGGCCTGCCGTACGCGGTGGACAGCCACGCGCCGGAGGGCGGGGTGACCCGGACCTCGATCGGGAAGGTGATCCGCCAGCCCCGCCGCTCGATGAGGTCGCGCGTCTCGCGCAGCGCCCGGCCGAGGTGCTCGCGCGGGATCGCGTACTCCATCTCCAGGAACCGCACCTCCCGCACGGTCGCGAAGATCCGGTAGGAGGCGTCGGTGCGGGTGGAGGCGGTCAGCGCCGCGGCGGAGACCGCGTTGAGCCGGGGGATCAGGCCGGGGAGGCGGGCGCCGAGCGCGCACAGCGCGCCGAAGGCGGTGTTCTCCAGGAACCTCTCGTCCAGCCAGCGCCGGAACCCGCCCGGCGGGTCGGCCGGGCCCGGATCGCGGTTGTTGCGCTTGACCAGGCAGGCGTCGGTGTGCGGCAGCCAGTAGAAGTCCAGATGGTCGTTGCCGGCGGCCAGCTCGTCGAGCGAGCCGAGGGCGTCGCCGAGCGCCATGGGCCGCCGGTCGCCGCGCAGCAGGAACGACGGCTCCACCCGGAAGGTGAGCGCGGTCACCACGCCGAGCGCGCCCAGCCCCACCCGGGCCGCGTCGAAGAGGTCCTGCTCACTCACCCCGTCGCGGATCCTCCCCTGCCCGCCGTCGCGCACGGTGACGATCTCACCGTCGGCGAGCACCAGCTCCATGGCGGTCACCTGGTCGGCGAGTCCGCCGCTGTGCCGCCCGGTGCCGTGGGTGCCGGTCTGCACGGCCCCGGCCAGGGTCTGGGCGGTGATGTCGCCCATGTTGGCCAGGGCCAGGCCCCTGCGGTGCAGCTCCTCGTTGAACGCGGCGAGCGTCGTCCCGGCCGCGGCCGTCACCTCTCCGTCGCCTGTCTCGCGGATCCCGGTCAGCGCGCCCGGCCGCAGCAGAACCCCGTCGGTCAGGGCGACCCCGGTGAAGGAGTGCCCGGAGCCGACCATGCGCACCCGGCGCCCCGCGGCGGCGGCGTCCCGTACGGCGCGGGCCACCTCCTCCGCGGAGGCGGGGGTACGGATCTCCGCGGGCGTGGCGGACTGGTTCCCGGCCCAGTTGCGGAATGCCTCGCTCATGCTTCTCGCTCCTCGCCCGCCGGCGGGCGGGCGAGGTCACGCCGCGGCCGCCGGCTCACCTCTCCGACCGTGAACATGAACAGTACTCATGATTCTGGCCGGGCGACAGGGGTCCGCAGCCAGGCGGCGCCGGCGGCGCCGATGGCCGCGGCCAGCAGCGCGCAGCCCAGGGGGAACACGTACGCGTTCGACGCGCCGAACGCGTCGGTGAGCCGCCCGCCCGCCCAGGCGCCGAGCGCCACGCCGAGCCCGATGGAGGTCGAGAGCCAGGCCATGCCCTCGGTCAGCAGGGCGGGCGGCACCAGCCGCTCGACGAGCGAGTAGCCGGTGATGATCGTCGGGGAGATGGCCGTCCCGGCGGCGAACAGCGCCACCGCCATGAGCCTCGGGTCGCCGACCAGGGAGAGCGGGATCATCCCCGCCGCGAACACCGCCAGGGACCGGGCGAACCGGCTGTTCAGCGTGATCCTCCACCGCCGCGCGCCGTACCAGAGCCCGGAGAGCATGCTCCCGGCGGCGACGGCGGCGAGCAGCAGGCCGGCCGCGGGCTTGACGCCGCGCTCGTCGGCGAACGCGACCGTGATCAGGTCGATCGACCCGAACACCGCGCCCATCGCGCAGAACGCGGCCGACATCAGGGCGACCCCGGGGATCGTGATCGGGGTGCCCGCGCCCCTGCTCGCCGGACGGATGGGCGGCTCGGTGCCGCGCTGCGCGGCGAAGGCGAGCGTGCCCACGACCGTGCAGACCAGCGCCACCACCAGGCCGGCGTACGGGTTCACCATCGTGGCCAGGGCGGTGACCAGCGCCGGCCCGGCCACGAAGACGACCTCGTCGGCGACGGACTCGAACGAGAAGGCGGCGTGCAGCCGGTCGGTCCCGGCCAGCAGATGCGACCAGCGGGCCCGCACCAGCGAGCCGAGCGACATCCCGGTCGCGCCGGTCGCGACGCCGGTGGCGAACAGGGCCCACCGGGGGACCGCGGGGCCCGCGCAGAACATCAGGCCGGTCAGCGCGGCGCCGTGCGCCAGCACGAAGGGCACGATTACCCTGGCCTGGCCGAACCTGTCCACCAGGCGTCCCGTCAGGGGAGCGGCGACGGCGAAGGAGAGGTTGACGGTGGCGGCGACCGCCCCCGCCAAGGCGTAGGAGCCGGTGAGCGTCTGGATGAGCAGCACGACGCCGATGCCGAGCATCGACATGGGCATCCGCCCGACGAGGCCCGCCACGACGAATCCCTTGGCCCCGGGCATGCCGAACAGCCCTCGATACAGCCCGGCCACCGTCGGACCCCCTCCCCGTTCTCCCGGCGTCGATCGTACCGAGGATCCCCCAGCGACCTGTCCGGAGGAAAACCATTTTCCGGACCGCACCCCATTTCCGGGGACTTGGAGCTAATGTGAGCGCGGTGTCGCATGTTCCCCGGATGGGGGCGTTCGTCGCGGTGCTCGCCGCCGTGGTCGCCCTCGCGGTCGCCGGAGCCGCGGTGTTCCTCGCCACCCGCCCCGCCGAGCCGGTCACCGTACCCGTCGCCGAGTCCGAGGTCAGGGACCTGACCAGCCTGGTCCCGCAGCCCGTGAACCAGCCGGAGGGGGAACCGGCCCGGAACCAGGGCCAGGACCAGGGCCGGCCGCAGGACCAGAGCCGGGGTCAGAGCCAGGGCCAGGGCCGGGATCAGGGCGGACCGGGAAGCCAGAGCCAGAGCCAGGGCCAGGAGCGGAGCCGCCCCGCGGAGACCAGGCCGGCTCCGGCCGCCACCGGCGGGCCCGGCATCACCCTCACCCCGCCCCGCCTGCTCGTGGTCTCCCAGACGACGCTGTCCGAAAGGACCAAGGCCGACATCTCCCGCCTGAAGAACGTCGAGAAGATCGACTCCTTCGACGGCGGCGCGGTCAAGGTCTCCGGGACGGGCCTCAACCTGCTCGCGGTCGACCCCGCCCGTTTCCGCGCCTGGGCACCGAAGGCCGTGGCCGCCCAGCCCGCCGTGTGGGAGGCGCTGGACCGGGGCGAGCTCGTCGCCGACGATGCCGGGGCGCGCCGGCTCGGCCTGGTCCTCGGCGCGAACTACCAGGTGGACGGCGGCCCGCTCCTGCGGGTCGCGGCCTCGGCCCACTTCGGCCTGCCCGGTGTGGACGGCCTGGTGGGCGCCGAGACCGGCCGCCGCCTCGGCCTCCTGCCCGGCGTGGTGCTGCTGGTGAACGGCCCGGAGAACGCCTCGGCCAAGCTGGGCTCCCTGGTGCGCAGGCTGGCCGGGGGCGGCACGCAGGTGATCACCGTGGGCCGCGCCCGCGCCGCTGCGCCGCCCACCGCCAAGCCGGCGACCGGCGAGAAGGGCGGCACGGGCGGAACCGGGACCGCCTCCACCGAGAACGTCTCGGGAGGGGGCGCCTCCACCGTCCGGCGCGCGCAGGTCGGACGGCCCGGCAGCTACCTGGAGCTGTACCGCAGGGCCGCCGCGGTCTGCCCCGGCCTGTCCTGGACCGTCCTGGCCGCGATCGGCCAGGTGGAGAGCTCGCACGGGCGCAACAACGGGCCCTCGTCGGCCGGAGCCCAGGGGCCGATGCAGTTCATGCCCGCCACCTGGAAGACCTACGGGGTGGACGGCGACGGCGACGGGGTCGCCGACATCTGGAGCCCGTACGACGCGGTCCCGGGCGCGGCCAACTACCTGTGCGCCAACGGCGCCGGGCAGGGCGGCAAGAAGCTGGAGAAGTCCATCTGGTTCTACAACCACTCCTGGGCCTACGTCTCCAAGGTCATGTCGATCGCCCAGGCCTACGCCCGCACCTACCCCTGACCGCGGACCCGCCCGCGCCCGCGTGAGACCCCGGCCGGTGACCGCCGTGCGAGGGCCCTGTGCGGCCCTGCGCCGCGCAGGCCCGCGCCTGCCCCGCCTACCTCGTATCGCCCGTCCCGGCGGGGCGGCGGAGCGGCGCCGGGCAGCAGCCGGGCGGGCACCCGGCGGGCTCCGGCTCGGCCAGCAGCTCGCCCACCATCGAGACGAACCGCGGGTGGGTGCCGGCGGTGGCGGCCCTGACCAGCGGCAGGCCGATCTCCCTCGCCGTCTCGGCCGCCTCCACGTCGAGGTCGTAGACGACCTCCATGTGGTCGGAGACGAACCCGATCGGGACCAGCACCGCGGCCGGGGCGTCGAGCACCCGCAGGTGGTCGCAGACGTCGGGCTCCAGCCACGGGATGTGCGGGGCGCCGCTGCGGCTCTGCCACACCAGGTCCCACGGGCGGTCCCCGCCCAGCTCGGCGGTGACCAGGGCGGCCGCCTCGCGCAGCTGCGCCTCGTAGGCCCCGCCGTCCGGCCCCGCGGTCCTGGCCATCGACAGCGGGATGCTGTGGGCGGTGAAGACCAGCCGCGCGGAGTCGCGCAGCTCGGCGGGGAGCCGCTCCAGGGCCTCGCGGGTGTGGTCGGCCATCGCCGCGATGAACCCGGGGTGGTCGAAGTAGTGGCGCAGCTTGACGACCTCGGGCGCGCCCTCGACCGCGGCCCTGGCCAGCGCGATGTCGTCGAGGTACTGCCGGCAGGCCGAGTAGGAGCTGTAGGCCGCGGTGACGAAGGCGGCGGCCCTGCGGACGCCGTCGGCGGCCATCCGCCGGAGCGTGTCCTCAAGGTAGGGGTGCCAGTTGCGGTTGCCCCAGTAGACCGGGACGTCGAGCGTCGGCTCGACGGCGGCGATCAGGTCGCGGCACTGCTGGTTGATCGGGCTGGCCCCGCCGAAGCGCTGATAGTGCGCCTCGACCTCCAGCAGCCGCTCGCGCGGGATCCCCCGGCCCCGCACGACGTTCTCCAGAAACGGCATCACGTCGTCCGGCTTCTCCGGGCCGCCGAACGACACGACGAGAAGTGCGTCGTAAGTCCCCATGGCACTCATCAAACCGCATGCCGGGAGGTCTTTCTGCATGGTCACACCAGGGGATTCGGAACCGGGCGTCCTCCCGGACGCCTTCGCCGCCCCCTTCCGGGCGTCTTCTTCGTCACATTCCGGCTGCTCTCCCCCTCCGGGGCGTCCGGCGGACCCCGTTTCCGGCCTCTTCCCGGACGTCCGGCGGGACGTCTCACCGGACGAGGGGTATCCGGTCCGGGCGGAGACGGGAGTAGGTTCGGACCGTGACTCCTTTCAGCGACATGCGTGACTATGTCGGCACGCCCAGGCTGGTGTCCCTCCGACTCTCTCCCGACGGATCCCGCCTCGCCGGCGTGGTCCAGGCCCTCGACCCCGACGGGAAGTCCTACGGGACGTCCCTGTGGGAGATCCCCCTCGACGGCCGTGCGCCGTACCGGCTGACCAGGTCCGCCAAGGGTGAGAGCGGGGCGGAGTTCACCGCGGGGGGCGACCTGCTCTTCGGCTCGCGCCGCCCCGACCCGGTCGTCAAGGACCCCGACGATGAGGCGCCCGCGCTGTGGCTGCTGCCCGCGGGCGGCGGCGAGGCCCGGCAGGTCGCCTCCCGGCCCGGCGGCGTGGCCGGGTTCGCCACCGGCGGGCCGGCGGTGGTCTTCACCGCCGACGTGCTGCCCGGCGACGAGGCCACCGAGGGCGAGCGGCGCAAGAGCCGTAAGGACGCGGGGATCAGTGCGATCCTGCACGAGAGCGCCCCGGTGCGCTACTGGGACCACGACCTCGGCCCCGGGGAGACGCGGTTGTTCGCCGGCACGCTCGGCGACGACCGGCTGACCGAGGTCAGGGACCTCACCCCGCAGCCGGGCAAGGCCCTGGGCAACGCCTCCTACGACGTGACGCCGGACGGCTCGGCGGTGGTGACCACCTGGGAGGTGCCGCAGCCCGGCGGCGAGGTCCGCTCCCGGCTCGTGGTGATCGGCACGTCCGGCGACGACGCCCCGCGCGTCCTCGCCGAGGAGGAGGACCACGACTTCGACGGCCCGGTCCGGGTCTCGCCCGACGGCCGGCAGGTCGCCTGCACCCGTGCCCGCCGCGCCGACGGCGCCACCATCCCCGAGATCACCCTGTGGATCATCGACCTCGCCACCGGCGAGGGGCACGCCGCCGGCGGCGACCTGTGGCCGTCCGACGTCGCCTGGGCGCCCGACTCCCGCTCGCTGTACGTCGCCGCCGACCATCAGGGCCGCCGCCCCGTGTTCCGTGTCCCGGCCGACTCCTCGGAGCCGGTCCGGCTCACCGCCGACGACGGCGCCTACCTGTCGCTCGGCGCCGCGCCCGACGGCTCGGTCTACGCGCTGCGCAGCGCCGTGGACTCGCCCTCCCGCCCGGTGCGGATCACCCCCGGCGGCGAGGTCGAGGAGCTGGCCTCGCCGGTGCCCGTTCCCGAGGTGCCCGGCACCCTGACCGAGGTCACCGCGACCGCCGACGACGGCGCGACGATCCGGGCCTGGCTCGTGCTGCCCGAGGGCGCCTCGGCGGAGCACCCGGCGCCGTTCCTGCTGTGGATCCACGGCGGTCCGCTGGGAAGCTGGAACGACTGGTCCTGGCGGTGGAACCCGTGGATCATGGCGGAGCGCGGCTACGCCGTACTGCTGCCCGATCCGTGCCTGTCCACCGGCTACGGCCCCGAGATGATCCGCCGGGGCTGGGCGAACTGGGGGCCGCGCACCCACGCCGACCTGATGGCGATCACCGACGCCGCGCTGGAGCTGCCTGAGGTCGACGAGACCAGGACGGCGGCCATGGGCGGCTCGTTCGGCGGCTACATGGCCAACTGGGTCGCCGGGCACACCGACCGGTTCGCGGCGATCGTCACCCACGCCTCGCTGTGGCACCTGGACCAGTTCGCCGGCACCACCGACGCGCCGATGTACTGGCAGCGCGAGTTCGGCGCCCTCGGCGGCGAGCTGTACGGCGCGCTCTCCCCGCACCTGTCGCTGGATCAGATCTCCACGCCGATGCTGGTCATCCACGGCGACAAGGACTACCGGGTGCCGATCGCCGAGGGCCTCCGGCTGTGGTGGGACCTGCAGCGCTCCCATGTCGAGTCGAAGTTCCTGTACTTCCCCGACGAGAACCACTGGATCCTCAAGCCCGGCAACGTGATCGCCTGGTACGAGACGGTCTTCGCCTTCCTGGCGCAGCACGTGCTGGGCCAGGAGTGGAAGCGGCCGGAGTCGCTGGCGTGAGGACGGACGACGGCCCCGCCGCGGAGGGTCGTCGTGGACGGACGGCGAGTGAACGAGAGGGGGGCAGGCCATGGAGACCTTCGTGACCTTCGCCCAGCTGGCCGAGGAGATCGCCCGGGAGGCCGGGGAGATGCTCGTGGCCAAGCGGCCGGCCCGGCCGGAGGTGCTGGCCACCAAGTCCAGCCCGACCGACGTGGTGACCGCGCTGGACCGGGCTTCGGAGGAGCTGATCCGCACCAGGATCAGGACCGTCCGGCCCGACGACGCGATCCTCGGCGAGGAGGGCGGCTCGACCGGCGACGGCCGGGTCCGCTGGATCGTCGACCCCATCGACGGCACGGTCAACTTCCTGTACGGCCTGCCCGACTGGGCGGTCAGCATCGCCGTCGAGGTCGACGGGGAGGTCGTCGCGGGCGCGGTCAACGTCGTGCCCCGGGGCGAGGTCTTCACCGCCGCCAGGGGCGAGGGCGCGTGGCTGGCGGGGGAGCGGCTGCGCTGCAACACCGGCGTGCCGCTGAACCGAGCGCTGATCGCCACCGGGTTCGGCTACGACGCGGGGCGGCGCAGGGTCCAGGCCGAGGTGCTGGCCGGGGTGCTGCCCGCCGTACGCGACATCCGGCGGGGCGGGTCGGCCGCGGCGGACCTGTGCTCGGTGGCGGCCGGGCGGGTGGACGGCTACTACGAGCGCGGCCCGCAGACGTGGGACTACTCCGCCGGGGGTCTCGTCGCGGTCGAGGCCGGCGCCAGGATCGGGGGTCTGAACGGCCGGCCGCACGGCCCCGGGCTCACGGTCTGCGCGGCGCCGGGCCTGTTCGAGGAGCTGTGCGACCTGCTGGCGCCGCTGGACCCCGAGCGCGACGCCTGAAGGCCCCGCGCGCCCGGGCCCGCGCGTCCGGCCCCGCACGGTGACGGCGGGTGACGGCGGGTGACGGCGCCCGAGGTCACGGGCGGTCCGGGCCCTCACGGGCCCGGACACGGGAGGAGCCCCCGGCCGGATGGCCGGGGGCTCCTCCCACATCGGTGCCGGATCAGCGCCGGACCGCGTCAGTGCCGGAGGTGGACCCCGTTGTCCGTCGCCAGACGGTGGAGATCCTCGATCTCGGCGGTGAAGGTGTCGGCGAGGTACTGGTCGCCCGTGGATTCGGCTTCGTGGAGGTTCTTGTACGCCTGGTCGAGGCGGTGTTCGATCGTGGAGGTGAACTCGCCCATCTCACCTTCTTTCTCGGCGGGGATGTAAGGACTGGGTCTGAGGGGACTGGCCTTCAGCCGTACCCACCTCTCACCTCGCGCTAAACCTCGTTGTGGGATACATCACGCACGGTGGTTATCGTGACTGGGGGCTTACCGCCGGCTTACGGGGGGAGTGCTCACAATGGGGGGCCGTTCCGGCGGCTGTTCGCAGATTTCACGGGGAGGTTCGGAAGCCGTGCGGGTGCTTGTGGTGGAGGACGAGCGGGTGCTCGCCGACGCGATCGCTACGGGGCTGAGGCGTGAGGCCATGGCCGTGGACGTGGCCTACGACGGCGCCGCGGCGCTGGAGCGGACCGGCTACATCGACTACGACGTCATCGTCCTGGACCGGGACCTGCCGAAGGTCCACGGGGACGAGGTCTGCCGCCGCCTGGTGGCCGAGCGGACCTCCTCGCGGATCCTGATGCTCACCGCCTCGGGCGACGTCGACGACAAGGTCGAGGGGCTGGGTTTGGGCGCCGACGACTACCTCGCCAAGCCGTTCGTGTTCATCGAGCTGGTCGCCCGGGTGCGGGCGCTGGGCCGCCGCTCGGCCCCGGCGCTGCCGCCGGTCCTGGAGCGCTCCGGTGTCCGCCTGGACCCGGGTAAGCGGCTGGTGACCAGGAACGGCGAGGAGATCTCGCTCACCAAGAAGGAGTTCGCGGTCCTGGAGGAGCTGATGCGCGCCGAGGGCGCCGTGGTCAGCCAGGAGGACCTGCTGGACAAGGCATGGGACGAGAACATCGACCCGTTCACCAACGTGGTGCGCGTCACCATGATGACCCTGAGGAAGAAGCTGGGTGAGCCTCAGGTCATCGAGACGGTGCCCGGGGTGGGATACCGGCTGTGAGCGCCCCGGCAGGCGGTGGGGCCGAACGCCCGGCGGGCGTCCCGGCGGACGACGCGCGCCTCTCCGCACCCACCCACCCGATGATCAGTCCCCACTCCGCGCGGGGGCCGCGGCGCGACGAGGAGACGCCGCAGGCCGGTCCGGAGCCGGGCGGGCGGACCTCGCCGCGGACCGACCCGGGGCGGACCGATCCACGGCGGACCGGCTCGGGGCCGACCGGTCCCGGGCAGGGCGGGCAGGCTCCGCCGCCGCAGGGCCCGCCGGTGTGGGACGGGCCGCCGCCGGGCGGCGCCGCACAGGCGCACGGCGGGCCGCTGGAGCGGGTGCGGGCGATCTTCGACCGGATCAGCATCCGCTGGCGGCTCACCATCACCTACGGCCTGCTGTTCTTCCTGGCCGGGATGCTGCTGGTCTTCGTCATCTACATGATGGTCGGCTGGGCCATCAACGAGGCCTGGCCCGGCGTCAGCCTGCCCGACGCGCCGCTGGCCTACGAGCAGCGCTTCCAGCAGGACTGGCTGTGGTGGAAGCACGCCGCGATCGACGAGGCGCGCGACGCCCTGCTCAGCCGTACGCTCCTGGCCCTGGTGGGGGTGGGGATCCTGGCGATCGTCATCGGTTACGTCGTCGCAGACCGGGCGCTGCGCCCGATCCAGCAGATGACCTCGACGGCCCGCAGGCTGTCGAGCAGCACGCTGGCCCACGAGCGGATCGCGCTCAAGGGCCCCGACGACGAGCTCAAGGAGCTGGCCGACACCTTCGACGCGATGCTGACCAGACTCAATGTGGCGTTCGACACACAGCGCAGGTTCGTGGCCAACGCCTCCCACGAGTTGCGGACCCCGCTGACGATCAACCGGACCGTCCTGGAGATCGCGCTGGGCGATCCGGAGGCGTCGGAGGACCTCAAGGCGCTGGGCCGCACCCTGCTGGAGGTCAACGCGCGCAACGAGCGCCTGATCGAGGGCCTGTTGCTGCTGGCCCGCAGCGAGCGCGAACTCAGCGTGCGCAAGCCGGTGGACATGAGGGACGTGGCGCGGACCGCCGTCGAGCAGCTCGCCCCGGTGGCCGAGGCGGCCGGCGTGACGATCTCCACCGAACTCCGGAAGGCCGAAACGACAGGCGATCCGGTGCTCCTGGAACGGTGCGTCTCCAACCTCGTGGAGAACGCGATCAAACACAACCTCCCCGACGCCGGCCATTTGTGGGTCAGGGCGGGAATTGTGGAGGGCGTCCTGATTGTTCAGGTGGCCAACACGGGGCCGCACGTGCCCGCGTACGAGGTGAACAGCCTGTTCGAGCCGTTCCGGCGGCTCAACGCAGACCGGGTCGACTCCTCCAAGGGAGCCGGGCTCGGGTTGTCCATCGTGCGCGCGGTCGTGCGGGCTCACGGAGGCGACGTGACCGCCGTCCCCAGGGACGGGGGCGGTCTCGTGGTGACCGTGAGACTCCAGCCACGGTGATCCGGCGGGGGGCGTCTCGCTCACGCCGCACATGTGGTTGGATGTGCCGTCGAACACGGTGGCTCATACCGCCGATGCTGTGGTTTACGCCATATTCGGCTAACCATGGCCATTGGCAGTAGGTACCTCACGTGTGGGGAGGTTCAGTGACCATTCCGACGGGGTACCGAAGCAAAGTCTCTTCGTCGGATTGGGCACAACTCGTGCCTCTCAGACGTTACACGCGCGAACGGGCGCAAAGAGAGATGAGGGGGATGGAGCAAACCGATGGCCACTGATTACGACAGCCCACGCAAGACCGACGACGACCTCAACGAGGACAGTCTTCAGGAACTGCAGGCGCGCCGTACGGACAAGTCCTCGGGCAGTATCGACATCGACGAGACCGATCTCGCCGAGTCGCTCGAACTGCCGGGCGCGGACCTGTCCAACGAGGAGCTCTCGCTCCGGGTGATCCCTCGTCAGGCCGACGAGTTCACCTGCGCGCGCTGTTTCCTCGTGCACCACCGCAGCCAGCTCGCCACCGAGAGGAACGGCCAGCAGATCTGCCGGGAGTGCGCGGCCTGACGATCGTTCCGATGGCCTGTCCGAGGTGTGTTCTCCCGTGGAAGGGTAAGTGCGCGCCAGGACGGCCTTGAGGAGGTTCCGCGACATGACTTCGAAGAGGGGCAAGACCGGTGGCTCGCCGGAGGATCCCGCGCCCGCGGGGGAGGCCGGCGCACCGGAACGGGAAGTGGCGGAGATCGTCGGCAGGCTCACCGAGCCCGGTGACATCAAGGGCGCCGAGCGGCGACGGCTGCTCGGCCGCCTGTCCGCGGCGCTGGCCGCGGGAGCGAAGAACGCCAGGAAGTCGGGCGTCGGCCGGGGACGCTGGCTGGCCGACGTGTTCATGTCCGTGGCCCCCCGGATCCCCGTCCGGGACCTGGCCACCCTCTCCGAGCACCATCACGGCCTCACCGCCGAGGCGCTGGCCGACGACCTGGTCCGCACGGCGGGCAAGGCGACCATGACGGTCGGCGCGATCGGCGGAGCCCTCGCGGCGGCCGAGTTCGCCGCCCCGCCCCTGCTGCTCTCCGCCCCCGCCCAGCTCGTGGCCGAGACCCTCGTCGTGGCGGCCATCGAGGTCAAGCTGCTCGCCGAACTCCACGAGGTGTACGGCGTGCAGATCCCCGGCGGCGGCGCCCAGCGGGCCGTGGCGTTCGTGAACGCCTGGTCCAAGCAGCGCGGCGTCGACCCCGCGGCCCCCGGCTCGGTCACCGTCGCCCTCGGGACGGCGGCCAAGACGGCCCTGCGCAACCGGCTGATGCGCACGCTCGGCCGCAACCTGACCACCCTCGGCCCCTTCCTCACCGGCGCCGTGGCCGGTGGCACGCTCAACCGCGCCGCGACCCGCAAGCTCGCCGAGGTCGTGCGCGCCGACCTGAGAAGCCGCCACGAACTCCCTCCCGCTAAGTCATAAAAAGTCCCCAACTGGGTAGTTGATAGAACAAACCAACTCCCTGGAGGATTTCGTGCCGGGCCGCAGCTCGTTTCTGATCGTCGCAAACCGCCTTCCCGTCGATCGGGTGGGGGAGGGGACGTGGCGGCGCAGCCCCGGCGGACTGGTCACCGCGATCGCTCCGGTCCTCCAGCGGAGGGAGGGCGCCTGGATCGGCTGGCCCGGATCCCCCGACGAGCACCTCGACCCCTTCGACCACGACGGCATGCACCTCATCCCCGTGCCGCTGTCGGCGTCGGAGGTCGAGCTCTACTACGAGGGCTTCTCCAACTCCACACTGTGGCCGCTCTACCACGACGTGGTCGCCCCCCCGGTCTACTCGCGCGTGCTGTGGGACGCCTACCGCACGGTCAACGAGCGCTTCGCCCGCGCCGCCGCCGAGGAGGCGGCCGAGAACGCGGTCGTGTGGATCCAGGACTACCAGCTCCAGCTGGTCCCGGCCATGCTGCGCGAACTCCGCCCCGACCTGCGCATCGGCTTCTTCCTGCACATCCCCTTCCCGCCGGGCGAGCTGTTCTACCAGCTCCCCTGGCGGCGGGAGCTCCTGGAGGGCCTCCTCGGCGCCGACCTGGTCGGCTTCCAGCGCCCCGGCGGCGCGTCCAACTTCACCCGCCTCTGCCGCCGCCTGCTGGGCCTGCAGCACCAGAAGAACGAGATCCACCTGGAGGGCGGCCGGGTGGTCCGCGCCGCGGCCTTCCCCATCTCGGTCGACTTCGGCGAGTTCGACTCCCTGGTCCGCCAGCCCCACATCGTGGAGCGCGCCAAAGAGATCCGTTCCGAGCTGGGCGACCCGGAGTGCGTGCTGCTCGGCGTCGACCGGCTCGACTACACCAAGGGCATCGGCCAGCGGCTCAAGGCGTTCGGCGAGCTGCTCCACGAGGGCTCCATCAAGCCGGGGGAGGCGGCGTTCGTGCAGATCGCCACCCCGAGCCGGGAGCGGGTCGAGGAGTACATGCGGCTGCGCGACTCCATCGAGCTGCAGGTCGGCCGGATCAACGGCGAGCAGGGGGAACTGGGCCTGCAGCCGGTGCAGTACATGCACCAGTCCTACGGCCGCGACGAACTGGCCGCGCTCTACCTCGCCGCCGACGTCATGGTGGTGACGCCGCTGCGCGACGGGATGAACCTGGTCGCCAAGGAGTACATCTCCTGCCGCCACGACCTGCGCGGCGCGCTGGTGCTCAGCGAGTTCGCCGGCGCGGCCGACGAGCTGCGACAGGCGTTCCTGGTCAACCCCTACGACATCGACGGCCTCAAGCGGGCCATGCTCGCCGCGATGCGGGCCACGCCGCACGACCTGTCGCGGCGGATGCGCTCGCTGCGCCGCCGGGTCTCGACCTACGACGTGGACCGCTGGGCGAAGGACTTCCTCGCCGACCTGGAGTCCTGACCGCGCCGCCCGCGCGGCCGTCCGCCGTACGGCCGGCCCGGCGCCCCGGCGCGCCGTCCGTGACCACCTGTGACCGCCGTACGGCCGGCACGCCGTGCGCGCCGCCCGTGATCGCCCGCGCCCGCCTGTGCCCGCCGTACGCACTCCCCGAGGGAGGCCCGTACGGCGGGCGCGCGGAGGCGGGTCAGGAGACGGCGTCGCGCGCGGTGGACTTCACGGCCTTCCAGGCGTCGTAGCGCTTCCTGGCGGTACGGCCGGCGAGGATCTGCGCGACCTGCATGCCCACGCCCATCACGATGGCGTAGCCGATCGCCTCGCCGAGTCCGACGTCGAGCGACTCGGTGTCCACGGGGGGCTTCCTGCCGGTCGTCTTCTCCCAGGCGAACCCGATGGCCTTGCGCGCGGCGAAGGCCGTCGCCAGGCCCACCAGGCCGCCGATGGCCCGCCACGCCATGTCCTGCTGCTGCTTATCGCTTTTGCCCGGCATGTGCTCCCTGCCTTTGTATCGCTTTGCAGAAGAACACTAACCCTCCCCGTCGCGGGAACGCGCGAAGCCATACCATGGGGAGGCATGACACACCAGCGATCACGCCATGCGGCCATGCCCGGGAAGCCGACTCTCGACGGGCTGGAATCCGTATGGGCCGCCCGCTGGGAGGCCGAGGGGACATACCGCTTCGACAGGTCGCGCAGCCGGGACGAGATCTACTCGATCGACACCCCGCCCCCGACCGTCTCCGGATCCCTGCACGTCGGCCACGTCTTCTCCTACACCCACACCGACGCGATCGCCCGCTTCCGGCGCATGCGCGGCCGCGAGGTCTTCTACCCCATGGGCTGGGACGACAACGGCCTGCCCACCGAGCGCCGGGTGCAGAACCACTTCGGCGTGCGCTGCGACCCCTCCGTCCCCTACGACCCCGCCTTCCGCCCGCCGGCCGACCCCGACCCCAGGCGGCAGGTGCCGATCTCGCGCCGCAACTTCATCGAGCTGTGCGAGCGGCTCACCATCGAGGACGAGAAGGCGTTCGAGGAGCTGTGGCGGCGCCTGGGCCTGTCGGTCGACTGGTCGCTGACCTACGCCACCATCGACGGCGGCGCGCGGGCCTCCTCCCAGCGCGGCTTCCTGCGCAACCTCGCCCGCGGCGAGGCATACCTCGCCGAGGCGCCCACGCTGTGGGACGTCACCTTCCGCACGGCCGTCGCCCAGGCCGAGCTGGAGGACCGCGAGCACCCCGGCGCCTTCCACCGGATCGCCTTCACCGCCGCCGGGGGTCCGGCCGCCGGGCAGCGCGTCTGGATCGAGACGACCCGGCCCGAGCTGCTGCCCGCCTGCGTGGCGCTGGTCGCCCACCCCGACGACGAGCGCTACCGCCCGCTGTTCGGCACCACCGTCGCCACGCCGCTGTTCGGGGTCGAGGTGCCGGTGCTGCCGCACCACCTGGCCGAGCCCGGCAAGGGCTCCGGCATCGCGATGGTCTGCACCTTCGGCGACGTCACCGACATCGTCTGGTGGCGAGAGCTGAACCTCCCCACCCGCCCGGTCATCGGCCGCGACGGCAGGCTGCTGCCCGACCCGCCCGCCGGCGTCCCGGCCGGGCCGTACGGCGAGCTGGCCGGCCTGACCGTCCACGGCGCCCGGGAACGGGTCGTGGAGGCGCTGCGGGTCTCGGGCGAGATGGACGGCGAGCCCCGGCCGGTCAAGCGCCCGGTGAAGTTCTACGAGAAGGGCGACCGCCCCCTGGAGATCGTCACCACCCGCCAGTGGTACATCCGCAACGGCGGGCGCGACGCCGGGCTGCGCGAGGCGCTGCTGGAACGCGGGCGGGAGCTGTCCTGGCACCCGGAGCGGATGAGGGTCCGCTACGAGTCCTGGGTGGAGGGCCTGGCGGGCGACTGGCTGATCTCCCGGCAGCGGTTCTTCGGCGTGCCGATCCCGGTGTGGTACCCCCTCGACGCCGCGGGCGAGCCCGACCGCTCCCGGCCGATCCTGCCGGACGAGTCCGCGCTGCCCGTCGACCCCGAGAGCGACGTCCCGCCCGGCTACACCGAGGACCAGCGCGGCAAGGCGGGAGGCTTCATCGCCGACCCGGACGTCATGGACACCTGGGCCACCTCCTCGCTGAGCCCGCAGATCGCGGGCGGCTGGGGGATCGACGACGAGCTGTTCCGTAAGGTCTTCCCGATGGACCTGCGCCCGCAGGCCCACGAGATCATCCGGACCTGGCTGTTCTCCACCGTGGTCCGCGCGCACCTGGAGCACGGCACCCTGCCCTGGCGCAACGCCGCCATCTCCGGCTGGATCCTCGACCCCGACCGCAAGAAGATGTCCAAGTCGGTGGGCAACGTCGTCACCCCCCTGGGCCTGCTGGAGCAGTACGGCTCCGACGCGGTCCGCTACTGGGCGGCGAGCGGCCGGCCGGGCACCGACACCGCGTTCGACGTCGGGCAGATCAAGGTCGGCCGCCGCCTGGCGATCAAGATCCTGAACGCCTCGAAGTTCATCCTCGGCCTGGGCGAGGCCGGAAACGGACCGGACGGCGGACCGGCGGGCTCCGGGACCGCCGGGACCGCCGAGATCACCGAGCCGGTGGACCTGTCGATGCTCGCCCGGCTGTCCCAGGTGACCGGCGAGGCCACCGAGGCGTTCGAGTCCTACGACTACACCCGCGCGCTGGAGCGGACCGAGCGGTTCTTCTGGGAGTTCTGCGACGACTACCTGGAGCTGGTCAAGAACCGCGCCTACGGCGAGGGCGGCCCCGCCCGCTCGGCCCGCGCGGCGCTGCGCGAGGCCCTCGACGTCCTGCTGCGGCTGTTCGCGCCCTTCCTGCCGTTCGTCACCGAGGAGGTCTGGTCCTGGTGGCGCGAGGGCTCGGTGCACCGGGCGCCCTGGCCCGAGGTCCGCGAGACGGGCGGCCGGCCCGACCTGCTGCCGGCGGTGGCGGCGGTCCTCGGCCACGTCCGCAAGGCCAAGTCCGACGCCCGGCTCTCGATGCGCGCCGAGGTCTCCCGGCTGAGCGTCACCGGCGCCCAGGCGGACCTGGTGCGGCAGGCGCAGGACGACCTGTGCGGCGCGGGCGTCGTCGAGGAGTTCGTGCTGGAGCCCGCCGAGGGCGAGCTGACGGTGGAGGTCGCCCTCACCTGAGCCCACGGGAATCTGTCCTCCGCGTCGGGCGGTCCTGCCGTACGGTCGAGGCACGGACCGGTCCAGGGCAGGCGAGGGGAGGACGGCGCATGACGCCAGGGTGCGGCAGCTGCAACTGCTACCTCGAGGACAGAGTGATCTCCCGGCCGCCGGGAGAGCGCTGATCCGGTGCCCGCTGAGGGGAGGCCCGGCGTCCCGCCGGGCCTCCCCTTTGCCGTTCCTTGGCCGGTCTCTTCCGAGTCCGGGTGTTGACCATGCGCGCCGCAGGCCGTGACGTGACAGTCTGGAACGCGTGATCTCCGACCGGGAACGTCTGAAGCATCTGGTGCCGCTCACGCTGCTCCGCATCGCGGCCTGGAGCCTGTGCCTGATCATCATCGGCTGGGCCGTCTTCTACTTCGCGCAGTTCATCGCGACGCTGCGCATCGTGGTGCTGCCGGTGGCGATCGCGCTGCTGCTGACGGCGCTGCTGTTCCCGGTGACCCGCCGGTTCCGGGCGGCGGGGATGCGGCCGATCTACGCCACGTGGCTGACCATGCTGATCGCGTTCGCGGTGCTGGGCGGCATCGGCTGGTTCATCGGACTGCGGGCCAACGACGAGTTCCCCCGGATGGTCGACCAGGTCAAGTCCACGATCAAGGATGTGGAGAACTGGCTGTACAGCGGGCCGCTGCACCTGCAGCGCAGCCAGATCAGCTCCTGGATCGACAACCTCACCGAGCAGCTCAGCGCGAGCCGCAACCAGATCACCCAGACGGTCCTCACCGGCGCCACGGTCGCGGCGGAGGTGCTGGCCTCCCTGGTGCTGGTGATGTTCATCGCCTTCTTCCTGCTCAAGGACGGCGACCGGATCTGGTCGTGGTTCCTGAGGGCGTTCGGCTCGGCCGCGCCCCGCGTCGACCGGGCCGGCCGCACCGCCTGGACGACGCTGTCGCACTACGTGCAGGGCACCGTCGCGGTGGCCGCCGTGCACGGCGTGGTCATGGGCATCGTGCTCGCCGGGATGGGCGTGCCGCTCTGGGCGCCGCTCGCCGTACTGATCTTCCTGGCCAGCTTCATCCCCATCGTCGGCATCCTCTTCGCCGGCGCGGTCGCGACCGTGGTGACCCTCGGCGCCCAGGGGCCGGTCTACGCCCTGATCTTCCTGGGGATCCTGGTGGTCGAGCAGCAGCTGGAGAACCATGTGCTCCAGCCGCTGATCGTCGGCCGGGCGCTCGACTTCCACCCGCTGGCGATCATCCTGGTGCTGGCCGTGGGCGGCGTCCTGGCGGGCATCGCCGGGGCCGCGGTGGCGGTGCCGATCGCCGCGGTGATCTACCGGGCGCTGCCCGCGCTGGCCGGCGACCAGCGGGCCCTGCCGCCCGCCCCGCCGCACGAACCGCCCGGCGGGTCCGGGGACGCCGGGGGGCCGCAGGGCCCGCCGTCCGCGGCCGAGCAGGCCGGAGACGCCCCGCCCGCCTCGACCTCGACCGTCTCGGCCGGGGACGTCTCGGCCGGAGACGCGCCGTCCGCAGACGTCTCGGCCGGAGACGCGCCGTCCGCGGACGTGCCGGCCGGAGACGCGCCGGGAGGGTCGTCCGGCGCCGCCGGGGAGGCCGGGCCGCCGGAAAGGACCGTTCCCTCCGAAGCCGGAGGGAACGCCGATCCGGCGGGGGAGGATCCGGTGAATGAGGAGTCGCCGCAGCCCAGGCGGTAACGTTCTGCCTCGTGACCCGTTCAGCCCTGACGACCCCTCCGCCCGGCGCGGCCGGCCCCCGGCCGGCCTCCGGCGCGCCCGGCCCCGGTGAGCCGCTCGGCTCCCACTACAGCCGCTGCTTCGGCTGCGGCGACCGGCACCCCACAGGCCTGCACCTGAAGGCCGTCACGCCCGACGGGGAGACGGTGGTCGCCGAGTTCACCGTCGCCGAGGCCCACCAGGGCGCCCCGGGCCTCGCGCACGGCGGCGTGCTCGCCACGGCGATGGACGAGGTCATCGGCATGTCCATCTGGCTGTTCCGCCGCCCCTACGTCACCGCCCGGCTGGAGACCGACTACCTCGCGCCGGTCCCGGTCGGCACCACCCTGCATCTCCGGGCCTGGTGCACCGGGGTGTCGGGCCGGAAGGCGTACCTTGAAGCCGAGGGGCGGATCGGTTCCGCCGACGGACCGGTCGCCGTACGGGCCGCCGCCCTCTTCGTCGAGGTGGGCATGGAGCACTTCGCCGAGCACGGCGACGCCCAGGCACTCCTGGACGAGCATCACGACTACGAGGTGAACCCGTGAGCGAGAAGGTCGAGGTGCTGATCAGCCGGATCGACGCCGGGCTGCCGCTGCCGGACTACGCCCACCCGGGCGACGCCGGCGCCGACCTGCGCGCGGCCGAGGACGTCGAGCTGCCGCCGGGCGGGCGGGCCACCGTGGGCACCGGCGTGGCGATCGCGCTGCCCGACGGCTACGCCGCCTTCGTCCACCCGCGCTCCGGCCTGGCGGCCGAGCACGGCGTGACGATCGTGAACGCGCCCGGCACCGTCGACGCGGGTTACCGTGGCGAGATCAGGGTGACGCTGCTCAACACCGACGCCGGGCGGGCCGTACGGCTGCACAGGGGAGACCGCATCGCGCAACTGGTGGTCCAACGGGTCGCCAGGGCGGTGTTCCACGAGGTGGACCGGCTGCCCGGGTCGGCGCGCGGCGCCGGAGGCTTCGGCTCCACCGGCCGCTGAGAGCCGGCGGGCGACCAGCCGGTGGCCCGCCGCAGACGAGACTTCAAGGAGCGTGAGGAAAGTGTTCGGACGCCGCCGTCGCGAGGAGTCCCCGGCCCCGGCCGAGGGGTTCGCGCGGACCGAGGAGCCCAAGGGGACCGCGGAGGGACCGGCCAGGGAGTCCGGGCCGTGGGACGCCGCCGACGCCTACCCCGAGCGGGAGCGGGTCGATCTCGGTGGCCTGCGGCTGCCGATCGACCAGGGGTTCGAGGTGCAGCTCAACCTCGCCGGAGAGCAGATCGTCGGCGCGGTCATCCTGGCCGAGGAGAGTGCCCTGCAGGTGCATGCCTTCGCCGCGCCCAAGCGCAACGGCATCTGGGACGAGGTACGGGCCGAGCTGGCCGCGGGCGTGAAGACCGCGGGCGGGACGGCCGAGGAGAAGGACGGTCCGTTCGGCGTCGAGCTGGACGCGCGGGTCCCCGCGGAAGGGGTCGCCCAGCCGGTCCGCTACATCGGGGTCGACGGCCCCCGCTGGTTCCTGCGGGCGGTCCTCAGCGGCCGCGCCGCGACGGACGCCGAGGTGGCCGCGACGCTGGAGGACGTGATCCGTGACATCGTCGTCGTCCGCGGGGACGAGCCGATGGTGCCGAAGGAACCGATCGAGCTGCAACTGCCCCCGGAGGCCCGCCAGGCCATGGAGCAGCAGGCCGGGGCCCCGAACGGCCGGGACCTCCGGCCGTTCGAACGGGGGCCCGAGATCGCCGAACTCCGTTGAACCACCGGATCGCGTACGCTGTTGCGACACGTATCTGAAGGAGAAAGTCGTGGGTTCTCAGGAACCGCATAAACAGCGCGGATTTCGGAGCTTCTTCCGGCGGCTGACCACGAGTCAGGAGGAGCTGGAGGCCGACGAACTCCAGCAGGACCTCGACCGCCACGGCGCCACCCCCATCGTCTCCTGCGCCGGGCGCCGCAGGTTCTGCGTGACCGGTACACTACGTACGGTTACATTACGTCCCCGCGGGGGCGCCCCCGCGCTGGAGGCGGAGCTCTACGACGGTTCCGACGTGGTCGAGCTGATCTGGCTCGGCCGCCGGAAGATCGCCGGGATCGAGCCGGGCCGCATGGTCCTGGCCGAGGGGCTCGTCAGCGTGCAGGACGGCCGCAAGGTGATGTTCAACCCGCGCTACGAGCTGCGTCCCGCGGGCGGTGCGTGACCCATCGACGAGCACGGAGCGTGAACGACAAGATGACCACCCCCGAGCCCTCCGCCGGGACGTCGAAGCCGGGGCCGGCGGCGTCCACCGAGACCGCCGCGCACGACACCGTCGAGGCGGCGATCCGCGTCCAGCTCGCCAAGGCGTTCGGCGGGGTGCGGGGCGTCGTCGAGGCGGCCGTGCCCACGATCTTCTTCACCCTGGCCTGGATCACCACCTCCGACCTGCGGCAGTCGCTGACCGTCAGCATCGCGGCGGCGGTGGTGCTGCTCGTGGTACGCCTGGCGCAGCGCTCGACGCCGCAGTTCGTCCTCAACAGCCTCGTCGGCATCGGGATCGGCGCGTTCTTCGCCTCCCGCACCGGTGAGGCCCGCGACGTCTACCTCCCCGGCATCCT
The DNA here is from genome assembly GCF_055585205.1 of Streptosporangium sp. NPDC053982. NCBI lineage: Bacteria > Bacillati > Actinomycetota > Actinomycetes > Streptosporangiales > Streptosporangiaceae > Streptosporangium > Streptosporangium sp. NPDC053982. Next base: position 264,070 of record NZ_JBVJKQ010000014.1, read on the forward strand.
GTACAACGCGGGATACGCCGTGGCGATGCTGCTGTCCATCGTCACCCGGTGGCCCGTGGTGGGCTTCCTGATCGGGTCGGTCACCGGCGACCCGACCGGATGGCGCGCCGACCCGGCGGTGGTGCGGCTCTGCTCCAGGCTCACCTGGCTGCTGCTGGTCCCGTGCGTGATCCGGGTGGCGGTGCAGCTGCCGGTCTACCTCATCGGCGGCAACGACGCCGTGGCCGAGCTGGGAATCCTCAAGATCGTCATGGGCTGGCCGCTGCAGATCGCGGGTCTGGCCGCGATGGTGTGGCTGCTGACGAGGGGCAGGACCCCGGTCCGTACGTAGCTCATTGCGACAGTGTTCATGGCGACGCTGCGCGTCGCGGCTCGGGGGCTGGTAACCGGTGTCTTCCCTCGTCGCTCCGTCGCTTCGCTCCTGCGCTCCTCAGTCCAGACACCGGCGCCCCCGAGCGGGTCCAGACACCGGCGCCCCTGTGCTCAGGCGACACTGCGTGTCGCGGCTCGGGGGCTCTTATCCGGTGTCTTCCCTCGTCGTTCGCTCGCTGCGCTCGCTCTCTCCTCAGTCCAGACACCGGCGCCCCCGAGCGGGCTCCCTCCCGCGGCTCAGCCTGTTGTGCGGGGGGACAGGAGTCGGGCCAGCTCCTCCTCGACCTCCTGGTTGGCCACGAACATCAGCTCGTCGCCCGCCTCCAGCGGATCGTCCTCGCTGGGCACCAGCACCCGGCCCTCGCGCAGGATCGCCACCAGCGCGGTGTCGGTGGGCCACGGCACCGACCCGGCCCGGTGGCCGACGACCGGCGCGTCCTCGGGCAGCGTGAGCTCGACCAGGTTGGCCTGGCCCTGGCGGAAGGTCATCAGCCGGACCAGGTCGCCCACGCTCACCGCCTCCTCCACCAGCGCGCTCAGCAGCCGCGGGGTCGAGACGGCGACGTCCACCCCCCACGACTCGTTGAACAGCCACTCGTTCTTGGGGTGGTTGATCCGGGCGACCACGCGGGGCACGCCGTACTCGGTCTTGGCCAGCAGGGAGACGACGAGGTTGACCTTGTCGTCGCCGCTGGCGGCGACGACCACGTGGCAGTCGGCCAGACCCGCCTCGTCCAGCGAGGAGATCTCGCAGGCGTCGGCGAGCAGCCACTCCGCCCGCGGCACCGTGTCGATCTTGATGGCCCTGGGGTCGATGTCGACCAGCAGGACCTCGTGGCCGTTCTCCAGGAGCTCGGCGGCGATGGACCGGCCGACGGCGCCGGCGCCTGCGATGGTGACGCGCATCAGTGCCTCTCCTCCGGAGCCCCGGACAGCACCTTGTTGATGCGGTCCATGTCGTTCCCCGCCGCCATGACGTGCAGGATGTCGCCCTCCTGCAGCACGGTGTCGTTCTTGGGCAGCAGGGTCTCGCCCATCCGGTTGACGAAGGCCGTACGGGTGCCCGCCTCCGCCTCCAGGTCCCTGGTCCTGGTGCCGATCCAGCCCGGGTGATAAGCCACCTCGGCGAGCACGACGGTCCCGGTGGGGTCGCGCCACAGCGGTTCGGCGCCCTCGGGCAGCACCCGCCGCAGGATCTGGTCGGCGGTCCAGCGGACCGTGGCCACGGTGGGGATGCCGAGCCGCTGGTAGACCTCGGCGCGCCGGGAGTCGTAGATCCGGGCCACCACGTTGTCCACGCCGAACGTCTCGCGGGCGACCCGGGCAGAGATGATGTTGGAGTTGTCGCCGCTGCTCACCGCCACGTAGGCGCCGGCCGACTCGATCCCGGCCTCCTCCAGCACGTCGCGGTCGAAGCCGATGCCGGTGACCCGGCGGCCCCGGAACCCCGCCCGCAGGCGGCGGAACGCCTGGGGGTCCCGGTCGATGATGGCGACCGAGTGGCCGCTGTCCTCCAGGATGTGCGCCAGCGTGGATCCGACACGCCCACACCCCATGATCACGATATGCATGCTCCCCCGCCGGTCGTTTGAGGCGGATCTTGCTCCGAATGTACTCAGCCAGTATGACCCGGAGGGGGAGTGCCGTGTCGGCGGGGTTTGGCAGCGGCTAGCATCGGCAGACGTGTCAAAGGTGACGGACCTCGTCAAGCGCCTTTTCATCGGGCGCGCGCTGCGCAGTACGCAGCTGCATGAGCAATTGCTCCCCAAGCGTATCGCGCTGCCGGTTTTCGCCAGTGACGCCCTCTCCTCGGTCGCCTACGCGCCCCAGGAGATCCTCGTCATCCTGTCGATCGCCGGCGTCTCCTTCTACGGGTTCGCCCCCTGGGTCGCCGCCGCGGTGGTCGTGGTGATGCTGACGGTCGTCGCCTCCTACCGGCAGAACGTGCACGCCTACCCCAGCGGCGGCGGCGACTACGAGGTGGCCACCGTCAACCTCGGGCAGAACGCCGGCCTCACCGTGGCCAGCGCGCTCATGGTCGACTACATCCTCACCGTCGCGGTGTCGGTGGCCAACGGTGTCGACTACGTGGGCGCGACGATCCCCTACGTCGCCGAGCACAAGCCGCAGATCGCGATCCTCATCGTCGTGCTGCTGACGATCGTCAACCTCCGCGGCATCCGCGAGTCCGGGGCGGCCTTCGCCGTTCCCACCTACACCTTCATGTTCGCCGTCATCGGCCTGGTCTTCTGGGGCGGCTTCCGGCTGCTGGTCCTTGGCGACGAGCTGCGCGCGCCCACGGCCGGCTACCAGATCGTCGGCGAGCAGTCGAACCTCGCGGGCCTGGCGGCGGTGTTCCTGATCCTGCGGGCGTTCTCCTCCGGCTGCGCCGCCCTCACCGGCGTGGAGGCGATCAGCAACGGCGTGCCCGCCTTCCGCAAGCCCAAGAGCAAGAACGCCGCGACCACGCTGCTGATGATGGGCCTGATCGCGATCACCATGTTCGTCGGCATCATCACGCTCGGTCTGGCCTCCGGCGTCAAGCTCGCCGACCCCGCCACCGCCGCGACCAGCGTGCTCATCGACGGCCGGCCCGCCGGGCCCGGCTACAACCAGCCGCCGATCATCGCCCAGGTCGCCGAGGCGGTGTTCGGCAACGGGTCGGTGTTCTTCGTCGTCATCGCCGCCGTCACCGCGCTGATCCTGTTCCTGGCGGCCAACACCGCCTTCAACGGCTTCCCGGTGCTCGGCGCCATCCTGGCCCAGGACCGCTTCCTGCCCCGCCAGCTGCACAACCGGGGCGACCGGCTCGCCTTCTCCAACGGCATCGTCATCCTGGCGGCCGGGGCGTGCCTGCTGCTGTGGGGGTTCCAGGCCGACGTCAGCCGCCTGCTCAACCTCTACATCGTCGGCGTCTTCGTCTCCTTCACCCTCAGCCAGACCGGCATGGTGCGGCACTGGACCCGCCACCTCCGGACCGAGGAGGACCCGTCGGCGCGCGCCCGGATGCGCCGCTCCCGGGTGATCAATTTCTTCGGCGGCATCATGACCGGCCTGGTGCTGGTGGTGGTGCTGCTGACCAAGTTCACCCACGGCGCCTGGATCGTCTGCGTGACCATGCCCGTGCTGTTCCTGATGATGAAGGCCATCCGCCGCCACTACGACAACGTCTCCCAGGAGCTGGCCGTCGCCGAGGGCACACAGGTGGACGAGTCGATGCTGCCGGCGCGCAACCACGCCGTCGTCCTGGTCTCCAAGATCCACAAGCCGACCCTGCGGGCCCTCTCCTACGCCCGCGCCACCCGGCCCTCGACCCTGGAGGCCGTGACCGTGGGCGTGGACGGCGAGGACGCCAGGGCGCTGCAGGAGGAGTGGGAGCGGCGGGGCATCGCCGTACCGCTGAAGACCCTCGACTCGCCCTACCGCGAGATCACCCGGCCGATCCTGGAGTACGTCAAGTCGCTGCGCCGCCGCTCGCCGCGTGACGTGGTGACCGTCTACATCCCCGAGTACGTGGTCGGTCACTGGTGGGAGCACCTGCTGCACAACCAGAGCGCGCTGCGGCTCAAGGGCCGCCTGCTGTTCCAGCCCGGCGTGATGGTCACCAGCGTGCCCTGGCAGCTGCACTCCGCCGACCGCCTCAAGGTCCGCCGCGCCCAGCGGGCCGCCGCCATGGCCGTCCGCCGTCCCTGGCCGGGGGATGTGCCGCAGGGAATGGATCGCGGCCCGGACACCAAGGCATAACCTTTCGTATGCGTCGTATGCGCTCCGGACCGCGGGGAGGCTCGACAAGGATTCTTTGGGGGCTAACGGACCATGGCGATCGAACTGACGGTGGGGCCCGTCGCGCACGGCGGCTGGTGCGTCGCCCGCCATGACGGCCGGGTGGTCTTCGTCCGCCACGCCCTGCCCGGCGAGCGCGTCATGGCCGAGGTGACCGAGGAGACCACCCGGTTCCTGCGCGCCGACGCGGTGGAGATCCTCCAGCCGTCGCCCGACCGGGTGACCCCGCCGTGCCCCTTCGCCGGGCCCGGCCTCTGCGGCGGCTGCGACTGGCAGCACGCCTCCCTCGATGCCCAGCGCCTCCTCAAGACCGAGGTCGTCGCCGAGCAGCTGCGCCGCCTGGCCGGGATCGAGTGGAAAGGCGTCGTCGAGGAGGTCCCCGGCGCCCCCGACGGGCTCGGCTGGCGCACCCGCGTGCAGTTCGCCGTCGACCGCGACGGCGTCCCGGGCCTGCGCCGCCACCGCTCCCACGACGTCCAGCCGGTGGACCTCTGCCTGATCGCCCACCCCGAGGTGGAGAACGTCGGCGTCGAGGTGATGAACTGGCGCAACGCCGCCGCGGTGGAGGTCATCGCCTCCGGCACCGGCGACCAGGCCGTGGTGATCACCCCTCGGCCGCGCCGTACGGTGGCCGTGCCCGACCTCGACCGGAGCGTCGCCGTCCTCGTCGACGAGGGCAAGGGCCGCACCCGCGCGGTCCACGGCCGCGGCCACGTCGTCGAACGGGTCGGCGACCGGGACTTCCAGGTCACCGGTAGCGGATTCTGGCAGATCCACCCCGGCGCCGCCGCCGCGCTGCGGGACGCGGTCATGGAGTTCGCCGCCCCGCGGCCGGGGGAGTCGGCCCTGGACCTCTACTGCGGGGTCGGCCTCTTCGCCGCCGCGCTCGCCGAGGCGGTCGGCGAGGAGGGCGCCGTGTTCGGCGTCGAGTCCGACGCCGCCGCCGTGCGCGACGCTCAGCGCAACCTCCGCGACCTGTCCCAGGCCCGGTTCGCCCGAGGCCGTGTGGAGGACGCCCTCGACCGGTTCGGCATCGAGAGCGCCGACGTCGTCGTCGTCGACCCGCCCCGGGCCGGCCTCGGCCGCGACGTCGTCCGGCGTGTGGCGGGCCTCGACGCGAGTCGCGTCGTCTACGTCTCCTGCGACCCGGCCACCCTCGCCCGCGACCTCGCCTGGTTCGCCGACCACCACTACACCCTCGCGGACCTGCGCGCCTTCGACGCCTTCCCGATGACCCACCACGTGGAGTGCGTCGCCATCCTCAAACCCGCCGGAAAGCGCGGCTGAGCGAGGTCTCCGGCCGCCCGACGGATGGCGGCGACCTCCGCCTTCACTCGCCCGACGGTCATGCCGTGCGTACGCGGGTGAAGACCGGTTGTGACTCAGCGGTTCGGGAAGACGAGAGGGCGGGTGGTGGCGGGCTTGTCCGTCTTGCATACGGCGCCGTCGGCGGGGTGGGCGCCGTTGATGAGGGCGGCGTCGACCGCGCTGTTGACACACGAGTTGGCGCCGTAGGAGCCGTGTCCGACTCCTTCGCGCGTGAGCAGGACCGCGGAGTCCAGAGTCCGGGTCATGTTCTCGGCCCAATGGTGGGGGGTGACGGGGTCCAGCCGGCCCGCGACCACCAGTGCCGGCGGCGTACCGGTGCCTGTGAGCGGCCTGGTGACGCGGTCCTTGTTCGGCGCGGGCCACCGAGCGCAGTTCAGGGCGGAGTAGGCGGCCCGGGTCCCGATCCGCTTCGCCTCGGTGACGGCCTTGGCGGCCGCGGCCTTGTGGGCGGCGACGCCGGCCGGGGTCCGCCAGTCGGCGCAGCGTACCGCGGTGTGGGCTTCGAACATCTCGGTGGGGACAGGGAAGGGGGATACCGTGACGGCGCTCCACAGGGTGTACAGGGGTGCGCCGTTGCCGTCCTGCGCGGCCAGCAGCGCCGAGGTCAGCAACGGCCAGGTGTGCTGGTCGCCGGCCAGGGCTCGGGTGGCCTCAAGAGCCATGGCGCCGTCGAGTTCACCGCCCGGGGTGGCGCCCCTGACGGGTGCGATCTTCAGCGGCTTCGCTTCCAGTCTGCCGATCAGTGTGTCGAACGCCGCCTGCGGGTCTCCCGCTCCGAACGGGCACACCGCGGTCCCTTCGGTGCGGCAGGTCTCGAACCAGGCGTTGAGCGTCCGTTCGCTCGCCACGGCGACCTCATTGAGGAAGGTGAGGGAGTCGCCGAACCACAGGTTGGTGTCGATGGGTGCGTCGAGCACCATCTGGCGGACGCGGTGAGGGAACAGGGTGGCGTACATCGGGCCGACCACGGTGCCGTAGGACAAGCCGTAATACGTGATCTCGCGCTCGCCGAGCGCGGAGCGAACCCGGTCGATGTCGCGGGCCACGTTGTCGCTGGACATGCCTGCCAGGAATTTCTTGCTCTGGTGTCTGGCGCAGCCGCCGGTGAACGCGGCGGCATCGGTCAGCAGCCGCGGCAGGGGTCTGCCCCCGGGGACGGCCGGGTCGAAGGCGGTTCCGGCGGCGTCGGCTCGCTGCTTGTCGGTCAGGCAGCGAACGGCCTGCGATCCGCCGACGCCGCGCGGGTCCATCGCGATGATGTCGAATCTGGCGAGCACCGCGGGTGAGAAGGCGCCGGGAGTGCCGGCTGTTCTGGGTAGATTACGCAGCGTTTCGGTGGCGGGGACCCCGGGCCCGCCCGGGTTGAAGAACAGGCTGCCGATGCGGTGGCCGGGATCGGTGGCCCGGTGCCGCATGACCGCGAGCGGGATCTGCGCGCCATGAGGCTCGGTGTATTCCTGCGGCACCTTGATCGTGGCGCATTCGAGGTTCTTCCCGCACGTGCTCCATGTGAGCCGGTCCGGGGACGGGACGACGGAGGCCGGTGCGCCCGCTGCGGACGTGCTGCGCGGCCCCGAGGCGCCAGACGAGCACCCGGTCAGGACCATGAGGGTTGCGGCGAACGCCGCCCCGTACCAGGCGGCGGGCCTTGGCCTCGACCGAATCATGATGATCTTCCTTTCGCCGTGCTCGTGTCATTCCATGCGGCCGGGCCATGCCGGCCGCGCAAGGGGCCGGCCGGAGAGGGCCGACGTGGTCGTGCCTTCCTCGCTTCGGGGGGGTCAGTGGCCGGCCGTGTCGAGCAGAGACTTCGGGGGGTCAGTGACCGGCCGCGTCGAGCAGGGAGGAGTACCGCAGGCGGAGCGCGCGCTCCATGCTCGCCAGGACGGCCCCGCCCCCCAGAACGAGGTTCAGCCAGATCGGCAGGTGTATCGGTGATTCGAACGTTCCGACCCGTTGCATGACGGGAGGAATGTGAGAGAGGGGTTCAGCGAGCTGTAACAGGTTCAGGCCCACACCGATGAGGAGCAGCAAAACCGATCCGATGCCGATCGCCCGGCTCAGTCCCGGATGGCGGGCGCCGAAGCGCGCCCGCCGCCCCTCCGCCGAGGCCGGGTCGGGCGTGAGCTGACGCGGCTGTCCGCCCGAGGGGCGGTAGTGGCAGCGCCTTATGCCGTAGTTGCTCATCGCCACCTCGATGACGCCCCCGTCGACAGGGAAGACCGCGGGCAGTTTCGACTCGGCCACGTGCCTGCCGTCCAGGAACAGATGCGCCCGGACCTTGCTGTCGTCCAACCGCGCCCAGTGCCGTACGTCGACGGCGTGCAGGCGGGCGTGCCCGCCGGCGCCGGGGAGTCGTAGCCAGAACAGGGAGCGCAGGGGGAGTTGCCACCAGCGGAACGGCTGCAGTTCCCTGCCGTCTCCCGGCTTGAGGCGCTTCGATGCCGCCCACTGCTTCCACATCATGCTCCGCCCCTCCTGCGCGCATCGGCCGCAACGGCACTAGTACAGCGTGTTGGTGAAGACGCTAGCACACTGTACTAGTACGGCGTGCTAGTAGGCTGAGGGGGCTGGAAGAAGCGAAGGAGCGCGGGGCATGGAAACACGCGAGAAGATCCTCCGGGCCGCTGCAGAGATGATCGCCGAGGATGTGGCGGCGAAGCTGAGCGTGCGAGCGGTCGCCGCGCGTGCGGGGGTGAGCACCGGCTCGCTGAGGTTCCACTTCCCCACCCAGCGCGCCCTGCAGGACAGCCTGCTCGCGCGGATCTACGAAGACCTGCTGCCCGACGACCCGATCCGGGACCGGACACTGCCGCCCCGCGAACGGCTTCTGAACTGCCTGCGGCAGGTCCTCGCACCGCTCGGCACCAACGAGGACGCGCGAGCCGCATGGGGCGCGATGTATCGAGCCTTCATCGAACCCACGCCGACCGAACCGGTACGCGCCGCATACCTCGGCCATGAGCGGGCGGCGGAGCGCCGGGTCGAACACTGGCTGCAGGTGCTCGCCGAGGAAGGCGCACTGCCCCCGGGAGACCACACCCGCAACGTCAGGTTCCTTCTCACCGTCCTCAACGGGCTCTCGGTCGAACGCGCCCTGCCCACCCGCGAATCCGTCCTCATCGCCGAGACCGAGACCCTCAACGCCGCCGTCGACCACGTCCTCTCCACCGGCCCCGCACCGTCCGCCGGGCAGACTCGGCCGTGAACCGAACCGACCACCCCTCTGCACCGGCTCCCCCCGCCAGGTAGGGGCGCGAGAACACGGTGAGACGTGCACTCCCTTGTGGATCGCCCTCCTCGGCGAGGCCGAGGCCACCGCCGCCCGTCGCCGCTTCCCGGAGAACGGCGGGTGAATTTCTTCGCCGCGCCGGATTGGCGCGGGCCCTCAGGGTCAGAGGCGGTGCATGGACGCCAATACCGTGCTCCTCGCCGTCGTCGTCGCCACGGCGCTGTCATTCGACTTCACCAACGGGTTCCACGACACCGCCAACGCCATGGCGACCTCGATCGCCACCGGCGCGCTGCCGCCCAAAGCGGCGGTGGCGTTGTCCGCCGTCCTCAACTTCGTCGGCGCCTTCCTGTCGCTGAAGGTCGCCGCCACGATCGCCACCGGTATCGTCGAGAGCGGTGCCATCACCCTCACCGTGGTCTTCGCCGGGCTGGTCGGCGGGTTCGCCTGGAACCTCCTGACCTGGTACTACGGCATCCCCTCCAGTTCCTCGCACGCCCTGATCGGTGGCGTGGTCGGTGCCACCCTGATCGCGGCCGGCACCTCGGCGATCAAGGTTGCCGAGGTCGTGTCGAAGGTGCTCGTCCCCGCGGTGCTCGCCCCGCTGACCGCGATCCTGGTGGCCACCGTCGGCACCTGCCTGGTGTACAGGCTGACCCGCAACGTGCCGGAAGAGCTGCGCGGACGTTGGTACCGGTACGGCCAGATCGGCTCGGCCTCCCTGGTCTCCCTCGCGCACGGCACCAACGACGCGCAGAAGACCATGGGCGTCATCACCCTGGCGATGATCGCCAACGGCACCCTCGCCGTGAACGCGGCCACACCGTTCTGGGTCGTCGCGGCGTGCGCCGTCGCGATCGCCCTCGGCACCTATCTCGGCGGCTGGCGGGTCATCCGTACCCTCGGCAAGGGCCTGACCGAGATCGAGACACCGCAGGGGTTCGCGGCCGAGGGCTCCTCGGCCGCCGTCATCTTCGTCTCCTCCCACTTCGGTTTCCCCCTGTCGACCACGCATGTGTGCACCGGCTCGGTCATCGGCTCCGGACTGGGCAAACGGCTGGCCGAGGTCCGCTGGGGTCTCGCGGGCACGATGCTCGCCGCCTGGCTGGTCACCCTGCCCGCCGCGGCCGTGGTCGGCGCGCTGTCGTGGTTCGCGGCCACGCGGATCGGTGGAGCCACCGGCGTGGCGGTCGTCTTCGCCGTCGCGTTGCTGCTGGGCGGCGCGCTCTACGCCGCCTCGCGGCGCCGCCCGGTGCACGCCGGCAACGTCAACGACGACTGGCGGGGCGGCATCACCCCCGCCCGCACCCCGGAGACCGTGTCGTGAACGACTATTTCGGCCTGGACACCCTGTGGAAGGTCGTCGTGTTCGCCCTGGTGGCGGGCGCGGGGCTGGTGTCGGTCTTCTCGCTCGCCCTGGTGGGCCTGGCCACCGGACGTCCGGCCGGGCGGGCAGGCGCCGCTCTGTGCTTCCTGCTGGTGGCCGGGGGCGTCGTCCTGGGTCTGTACGTGATGCTGAGGAAGTGAGCCTCACCTCGCCCGGTCGGGGCCGCCGGCCAGGAGGCGGGCGCCGCCGGGGCCGGGGGCGGGCTCCCGGACCGACAGCCAGGCCAGGCCGTTGCGGACGGTGAAGCCGGTCAGCGTGCGGGTCTCGGCGGCGGTGAGCCCCCGCGGGCCGGTCAGGACCGGCGACAGGGCGATCCGGTCCCAGGAGGTCGGACGGCCGAGGGCCCGCGCGACCTGCGGCTGGGCCGCCCGGACCGCCGCGGCGACCGCGCCCAGACGGGCGCGCCCGGTGGGGGCGCGGTCGAGCGGGACCAGGAGGTCGACGGCGCCGATCTCCACCCCGGCCAGCCGGGTGGACCTGAGCATCGCCCGGTCACCCGGGGCCAGACCCGCCACGGTGGCCTCCAGCGCGAAGCCCACCGTGAGGGGACGGCCGCGCGCGGCCGCCTCGCGCTGGAGGACCGCGATCGCCCGGGCGCGGCGCAGCACGGTCTCCGGGCCGTCCGGGCCGTTCAAGCCGGAAGAGCCGGACGGCTCGAAGGCGGCGTAGGAGGCCCCGAGCGCGCCGACCGCCCGGCGGTAGGCGGCGGCGAGCCGGCCCGGGTCGGCGCAGGCGGCGGCCGGCTCGCGACCCGCGGGACCGCCGAAGACGACGCCCACCTCGCCGCCGGCCGCGCGCAGCGGGCCGAGGCGGGCGGCGATCCCGCCGGCCCGCCCGGGAAGGCCCGCCCACCCGGTGGCGCAGCCGTCGCCGGCGGCCACCAGGTGACCGAGGACGACCCACCGGGCGCGCTCACGCCCGGTCATGCCGTACGGGGCGAGGGACGGGCCGCGGGCGACGTCGGCGAAGGGCACGAAGCCGGACGGACGGCCGGTCGACGGCTCCGTCCGGGCCGCTCCGGGTCCCGGGCGCGGGGGAGAGTCCGGCCCGGACGAGGCGGGGGAGGGCGGGCCGGAGGGGACCGGGCGGGACGAGGCCCCGCCGCGGGCCGGGCCGTCCGGGCCGGGACCGCCCGCCCAGGGCCGGTTCACCGGCCCGGACGGCAGCAGCCACACCGCGACGCCGGTCCCGGCCAGGAGCGCGGCCGACGCCAGCGCGGTCAGCGGCCGGGGCAGGGTGCCCGGCCCGACCGGCCCGCCGGGGCCACGGCCGGCGGAGCGGTCTGTCGTGACCGGCATGGGGTCCCCCTCCTCGATGCCGCCCGATGGTCGCTCTGCGCACCGGGTCCGCCACCCGGTGCTTTCAAAGCTCGAACGCTAGCAAGGACCCGCCGCGCGGGGCGGACTTTCTGCGGATGCCGTCCGGTGTGCCCGGATAATGGGGGACATGAAGTTGAGGATCTTCACTGAACCGCAGCAGGGCGCCACCTACGAGGAACTGCTGACGGTCGCGCGGACGGCGGAGCGGCTCGGGTTCGACGCCTTCTTCCGGTCGGACCACTATCTGCGGATCACCGAGGGCGACCACGGGCCGGGCTCCAGCGACGCCTGGGTGATGCTCGCCGGCCTGGCCCGGGACACCTCCACGATCCGGCTCGGCACCCTGGTCAGCCCCGCCACCTTCCGGCTGCCCGGCCCGCTGGCGATCAGCGTCGCCCAGGTGGACCAGATGAGCGGCGGCCGGGTCGAGCTGGGGCTGGGGACGGGCTGGTTCGACGCCGAGCACACCGCCTACGGCATCCCGTTCCCGCCGGTCGGCGAGCGGTTCGGCCGGTTCGAGGAGCAGCTGGAGATCATCACAGGGCTGTGGTCCACGCCCCCCGGCGAGACCTTCTCCTTCGAGGGCGCCCACTACCGGCTGGCCGACTCCCCGGCCCTGCCCAAGCCGGCGCAGCGCCCGGGGCCGCCGATCATCATCGGCGGGTTCGGCGCCACGCGGACCCCGCGGCTCGCCGCGCGGTTCGCCGACGAGTACAACCTGCCGTTCCACGATCTCGATGACACCGAGCTGGCGTTCGACCGGGTCAGGAAGGCGTGCGAGGCCGCCGGCCGGGAGTCGATCGTGTTGTCGGCCGCGCAGACCGTGGCGGTCGGGGCCGACGAGGCCGAGGTCGCGCGGCGGGCACGGGCAGCCGGGCACGACCTCGCCGCACTGCGCGCCAACGGACTGGCGGGCACCCCCTCCGAGGTGATCGAGAAGATCGGCAGGTTCGCCGAGCTGGGCGCCGAGCACCTCTATCTGCAGGTCATGGACCTGTCGGACCTAGACCACCTGGAGCTCATCGCCGCCGAGGTGCTCCCGCGGGTCTGACCGCCTCGTCTCCCGCCTGCCCGGCCCCCGCACGGCCGCCGCACCTTTCGCCGAGCCCCGCACCTTTCGCCCCGCCCCGCCCCGCCCCGGACGGCCCCGCGCGGCCGCCGTGCGGGGCCGGCCGCCCGGTGCCGGGGCCGGTTAATCCATGGTCCGGATCGCCGGGTATGAGGCAGACTGTCGCGGGTGCTGATCACGATCTCCACCACCGCCCGGCCCGCGACGGACCTCGGGTTCCTGCTGCACAAGCACCCCGGCCGGGTCCAGGAGTTCGGCCAGTCGTACGGCGTGGCCCGCGTCTTCTACCCGGAGGCGGACGAGGAGCGCTGCACGGCCGCGCTCATGCTGGACGTCGACCCGGTCCGCCTGGTCCGCTCGCGCGGCCGGTCCACGCCCGACTACGCCCTGGGTCAGTACGTCAACGACCGGCCCTACGCGGCGTCGTCGCTGCTGGCCGTGGCCCTGGGGGACGTGTTCCGCACCGCCCGCGCCGGACGCTGTGCCGCCCGCCCCGAGCTGGCCGCCCGGCCGCTCCCGCTGGAGATCACGCTGCCCGCCCTGCCCTGCCGGGGCGGGGCGGAGGCGGCCCGCCGGTTCTTCGAGCCGCTCGGCTGGACGGTCGAGGCGCGCGCCGTGCCGCTGGACGAGCGGTTCCCCCGGTGGGGCGACTCCCGCTACGTCCGGCTGACGCTACGCGGCGAGCTGCGCCTGGCCGACGCCCTCAACCAGCTCTACGTGCTGCTGCCGGTGCTGGACGACTCGAAGCACTACTGGGTCGCCTCCGACGAGGTCGACAAGCTCATCCGGGCGGGGGAGTCCTGGCTGGCGGCCCACCCTGACCGGAACCTGATCACCCGCCGCTACCTGGGCCGCCGCCGGTCGCTGGAGCGGGCGGCCTTCGCCCGCCTGGCCGAGCTGGGCGACGACGTGGCGGAGGAGCTGGAGCCGCCCGTCGAAGAGGACCCCGGTGACCTCGGCGACCCCGTCGACCTCGCGGAGCCCATCGGCTCCGACGCCGGGACCGCCCCTGTCTCCGCACCCGGAGCGGACCCGGGCGTGCCCGCCGTACGCGACGGGGCCGGCGTGCCGGAGACGTCCGGCACGTCCGGGGAGGAGACCGTACCGGACGCGTCGTCCCGGCGCCCGCTGAACGTCCTGCGCCGGGAGGCGGTGATCGGCGTGCTGGAGGAGCTGGGCGCCCGTACGGTCATCGACCTGGGCTGCGGATCGGGGCAGCTCGTCGGCGCGCTGCTGGAGCGGCCCGCCTTCACCAGGGTCGCCGGTACGGACGTCTCGACGCAGGCCCTGACCGTCGCCGCCAGGCGGCTCTGGCTCGACCGGATGCCGGAGCGGCGCAGGGAGCGGCTGGAGCTGTTCCAGGGGGCGCTGACCTACACCGACGACCGGTTCGCCGGATACGACGCGGCGGTGCTCATGGAGGTCGTCGAGCACGTGGACCCGTCCCGTCTGGACGCGCTGGAGCACGTGGTCTTCGGCGCGGCCCGTCCCCGGCACGTGATCGTGACGACGCCGAACGCCGAGTACAACGTCCGCTACGAGTTCCTCGACGGCATGCGCCACCCCGACCACCGCTTCGAGTGGACCCGCGACGAGTTCCGGGCGTGGGCGCTGGCGGTGGGCGAGCGCAACGGCTACCGGGCGGGGTTCCGGCCGGTCGGTGAGGACGACCCCGAGGTGGGTCCGCCCACCCAGCTGGCGGTGCTCACCCGGGTGGACGGGGCCGCGGAGGGAGACGGGGCGGCGCACGCGGAGGGAACGGCGCCGGCGGATCCGGCGGGCCCGCCGGAACGGGCGGACGAGACGGCGCGGGAAGGGGAGTGACCGGGATGGCCGAGTCCACAGAGAGCACAGAGAGCACCGAGGTCACCGAGGTCACCGAGGCCATCATGGTCTCCGAGCCCACCGTGGCCGCGGAGACCACCGGGACGCCCGGGACCACGGAGACCACCGAGAACACCCGGATCACCGGGAGCGCCGTAGGCACCGAGATCTCCCTGCCGGAGATGTCGCTGGTCGTGCTCGTCGGGATCTCCGGCAGCGGCAAGTCGACCTTCGCCCGCCGCCGGTTCGCACCCACCCAGGTCGTCTCCTCCGACTTCTGCCGCGGCCTGGTGTCCGACGACGAGAACGACCAGGGCGCCAGCGCCGACGCCTTCGACCTGCTGCACCACATCGTCGGCACCCGCCTGCGGCGCGGTCTGCTGACGGTCGTGGACGCCACGAACGTCCAGCGGGAGGCGCGCGGGAGTCTCATCGCGCTCGCCAAGGCCCACGACGTGCTCGCCGACGCGATCGTCCTGGACGTGCCGGAGGCGGTCGCCGCCGGGCGCAACGAGACCAGGCCCGACCGGGACTTCGGGTCCCACGTGATCAGGCGGCAGGCCAAGGACCTGCGCCGGTCGCTGCGGGGTCTCTCCCGCGAGGGGTTCCGCCGGGTCCACGTGCTGCGCGGGGCCGAGGAGATCGAGGCCGCCACGATCGTCACCGAGCGGGCGTGGACCGACCGGCGGGAGCTGACCGGCCCGTTCGACCTCATCGGCGACGTGCACGGCTGCCGCGCCGAGCTGGAGGCGCTGCTGCGCGACCTCGGCTGGGAGATCCGTCCCGACGGCGCCGGGGCGACCCACCCCGAGGGGCGGACGGCGATCTTCCTCGGCGACCTGGTCGACCGCGGGCCGGACACGCCGGGCGTGCTCCGGCTGGTCATGGGCATGGTCGCCGCCGGCACGGCCCTGTGCGTGTCGGGCAACCACGAGCAGAAGCTGGCCCGTGCCCTCGACGGCCGCAAGGTCAGGGTCGCCCACGGCCTCGCGGAGTCGCTGGAGCAGCTCGCGGCCGAGCCGGAGGAGTTCCGCGCCGCCGCGCTGGACTTCATGAAGGGGCTGATCAGCCACTACCGGCTCGACGGCGGCCGGCTCGTCGTCGCGCACGCCGGGCTGAAGGAGGCCTACCACGGCCGCGCCTCGGGACGGGTGCGCTCCTTCGCGCTGTACGGAGACACCACCGGCGAGACCGACGAGTACGGCCTGCCCGTGCGCTACCCGTGGGCGCGGGAGTACCGGGGCCGGGCCATGGTCGTCTACGGCCACACCCCCGTCCCCGAGGCCGAGTGGGTCAACAACACGATCTGCCTGGACACAGGGGTCGTGTTCGGCGGCCGGCTCACCGCGCTGCGCTACCCCGAGAAGGAACTCGTCTCGGTGCCGGCCGGGAGGACGTGGTACGAGCCGGTCCGGCCGCTGGCCGCCCCCGGCCACCGCGACGCCGGCCACCGCGACCGGGGCGCGCTCGCCGCCGCCGACGTCCGGGGCCCCATGCACGTCGAGGTGCGCCACGGCGGAGGCCGTATCAAGGTCCGGGAGGAGAACGCCGCCGCGGCGCTGGAGATCATGAGCCGGTTCGCGGTCGATCCGCGCTGGCTGGTCTACCTGCCGCCGACGATGGCGCCGCCGGAGACCTCCTCCCTGGACGGCTGCCTGGAGCACCCGGCGGAGGCGTTCGCGGAGTTCGCCGCGGCCGGGGTCACCCGCGTCGTCTGCCAGGAGAAGCACATGGGGTCGCGGGCGGTCGCCGTGCTCGCCAGGAACGCCGAGGTGGCCGCGGCGCGGTTCGGGGTCTCCGACGGGAGCGCCGGGGTCGTGCACACCCGCACCGGCCGGTCCTTCTTCAAGGACACCGCCGGGCTGGTGGACCGGCTCCGGCGGGCGTGCGAGCCGCTCATGGACGAGCTGGGCACCGACTGGCTGGTGCTCGACGCGGAGCTGCTGCCCTGGTCGGCGAAGGCCGAGGGGCTGATCCGCGGTCAGTACGCGTCGGTGGGTGCCGCGGCACGCGCGGCGCTGCCCGAGGCGGTCGCCGCGCTGGAGGCGGCGGCCGGGCGCGGGTTGGATGTGGGCGATCTGTTGGACCGCACCCGTCGCCGCCTGGATAACGCTGCCCGATTCCGGGACGCCTATGCGCGATACTGCTGGGAAGTGGACGGACTGGACGGCCTGCGGCTGGCGCCGTTCCAGATCCTGGCCTGCGAGGGCCGCGTCACCGCCCTGGAGCCGCACACCTGGCACCTGGAGACGCTCTCGCGGCTCACCGACCCGCTGATCGCGCCCACCCGGCACGTGTTCGCCGACCTCGCCTCGGACTCCTCCCGGGAGGCGGCCACCGCCTGGTGGTCGGAGCTGACCGCCGCGGGCGGCGAGGGCATGGTGGTCAAGCCGCTGGACGCCCCGGAGGGGAGCCGGACGCAGCCCGGGATCAAGGTGCGCGGCCGGGAGTACCTGCGGATCGTCTACGGCCCCGACTACACCGAGAGCCTCGCGGAACTGCGTCACCGCTTCCTGGGCCGCAAGCGCTCGCTGGCCCTGCGCGAGTACGCCCTGGGGCTGGAGGCGCTCTCCCGGCTGGCCGAGGGCGAGCCGCTGTGGCGGGTCCACGAGCCGGTCTTCGCGGTCCTGGCGCTGGAGTCGGAGCCGGTGGACCCGCGCCTGTAGGTCCGGCCGCGGGGGGCCGCGGGGGGGGGGGGGGGGGGGGGGGGGGGGGGGGGGGGGGGGGGGGGGGGGGGGGGGGGGGGGGGGGGGGGGGGCGCGTCCGGTGTTCGTGTTTCCGGGTCAGGGGTCGCAGTGGGCGGGGATGGCGGTGGGGTTGCTGGATGGGTGTGCGGTGTTCCGGGGGGAGGTGG